>JAFACG010000002.1 GCA_023425645.1 Pseudomonadota bacterium
TGCCAGATCGATGCCAACGATTGTAATCTTCATGATGGACGCCTCGCTCGGTTCAAGTGGTTGGTGATACGCCCACTTTGGCACAGTCGATGCCGTTACGGGTAGGGGCGTCCATCCCATTGGACGAACCGCAAGCGTGCTCCTCGAACAGCACGCCCCTTGCCTCCCGCCCCCGCATCCCGCCTGCGGCGAAGGCCCTGACTCGCCCGCCGGCCCGCCACGGCCTGCCTCGCGAGAACGGCGCCGTTGTTTTGGCCCAAACGGCGGAGCGTTCGCGCAAAAGCCGTACAACGTATCAGCCATCCGCTGAATTTTCTGCTTAGTATGGATGCTTAGGGCCGGGTCGATGCCATTGGCATTCTGCGCCTTGAACGGCGTCTTCAAAAACACCAGTTCGGCATCGGCTTGGCAATTCAGTCCCCGGAGTTCTTCGAAGAACCATTTTTTGCCGCGGGGGCGCCGGACCGCTAGCCCCCTTGGCCGCGCGCGACGCGGGGCTTATCAGACCGTATTGTTGCCCGACTGTGCGTCCTGATAGGCCTGGGCGGCGTTGTGCACGTGCTGGGTGGCCAGCAGATTGGCCAGTTCGCCGTTGCCGGCGATGACGGCGTTCAGGATCTGGGCGTGGTCCTCCCAGTTCTGGCGAATGCGCTGCAGATTGCTGGGCGCGAACAAGAGGGCGGTGCGATCGCGCAGCGAGCGCATGAGTTCGGTCAGTACGACATTGCCCGACATGGTGGCCAGGGTTTCATGAAACTGGCGGTTCAGGGACTTGAGCAGGTCCAGGTTGCCCTCGTCCACGGCCTGCCGGCCCTGCGCCAGGATGGCCTGCAGTTTCTCGATGCTGGCCGGATCGCGGCGTTGTGCGGCCAGCTTGGCGTTCAGCCCTTCCAGGGTGGCGCGCACCTCGGCCATGTTGTAGGCGATGTCCGAGGACAGCACGGCTACCGAGGCGCCGCGGCGCGGTTCGATGGTGACCAGGCCTTCGGAAGCCAGCTCGCGCAGGGCTTCGCGCACGGGGATGCGCGAGACGCCCAGTTCCGTGGCCAGCTTGCCTTCCACCAGCCTGTCGCCGGGGTGGAATTCGCCGCTGAGGATGCGTTCGCGCAACTGGTCGCGGATGACGGCGAACAGGGAGGCGTGCTGATCCCCCAGGCGCGGGCTGTCGCCGCCGGCGCTGGGGTTGGGAAGGCTGAAGCTGGGGATGTTCATCGTATGACCTGTGCAATCCGGCAAGGGGGCCAACCTTGATTATACGGGCTGCGGGCGTTTTCCTGAATATGGTATACAGTTTGGAGCCTAAACGAATCAGACCCAGAGCGTGCGGGCGATCAGGGCGAGGGCGCTGAAGGTGCAGATCGTCAGCAGGAGGCGGCGCATCAGCGGCAGGCTGACCTTGTGCCTCAATTGCCCGGACAGGGCGAAGCCCAGGAGCATGAAGGGGTACAGCACGATGCTGAGCATGGCCTGCTGCAGGGTGAACAGGCCGGCCAGGATCAGCAGCAGCACGGACAGGCTGGCGCCCAGGAACAGGATCAGTCCCAGCGAGGCCCGCAATTGCGCGGGCGCCAGGTTCTGCATGGCGATCGCCAGCGCGGGGGCGCCCACGGAGGTCAGCGTGCCCATGATGCCCGAGGCCACGCCGGCCAGGCTCATGTTGCGGGTGCTGGGCAGGATGCGCAGGCCCCGGGCGGACAAGGCGACGGCGGCCAGGATGGCGACGGCAAAGCCCAGGTTGACGGCCTGCAGCGGCAGTTGCGTCATGGCCGTCACGGCCACCACGGAGCCGGCGGCGCGGCCCGCCAGCGCGCAGGCGACCACGCGCGGCGCAATATGCTGGCGTTCGCGCAGGGCGGCCAGCAGGGAGACGCTGCCGCCCAGGGCCAGCAGCGGGCCGGGCACCAGTTGCGGAAAGGTCAGCGCGGCGATGGGCGCCACCAGCATCGCAAAGCCGATGCCGCCCACCCCCTGCAGAAAGGCCGCCAGCACCACCAGGCCGGCCATGAGCAGCCAGGAAAGCGGATCCACCAGTTCAAGCAAGGTCATCATGGGCGTTTTTATCCTCTTCCATGTATAAGGTATTCCAAGCTGATAATTCAGGCTTGAATCTCTTAGAGTTTTCCCCAGTTCGAGGCATTTTTTTCTGATTCGAAAACGAAATTGAAGATAGTATACCGTTTATCGTTTCGGACGATGTCCAGAAAAATGACAAGGAAGGGGGATGCATGCAAAGCGACGTGGTGCTCAGTGCGGCGCACTGGGCGTATCTGATCAGTGTCCTGGTCATCATCATCACGATGATGTTCCGGGCCAATGTGGTGGTGCCGTCCGTGATCGGCACGCTGGCGGTGGTGACGGCCATGACGGGCAGTCCCATCCAGGGCTTGATCAGCATTTTTTCGGCCAGCTTCGTGGCCGCCAAGGAGCTGTTCAATATCTTCCTGGTGATCACCTTCATGACCGCGCTGCTCAACTCCCTGAAGCGGCTGGAGGCGGACGTGAAGATGGTGGCGCCGTTCCGCAAGGTCATGGTCAACAGCGCCTCGTCCTTTCTGATGATCGCGGCGGCGACCTATTTCATTTCCCTGTTCTTCTGGCCCACGCCGGCCGTGCCGCTGGTGTCGGCCATCCTGCTGCCGGCCGCCATCGCGGCCGGGCTGCCGCCCCTGGCCGGCGCCATGGTGATCGCCATCTGCGGCCAGGGCATGGCGCTGTCCTCGGACTACATCATCGGCGTGGCGCCGGGCATCAGCGCCAAGGCCGCCGGGGTGGGCGCGGACGTGGCCGTCCTGGCGGATCGCGCCCTGGTGCTGTCCTGGATCACCGGGGGCGTGGCGCTGGTGCTGGCCTTCGTGACCATGCGCCGCCATTTCAAGCCGGCCAGCAGCCGCTTGCTGGATGAATGGATGCGCCGCGCGCCGGACAGCACGCTGGACGAAGTCGAGTCCCAGGGCACGTACGACAAGGCGGAAATCGCACGCGGCACCTCGGGCAACGAGCATACCGCGCACACAGGACTGACGCCGCGGGAAGAGCGCTGCTCGCGCATCCTGGCGGTGATCACCCCGCTGGCCTTCCTGGCCGTGATCGGCATCATGCTGCTGCCGCGCTTCATCCCCTCCCTGCCCGTACTGCGCGGCGGCGATGCGGCGGGGCTGGTGGGCGGGGTGGCCTTCATCCTGATGATGATCGCCACCTGCATGGCCGAAGGCCCGCGCCGCATGCTGGACACCTGTCCGGACCACATGACCGACGGTTTCGTGTTCGCCTTCCGCGCCATGGGCTCGGTGCTGCCCATCGCCGGCTTCTTCTTCCTGGGCGCCAGTGAAGCCACGTCCGCCATCCTGGGCACGCCGCTGGACCAGACTCCCAGCCTGCTGTTCGAGCTGATCTCGGCCGGCCAGCATCTCATTCCCGACAATCATTTCCTGGTGGCTTTCGGCGTGCTGCTGGTGGGCGTGATCTCCGGCATCGACGGATCGGGCTTCTCGGGCCTGCCGCTGACCGGCACGCTGGCCTCGGCGCTCAGCCCCGTGTCCGGCCTGGACGTGGAGACCCTGGCGGCCGTGGGCCAGATTGGCGCCATCTGGACGGGCGGCGGCACGCTGATCGCCTGGTCCTCGCTGATCGCCGTGGCCGGTTTTGCGCGGGTGCACATCCTAGACCTGGTGCGGGCCCTGACCTTGCCGGTGCTGGCCGGCATGGCGATCTCCACCATCTGCGCCGTGCTGGTGTTCGGGTGAAGGCCATGGGCGATGCGACTGGAAAACTGGATTGCGGCGCGACCTGGGCCGTGGCGACCGGGCATCCGCTGGCCGCCCGGGCCGCGCGCGAGGTATTGGAACAAGGCGGCGGGGCGGTCGATGCGGCGATTGCGGCCGACGCCGTGATGGGAGTGGTCGAACCCATGGCCACCGGCATAGGCGGCGATCTGCTGGCCATGATCGCGGCGCCGGGCGCCGAGCCCGTGGCCTACAACGGCAGCGGCGCGGCGCCGCAGCTGCTGACGGCCGACGCCGTGCGCGGCCTGCCGGGGGAGCGCATCCCGGAGCGGCACGTGCTGTCCATCACCACGCCCGGCCTGGTGCGCGGCTGGTGGGACGTGCACCAGCGCTACGGCCGGCTGCCTTGGAGCCGGCTGTTCCAGCCGGCCATCCAGGCCGCCTGCGAGGGTTTCGCGGTGGCGGCCGTGGCGGCGCGGGAGTGGCGCATTTTTGATTTCGTGCTGCATAAGGATCCGGTCTGCGCCGCGCTGCACAGGGCGGGCAATCCGCCCGCCGCGGGCGAGCAGTATGCCAACCCGGAGCTGGCCGCCGTGCTGGAGGACATCGCCCGCGACGGCCCTGACGCCTTCTATCTTGGAAGGCCGGCGCAGCAGGCCGAGCAGGCGATGCGGCAGGTGCAGGGTTTGTTGCGCGCCGAGGACTTCCGGCGGCACCGAGGCTTTTTCTGCGAGCCGGTCAAGGCGCCGCTGGGCGACTACACCCTGTACGAATGCCCGCCCAACACGCACGGCCTGGCGGTGCTGGATGCCGTGCAGGCGGCCTGGAACCACGCCGGCGGCGATGAGGCCGAGGCCGAACTGGCGCTGGTCCGGGCGACGGAGCAGGCCATGGCCAATGCGGCGCGCGTGGTCTGCGATCCGGCGGGCAATACCGTGTGCACGGTGGTGGTGGACGGCAAGGGCCTGGCCGTGACCTTCATGTCCAGCATATTCAAGCGTTTTGGATCCGGCTACGCCGTGCCGGACTGCGGGTTCGTGCTGCAGAACCGGGGCTTCGGCTTTTCCACGCCCGGCCATGTGAATGGACCGGGGCCGGGCAAACGGCCCTATCACACCGTGGTGCCGTCCCTGGCCTTGCGGGGCGGACGGTTTCACATGGGGCTGGGCGTGGTGGGCGGGTTGATGCAGCCGCAGGGGCAGATACAGATCTGGACCCGCGTGCTGCGTGACGGCCTGCCCTTGGAGCAGGCTTTGTTCGCGCCGCGCTGGCGTCTGGAAGCGGCAGGGCGACTGGCCCTGGAAGAGGGCTTCGACGTCGAGTGCGCGGCCTTCCTGCGCGAGCAGGGCTACGCGGCGCCGGACAAAGGGGTCGGCGAGCTGGCGGGCCGCAGCGATTTCGGCGGCGCCCAGGCCGTGGAGCGGCTGCCGGACGGCCGGCTGAAGGCCGTGTCCGATCCGCGCAAGGATGGCTGCGTGGCCGTGGCGTGAGCGAACAGGCAGGGTTATTACCTACTGAATAAAAAGGTAGACGGTATACAATATACCTAAATAGTCCAATCTTCATCTTTCGTCGGCTGCTGTAGAGACGACGTCTTTCACAAGGAAACAGTCATGGAAAAATTGCTGAACCGCGACGAATTTCGCGCTGCGCTGGAAACCGCCATCAAGGGCAAGAGCGCCAACACATCTCCCTTCAGCATCGCCTGGGCCAGCGGCAAGCTGAGCCGCGAGCATCTGGCGCGCTGGGCGGAGAACCATTACCACTACGTGGGTCCCTTTGCCGACTACCTGGGCTATCTGTACGCCCGCACGCCGGCTGAATACGTGGAAGCCAAGGATTTCCTGCTGGCCAATATGTACGAAGAAGAGATCGGCGGCGACCGCCACACCGATTTGCTGATCCGCTTCGGCGAAGCCTGCGGCACCACTCGCGAGCGCATCGAGAATCCCGACAACATGAACGCCACCACACGTGCCCTGCAGGCCTGGTGCTATGCCATCGCCATGCGCGAAGACCCGGTGGTGGCCGTGGCCGGCCTGGTGGTGGGCCTGGAGTCCCAGGTGCCATCCATCTACCGCAAGCAGACGCCCACCCTGCGCGAGAAATACGGTTTCACAGACGAGGAAGTGGAATTCTTCGATCTGCACATCGTCTCCGACGAGATCCACGGCGAGCGCGGCTACCAGATCGTGCTGGAGCACGCCAATACGGTGGAACTGCAGCAGCGCTGCCTGCGCATCTGTGAAATTGGCGCCGAGATGCGTCTACTGTATACCACCGCCTTGTACAACGATTACGTCAAGGACGAAATCAGCCTGCAGGAGCTGCAGCTGGAAGCGGCCTGAGCTGCCGAGCCGAGCGGGCGGATGGGCCGCCCGCCGACACAGAAACAAGGAAGCACAGCGGTGGACAATCTCAAGGACGCGGTATTTGACAACTATATAGGCGGGCAATGGCAGCCCAGCCGGAGCGGGCGCACGCAGCCCAACCTGAATCCGGCCGACCTGGACGACGTGGTGGGGAGCTTTCCCTTGTCCACGGCGCAGGACGCCCAGGCCGCGGTGGAAGCGGCCCAGGCGGCATTCGCCGGCTGGCGGGCCACGCCTATTTCGACCCGGGCGCGCATCCTGAACGCGGCGGCCGACTGGCTGGACGCCAATGCGGCGCGCATCGCCGAGGGCCTGACGCGCGAAGAAGGCAAGACGCTGGCGCAAAGCAAGATGGAAGTGGGCCGTTCGGCGCAGACGCTGCGTTTTTACGCGGTGGAAGGGCAGACCTACACCGGGGAGACCTTTCCGCAGGACGATGCGCAGCAGCTGGTCTACACGCAGCGCGAGCCGCTGGGCGTGGTGTCGGTGATCGCGCCCTGGAACTTCCCCATTTCCATTCCCGCCCGCAAGATCGCTCCGGCGCTCATCACCGGCAATACCGTGGTGTTCAAGCCTTCGTCCGACACGCCGCTGACCGGCTACTACCTGTGCGAGGCCTTTGCGCAGGCCGGCATACCCGCCGGGGTGCTGAACCTGGTGCATGGTCGCGCCGGCGAGGTCGGCCCGGCGCTGGTGCAATCGCCCCAGGTGCGCGCCATCTCTTTTACCGGCTCCACCCGGGCGGGCGAGGACATCTGCCGGCAGGCGCGCATGAGCACACGCACCCAGATGGAACTGGGCGGCAAGAACCCGCTGATCGTGATGGAGGACGCCGACCTGGACCTGGCTGTGAAACTGGTGGTGCAGGGCGGTTTTTCCATGAGCGGCCAGGCCTGCACCGGCACCAGCCGCGTGCTGGTGCATCGCCAGGTCAAGGAGGAGTTCACCCGCCGCCTGGTGGAAAAAGTGCGCGCCCTGACGGTAGGCAACGGGCTCACGGGCAGTCCGGACCTGGGACCCATCGCCACGCAGGGCCAGCTGGACAGCATTCTGGAATACGTGGCCATCGGCAAGCAGGAAGCCACCCATCTGCTGGGCGGCGAGCGGCTGACGGAGGGCGAATACGCCCGCGGCCTGTTCATGACGCCGGCCGTGTTCACGGACGTGACCCAGCAGATGCGCATCGCCCGCGAGGAGATCTTCGGGCCGGTGATCGCTCTGCTGGAGATCGACTCCTACGAGCAGGCCCTGGCGACGGCCAATGACACCGAATACGGCCTGTCGGCCGCCATCGTGACGCGCAGCGCCGAGTATGCGCACCGTTTCGCCACGGACATCGAGGCCGGCACGGTCAAGATCAACCGCACGACCACGGGCAATTTGATCAATGCGCCTTTCGGCGGCCTCAAGCAGTCCAGCACCTCCACGTTCCGCGAGTCGGGCAGGGCGGGGCTGGAGTTTTACACCCAGATCAAGACCGTGTATCGCGGCATCTGAGATTCATCAACCAGGAAGATTGAGAAGGCATATGAAAAAAATCTTACGTCTCGAACAGCGCGAAGCCCGTCTGATGGTGGATGCGGCGATTGCCAAGTCCAAGGAGATCGGCGTACTGGAGACGGTATGCGTGGTCGACGAAGGCGGCTATCCCATCGTGCTCGAGCGCATGGACGGAGCGCGCATCACCGGGGCGCAGATCGCCTGGAACAAGGCGTTCACGGCGGCCGGCCACAAGCGCTCCACGCATCTGTTCACCACGCCGCCCAATGGCCCGGCCCTGCCCGGCAATGAGGCTTTCGGCATCCAGTTGAGCTTTGAAGGGCGCTTTGCGGCCTTCGTGGGCGGCTATCCCATCGTGGTCAACGGCGAAGTGATAGGCGGGATCGGCCTGAGCGGCGGCAATGGCGAGCAGGACACCGCCGCCGGCGTGGCCGGGCTGCAGGCCTTGGCCGAGGCGCTCAAGGGCGAGGGGCTGGACGTGCTGGTCCAGGCCGACATCAAGAAGTAAGAGCATCAGGAGGAAGGGTCATGGCCCATCGTGTCGACATCAAGGAAACCGGCAAGCAGTTCTGGGTGGAGCCGCAGGAGAGCATCCTGCAGGCGGCCCGGCGGCAGGGCGTGCGCATTCATAGCGACTGCGAGTTCGGCGGATGCGGCACCTGCCGCATCCAGGTGACGCGCGGGCAGGTCTGCTACGAGGACGACTGCCTGCCCATGAGCATTGCCGACGAGGAGCACGAGCAGGGCCATGCCGCCGCCTGCCAGGCGCGGCTGACGGGCGACATCGAGATCAGCCTGGCCAGCCATATGGATGTGCTGCCGCAGACGCAGCAGCTCACGGCGCGGGTGCACAGCGTGGAGCGGGCCTGCCAGGGCATCTGGCGCCTGGTCCTGCAGTTGCCGGCGGACGTCGCGGTGGACTTCCGTCCGGGCCAGTACCTGAACATCTTGTTCGAGGATGGACGGGCGCGCAGCTTCTCCATGGCCAACGCCGATGCGCGCAGCGGCCGGCTGGAACTGCACGTGCGGGAAGTGGAGGGCGGGCGTTTCACCCAGGCGCGCCTGCCGGGACTGCAAGCGGGCGAGGAGCTGCGACTGGAGCTGCCGCTGGGCCTGTTCTATTGGCGCGAGCGCGACTGGCGACCCATGGTGATGGTGGCCACGGGTACGGGCATCGCTCCCATCAAGGCCATTCTGGAGTCCCTGCTGGACAACGACGATTGTCCGCCGGTCAGCCTGTACTGGGGCATGAACCGCCCCGAAGACCTGTACCTGGCGCAGGAGATCGAATCCTGGGCAGACCGCCTGTGCGAGTTCCGCTTCGTGCCCGTGCTGTCGCATGCGGACGAGCGCTGGGACGGGGCGCGAGGCTATGTGCAGCAGCAGGTCTGCCGGGATGTGCCGGACCTGTCGGAACACGCCATTTATCTGTGCGGCTCGCCGGTGATGATCGAGCAGGCGCGCGCCTTGTTCAAGGAGCACGGCGCGGACGAGCGGTTCATGTACGCCGACGCCTTCAATTTCCAGGCCGACGCGCCCGCCGTGGAAGCATCGGCCGCCTAGGCGCCGTGGGGCAGGTGATCCTGGGGATGGTTCTTGTCCCGGTTCTTGCGGCCTGGGAACAGGTCCGCCAGGCGGGGCAGGTTGATCAGGGGGATGCGGCGGCGCAGATGCTTGCGCTGGGCCAGATGAGGCAGCAACTGCTCGCCGACCGGACGCTGCAGATAGCGAAGTTCGACGGGGGTTTTCATGATGGTCTCGATAAAACGGTTTTGATGAATTAAGTATACCGCAATAGGGGTTTCTACTCAAACGAGCGGAAATTTGTGTCTAAAAACAAGAAAAATCGTTGCCTGAACAGCACGTTTTTCAAGTTGGTATACCGTTCGTGGGTTTTCAGGCGGTCAGGGCTGGCAATCCGGTCGCAACATTGGCAGCAAGCAGGAGGCCTTATGCCAACCATTACCTTTCACAAGAATGGCCAGGTCCATGTGGGCGAGGTGCAGGAGAACACCAACCTGGTGGTGCGGGCGGGAATCAAGCAGTTCCCCTTTCCCCACCTGAACTACGGTTGCGGCATGGGCAAGTGCGCCAAGTGCGCCTGCCGCGTGCTGGAGGGGGCCGAGCATCTGCCGGCCGCCAACTGGAAAGAAAAGAAACAGCTGGGCGAGCGCCTGGACCAGGGCTGGCGCCTGGCGTGCCAGTTATGGATCAGCCAGGACATCGCCCTGGAGCAAGCCGATACACAGGAGGTGCAGTGATGTACGTGGTGCTGACCAGCAAGCCGGGCGAGTACCGCACGGAACCGGGCGCGGGCGTGGAGACGGTGGCGGCGTATGAATACCATTTCCACGGCCGGCTCAAGGCGATCTTCGCCATTGCCCGCGTCCAGGACGGATCGCGCGTGCGCATCGTGGAGGAGACCCCGGGCGGGACCGTCAACGACATCCCCACCCGGCAGATGGAGAAATTCGATACGCGGGAGCAGGCCTATGAGGAGCTGGCAGGCCTGACCCGTTTCGGCACCATGGAGGCCGAGCTGCGTGAATGCGCACAGTTCCGTGCCGACGGACGGAACGTCTCCGCCTCCATGCAGGGGCGCTTTCAGCGTCACGTCGGGACAGCCTCGAGCGAGCCCGCCGTGAACGGCGAGGCTGGCGTGAAGGCGCGTGGTCAGCAGCAAACCTGAGGTAGCAGAACATGGTTCAGATTACATTTGCATCGAACAACGACCTGGTGGTGTCGGCGGCGGAGAACAGCAATCTGCTGCGCGTATCCATCCGCGAGCGCGGCGGCATTCCTTTCAAGTGCGGCGGCGGCATCTGCGGCACCTGCAAGTGCCGCATCACCGAGGGACTGGACAACACCGACGCGGTCAAGCCCAAGGAACACAAGCATCTGTCCGCCGAGGATCTGGCACAGGGCTTTCGCATGGCGTGCCAGACCTTCGTGCGCGGCGACGTCACGGTGGCCTGGTAGGCCGGGAGAGCGCGCATGCTGCATCTGACGGATCAGGAACTGCACGAGCTGCTGGACGCACCCGCCGTCCAGGCGGCGCTGGAGGAGGCCTTCGGGGAATTCGGGCGCGCGCAGGCCGCGCAGCAGCGCCGCTTGCGCACCGAGGCGGGCGGCATACGCCTGTCCACGCTGGGGGCAGTGATTCCCGGCCAGCAGGTGGCCGGGGCCAAGATCTACACCACGGTGCGGGGGGCCTTCAATTTCGTGATCGTGCTCTTTGACACGGTCAGCGGCGCCGCCCTGGCAAGCTTCGAAGCCGGGGCCATCACGCAATGGCGCACGGCGGCCTGCTCGGTGCTGGCGGCGCGGCGCGGCGCGAGCCCGCAGTCGCAGACGCTGGGCGTGCTGGGCCTGGGCGCCCAGGGCGTGGCGCATGCGCGCCAGTTCTGCCAGGCGTTCGATCTGCGCCGCGTGCTGGTGTGGAGCCCCGGCGTGGACGAGGAGCGCTGCCGCCGGCTGGAACTGGAGTGCGGCGTGCCGGTGCGCGCCGCCAGTCCCGAGGAGATCGCCGCCCAGGCGGACATCCTGGTGACGGCCAGCCGCAGCCGCGAGCCGCTGTTCGACGGCCGTGCGCTCAAGCCGGGCTGCTTCGTGGCGGCTGTCGGCTCCAGCCTGCCCACGGCGCGCGAACTGGACGATGCCTGCCTGCGCCGCGCGCAACGCGTGGTGGTGGAATGGGCGCCGCAGACGCTGGCCGAGGCCGGGGACTTGATCCTGGCTGCGCCGGATTGCGGCGTGCAGGACAAATTGTGCGAATTGAGCGACTGGCTGGGGCTGGGCCCCGGCCAGGGCTACGATGAACAGGGCATTTGCGTGTATAAATCGGTGGGTGTGGCGATCGAGGATATTGCCGTGGCCGGGCTGGCGTATCGCCGCCATCGGCTCAGGCAGGCGCAACAGGAACAGGCCCTCGCCCACTGAACAGACATAGAACAATTCAAGCATGTTGGGGGTAGACAATGGGAATGGCAGGCTTTTCTTCACAAGGCGAATTCAAGCAGGCGCTGACCCGGGACTACAACCGCATCAACAGCAGCATCTTCGCCTCCGGCGTGGTGACGCTGAAGATCGATGTGCACGAAGACCGGATCAGCATGTTGGCCGTCCACAAGCGCCAGCCGGCGCTGCAGGCCCTGAGCCGTGAGAACGCGCACATCGCCGACCTGGCCGATCTGTACCTGATCAAGGCCTTCAAGAAGGAGATGAAGCAGGTTCTGGTGGAGCAGTACGGACTGGACGTGGTGGCGATCTTCAAGGATTACGACGCCAGCGCGGAACTTTCCTCCACCATGGTGTTGTTGAAAAAGGGGGTGTGAACGCAGCGGCGCCGGCGCGAGCCGGCTCCCTGAATTCGCCATCCATGACAAGAAGCTGACTGGTAGACAGTCTTGTTGTCCTTTCGCCGCGGACCGGACGCCTTGAGCGCGCCGGCCCGCGGGCCCGATCCCGGCATGCGCGGGACGGGTCACGGAAGCCGCCGACAGGAAGCACTTACATACCGCCGGCCTCGGGCACTGGGATGTTCCAGGGCCGGAGGCCGGCTTTTTTTTGGAGACAAGAAAATGGCCTATGTAGCCGATTTGCTGGATGCATTGAACGTGATCACGGGAGGCCGCATGGTCTCCTGTATGGATGAGGTCAAGCATGGCCATCACCCCTTCGTGATCTGGAAGTCCTCGGGAATCTACGGCAAGGAGGTGCTGGAGATCCCGGGGCTGATCCATGGCGATCCCAACAAGGAGATCCGCAAGGTGGCCGTGTGCATGACCATGTCCGAGCTGAGCATCGAGCTGGCGGGGGCGACCGGCGTGGACGCCATCGTGGCCCACCATCCCATTGCCGATGCCGCAAGCTGCGGCGGCGTCACCTTGAAGGATTACCTGAACCTGTATGGCGTGGCCGCGCTGGAGTGCCATGAAGCCTTTCACGGCCTGCACCCCGGCATCGCCTTTCTGCATGGCCACAAGGTGCGCAAGAGCGATATTTCCTATGGCGGCATCCATGGCAATGTCATGTTCGTGGGCGAGCCGCTGGAGGGCGTGCGCACGCTGGGAGACATGCTGGCCCGCCTGGACGGTTTCATGGGGCTGGACCTGGAGGAGCAGATCCTGCAGGCCGAGCGCCGCATCAAGGGCAACGAGGACATCCAGGAAACCAGCACGCTGACGCGCGGCGCCATCCGCCTGGGCCGGTCCGACAGTCCGGTCAGCCGCATCCTGCACATCTTCCCGCACACGGGCTTCAGTCCCGAGCATCTGCGCCAGGCCGTGGCCGAGAACCCCGGGGTGGACACGGTGCTGGCCTCCATCAGCCGCGTCTACGACGGCCACGCCCTGATCGAATGCGCCCGCGAACTGGGCCTGAACTTCCTGGTGGGCAACAGCCACGTGCTGGAGATCCTGGAGAACGGATTGCCGCTTGCCTATGCGCTGAGCGCCTTGCTGGACGGGGTGGAGGTCGTGGTCTTCCGCGATCGGGTCACGTCCACGCCGGTCCACCAGGTGGGCGGCACGCGCCTGCGCGAGTATGCCCAGCATTTTTCCACCGCCCACTTGATGGGCAAGAATGTATTGAGCTTCCAGTAGGTCCCATCCCCCAAGACGGAGAGAGACATGGATAACAAAACCATAGAAATCGACAAGGTCGTGCATTCCCCGCCGGCGGGCCGCCGGCCTCTGGAGCGCATCGAAGTCGTGGGCCTGGCCTTGCTGGCCCTGGCCATGCTGACGCTGTTCTTCTTCCCGGCCACGCTGTCGGGCGCCTTCGACACGGTGCTCAACAAGGTCAAGCCCGTGGTGGTGGACGTGTTCCTGACCGGTCAGGTCGGGGTGGCGGTCATCATCAGCGTGATCATCGGACGCCTGCTGGAGCGCCTGGGCTTCACCGACGCCATGATGCGGGTGTTCATGCCGGCCATGCGCGCCATCGGCATCAATCCGGCCGTGATCATCCCCAGCGTGTACAACATCTTCGGCGACATCAACGCCGCCGGCCGCATCTCCGGCCCGCTGCTGCGCCAGGCGGGCGCCACGCGCGACGAGCAGAAGATCGCCGTGGCTACCATGGTGCAGTCCCAGCAGTCCTTTTCCACCTTCATGCTGGGCATGATGGCCCTGACGTTTGCCGGCGTGAACGTGTTCGCCGTGGTGTTGATCGCCATCTTCGGACCTTTGCTGCTCTCGCCGCTGATCCTGTCGCGGCTGGTGTACCGCGACGTGCGTTCGGTGGACCTGCTGGCCGCGCCGCGCTTCACGCCCGACATCGATTTTGCGCCCATGCTGTTCAAGGCGGCGCGTGAAGGCGTGGAGCTGCTGCTCCTGATCCTGATCCCCGCCGTGGCCCTGGTCTTTTGCGTGATCGGGCTGCTGGATCACATCGGCGTCTGGCAGCCGGTCAGCAGTCTGCTGGAGCGCGCCTTGCTGGCCATGAACATCCATCCCGAAACCGGCGTGCTGGCCATGCTGGTCAGTCCGACCCTGGCCATGGGCAAGCTGCAGGCCATGGCCTCCACCCTGGATCCGTCCCTGGTGGTGGGCTCTTTCGTACTGGCCTCCTCGGGCCTGCCCCTGTCGGCGGTGTTCGGCCAGATTCCGGTGGTCTGGGCGGAATGCTCCGATCTGACGGAAAAAGAAGCCATGAAAGCCGCTGTTCTGGGCATCGTGATGCGTCTGCTGACGGCCGTGGGCCTGGCCGTGCTGTTGACTCCGCTGATCACCTGACGTTTGGCCGCAGTTTCCCCCTTTTGGAGCGCCGCTTGCGGCGCTCTTTTTTTGCTTAGGCGCCTTTGCCATCTTACTGACACAAAACTTTAACAGGACTGAAAGAACTCTTGTTTAACCTGAACCTGTCTTGGTTTTCATGTCGGGGCGGCGCTTGCGTCCCGGTTCTTTAAATTTATGTCATCCCCTGTCAGCCGGGTCCATGGGCGGCCTGCATCCCAAGCTCATGTTTTTGCCTCCTGGCGCGCGGCCGGCCATTCACGCGGGCGGGTCGCCGGCAGGCGGGGAATGACGCGGCGCGCTCGCGCAAGGGGGGACCTGCCATGAGCCACGCCACCGTTACCGTGCTGAGCGGGCATGGCAGCAAGTCGCCGGCCGCCATCCTGGTCGAGGCCCGCGGCCTGCGCCTGCTGCTCGATGCCGGCGGCCCCCTGTATCCGGGCCAGCGCTGCGATTGGCACCAGGGCCTGGAAGTGGACGCCGTGCTGCTGACCCACGACCATCAGGATCACATGGGTTCCCTGCACCTGCTGCCCGAGCATGTGCCGGTCTACGCCACCGCGGCGACGGCGCGCTGCCTGCCGCCGGGCCGGATCTGGCGTGAGCTGCCCACGCGGGGCGTCACGTACATCGATGGCGTGGCGGTGCAGACCGGCCTGTCGGGCCATGCGCTGGGCGGGGTCTGGCTGCACCTGGACGTGGGCGGGGGCGTGTTCTACAGCGGCGATTTCTCCTGTGAATCCCTGCTGTTTCCCTTCGACCTGCCGCCGCCGGCGCAACTGGCGCTGCTGGATGCGTCCTACGGACTGTACGACCAATCGCGCCAGGTGGCTGCGGTGGCCCTGGACCAGTTGCTGGAAGGGCAGCCAGCCCTGTTGCCCGTGCCGCCCACCGGCCGCGCCATCGAGATCGCCCTGTGGCGTCACCAGCTTGGCCACGCGGACTGGAGCATGGATGCCGAATGCTATGAAAACCTGACCCGCCTGGTCTACCAGAGCGGGGACCTGTTGCTGCCGGGGGTGCAGCAGGAGCTGCGCGAACTGATGCCGCGCGCGGCCGTGTTCGACCCGGACGCGCATCTGGTGCTGGCCGGCGATCCGGACGGAATCAGCGGCATGGCGGGCGAACTGATACGCAAGGGCGGGCCGGGCGCCTTCGCCGGCGCGGATTCGCTCACGGGGCGCCTGCTGGTCCATACTGGCTATGTGGCGCCGCATGCGCCGCGCGGCACCCATGTGCTGTGCTGGAATGTCCATCCGCGTCTGACGGACCTGCGCTGGCTGGCGGACATGCTGCAGCCGCGCTATTGCATGCCCTTGTTCACGCCCATGCACGACCTGGCCACCTGGCGCAGCGTGCTGGGGCATTCCTTGAGCCTGGATGGCCGCTGGGAGCTGGAGGCGGCCAGCGGCGTGGTGTCGGCCTGAACCGGCCTTACGCCGTATAGCGCTCCAGCAGGGCGTCGCGCCGGGCCGCGTCCAGATTCAGGGCCTGTCGGGCGTAACGTTCGAAGCCGCCGTGCTCGCGGTCTATGGTCTTGAAGGCCGTTTCCAGGAACTCGGGCTCCACGCCCCACAGGATCTCCAGCACTTCTTCGCTCAGGCCGCGGTTGTCGGGCAGGTCGGGGCGGCGGAACAGCCGGCGCGTCAGCAGGTAATCGTGCATGACGTCGTCCGGCCCCACTCCGGCCGCCCGATGCAGCAGCGCCACGGCAAAGCCGGTGCGGTCCTTGCCGGCGGTGCAGTGCATCACCACGGGCGCGTCCGCCTCCAGCAGCTGGTCGAAGACCTGCGCGAAGGTGGCCGAGTGCTGGGTCACGAATTCCGTGTAGGTCTTGTTCATGACCTTGCGCGCCATGTCGGCGTCGAGCCGGCCCTGGCTCGCCATGGCGGCCAGGTCGGGCAGGATGGTGGGCTCCACGGTCAGGGCGTGGCTGGCCAGGAAGTCGTACTGGTAGGGCGAGCGCTGGCGCTCGTGCGCGCCGCGAAAGTCCAGCGAACGGGCGATGCCCAGCTCCTGCAGGATGCGCAGGTCCTGCGGGCTGAGGTCGGCCAGATGATCGGATCGGTATACGCGGCCTTTGCGGAAATGACCCGCGCCCGCGGCGTAGCCGCCGATGTCGCGGAAATTGCTGGCTCCTTCCAGGGGGCAGGAAAGGGAGGCGGGGGGCGGCGATACGGACACGGCTGACTCCTTCTGAAACAGGGCGAAAGTCCCATGTTAACGGTCTTGCGCGACACGCGCATGTCAAGGGGACGGAACCCTGTCCGCGCGTGCGGGCAGGCTGGGTATTTTCCCTAAAAACGCGCCTTGCCCGCCGCCTTTTCGTTGACACCTTAATCACTATGTATATACTTTTTTGAACCACATTCGCTTGTCCCGCCTGAGCTGTTCAGGCAGGCGGAGGGCAAGCATGATCCCGCGGCGCCGCCCTGGCTGCGGGGCCGGTGGCAAACGGCCGGGCTAGTCGGGACGGTCGATCCTGTCGTTGAACTTCACATAAAAATGAACGGGCGTGCCGGCCGAGCAGGTTTCGGACCGCCCCTTGGAGGAGTACGAGAAATGCGGATCAAATCCCTGATCAATGCCTGTGCCATGACCCTGACCATGACGCTGATGGCCGCGCCCGTGCATGCCCAGGACCTGCTGGCGCGCATCAAGAACGCGGGCGAGCTGGTGGTGGGTACGGAAATGCAGTTCGCCCCTTTTGATTTCCACGAGAACGGGCAGCAGACCGGCTTCAACAAGGATCTGTTCGGCGCGGTGGCCGAGAAGCTGGGCGTGAAAGTGCGCTTCATCGACCTGCCCTGGCCCAGCGTGCTGCCCGGGCTGGACGCCAGCAAGTTCGACATGGGCGGGGGCCCCATCCTGGTGACGCAGGCGCGCAAGGAGCGTTACGCCTTCACCCTGCCGGTGGCCGACGGCACCGTGGCCCTGCTCAAGAGCGCCAAGAACGACGCCCTGCAAAAACCCGAGGACATTGCCGGCCTGACGGTCGGCGGCAGCAAGGGCTCGGCGCAGCTCGAGCAGCTCAAGACCTTTGCGGCCACGCTGCCCAAGCCCGTGGAGGTGAGGGAATACGTGGACAACAATCAGGCCTATGCCGACATCGTTTCGGGCCGTCTGGCGGCCGTGGGCAATTCCATCACCAATATCGCCTATGTGGCCAAGCAGCGGCCCAAGATGTTCCAGGTGGTGCAGCCGCCGTTCGGCAAGAAGGTCTATTTCGCCTATTTCATGCGCAAGGACGAGGATAGCCGCTCCTTGCTGGAGGCCTTCAACAAGGCGCTGGGAGAGATGCGCGCCGATGGTTCGCTGGCCAAGCTGCAGCAGAAGTGGTTCGGCATGGAAATGGACGTGCCCACGGCGGATTTCCAGCCCGAGGTCTGATGCGCCGGCGGCGCCCCGGACGGCGCCGCCTCCTTCGCATGGACGCCCGGGCCTTTGCTCCGGGCGCCCGCCAAGAGGTAAGAATCATGCTTGAGTTCGATGTTGCGCTCGATGCCATGCCCCTGCTGGTGCAGGCGGCGCGCATGACGCTGTTCGTGTCGGCGGTGGGTCTGGCGCTGGGTTTCGTGATCGCCGTGCTGGTGGCCTCGGCCAGCCTGTCGGCATCGCCTCTGCTGCGTCGCGCGGCGGGCGCCTATGTCTTCGTGTTCCGCGGCATCCCGCTGCTGGTGCAGTTGATGGTCGTGTTCTATTTCCTGCCCGTCATCGGCGTGAACGTCCCGCCCCTGGTGGCGGCCATCGTGTCCATTTCCCTGTGCGAGGGCGCCTATATCGGCGAAATCCTGCGCGGCGGCTTCATGGGCATTCCCAAGGGGCAGATGGAAGCCACGCAACTGCTGGGCTTTTCTCCCTTGCAGACCCTGCTGCGCATCCAGGTGCCGCAGGCGCTGCGCCTGACCACGCCCGCCCTGGTCAATGAAATGATCATGCTGGTCAAGGCCTCGTCGCTGATCTCGGTGGTCGGCGTGACCGAGCTCACGCGCATGGCCCAGAACATCGCCGCCAACACTTTCCTGCCCATGGAAATCTACCTGAGCGCCGCCCTGGTGTATTTCGTGATCAACGGGGCGCTGTCGGTGCTGGGGCACCTGGCCGAGCGCCGCTTCGGGAGGACGGTCTGATGAATATCGATTTCGGCGTACTGGCCGAGTACTGGCCGGCCATAGGGCGCGGCTTCCTGATGACGGTGTTCTGCTGGGTGGTCTCGGTGGCGCTGGGCATGGCGCTGGGTTTCATGATTGCGGTGCTGCAGCAGTACGGCGGGCCGGCGGCGCGCGCGGTGCTGCGTGTCTACATCGAGGCGATACGCACCACGCCCTTCCTGGTGCAGTTGTTCGTGCTTTATTACGGGGGGCCCACGATAGGCCTGGATCTGTCCGCGCTGCAGGCGGGCGTCCTGGGGCTGACGATCTACGGCAGCGCCTATTTCGCCGAGGTGTTCCGCGGCGGTTTCGCCGCTGTGCCCAAAGGGCAGGTGGAGGCGGCCGAATTCCTGGGGCTGTCGCGGCTGGACGTGATCTGGCGTGTCAAGCTGCCGCAGATGCTGGTCATCATCACGCCGTCCCTGCTGAATCTGATCATCATCCTGAGCAAGGAAACCGCCATCCTGTCCATCGTCACCGTTCCGGAATTGACGGCCGTGATGGTGCAGATCGGCAATGAACAGTTCGCCTACCTGGAAACCACCCTGGTGCTTTGTGTGGCCTACCTGATCCTGGTGGCCGTGACCGAGCGGCTGGGACGCTGGGCCGAGGCCCGCAGTTGCCGCTTCCTGGCGCGTTGAGCCGGGCAAGCAAGGAGACAAGACATGGACAAGACGATAAGCCCTGTTCCGGCCCGCGACCCGGCCTGCCTGGTCGAGGTGCGCAACATCAGCAAGAGCTATGGATCGGTGCAGGTGCTCAAGAACATCTCCATGGGCGTGCGCCGCTCCGAGGTGACCTGCATCATCGGCCCGTCGGGCTCGGGCAAGAGCACCCTGCTGCGCTCGCTGGCCTTTCTGGAGGAATACGACAGCGGCGAGGTGCTGATCGAGGGACAGTTGCTGGGCTACGTGGACAAGCCGGACGGGCGCCGCGTCAAGGCGAGCCGCGCCGAGCTGAACCAGGTGCGCCGCCACGTAGGCATGGTGTTCCAGCAATTCAATCTGTGGCCCCACATGACCGCGCTGGGGAACGTGGCCGAGGCGCTGCTGCGCGTCAAGCGGCTGCCTCGCGAACAGGCCCTGCAGAAGGCCCGCGACATGCTGGGCAAGGTCGGTCTGGCGGACAAAGTGGACTACTACCCGGTCAATCTGTCGGGCGGGCAGCAACAGCGCGTGGCGATTGCGCGCGCATTGGCCATGGAACCGCATATCATGTTGTTTGACGAACCCACCTCGGCCCTGGACCCGGAACTGGTGGGCGAAGTCCTGCAGGTCATGAAGGAGCTGGCCCGCGAAGGCATGACCATGGTGGTGGTGACCCATGAAATGGGCTTTGCGGCCCAGGTGGCGGATCGGGTGGTCTTCATCGACAAAGGCGAGATCGCCGTGACGGGCAATCCCCGCGAGGTCTTCTCGCAGGCCACGCAGCCGCGCCTGAAGCAGTTCCTGCAGAATTACATCGAACGCAACGCTTTCTGGGACCGCACCTGTTCCACCGACGCCGGCCAGCCGCAGGCGGCGGTGGCCTAGGGTCCTTAACCGGAATTTTTCAAGGAAGAACCATGTTTGAGCATCTGAAGGCCTATGGCGGCGACCCGATTTTCCGTCTGGGCGAGGCATTTCACGCCGATCCGCGCGAGCGCAAGGTCAACCTGACGGTGGGCCTGTACTACGACGAGCAGGGCCGCCTGCCCTTGCTGGACGTGGCCCGCCGGGCCGAAGACCAGTGGGCCGCCAAGGGCCTGCCGCGCGGCTACCTGCCCATCGAGGGATTGGCTTCGTACCGCGAGGCGGTGCAGAAGCTGGTGTTCGGCGCGGACAGCAAGGCGCTTGCCGAAGGCCGTGTCGCCACCATCCAGACCCTGGGCGGCACCGGCGCGCTCAAGGTGGGCGGGGACTTCCTGCACGATGCCTATCCGCACAGCGAGATGTGGATCAGCGATCCGGCCTGGGACAACCACCATGCCATCTTCCAGGGCGCTGGCATTCCCACCCACACCTACCGTTATTACGACGCGGCCACGCGCGGGCTGGACTTCGCCGGCCTGATGCAGGACATTGCCGCCTTGCCCGAGCGCAGCATCGTGCTGCTGCATCCCTGCTGCCACAACCCCACCGGCGCGGACCTGAGCGATGAGCAGTGGCTGGAGCTGATCCCCGTGCTGCAGCAACGCAAGCTGATCCCCTTCCTGGACATGGCCTACCAGGGCTTCGGCCGCGGCCTGGACGAGGACGCCTTCGCCGTGCGCGCCATGGCGGATGCCGGCATGACCTTTCTGGTGGCCAACTCCTTCTCCAAGAACTTTTCCTATTACTCCGAGCGCTGCGGCGGGCTGTCCGTGGTCTGCCAGAGCGCCGAGGAAGCCGGCCGCGTGCTGGGCCAGCTCAAGGCCGTGGCCCGCCGCATCTACTCCAATCCGCCCTCGCACGGCGGCCAGGCCGTGGCCACGGTGCTGGCCGATCCGGCCCTGTTCGCGGAATGGAAGGCGGAAGTGGAGGCCATGCGCCAGCGCATCGCCCAGATGCGCCAGCTGGTGCACGAGCGCCTGAAGGAAATCGCCCCGCAGTACGACAGCAGCTATTTCGTCAAGCAGCGCGGCATGTTCTGCTACACCGGCCTGAGCCTGCCCCAGCTGGAGGCGCTGCGACGCGACTACGGCGTGTACATCATCGACTCGGGCCGCATCAGCGTGCCCGGCCTGAACACGTCCAATGTCGATTACTTCGCCCAGTCCCTGGCCGCCGTGGTGGCTCAGGAAACCGCCCAGGCATAGGAGCTCCCATGACCACCGTCTCGCCGTCCCTGGACGACTCCGTGGAAATCCTGCGCGATGCCGATCGCATGGCGCCCTATATGCAGGACGCCAGCGGCGAGGCGGCGGATCAGCCGCCCGCGCAGGTCGCGCGTCCGCGCAATACCGAAGAAGTGGCCGCTTTCCTGCGCCATTGCCATGAGCAGGGCCGGCCCGTCTGCATCCAGGGCGGCCTGACGGGGCTGGCGGGCGGCGCCGTGCCCGGCCGGGATGAGGCGGTGTTGACACTGGAGCGCATGAACCAGGTGCTGGATTTCGACCCGGTGGGCGGCACGGTGCGGGTGCAGGCCGGCATGGTGCTGCAGGCCTTGTGCGACTACGTACAGGAGCGCGGCTGGTATTTCCCCATGGATCTGGGCGCGCGCGGTTCCTGCCAGATCGGCGGCAACGTGGCGACCAACGCCGGCGGCAACCGCGTCCTGCGCTACGGCACCATGCGCGAGCTGGTGCTGGGCCTGGAAGCGGTGCTGGCGGACGGCACCGTGCTGTCCATGCTCAACCGGGGACTGAAGAACAACACCGGCCTGGACCTGAAGCACCTGTTCATCGGCACGGAAGGCACGCTGGGCGTCATCACCCAGGTGGTGCTGCGCCTGTTTCCCCTGCCGCAACGCCGCTATAGCGCCTTGCTGGCGCTGGAGGATTTCCCCAGCGTCGTGGCCCTGCTGCACAGGGCTCGCGGGGCGCTGGCGGAACTGTCCTCGTTCGAGGTGATGTGGCAGGACTACCTGCAGGCGGCCGCGCAGCGCCTGGACTGCCGCGCGCCCTTCGATGCGGCCCATCCTGTCTATGTGCTGCTGGAGATGGAGGGGCGGGACCGTCCCGAATCCGAAGCCCTGCTGGAGCAGTTCCTGGGCGAATGCCTGGAAGAGGGCGTGGCGGTGGACGCCATCCTGCCGCAAAGCCAGGAACAGGCCGCCCAGCTATGGCGCCTGCGCGACGCCATCGGGGAGATCCTCTCCGGCATGAAGCCCTACGTGGCCTTCGACGTGGGCATCCCGCTGGAGCATACCGACGCCTTCGTGCGCGACATCCGCCAGGCGCTGTCCGAGGCCTATCCCCAGGCGCGCCACCTGTTCTTCGGCCACCTGGGCGACGGCAATCTGCACCTGTCCACCGGACCGCATGCGCCCGACGATCTGCTGGCCGTGGAAGAAAAGGTGTACCAGGCCGTGCAGGCCGTGGGCGGCAGCATTTCCGCCGAGCATGGCATAGGCCGCATCAAGAAGTCTTTTCTGCACTACAGCCGCAACGCCGTCGAGCGCGACCGCATGCGCGCCATCCTGCAGTTGCTGGATCCGCAGCAGATCCTGAATCCGGGACGCGTGCTGGATCGTTAGCAGGCCTTAGCGCGGAGCCGCGCTCTTCGCGGTTCTGCGCGCTTTCTTGAAGTTCTTCAGGTCGGCGACGGCGAACAATTGGCTGCGGCCTATGGTGGAACTCGCCTGAATTCGCCCGTCATGGACGTAACGCCGGAAAGTGGACATCGAGATTTCCAGGTACTGGCTGGCTTCTTCGGCCGTGAAGTAGTCGCCGGACAGGTGACCGAACAATTCGTCGTGGCCGAGGTCCTCTTCACGGAACGCTTTTTGAGCCAAAAGGGCGAAGAACTTCTCTCGTTCCGCGTCCGGCATGCGCTTCAGATCCTGGAAGAGCGCTTCGGCGCTGGCTGCGTTGGGCATGGCTCTATCTCCCTGAACGTAAGTATCGCTTGAGTTCGGCGTAGAAATTTTCATGTGGCCCGATCAGGTAGAAATCGATGACGGGCAATTCCAGTCCGGTTCCCTGCGCCGTTTCCGTGCAGGGGCCATAGTGATAGGCGATCAGGTATTCCTGGCGGTTGAACGTGAATTTGTATACCCGGACTTCAGCCAGATCACTTGCCTTTGCCACGCCGATGTATGGATTGGTGCAAATTTCTTCCGCAGCATCTGCGATGGCGAGCTGGAGGGGCTTATGGGCTTTCTTTACAAAACGGCTGAATGGCGGCTTGTAATTCGGCCTCATTGTTCCGATTCCATGGTAGACCTGCTTTGATGACTTATCAACTCATTTTTGAGTTATTAATGAATTGATCGTATTCACTATTCTGCCAGTCAGGGGCAGTGGCCAGGATTGCAGGCGGGAGGTTTTTGCCCATGTTCCACTATGGGGAGACTGGTTTTGCGTGGGGGATCAGCGCCCGCGCCAGCATGTCCTGGTTCAGGCGCTCCTGCTGGCGTCCCCGGTTGAGCAGCCAGCGGTGGAATTCGCGGCTTTGCAGGGATTCGAAGACGCCTGCCCGCCAGGTCAGCACATAGGGCCAGGGCAGGGGCAGGGAAAGCGAGAAGGGCAGCACGAGCTGCCCTGTGCGCAGTTCGCGCTCGATCATGGAGCATTGCGCCAGCACGAAGCCCTGGCCGGCCACGGCGGAGTCTATGGCCATGTGGGACAGGGAAAAGATCCGGAAACTGTCCAGCGGCGCGTCGCCGCTGTCCACGCCGGCCGCCTCGAACCACTCGCGCCAGGAGGGCGGAGAGGTGAAGCGCGGCTGCCAGTCCGAGGACAGCAGGGGGTAGGCCAGCAGGTCGCGCGGATGGCGCAGGGCCGGCTTGCCCTGGAGCAGGGCGGGACTGCAGGCCGGAACCACGCGGTCCGTGTACAGCTGCGCCGAACCATTGGGGCGCGGCCCGGCCTGGCCGTAGGTGATGCGGAAATCGATGCGCTCGGCCTCCAGGTCCGGCTCGGCGTGGCTGCCTTTCAGATGCAGGGTCAGGCCGGGGTCGTGCTGCTCCTGCCAGTCGAAGGCGAGCGGCGCCACCCAGGTCTTGAGCAGGGACGGCACGGCGCTGATGGACAGCAGGCTGGTGTTGCGCGAACGCTCCATTTCCTGCCGCCCCTCGCGCAACAGCTCGAAAGCCTGCGAGCAGATGTCGTGGAAGCGGCTGCCGGCGGCGGTCAGACGCAGGCGCTTGCCTTCCTTGTAGGTCAGGCTGCAGCCCAGGCTCTCTTCCAGCAGTCGCAATTGCTGGCTGATGGCGCCGGGAGTGATCTGCAGGCGGCGGGCAGCTTCGTTCAGGCTCTGGCTGTGGCCCAGGGTTTCAAATACCTGCAGGGCGCGCAGGGGGGGCAGTTTGTCCATGGCGGCAGGGGTCCGTGACAGGCGGAGCAGGAGAAAGGTTTCAGGTTTAGAAATTCTAAACAATAAGCGAATTGGCCTGTGTCTGATTGAGGCTATCATGAAGTCGTTAAAAGGAGCATGCCGCGCCGAGCATGCCGTTCATCCTGAATCGGGGGTAGAAAATCATGTTTGTACGCAATGCCTGGTATGTGGGAGCCCTGGCCAAGGACGTGGGCCGCGCGCTGTGTCCGGTGCGCATGCTCAGCGAGAACCTGGTGCTGTATCGCCGCGAGGACGGCCAAGTCGTCGCCCTGGAGGATTCCTGTCCGCATCGCCGCCTGCCCCTGTCCAAGGGCCGTCTGATCGGCGACCAGGTCGAGTGCGGCTACCACGGCCTGACCTTCGATTGCAGCGGCGCCTGTACCAAGGCGCCCGGCACGGCACAGATTCCCAAGAGCGCCGTGGTGCGCAGCTACCCCTGTGCCGAGCGCTACGGCATGGTCTGGGTCTGGATGGGCGACGCCGCCCTGGCAGACGAATCCAAGCTGATCGAGATCGCCGAATGGGACGATCCCGAGTGGGGCGTGAACAGCGGCGACGCCATGGAGCTGAACTGCAACTACCTGTATGTCACGGACAATCTGCTCGATCCGTCGCACGTATCCTGGGTGCACCAGACCTCCTTCGGCAGCCCCGACATCATCGGCCTGCCGCTGGAAGTCAAGGTGCAGGACAGCGGCGTGACGGTGTCGCGCTGGTCCAGGAACGTGGAGGTGGCCCCCTTCTACAAGCAGTTCGTGAAGTTCGCCGGCAACTGCGACCGCAAGCAGCAGTACGAAGTGCGCTTCCCTTCCCAGGCTGTCATCCGCGCGGTCTTCCTGCCGGCCGGCGCGGCTACCGAAGACCCCGCGCAGTTCCACCCCGACGTATTCCTGATGGACTCGTACAATTTCCTCACGCCGGTGGACGAGGAGCGCACACGCTACTTCTGGTTCCAGCTCCGCAATTTCAGCCCCAACGACGAAGAGATCTCCAAGGTGTTCAATGAAGACGTGCGGCACGCCTTCTTGGAAGACAAGGTCGTACTGGAGGAGGTGCACAAGGGGCTGAAAGAGCGTCCTGCCGCCCTGGATCTGCCCATCGATTCCGGCCCCATGCGTTTT
Source organism: Pseudomonadota bacterium (assembly GCA_023425645.1). Taxonomy (GTDB): domain Bacteria; phylum Pseudomonadota; class Gammaproteobacteria; order Burkholderiales; family Burkholderiaceae_B; genus Alcaligenes. Next base: position 25,561 of record JAFACG010000002.1, read on the forward strand.
CGTCGCAAGATCAGCCAGTTGATCGAGGCCGAGCAGGCCCCGGCCCCGGTCGAGGCCTGAGCAGGAGGCGTCCATGGCAGAATCTGTCGCCACTCCGGCCTCGGCGGGCCCCGCCGCCAGCCGGCGCTTTCGCCAGTACCGTGTGCTGGAGCGCCGCGCGGAAAGCGCGGTGATCACCTCCTTCGTATTGGAACCGGCCGATGGAGAGCCTGTGCCGGTCTACCGGCCGGGGCAGTACCTGGTGTTCCGCTTCGATATCGACGGCCAGTCCGTGCTGCGCAATTACAGCGTGTCGGGTGATCCTGATCATCCGGGCCGCTTGCGCATTTCCGTCAAGCACGAGAAAGCCCCGGCGGGCCAGGGCGTGCCGGACGGGCAGGGGTCGTCCTTCCTGCACCTGCGCGTGCAGGAAGGCGACATGCTGAGCGCGGCCGGTCCCATGGGGGACTTCGTGCTGGATGAGGACAGCGAGCGGCCCGTTGTGTTGATGAGCGGCGGCGTGGGTCTGACTCCCATGCTGGCCATGCTGCACCGCCTGGTGGGCCGCAGCCAGCGGCGCGTGCATTTCATCCATGCCTGCGAGAACGGCGCGGTGCACGCTTTTGGCGATGAGGTCCTGGAACTGGCATCCCGGCGGCATGGCGTGCAGGCGTATTTCTGCTACCGCAACCCCGATGCGGACGATGTGCAGCGCGCCCGTCACCATGTCAGCGGCCTGATCACGCGTGAACAATTGCAATCCTGGCTGCCCCTGGACGATTACGAGTTCTACCTGTGTGGGCCCAGCGGCTTCATGCAGGCCAACTATCGCCTGTTGCGCAGCCTGGGCGTGGCCCGTGAACGCATCCATTATGAATTCTTCGGGCCGGCCACCGTGCTGGAGGAAACGCTGGCGCAGGCCAGGGATGCGGCCCAGGACGTCGCCGCCGCGCCTGCCGGCCTTCCCGCCGTCGAGCCCGTCGCTGTTGATTCCGCCGTCTCGATGCGGACCGTGACTTTCCTGCCCGACGGCCGCCAGGCGCACTGGCACGACGATTGCGAATCGCTGCTGGTCCTGGCCGAAGAATCGGGCCTGAGCCCGGACTTCAACTGCCGGGCCGGCCTGTGCAACACCTGCATGTGCACCCTGGTGTCCGGCGAGGTCGATTATTTCGAAGAGCCGCTGGACGATGTGCCCGCCGGCAAAGTCCTGCTGTGCTGCTCCCGCCCCAGAGGCCCCGTGGTCGTGGACCTGGCCTGAGAATTTTCCGATTGCTTGTTGAGGTTTGCCCCGTCCTGATGGACGGGGCTTTTTTTGTCTTGCTTTTTACATGCGCCCCGTGAACTTGTACCTATCCCCCGGATGCCAAAGGCGCGCATGTGTGGTGAACTGGTCGCTGGAGGAGGTGCTGCGGTCCATCACCAGGCAGGGCTGGTGTTCGGCCATGTGCAGGGCCTGGGCGATGGCCGGCGGCGGCACCTGGACTTCGATCGTATAGAAGCCCTTGGGCAGCGGGGCCACGCGCACCAGGTATTCATTGGGCGTGATCCGGCTCCAGTCCTGCTCCATGTAGTCGGGCGCCATGCGCGCGTCCACGATGCGGTCCTCGTACTGGATGGGCAGGCCGTTCTCCGCATGCACGATGATGGAGTGGAACAGCGGCGTGTCCACCGGAATGCCGTACTGCCGCGCCTGTGCGCGCGTGGCCTGCAGGCGCTCGATGCTCAGCACCTGGCTGGTGTGCTCGTGGCCGCGTTCGCGTATGTCCTGGGCGATGCTGCGGATCTCGATCAGCGTGGACTGGAACTTGGGCTGCGCCACATAGGTGCCGGAACCCTTGATGCGCACCAGCAACTCGTCATTGGTCAGCTCGCGCAGCGCCCGGTTTACCGTCATGCGCGAAACGCCGAACTGTTCGCACAAGGCCAACTCGGTGGGAATCAGGTCGCCTTCGCGCCATTCGCCGTTCTGGATTTTTTCCAGAACGAAGGTCTTGATCTGCAGATAGGCGGGCGCGGCCGCTTCCTTGGACGAGGGTGTCGTCGGGGCGTTCATTGTTGCACTTTCCTTATGTGGACATGCAGCGTTTGGAACCTGTTCAGGGTCTTAGGGCTTTCCATGATATGTATAGACAATTAAAAGAAATGCCTATACATTGATCGTGAGCTTACAAGAAAACCGTTGTTTTGTCGGCGCTCTGCGAGGCGTCGCCAGTTTTGCCCCATTCAGACACCCAACGCGTTCAGAGAGACACCGAGATGGAGGAGAGCACCATGCCGAAAGATAACGCCGCCGCGCCTAGCGGGGACCCCCGTTTTGACGCCAGCCGGGAGATCCACGCGCCCACCGGGACGCAGCGCAGCTGCAAGAACTGGGTGGCGGAAGCGGCCTATCGCATGATCCAGAACAACCTGGACCCGGCCGTGGCGGAAAATCCGCAGCATCTGGTCGTGTACGGCGGCATAGGGCGAGCTGCGCGCAACTGGGACTGCTATGACCAGATCCTGGCCAGCCTGCGCGAATTGGAAGAGGATGAAACCCTGTTGATCCAGTCCGGCAAGCCCGTGGGCGTGTTCCGCACGCACAGCGATGCGCCGCGCGTGCTGCTGGCCAACTCCAACCTGGTGCCCAAATGGGCCACCTGGGAAAAATTCAATGAACTGGACCAGGCGGGCCTGTTCATGTACGGCCAGATGACCGCCGGCAGCTGGATCTACATCGGCAGCCAGGGCATCGTGCAGGGGACCTACGAGACCTTTGCCGAAGCCGGCCGCCAGCATTACGGCGGGTCGCTGGCAGGGCGCTGGATCCTGACCGCGGGCCTGGGCGGCATGGGCGGCGCCCAGCCGCTGGCCGCCACCTTTGCAGGCGCCGTATCGCTGAACATCGAATGCAAGCAGAGCAGCATAGACTTCCGCCTGAAGACCCGTTATCTGGACAAGCAGGCGCGCGACCTGGACCATGCCCTGGAACTGATCCGCCAGCACACCGCCGCCAAGCAAGCGGTATCCATCGGCCTGTTGGGCAATGCGGCCGACATCCTGCCCGAGTTGGCGCGGCGCGCCCGGGCGGGCGGCCTGCGCCCCGACCTGGTCACCGACCAGACCTCGGCGCACGATCTGGTCCATGGCTATCTGCCCTCGGGCTGGACGGTGGAACAATGGCTGGCCGCCCAGGCCGACGTCACTCAGCATGCGCGCCTGCAGCGCGAGGCGGCGCGGTCCTGCGCCGTGCACGTGAAAGCCATGCTGGCATTCCAGGAAATGGGGATTCCGGTAGTGGACTATGGCAACAACATCCGCCAGGTCGCCAAGGACGAGGGCGTGGAGAACGCCTTCGATTTTCCCGGCTTCGTGCCCGCCTACATCCGCCCGCTGTTCTGCGAAGGCAAGGGGCCGTTCCGCTGGGTGGCCCTGTCCGGGGATCCGGAGGACATCTACAAGACGGACCGCAAGATCAAGGAACTGTTCCCCGACAACCGGCACGTGCATCGCTGGCTGGACATGGCGCAGGAGCGCATCGCCTTCCAGGGCCTGCCCTCGCGCATCTGCTGGCTGGGCCTGGGCGAGCGCCATCGCGCCGGCCTGGCCTTCAATGAAATGGTGCGCAACGGCGAATTGAAAGCTCCCATCGTGATCGGTCGCGATCATCTGGACACGGGTTCGGTGGCCAGCCCCAACCGCGAGACCGAGGGCATGCGTGACGGCACGGACGCCGTTTCCGACTGGCCCCTGCTCAACGCCTTGCTGAACACGGCGGGCGGCGCCAGCTGGGTGTCGCTGCACCATGGGGGCGGCGTGGGCATGGGCTACAGCCAGCACGCCGGCATGGTCATCGTGGCCGACGGCAGCGAGCAGGCCGCCGCGCGCCTGGAACGCGTGCTGATCAACGATTGCGGCAGCGGCGTGATGCGCCATGCCGACGCCGGCTACGATCTGGCCATCAAGACCGCCAAGGATTTCGGGCTGAAGCTGCCCATGATCAAATAAGAACAAAGGACAGGATGCATTATGAGCAACACCATCGAGATCTCCCCCGGCGCGCTGACCCTGGAGCAACTGCGCCGCATCTGGCAGGACCAGGTCGCGCTGAGCCTGCCGGGCAGTGCCATCCAGGCCATGGACGCGTCTTCGGCCATCGTGCAGAAGATCATCCGTGAAGGCAATCCGGCCTATGGCATCAATACGGGTTTCGGCAAGCTGGCGCAAAAGCGCATTCCCGATGAAGACCTGGAGCAGCTGCAGGAAAACCTCATCCTGTCGCACTCCGTGGGCGTGGGCGAGCCGGTGGCCGACTCGGTCGCCCGCCTGATCCTGGCGCTGAAGATCGGCAGCCTGGCGCGCGGCTTTTCCGGCATACGTTCCGAGGTGGTCACGACCTTGCTGGACATCCTGAACGCCGGCATCGTGCCTTTCATCCCGTCCAAGGGCTCGGTGGGCGCTTCGGGCGATCTGGCGCCTCTGGCGCACATGACGCTGACCCTGATCGGGCAGGGCCGGGCGCGCTACCAGGGCGAGTGGATGGACGCGGGCCAGGCGCTCAAGCGCGCGGGCATCACGCCCATCGTGCTGGCGGCCAAGGAGGGGCTGGCGTTGATCAACGGCACCCAGGTGTCCACGGCGCTGGCGCTCAACGGCCTGTTCCGCGCCCATACCCTGTTCCGCAACGCCATCCTGGCCGGCGCGCTGAGCGTGGACGCCGCCAAGGGCAGCGACGCGCCATTCGATGCGCGCATCCATGAAGTGCGCGGCCAGCCTGGACAGATCTATGCGGCGCGCCTGTACCGGGAACTGCTGGCCGGCAGCCGGATCCGGCAGTCGCACGTGGACAACGACACCAAGGTGCAGGATCCGTACAGCCTGCGCTGCCAGCCTCAGGTCATGGGTGCGGTGCAGGATCTGATCGAGCAGGCTGAGCGCACCTTGCTGACCGAAGCCAATGCCGTCACGGACAATCCGCTGGTGTTCCCAGGCAAGGACGGACAGCCGGATCAGGTCATTTCGGGCGGCAATTTCCATGCCGAGCCGGTGGCTTTCGCCGCCGATACGCTGGCCCTGGCCATCGCCGAGATCGGCGCGCTGGCCGAGCGGCGCGTGGCCCTGCTGATCGACGCCAGCATTTCCGGCCTGCCGCCGTTCCTGGTGCCGTCCGCGGGTCTGAATTCGGGCTTCATGATCGCCCACGTCACGGCTGCGGCACTGGCTTCGGAAAACAAGTCGCTGGCGCATCCGGCCAGCGTGGACAGCCTGCCGACCTCCGCCAACCAGGAGGACCATGTCAGCATGGCGACCTTTGCGGCCCGCCGCCTGGAGGACATGGCGCAGAACACCGCCGCCATCGTCGCCATCGAGCTGCTGTGCGCGGCCCAGGGCATCGATTTCCACGCCCCGCTGAACACGTCGGCCCGCCTGCAGAAAGTCCAGGACGCCATCCGCGCCGCCGCGCCGTTCTACGACCAGGACCGTTACCTGGCCCCGGACATCGAGGCGCTCAAGGCTTTGGTGCTGGACGACAGCCTGGCGAATACGGCGGCTGATCTTTTTTGATTACCTGAGCGGCAGGTAAAAAGCCGATGCGGAATTTTCCGCATCGGCTTTTTCATTTAGATCTTCTCATGTCGGCGCCTCTGTTGTTGAAACGCTGCCAACCCAGGCAGGAATATGTGCTGATTGAGCAAAAACAGCAACTTATGAACGGCTCCTTGCCGACGGATAGCTTGCTTGGACTGATTTTCCGCTTGCATCACCATCAGAGTCTGGACGAGTTGCGCGAGCTTGTTCAGACTCTGAATCATTGTCTGTCGGGAGAGGCGGCGCAAGGATTGCGCCGCACCTTGCTGGACTGGGTCATGCATGGTTTGCTGCCCGACACGTTCAGCGGGAATCCTTCGCCAGGGTGTTCAGCGCCAATTCCAGGCAGCGTTCCAGCACGGGCGCCAGCCTGTCGGCGCGCGCCGGGTCGTAGGCGTAGGGCGGGGCCTCGTCCATGTAGTTGATCTGCGCCAGCTCCAGCTGCACCGCGTGTATGCCCTGGTCGGGCCGGCCGTAGTGGCGGGTGATGTAGCCGCCCTTGAAGCGGCCGTTCGCCACGGCGCTGTAGCCCGCCCGGGCGGCTTCGTCGGCCAGGGCCTGGGCCAGGCCGGGCAGGGCGCTGGCCTCGTCGGCCGTCCCGAAATTGAAATCGGGCAGGCGGCCTTCGAACAGGCGCGGCACCACGGAGCGGATGGAGTGCGCTTCCCAGAGCAGCACGCGTTCGTGACGGCCGCGCAGGCGCTGCAGCTCGCCCTGCAGGGCATCATGGTAGGGCCGCCAGTACAGGTCGCGGCGGCGCTGCTTCTCGGCGTCGTCCGGTTCGCGACCCGGCAGGTACAGGGGGTCTTCGTCGAAGGTGTCCAGGGGCAGCAGGCCGGTGGTGTTCTTGCCGGGGTACAGGTTCCGGTCGTCAGGCGGACGGTTCAGATCGATCACGTAGCGCGAATGCGAGGGCGTCAGGATGGAAGCGCCCATGCGGCGTGCGAAGGCGTACAGGCGGTCCAGGTGCCAGTCGGTGTCGTCCAGGCGCAGGGCGGTGTCGCGGTGCATGCCGGCCAGGAGGTCCTCGGGAATGGTCGTGCCCAGGTGGGGAATGGAGATCAGCAGCGGGGCGGCGCCCGTTTGCAAGGTATAGGCGGTCATGATGGAACCTCGACAGGTGCTCAGGCGTGGCGCAACAGCGTCGCCATGGCGCGTTGATAGGCGGCGAAAGCGGCTTTTTCGCGGGGGTGGCGGCCGTTCAGCACGCAGGCCGCGCCGCTGACGAAGACATCGCGGATCGGGCTGGAGTGCGCCCGCTCGGCGAAGACCAGGGCGGAGAGCCAGTGCCGGCTGTCCAGTCCCGCCAGGATGGGGTGCTCCAGGTCTATCACCATCAGGTCGGCTTGACGGCCGGCTTTCAGTTCCCCCGACGCACGCCCCGAAGCCTGGGCCCCACCGCGCGTCGCCGCGTCGAAAAGCCGGTCAGCAACAAAAGGCTGCGCGTCTGAGCTCAGCACATTGCGCTGGCGCAGCAGCAGGCGCTGGCCGTACTCCAGCAAGCGCAGTTCGGCACGCCAGTCCACGCAGATATGGCTGTCCGAGCCCACGCCGATGCGCCCGCCTTCGGCCAGGAACGGCGCGGCGGGGAACAGTCCGTCCCCCAGGTTGGCTTCGGTGCTCAGGCACAGGCCGGCCACGGCGCCGCTGCGGGCGATGCGCCGGCGCTCCTGTTCGTCGATGTGGGTCGCATGCACCAGGCACCAGCGCTCGTCGACCTCGAAGTTGTCGTACAGGTAGGCGACAGGCCCGCAGCCATGGCGTTCCTGGCAGGCCTGCACCTCGGCGGTCTGCTCAGCGATGTGGATGTGGATGGGCCCGGCTTGGGGCAGGCCGCGCAGCAAAGTATCCAGCGATTCCACTGTAACCGCGCGCAGGGAGTGGGGCGCTACGCCATAGCGACGGTTCAGGCCGGCTGGGTGACTGCCTTGCAGGGATTCCAGCAGGTGCAGTAATTGGGCCGGGCTGTTCAGGAATCGCTTCTGGTCGTCGCGGGGCGCTGCCGCGCCGAAGTTGCTGTACTGGTACAGCACGGGCAGCAGGGTCATGGCCAGGCCGCTGCTGTGCGCCGCCTCCAGCACGCCCTGGGCCAGCTCGGTGACGGGGCTGTAGGGCCGGCCGTCGCGTTGGTGGTGCAGGTAGTGGAATTCGCAGACGCTGGTGTAGCCGGACTTGAGCATCTGGATGTACAGCCATTCGGCGATGGCGCGCAGCTGGTCCGGCTCCAGGCGCGCTGCGAAGCGGTACATCAGGTCGCGCCAGCTCCAGAAGCTGTCCTGGCCCTGGCCGCGGAATTCGGTCAGGCCCGCCATGGCGCTCTGGAACGCGTGGGAATGCAGGTTGGGCATGCCGGGCAGAACCGCGCCCTGCGCCGCATGAACCCGGCCGGCGGCGCGTATGTCCTGGGAGCTGGCCTGCGGAATCAGGCTGGTCAGCGTGCCCTGCTGGTCCCAACGCAGCAGGACATTGGCCTGCCACCGGCCGTCTACGCGCGCCCAGGGGGCCAGCAGGGCGTCGTGATGTTGCGGCAAAGTCATGCGGCCCCCTTGCGCAGGTCGCGGCTGATGCGGCCATGGCGCACCACCAGCGCGCAGCGCGGCAGCCCCAGCCAGTACACCAGTTCGGCCAGGGAATCCACGTCCCAGGCCACGAAGTCGGCGCGTGCGCCGGGCTTCAGTTCGCCGGTGATGTCCGGGTCGCCCAGGGCGCGGGCGGCGTGGCGGGTGACGCCCGCCAGGGCTTCGGGCACGGTCAGGCGGAACAACGTGCTGGCCATGTTCAGCACCAGCAGCAGCGAAGCGCAGGGCGAGGTGCCCGGATTGCTGTCCGTGGACAAGGCCATGGGCACGCCGTGCCGGCGCAGCAGCTCGATGGGGGGCAGCTGCCGTTCGCGCAGGAAATAGAATGCGCCGGGCAGCAACACGGCCACGGTGCCCGCCTGCTTCATGGCCAGCACGCCGGCTTCGTCCAGATACTCCAGGTGATCGGCGGACAGGGCGCGATAGCGGCTGGCCAGCACGCTGCCGCCCAGGTTCGACAATTGCTCCGCGTGCATCTTGACCGGCAGGCCCAGGGTCCGCGCTGCCTGGAAGACGCGTTCGGACTGGGGCAGGTCGAAGGCGATGCGCTCGCAAAATACATCCACGGCATCGATCAGGCCTTCGGCCGCCAGGGCCGGCATCATGTCTTCGCACACCAGGTTCAGATAGTCGTCGGGACGGCCCGCGTACTCAGGCGGCAGGGCGTGGGCGCCCAGGAACGTGGTGCGCACCGTCACCGGGCGCAATTCGCCCAGCCGGCGCGCCACCCGCAGCATCTTGCGTTCGCTCTCCAGGTCCAGGCCATAGCCCGACTTGATCTCGATGGCGGTGACGCCCTCGTCCAGCAGGGCGTCCAGGCGGCGCAGCGATTGCGCCAGCAGCGTTTCGTCATCCAGCGCACGCGTGGCGCGCACGGAGGACACGATGCCGCCGCCCTGGCGGGCGATTTCCTCGTAGGAGGCCCCGGCCAGCCGCAGCGCGAATTCTTCCGCCCGGTTGCCGCCATAGACCAGATGGGTATGGCAGTCGATCAGGCCCGGCGTGACCCAGCGTCCGCCCAACTCGTGCTCCTGGTCGGGCCCGCTCCACTGGGCCGGCAAGTGCGCGCGCGGTCCCAGCCAGGCAATGCGCCCGTCCTGCTCGACCAGGCAGGCGTCCTCGACGGCATGCGCGGGATCGGCGCCAGGCGCCAGGCGCAGATTGGTCCAAAGCGTGTAGCTCATGAGTCGTCAATCCTTGGAAGAAGCGATGAATGCATGCACCAGGACGCCCGGCTGGCCGCCGGCCAGCCATTGCAGACTGGCGCCGGCCGGGCAGGTCATGACCAGGGCCTGCCCGGCGGCCAGCGGCCAGGCCTGCCCGTCCAGGCTGGCGTGATAGGCGCCCTGCGCGACGTACAGCAGATGAAAGCCGGCGGCCAGGGCTGCCGGCGCGGCCAGGCCTTGCCAGGCGCGCAACCCTCCCTGGGCGCGCCCGCGGCGCAGCATCAGGTTGAAGTCCCGGGTAGGCCCGTGGGGCAGGATGCTGGCGATGGCCGCCTCGCCCGCGAAGGCATGGGGCTCGAACGGCCGCAGCACATGGGTGCTGCCGCGCTCCTTGTCCGTCAGGGGCATGCTGGCACCCTCGATCAGCATGATGTGCCGGTCCACTCCCGGAAAACGAGAAAAGTCGCCCGGCTGTGCGACCCGGGCGATGCTGATGCGCCAGTCGAAATCCTCGAAGCCGGCGCAAGGCGGATGGCAGAGGAGTTCGCGGGTGGCGCCGCCGCCGTTCTTCCAGGCTTGTTCGGGCAGGCTGTCCACTTCCAGCACGCTCACGCGGCAGGCGGGAGGGGAGAGGCTCATGGCGGGCGGGCTCCTTGTTGCAATAATTGTATATACAATACCTGCAATCCTGCCTCGGCCACAATCGCAGGCGGGCGCCAGGAGCCTGTTTTCAGGGTAAATCCCGAGGCTGGAGCCGCATGGCTCTTGCGTTGGCGGCGGCTTGGTGGCAAGGTAGAGCAAGCACGCTAATAATGACCATGGCAGGCAGCCTTGCTCCGGCCGCGCGATCCCGCCCGTCCTTGCCGGCTGCCATTCCCCTCACGCCAACCCGGCCCGGTCCGGGCTGACGCCAGGATGTGAACCGCATCTGCACCCGCAGCGATACCGTCGCCTGCATCGCGCCAGCCAGCCATACCTGCGGTCCAGGAGACGCGTCAAAATGTTGCAAATTAGCGCCGCGTTGCGCCAAATGGTGCAGGATGACGGCCCGGCCGCGCATCCTGCGGTAATCTACAAACCTAAAGTTTGTATGTGAAGTTTCAATTGTTCTTATTCAGGACTGTTCCGCATCATGGATTCCCTATCCCAGCCTTTTACCTTTTCCCAACGCGCCCAGAAACTGACCGGCTCCGCGATTCGTGAAATTCTCAAGGTCACCTCGCGCCCCGAGATCATCTCTTTTGCGGGTGGTCTGCCTACGCCGGTCGGCTTTCCCGTCGAGGAAATTCATCGCGCGTTCGACAAGGTGCTGAGCGAGCAGGGACGGGTTGCATTGCAGTACGCCACCACGGAAGGGCACCTGCCGCTGCGCCAGTGGCTGGCCGACCAGATGACGGCCGAGGGCGATACCGTCAGCCCGGACGAGGTCCTGCTGGTGAACGGCTCGCAGCAGGCGCTGGACATGCTGGGCAAGCTGTTCATCGACGAAGGCAGCAAGGTGCTGGTCGAATCCCCCACCTACCTGGGCGCCCTGCAGGCCTTCTCGCTGTATGAGCCGTCCTACACCGCCATTCCCACGGACGAGCAGGGCATGCTGCCCGAATACGTATCCTCGCCCGAGGCCGCCGGCGCGCGCCTGCTGTATGCGCTGCCCAACTTCCAGAACCCGACCGGCCTGCGCCTGCCTCTGGAGCGCCGCCAGGACCTGGTGGAGCGTTGCGCGGCCGCCCGCATCCCCATCGTCGAGGACGACCCCTACGGCGAGCTGCGCTACGCCGGCGAGCGTCTGCCCAGCCTGCTGGCCCTGGGCCGCAAGGCAGGCGCCACGGTGGTGCGCCTGGGCACGTTTTCCAAGGTGCTGGCGCCCGGCCTGCGCCTGGGCTACATCGTCGCCCCGCGCAAGATCATCGACAAGCTGGTGCAGATCAAGCAGGCGACCGACCTGCATACTTCCACGCTGACGCAGATGGCTGTCTACGAGGCCGTGCGCACCGGCTTCCTGGACCAGCACCTGCCCACGGTGCGCGACCTGTACCAGAAGCAGTGCGGCTACATGCTGGACGCCATGGCGCAGCATTTCCCCGCCAGCGCCAAGTGGACCCGCCCCGAGGGCGGCATGTTCATCTGGGTGACCCTGCCCGAACACATCGACGCCACCGTGCTGCTGCAGAAAGCCATCGAGAACCTGGTGGCCTTCGTGCCCGGCGAACCCTTCTATGCCGGCGCCGACGTCAAGCGCAACACGCTGCGCCTGAGCTTCGCCACGGTGCCGGAGGAAAAAATTCGCGAGGGCATTGCCATCTTGGGTAAACTCATCAAAGAAGCCTGATCGCCGCGCCATGCACCGGCGCCATTCGCCCCGCGTCCGGTCCGATGCCCCTGGCGCGCCCATCAGCGCCGTCGTCCGCCGGGGACGGCCCTGCTTGCCCCGGTCTGTAGTCCGAATCCATGGCATACCCTCCCAGCGGAGGGTATGCCTGTTTTCAGCCCGCGGCCAGGCGCCGCGGATCCAGATTTTGCCGTCATGACACCTCCACCCGCTTCCGATACCTCCCGGCGTCCCGATCTTTCCGACATGCGCCCCGCGGACGACTGGGTCGCGCGCCATCTGCCCGCGTCCTGGGGCCCGTATGCGCGCCTGTGCCGGCTGGACAGGCCGGTAGGCACCTGGCTGACCCTGCTGCCGGCCATCGCCGCCCTGGTGCAGGCGGCCGACGGCCTGCCCACGCTCTGGCGCCTGGTGGTGTTCTCCCTGGGGGCCCTGCTGATGCGCGGCATAGGCTGCTGCTTCAACGACATGGCCGACCGCAATTTCGATCACCAGGTCGAGCGCACGCGCTTCCGGCCCCTGACCAGCGGCCAGATCACCATGCGCCAGGCCGTCATCTTCGTGCTGGCCCAGATCGCGGTCTGCGCCTTGCTGCTGCTGGCCATCAATGAATACAGCCGCTGGCTGGCGCTGGCGCTGTTTCCCATCGTCATGATCTACCCCCTGTGCAAGCGCTTCACGTACTGGCCGCAGGTGGTGCTGGGCATCTGCTTCAACTGGGGCATGCTGATGGCCTGGTCCGACACGCAGAACATCGTGCCGGTCGGCGCCGTGCTGATGTGGGTGGGCGCCATCCTCTGGCAGGTGGGCTACGACTCCATCTACGCCTACATCGACGTGGCGGACGACACCAAGCTGGGCCTGCACTCCACGGCGCTGCGTTTTCGCGAGGCCGGCAAGGCCTGGATCAGCGGCTTCTACATCGCCGGCATGGTCTGCTGGCTGGCGGGCGGCTACCTGCTGAACGAGCGCCTTCTGTACTACGTGGTCATGGCGGTCATCGCCGCGCACCTGACCTGGCAGATGCGGCATTTCGACGTGCGCTATCCCGAACGGGGCCTGCGCCTGTTCCGCGCCAACATCTGGGTGGGCGTGCTGCTGGTGGCGGCAGCCCTGGCCGGCACCGTAAGCCTGGCCTGATGCGGATCCGACCGATTTCAATAATGCTATAAAGGTTTGAGGAATGGCTACTCCACTCGAGATCGTTGCAACGGCGCTGTTCGCCATCGCAATCATCCACACCTTCTCCGTCCCCGTCTTCGCGCGCCTGGCCAATAAGGGAGGCAGTCACGCCGGGCTCTGGCACATGCTCTCCGAGGTCGAGGCCGTCTTCGGCGTCTGGGCCTGTGTGCTGGTGGCCTACATGGCGGTGTTCATCGACCTGGATTCGGCCATCCAGTACCTGGAAGGGCGCAACTTCACCGAGCCCATGTTCGTGTTCGCCATCATGGTGGTCGCCGCCAGCCGCCCCATCCTGGAGCTGGTCAACAAGACCGTGGCCCTGCTGGCGCGCGCCCTGCCCATGCCGGACAAGGTGTCCATGTACCTGATCACCATGTCCGTGGTGCCGCTTTCGGGCTCCTTGATCACCGAGCCGGCCGCCATGACGCTGGCCGCGCTGCTGCTGCGCAAGGCCTATTTCCGCCACCAGGGCCGCGCCGGCTTCAAGTACCTGACGGTGGGCGTGCTGTTCGTGAATGTGTCCATCGGCGGCGTGCTGACGGCCTACGCAGCGCCGCCCGTCCTGATGGTGGCCAACACCTTCGGCTGGGACACGGCCTACATGGCCACGCATTTCGGCTGGCGCGCCGTGCTGGCGGTGGTCATCAATGCGGGCCTGGCCACGCTGCTGTGCCGCAAGGCGCTGCTGGAAATGGGGGAGGGCATGGAGGAAACCAGGCAGAGCCAGCTTCCCGTGCCTTTCACCGTCATGGCCATCCACGTGGCCTTTCTGGTGGCCATCGTGCTGGGCGCCCACCATCCCATCGTGTTCATGGCCCTGCTGATGCTGTTCATCGGCTATGCCCACTCCTACCAGCATTACCAGAATCCCCTGCTGGTGCGCGAAGGCCTGATGGTCGGCTTCTTCCTGGCCGGGCTGGTGGTGCTGGGCGGCCTGCAGAAGTGGTGGCTGCAGGACCTGCTGGGCGGCCTGTCGCCCACGGTGCTGTTCTGGGGCGCCACGGCGCTGACCGCGGTGACCGACAATGCGGCCCTGACCTACCTGGGCTCGCTGGTGGAAGGCACCAGCGAGGTGTGGCGCTACATGCTGGTGGCCGGCGCGGTCACGGGCGGAGGCCTGACGGTCATCGCCAACGCGCCCAATCCGGCCGGCTTCTCCATCCTGAAGGGCAATTTCCCGGACGGTTCCATTTCCCCGTTGCGCCTGCTGGCCAGCGCCGCCGTCCCCACGCTGGTGGCGGCCGCCATGTTCCTGCTGCCGGTCTGAGCGCGCCGGCGGCGCCGGCCGGGAAGCTCGAAGGCCGGCGCCCCTTCGGCCCGTTGCGCCCAGGCCCCGTTCTGGCCGATGATCAGTGCCACTGACGGCCAAAAGGGCTAAAATCACGGCAGAAGCGCCCCTGGCCTGTTCCTTGCGGATCAGGCCAGCGTTTTTCATTTCAAAGTTTGTTTCGGCTTTTTGTTAGGATTGAGTCGTGCCTATTTACTCGTACAAATGCAGCGCGTGCCAATACGAAAAAGACGTACTGCAGAAAATGTCGGATCCTGTCCTGGAAGTCTGTCCCGAATGCGGCCAGCCTACCTTTGGCAAACAGGTGACGGCGGCAGGGTTCCAGCTCAAGGGTTCGGGCTGGTACGTCACGGACTTCCGCAACCAGGGCGGCAGCAAGCCTTCCGACAGCGGTTCTTCGTCGTCTTCCACCTCCACGTGATCGCGTCTCCGGCATGCGTCCCTTCAAGCGCTACTTCGTCACAGGCCTGCTGATCTGGGTACCCCTGGTCATCACCGTCTGGGTGATCACCCTGCTGATCGAAACGCTTGAAAGCGTCGTGCCGGAGTTCCTGTCCTCGCAGGCCCTGTTCGGCCTGCGCATTCCCGGCTTTCGCATCCTGCTGGTGCTGGCGGTGCTGTTCGGCACCGGTCTGCTGGCGGCCAACTACCTGGGCCGCGCCGTGGTGGATCGCTGGGAATTGCTGCTCGGACGCATCCCATTGGTGCGTTCGATTTATAATTCGGTCAAGCAAGTCAGCGACACCGTGCTCGCGCCGGACGGCCAGGCGTTTCGCGAAGCGGTCCTGGTGCAGTATCCCCGGGCCGGCTCCTGGACCATCGCCTTCCTGACCGGAGCGCCGGGCGGCGAAGTGGCCCGGATGCTGGAGGGCGACTTCGTCAGCGTCTATGTTCCCACCACGCCCAACCCCACATCGGGTTTTTTCCTGATGATGCCGCGTGCGGACGTGCGCAAGCTCGACATGACGGTGGACGCCGCGCTTAAATACATTGTTTCCATGGGCGTGGTGGTGCCTCCCGAGCCTGCCTCCCTGCCCGCGGCCCTGGACCAGCCGGGCGGCCCCGACGGGGCGCCGCCGCTGACCGGGGCCTGAACTTTCCAATTTGCAGTCTTACTACTATTTCGGAGTCATCCTAGATGCGTACGTGTTATACCGGCGAGGTTTCCAAAGAATACCTGGGCCAGACGGTCAATTTGTTTGGCTGGGTACATCGTCGCCGCGACCACGGGGGTGTGATTTTCATCGATCTGCGCGACCGTGCCGGCCTGGCCCAGGTGGTGGTCAATCCCGACAACGTGCAAGCCTTCGAAATCGCCGAACGCATCCGCAATGAATATTGCCTGCGCATCACCGGTCGCGTCCAGGCCCGTCCCGAAGGCACCGTCAACCCCGACCTGCGCTCGGGCGAGATCGAAATCATCTGCGACGAGATCGAGATCCTGAACGCCTCGGTGACGCCTCCCTTCCAGCTGGATGACGACAACCTGTCCGAGACCACGCGCCTGACGCATCGCGTGCTGGACCTGCGCCGCCCGCAGATGCAGAACAACCTGATGCTGCGCTACAAGGTCACCATGGAAGCGCGCAAGTTCCTGGACGAGCTGGGCTTCATCGACATCGAAACTCCCATGCTCACCAAGAGCACGCCCGAAGGCGCCCGCGACTACCTGGTTCCGTCGCGCGTGAACGCCGGCCAGTTCTTCGCCCTGCCGCAGTCCCCTCAGCTGTTCAAGCAGATGCTGATGGTGTCGGGCTTTGACCGCTACTACCAGATCACCAAGTGCTTCCGCGACGAGGACCTGCGCGCCGACCGCCAGCCTGAATTCACCCAGATCGACTGCGAGACCTCCTTCCTGAACGAAGTCGAGATCCGCGCGATCTTCGAAGGCATGGTGCGCCACATCTTCCAGAAGGTGCAGCAGGTCGAGCTGCCCCAGCCTTTCCCCACCATGAGCTGGACCGAAGCCATGCAGCGCTTCGGTTCGGACAAGCCCGACCTGCGCGTCAAGCTGGAATTCGTGGACGTGGCCGACCTGATGCGCGATGTGGACTTCAAGGTGTTCTCCGCGCCCGCCAATGATCCGGCCTGCCGCGTGGTCGCCCTGCGCGTGCCCGGCGGCGGCGCCATGCCCCGCAGCGAAATCGACGCCTACACCAAGTTCGTGGGCATCTACGGGGCCAAGGGCCTGGCCTACATCAAGGTCAACGACGCCGCCTCCATTCCCGAAGGCCTGCAGTCGCCCATCGTCAAGAACATCCACGTGGATGCGCTCAAGCAGCTGATCGCGCGCACCGGCGCCCAGGACGGCGACCTGATCTTCTTCGGCGCGGACAAGACCAAGGTGGTCAACGACGCCATCGGCGCGCTGCGCATCAAGATCGGCCACAGCGATTTCGGCAAGGAGCATGGCCTGGTCGAGAACGGCTGGAAGCCGCTGTGGGTGGTGGACTTCCCCATGTTCGAATACGACGAGGAAGAAAACCGCTACACCGCCGCGCACCATCCCTTCACCAGCCCCAAGGACGGCCACGAGGACCTGCTCGAGACCGATCCGGGCAAGGCTTTCGCCAAGGCCTACGACATGGTGCTGAACGGTTGGGAAATCGGCGGCGGCTCGGTCCGTATCCACCGCGCCGATGTGCAGAGCAAGGTGTTCCGCGCCCTGAAGATCGACGCCGAGGAAGCGCAGCTCAAGTTCGGCTTCCTGCTGGACGCGCTGCAGTATGGCGCGCCGCCTCATGGCGGCCTGGCCCTGGGCCTGGATCGTCTGGTCACCATGATGGCCGGCGCCGACTCCATCCGCGACGTCATCGCCTTCCCCAAGACGCAGCGCGCCCAGTGCCTGCTGACCCAGGCGCCGTCGGCCGTGGACGAGAAACAGCTGCGCGAGCTGCACATCCGCCTGCGAGCTGTCGAAAACAAGTAAGCCTATGTAGGGGGACGACGTGTCGGTGATACGGGTAGTCAGCTACAACATCCACAAGGGCCGGTCAGCCTCCGGCAAGCGCGAGTCTCTGGCAGACCTGCGCCTGGGGCTCTACGGCCTGTCCCCCGACTTGCTTTTCCTGCAGGAAGTGCAGGGCCGCAACCAGCTGCAGGGCAGCCTGGACGCGCAGCACGAATCCCTGGCGGCGGCGCTGCGCATGCATACGGCCTATGGCTGCAACGTGGTGCGCCAGCACACCGACCACGGCAATGCGCTGCTGTCGCGCTTTCCCATCCTGCAGTACGAAAACCAGGACATCTCGGACCATCGTCTGGAGCAGCGCGGCCTGCTGCATGCGGTCATCCAGGTCGACGGCCGGCCCGTGCATTGCATCGTGGTGCACCTGGGCCTGTTCAACAACGGCCGCGTGCGCCAGATCCAGGCTCTGCTGGACCGCATCAAGCGCATCGTGCCGGCGGACGAACCCTTGCTCATCGCCGGGGACTTCAACGACTGGAACAACCGCCTGGCGCCCATCTTCGTGCAGCAGCTCAAGCTGTACGAAGTCTTTTCCTTTTCCCCCCAGGGCCAGGTGGATCACCGTTTCCGCTTGCGCCGGCCCATCAGCTGGCTGCGCACTTTGCGCCAGGGCGTCATCCAGCCGCCCGCCGGGAGCATCCAGCTCGGCGTCAATGGCGCGGCCCGCATGACGCCGCCGCCGCGCACCTTCCCCGCGGTATTTCCCTGGCTGCGCCTGGACCGCGTCTACCAGCGGGGCTTTGCCGTGCGCAATGCCCGCGTGCTGGTCGGCGATCCGTGGAAGCAGCTTTCGGACCACGCGCCCATCCTGACCGAACTGGAGCTGCCCTGACGGGCCCGTCCGTCTGACGGCGCAACTGCCAGGCCGATCACCGCCATGCCTCGCCTCAAGCGCGACCCCGTCTGGCACGACGGCAACCGGATCACCCTGCTGCAGAATGGCCAGGATTTCTTCCCGGCCATCTGCCGGGCTATTGCCCAGGCGCAGCACAGCATCCATCTGGAAACCTACATCTTCAACCTGGATGACAGCGGGCACAGCGTGCTGGAGGCTTTGCGCGAGGCCAGCGCCCGGGGCGTGCGCGTGCGCGTGGTGATCGACGGCTTCGGCAGCGATCGCCATGCCCTGCAGATAGCCGAGCAATTGCGCGCCATGCGCGCCCGCTACCGCATCTACAGACCCAAGCCGCGCGGCTGGCGCGAACCGCGCCTGTCCTTGCGCCGTCTGCGCCGCCTGCATCGCAAGGTGCTCGTGGTGGACGAGCGCATCGGTTTCGTGGGCGGCATCAATATCCTGGACGATTTCGACGACGTTCCCTTGCTGGACGGGCGGACCAATCCGCGCTTTGATTTCGCGGTGCGCTGCGAGGGACCCATCGTGGACGACATGGTGCGTGCGCAGCAGGCCTTGTGGCTGCGCATGGCCTGGCGCCGGCGAGACGATTGGGAGAGCTTCACCCAGCGCTTCTTGCAGTGGCGGCTCCGGCAGCAGCGGCGCCGGAACTGGATGCGCCAGCACCCATTGGCGGAAAAGGGACTGCGCGCCACTTTGCTGCTGCGCGACAATGTGCGATACCGTCAGCAGATCGAGAAAGCCTATCTGCACCTGCTCGCGACCGCCCGCCAGGACGTGATCCTGGCCAATGCCTACTTCTTCCCCGGCCGCAAGCTGCGCCGCCAGCTGGAAAAGACCGCGGCGCGCGGGATACGGGTGCGGCTGCTGCTGCAGGGCCACGCCGAGTACTTCCTGCAGTATCGGGCCTGCCGCTACATGTACGGCCAGTTGCTGGACGACGGGATCGAGCTCTACGAATACAACGCCAGCTACCTGCACGCCAAGGTGGCGGTCGTGGACGACTACTCGATGGTGGGTTCGTCCAACCTGGACCCATTCAGCCTGCTGCTGGCCCGCGAAGCCAATGTGCTGATCGATGACGCAGGCTTTTCCGCCGACCTGCGCCGGCGCCTGGAGCGCGAGATTCGCGATTGTTCCAGGCAGGTGACCGCGGAGCAGTACCGCAGCCTGGGGCCGCTGAGCCGCCTGGTGGACTACCTGGCGTATGGCATGCTGCGGCTGGGCGTGCTGCTGACCGGGAAATCGTCTTTGTATTGACCGCGCGCCTTCGCGCCGGCCTTGCCGTTCGCGACGAGGATACGCGGGGCCGGCGGCGTTCCTCATCTAGGCGAAAAAGCCCGGGCTGCTGGCCTTTGAGCCGATAGCTCTATACATTATGGCTTGGCGCCGTCTGGCTGCGCGCTTGCGCCGCCCAGGCGGAAAGCCGGAGACGACATCCTACCAAGAGAGGGCTATGACACAGGAACTGGAACTGTTGAACGAACACCGCTGCTTCGATGGCTGGCAGCGCTATTACCAACACGCGTCGCAGGCGATCGGCCTGCCCATGCGCTTCTCCGTTTATCTGCCGCCGCAGCTGCAGGCCAAGGCGCACAAGGGGGCGGCGAGCCTGGAGCAGGCAGTGGGCCAGGGCCGCGTGCCCGTGCTGTTCTTCCTGGCGGGCCTGACCTGCACGGAAGAAACGTTCATGATCAAGGCCGGCGCGCAGCGCTACGCCGCCGAGCACGGCATCATGCTGGTGGCGCCGGACACCAGCCCGCGCGGCGCGGGCGTGCCCGGGGAAGACGAGGGCTGGGACCTGGGAACAGGGGCGGGCTTCTACCTGGACGCCACCGAGCCGGGCTGGAGCACGCACTATCGCATGGAGAGCTATGTGGCGCGCGAGCTGTTCGAGCTGGCGACCACGGTGCTGCCCGGCGATGCGGCGCGCGCCGGCATCTTCGGCCATTCCATGGGCGGGCATGGCGCCCTGACGCTGGCCTTGCGGCACCCGGGCCAGTACCGCTCCGTATCCGCTTTCGCGCCCATCGCCGCGCCCACTCGCTGCCCCTGGGGAGAAAAAGCCTTTGGCGCCTATCTGGGACAGAACCGCCAGGCCTGGGAGGCGCATGATGCCAGCGTGCTGATGGCGGAAGCCAGCGCGCCATATCCCGCCGGCATCCTGGTGGATCAGGGCCTGAGCGACGGCTTCCTGGCCGAGCAACTGTACCCCGAAGCCTTCGAGCAGGCGTGCGAGCGGGCTGAACAGCCGCTCACGCTGCGCCGCCACGAAGGGTACGACCATGGTTATTACTTCATTTCCACCTTCATCCAGGACCATATGCGCTTTCACGCTGAACGGCTGTGAGGATGTGAAGGATGGCGTAGCGCCCTGTCATGTTTTTGTTTTGTAAGGGCGCTAAGCTGCAGACAGGCAGGGCTTGCCCTGCCTGTTTTTTATTTCCTGCCCGCGCCGGGGCGTGCCGTAGACGGGTTGTTTTTTGTCATCAGGCTGGAACTTTTTCTTGCTGAGGGGCTCCTAATCCTGTATTGCAATTTTTTAGCACTCCCCACGCCAGAGTGCTAAACTGAGATCAACATCGATATACGTTTCGTCCGGTGCGTGTTTGAGCTTCTTGTTCCCGCCGGCCGACTTTTGAAGGATTTTCCATGACACAACAAGCGAACGCTTTGGCCCTGGCGTCTGGTAATGAACTCGTCGCTTCGGTCTCCAATCCAGGCGCCCTGGGTACCATTGAAGCGTATATTTCCGCCGTCAACCGCCTGCCGCTGCTCAGCGCCGAGCGCGAGACAGAACTGGGCCAGCGCCTGCGCGACAAGGGGGACCTGGACGCGGCCCGTGAACTGATCATGTCGCACCTGCGCCTGGTGGTTTCCATTTCGCGCCAGTACCTGGGCTATGGCCTGCCGCACGCCGACCTGATCCAGGAAGGCAATGTGGGCCTGATGAAAGCCGTCAAGCGCTTCGATCCCGATCGCGGGGTCCGCCTGGTGTCTTTCGCCGTGCACTGGATCAAGGCCGAAATCCACGAATACGTGGTGCGCAACTGGCGCATGGTCAAGGTCGCCACCACCAAGGCCCAGCGCAAGCTGTTCTTCAACCTGCGCCGCATGCGGCCCGACGGCCAGACGCTGGACTCGGCACAGGTGGACGAGATCGCCCGCGAACTGGACGTGCGTCCGCAGGATGTCAGCGAAATGGAAGTGCGCCTGTCGGGCCACGACCTGGCGCTGGAAGCGCCCAGCGACGACGACGAGAGCTTTGCGCCCATTTCCTACCTGTCCGACGACGGCCACGAGGAACCTTCGCAGGTGCTGGAGCGTCGCGCCCAGGACATGCTGGAAGGCAGCGGCCTGGAGGAAGCCATAGCCGCGCTGGACGAACGTTCCCAACGCATCGTGCGCGCCCGCTGGCTGCAGGATGAGGGCGGCGCCACGCTGCACGAACTGGCCGCCGAATTCGGCGTGTCGGCCGAGCGTATCCGCCAGATCGAGTCCGCCGCATTCAAGAAGCTGCGCCTGGCCCTGGCCGGATCGGTTTAAGACTCAAACAGTTACATCTTTTTCGGGAAATCGAAGAACTTAAGCTCCTCACGGCGGACTAAACAATACATGTGCTGATTATTGCCACCTACGCAATCCAGCATATGTCGTCCGCTTCGGCTTCTCCTCTTCCCCTCCCTTTTG
Source organism: Pseudomonadota bacterium (assembly GCA_023425645.1). Taxonomy (GTDB): domain Bacteria; phylum Pseudomonadota; class Gammaproteobacteria; order Burkholderiales; family Burkholderiaceae_B; genus Alcaligenes. The sequence continues at coordinate 47,166 of JAFACG010000002.1, forward strand.
AAGCGGATGTTTACGGGACACCAGCAAGGGTGTCCCTTTTTTTTGGCTTTTCGAAGAATTCCGGGGATTCCTCCGTGTTTGGCGAGCCGTTTGGGCCAAGCGGAAAGAACCTCGGATTCTCGAGAAGCAGGCCGGGGCGCGCCGCGCCGGCAAGCCATCAGCCCTGTCCGCTCTTTCTGCGCCTTGAACGGCGTCTTCAAAAAACCGGTTCGGCATCGACTTGGCAATTCAGTCCTCGGAATACCTCGAAGAACCTTTTTTTGCCCGCGCGGGGCGGATGTCCCGCCCGGTGCAGCCGGCCTTAGAACGACAGGGCCGCCTTCAGCCAGACCGTGCGCCCCGGATCGTTGAAGCGGGTCGCCGCGGCGTAGCCGAATCCGCTGTTGCCGGCCAGGTTCAGGTGTTCGCTGTAAGTCTTGTCGAACACATTGTCCACGCCCGCCGTCAATGCCAGATGTCGGTTGACCTTGTAGCCTCCATACAGGGACACGGTGCCGAAACCGCCGGTCGGCCCGAAGTCATACCCCACCACATTGCCCTGGCCGCTCGCGTAGCGGTTCTGGGCGGCCACCAGGCGCCAGACGCCGCCTGCCGACCAGGCGCCGCCCGTGTAATCGGCGTTCAGGCGCAGGTCCAGCGGCGGCATCTGCGGCAGGGGGCGGCCGTCGCTGCGGTTGCGGCCCCAGGCGTAGGCCAGGGCGGCGCCCAGCTTCCAGTCCCGGCCGACCTGAACGTCCGCGCCCAGTTCCGCACCCATGATGCGGGCCTGCACATTGCGTGCCTGGGCGCCGGCGCCCATCATGCCGCCGGATGGGTAGTCGAACAGGATGTAGTCCTGAATATGGCCGGCATAGGCTGAGGCCCAGGCCGACAGGGTCTCGCCCTTGTACTGCGCGCCTATGTCCAGCTGAGTGGTCTTTTCAGGCCGCACGCCCAGGAAGGCGCTGGCGCTGCCCTGCGGGCCGCGCTGGGGGGAAATCAGCTCCCAGTAGTCCGGCATGCGCTGCACATGGCCCAGACCGGCATACAGACTCAGCGGCATGGATTTCAGATCGTGTTCCAGGCGCAGAAAACCGCTGGGCAGGGCCTCGCGCCGGCGCACGCCGGCGCCGGGGTTGGGCATGTTCATCATGCCGCTGCCCAGGGTAGGGCGCAGGTCCTTGGCTCCTGCCCGGTCCAGCCGCGCGCCGCCCGCCAGGCGGTAGCCGTCGGCCAGCTCCCAGCGGGCTTCCGTGAACACGCCCAGATTGTCGAACTCCGCATCCTTGATCCACGGCTGGTCGCGATAGTCCTGGCGTCCCATGGCGCTGCGCTTGCGGTGGCGGCTGCGCTGCAGGTCCAGGCCGGTGGTCAGGGTCAGTTTTTCGCGCAGCGTCCAGTCCGCGCTGAGGCGCGCGCCCCAGGTCAGCCTGTCCATGTTGGACGCCATGGGCATGGACATGCCGCCGCCCGGCTTGAAGGGGCGCAGCTCATGGTTGTCCATGACGTGATCGGCGTAGTTGTAGTAGAGCTGGGCTTCGACATTGCGCAGCAGGCCCTGGTCCATGTCTTTCTTGAAGCGCATGCCCAGGCTCTCGCGCTTGAAGCGCGTGCCGTCCATGCCGCGCCCGGCGTAGCGGGCGTAGCCATCGCCGGTTCCAGCGCTCAGCTCCAGCAGCGTGTCCGGGTCGGGCGTCAGGCCAACCGAGACGTCCGCATTCCATTTTTTCCAGCGCGAGGGCACGCGTTTGCCGTCGCCGTCGCTATAGTCCTGCGCCCGGTCCCGGTTGACGGTCAGGCGCGTGTAGTAGGATGCATTGCCGGCCGCAAAGTCCGCCGCACCGGCATGGCGGCCCCAGGAGCCGCCCAGCAGGCTGGCTTCCAGCGTGGCGTCCGGTTCCGTGAAAGCGGGCGGCTTGCGCTCGAAGCGCACGGTGCCGGCGGAGGCGCCCGGTCCCCAGCGCACGCTTTGCGGGCCCTTGATGATGGTCAGCTCGTCGAAGGATTGCGGAGAAATGTAGGAGGTCGGGGCGTCCATCCGGGCCGGGCAGGCGCCGGGCATGGCGCTGCCGTTGGCCAGGATGGCCAGGCGCGAGCCGAACATGCCGCGCAGCACGGGATCGCCGTTGCTGCCGCCGTTGCGTATGGCGGTGAAGCCGGGGATGGTCTTCAGGTAGTCTGCGCCGTCGCTGGCGGGCAAGGGCAGGCGCGGCAGCTTGGGATTGGTGCTGAACAGCAGTGGTGATTCGGGCGCCACGCCGGTGACGACGATGGGGCTCAGCTGTTCGACGGGCGGGGTCTGGGCGGCGGCGGGATGGAACAGGCAGGCCAGGACGCCGGCGCTGATCAGGCCGGGTGCAAATGTATTCTTCATGATGGAATTCCAGGGGACGCCGGTCTCCCTGCGACCGGTTCGCAAGGCAGGGGCGTCGAATAGAAAGGGCGCGCGGCGTGAGCCGGGCGCGGGAAGTCAGGCAGGAAGAAGAGAAGGCGGGGCGCGCTGGCCCACGGGCGGGCCGCGGATGAAGGCCTGGTCCGGGATCGGTTCCAGGACCGGCAGCAGCAGAGGCCGGAAACGGCCGCTGTGCAGGGGAGGCAGGGCGGCGAGCGGAGCGGGGCTCAGGGCCGCCTGCAGCATCATGGCGAATGGGCAGGTGGCGCTGGTGGTGGCCTCGTCCTGGTGCTGGACGGGCTCTTCGCCCATCAGGGCGGTCCATTGCCGGGCCGCCTCGGGAGACAGGGTCTGGCCGGCCGGCAGGCAGAAGGTCAGGGCGTAGCCCTGCTCGGTCTGCCTGGGCATGTAGCCCGCGGGCACCACGCCGCGCAGCATGAGCGCCAGCAGCAACAGGCACAGGCCCAGGCGTCTGGGCCAGGATGCGGCGTCAAGAGAAGGGCGCGGGGAGCTCATGGCGTAGCAGTATAGCGATTCGCCCGGCTCACGGATTTGTTCCAGCGCAGCCGTCCATGAAAAAAAGAGGTCCCGCCGCGTACGGAAAAAACGTAAATTTTGGTAGAAAAGGCCCTGCCTCGGGCTGTGCTTCAGGTAAAAAGCGCTATGCTAATCCTTGCGGGGAGCGGGGCGTCCCGTGCCGATCCGGCCCGACTTGCGGCCATGCCTGGTGTTCACTCATACGCGGATCGGCTCATCGCCGATGACAGAGGACGTTGTGATGCAGATTGGGCAGTTGGTATTTGGTTTGGCGGGCCTGCTGGCGCTGGTGGCCTTCATGCCGCCGCTGGCGGGACGCCTGCGTCTGCCGTATTCCGTCCTGCTGGCCCTGATCGGCTTTGCGCTGGGCATATTGCTGCACCTGCATGCCTGGGCGCCCAAGGTCATGTCGGACTTTTTCGATACCCTGCAGGCCTTCAAGATCTCCTCCGAGACCTTTCTCTACGTTTTCCTGCCCATCCTGCTGTTCGAAACCTCGCTGTCCATGAACCTGCGGCGTCTGCTGGACGACATAGGCCCCATCCTGATGATGGCCGTGGTGGCGGTGGTGGTCTGCACCTTTGCCGTGGGCTACGCGCTGAATGCGGCCTCGACCTACGGCCTGGTGGTATGCCTGATGCTGGGCGCCATTGTCGCCACCACCGACCCGGTCGCCGTGGTCGGGGTGTTCCGCGAAGTGGGCGCCCCCAAGCGTCTGTCCACGCTGGTCGAGGGCGAGGCGCTCTTCAACGACGCCGCCTCCATCGCCCTGTATTCGGTGCTGCTGGCCGTGCTGACCGGCGGCGGCGCCCTGTCGGGCGGCACGGTGCTGAACAGTTTCCTGATCAGCTTTCTGGGCGGCGCCCTGGCCGGCTACCTGATGGGCCGCCTGGCCAGCAGCCTGTTCGTGCTGCTGCGCGGCTGGCCCTCGGCCGAGGTCACGCTGACCATCGCGCTGGCCTACCTGGCCTTCTTCGTGTCCGAGCACTACCTGGGCGTATCGGGCGTCGTGGCCACCGTCATTTCCGGCCTGGTGGTGGGCTCCACCGGCCGCACCCGCATGTCGCCCGCCACCTTCGAGCTGTTGACCAGCTCCTGGGCGCAGATGGGCTTCCTGGCCAATTCCCTGATCTTCCTGTTCGCCGCCATGCTGATTCCGCGCATGATGGCGGAAATGACCTGGACGCAAGTCGGCCTGATCGGCCTGCTGTTCGTGGTCACCCTGCTGGCGCGCGCCGTCATGGTGTTCGGCGTGCTGCCCTTGCTGGGGCGTACGCGCTTTGGCACGCGCGTCAGCCGGCCCTACCGCATGGTCATCCTGTGGGGCGGTCTGCGCGGCGCCGTGTCGCTGGCCCTGGCCCTGGCCGTGACCGAACAGCATGCCGTGCCGCATGAGGTGCGCCAGTTCATCGGCGTGGCCACCACCGGTTTCGTGCTGCTGACCTTGTTCGTCAACGGCATGACTTTGCGGCCCCTGATCCACCGGCTGGGCCTGGACCAGCTTACGCCGCTGGAGCGGCACTTGCGCGATCAGGCGGTGAGCCTGGCGCTGGAGGACCTGCGCGACAAGACCGAAGAGCTCGCCCGCCAGGAAAAGATCAAGCCGCAGGTGACCGAGCATCTGTGCACCGTCTTCGATGCCAGCCAGGCCAGCGTCGCTTCCGGCCAGATCCAGAGCCTGACCGAGGCGCAGAAGATCAAGATGGGCATGGCCATGCTGTCGGCGCGCGAGGTGGAGCTGTTCTATGAGCTGCTCAAGTCCCAGATCGTGGACTGGAAGACGGCCGAATCCTTGCTGAGCCGGGCCGAGCGCATGAACGACACGGTGCGCCAGGGCGGCCTGACGGGCTTCGAGTCCGCCATTGCCGCCGACCTGCGCTATTCCTACGGTTTCCGCTGGGCCTTGCGCCTGCATTACCTGATGGGCGTGCAGGGCTGGCTGGCCCGCGAACTGGCCAAGCGCTTTGCCAACCTGATCGCCAAGCGTTCCGTGGCCGAGCGCCTGATCCGCTTCGCGCGCATGGAACTGCCGCCCCTGCTGGGCCAGCAGGCCACGGAAACCATTGTGCAGGCGCATCAGCTGCGCCTGACGCAACTGGAGGACGCCATGCATTCGCTGACCCTGCAGTACCCGGTGTTCGCGCAATGGCTGCAGGAGTCCTACCTGGCGCGCATCGCCGCCTCGCAGGAGCGGGCGCGCTATCGGGAAATGCTGTCGCATTCGCTGATCACCGGCGAGATGTACGCCGACCTGGTCAAGCAGATCAATCAGCGCTGGCGCTATCTGGACAAGCGGCCGGCCCTGGACATCGCCATGAGCGCGTCAGAACTGATCAGCCGGGTTCCTTTGTTCGACGGGATTCCGGACGAGACCAAGCAGCGCCTGGCCAAGCGCCTGCGTCCCCGCCTGGCCTTGCCGGACCAGAAGATCCACCTGCGCTTTGGCGGCATGCGCGCCATGTACTTCGTCGCTTCGGGAGCGGTGGAGACCACCCTGCCGGACGGCAGCACGGTGGAGCTGGGCACGGGAGAGACCATAGGCGAGGTCAACCTCGTCGAACACACGGATTATGCGGGCGAGGTGCGCTCGCTGGGCTACAGCCGCCTTCTGATGCTGACCGAGCGCGATTTCGACGCCTTGCTGGCCAAGGCTCCCTTGCTGCGCGAAAAGATAGAAACCGTGGTGCGCCAGCGCCAGCGCGCCTACCAGGTATGGAAGGAGTTTGAATCGGGGCAGCGCAAGCACGAACCCTTGCCGCCCCTGTTCGGCCTGGCCCAGGCCTTGAGCCAGGCCGAAAGTTTCGTGGGCCCGCTGCAGCCGGGCAGCAGCATTCCGGTCGCCGCCAGTGCGCCGGCGCCGCACTGAACCCGCATCAGCCCAGCAGCAGGCGCACGTCGTGGGCGATTTCCTCCGGACTGGCGTCGCCGCGCAGCAGCGAGCGCGCCTCGCCTTGCTGGTCGATCACATAGAAGGACGAGGAATGGTCCATGCTGTACTGGCCTGAACCGGGTGCGCCCGAGCGCGCGTAGAAGGCCTTGAACGAGCGCGCCGTGCGGGCCAGCTGGTCGGCGCTGCCCGTCAGCCCCACGAAATCGGGGTTGAAGGCGTTCAGGTAGGCGTGCAGCAGCGCGGGCGTGTCGCGCTCCGGGTCCACGGTGATCATGATGGCCTGCATGCGCGCGGCATCGTCGCCCAGCAGTTCCTGGGCCGTGGCCAGCTGGGCAAGGGCGGTGGGGCAGACGTCCGGACAATGCGTGAAGCCGAAGAAGACCACCAGCACCTTGCCTTTGTAGTCCTCCAGGTGGCGCGTGCGGCCTTCGGTGTCCACCATTTCCAGGTCCTGGCCGAAGTGCGAGCCGCTGATATTGCTGCCGTGGAAAGCCGGCGGGGCGGACTCGGGCGAGCAGGCGGACAGCAGCAGGCCCAAGGAAGCGACGAACAGCAGGCGTCGCCATGAAACAGCGCTTGAAAGGTTCAGCATGAGGACACGGGAAAGGGGAAGTCAGATCCCTTCAGATTAACCGAACCCAGTGATCCAGTAAAAGCGCGCCGAACAGCAAGGCCAGGTAGATGATGGAGAACCGGAACAGCTTGCGGGCCAGCTCGTCGCTGTAGCAGCGATGCAGCTGGTGGGCATACTGGATGAAGCGCGCGCCCAGCAGCACGGCGGCGGCCAGGTACAGCGGGCCGCTCATGCGGATCACGAAAGGCAGGATGGTGCCGGCCAGCAGGATGTAGCTGTAGAGCAGGACGTGCAGGGTGGTGAAGGTCTTGCCGTGGGTGACGGGCAGCATGGGCAGGCCCGAGCGCTGGTAGTCGTGCTGGCGGTACAGAGCCAGGGCCCAGAAGTGGGGCGGGGTCCAGATGAAGATGATCAGCACCAGCAGCCAGGCTTCGGCGGGCACCGAGTCGGCCACGGCGGCCCAGCCCAGGGCGGGCGGCATGGCGCCGGACAGCCCGCCGATGACGATGTTCTGCGGCGTCAGGGGCTTGAGGATGACGGTGTAGATGACGGCATAGCCGATGAAGGTGGCCAGCGTCAGCCACATGGTCAGGGCGTTGACCCAGTAATACAGCACCAGCATGCCCAGGCCGCCCAGCAGGCCCGAGAAGGCCAGCACCTGGGCGGAGGTGATGGCGCCGCGCGCGGTGGCGCGGCGGGCGGTGCGCAGCATGCGGGCGTCGATCTCGCGCTCGATCAGGCAGTTGATGGCGAAGGCGGCCGCGGCCAGCATCCAGATGCCCAGCGTGCCGGCCACCACGGTGCCCGGATCGGGCAGCCCCGGCGTGGCCAGGAACATGCCGATGACGGCGCAGAAGACAGCCAGCTGGGTGACGCGGGGCTTAGTCAGTACCAGATACTGGCGCAGGAGCGAAGCTTGGACGAGGGTAGCGGTGGTTGTCATACTGTTTTCCTTCGAGGACAGTCGACTTGCGGGACAGCCGTACCAGCAGGGTCACGCAGGTCAGCACCAGACCGGCGGCTCCCCCATTATGCAGGACGGCGATCAGAAGAGGCCACTGGAAAAATATCGTGGTTAACCCCGTGACGAGCTGCGCCAGCAGGAGCAGCAGCACCAGGGTGGCGGGCCGGCGCAGCACCGGATCGGCGCGCAGCTTCCAGGCCACCGTGCCCAGCAGCAGGAACACCGCGAAGGCCATGTTGCGGTGGACCCAGTGGATGGCGGTCAGCGCGGCCTGGGAAATCATCTCGCCCGAGGGCAGTTCGCCCAGGGCGCGGAACAGGGAGAAGCCGCCGTGCAGGTCCATGTCGGGAATCCATTGGCCATGGCACAGCGGGAAATCCATGCAGGCCAGGGCGGCGTAATTGGTGCTGACCCAGCCGCCCAGGCCGACCTGCACGGTCAGCAGCAGCAGCGATACGATGAGCCAGGGCCGCCAGCGTTGCGTGGCCGGGGCGGCCGGCGGGCCGGGGTTTTCGCGCGCCGCCAGCCAGGTCATCAGGGCCAGCACGCCCATGCCGCCCAGCAGATGGGTGGTGACGATGATGGGCATGAGCTTGTGGGTGACGGTCCAGGCCCCGAAGGCGCCCTGCACGCATACGGCCAGCAGGGTGAAGGTGGCCAGGCGGGCCGAATGGCCCAGCGCCCGGCGATGCCGCCAGGCCATCCAGACAATGGCGATGATGAGCATGCCCAGCGCCGCGCCCACGTAGCGGTGGATCATCTCGATCCAGGCCTTGCCCCAGCTGACCGGGCCGTAGGGCATGGCCTGGTAGGCCTGTTCGATGTGCGCGCCCGCGCCCAGGGGCGTGAGCTTGCCGTAGCAGCCCGGCCAGTCGGGGCAGCCCAGGCCGGAATCGGTCAGGCGCACGAAGGCGCCGAACATGATCAGGTCCAGGGTCAGGAACCAGGTCAGGTAGACCAGCTTGCGATAGCGTAGTCGTATGTCTGCCATGCCTTATCCGATGCGTGAGTTGTACAGGAGCTTGCTGATGTCCTTGCGTACCTTAAGGGGGTCGGCGTCGCCGGGAAAGGACATCATCAGATTGCCGTTGGGGTCGATGATCCACATGCCGTTCTTCAGGGCGTCCCCGGCCGCGGCCTCGCCGGCCTGCGGCGCCAGGAAGGCGGCCAGCCGCTGCGGGTCGGCCTGCAGCATGTGGGTGCCCTGGTAGGCCTGGAGTATCTGTTCCGTTGGCTGGCCCTGGTCGGTGACGAACCAGACGCGGGCCAGGCGCTCCACGTTCTTGCCCTGGCTGGCATGGGAGTTTCGCAGGATGAAGAGCTTGCGCACGCAGCTCTCGGGGCAGGCGCTGTCGTCGGCGCTGACCAGCACCCAGCGCCCGCGCAGCGATTGCAGGTCGAACGGCTGGCCGTCCAGGCGGCGCAACGGCAGGGCCGCGTTGTCCGGGACGGGCCGCTGGGGCTCGATCAGCCGGCCGTAGGCGCTGCTGTCGTCGGGGCGCAGTCCCAGGCCGGGGATGTAGTAGGCGGCCAGGGCGAACAGCACGGGCGCCAGGCTGATCGCCAGCAGCAGGTACAGCGGCGTCATGGAGCGCGGGCGGGCGGGGCGTCGGGTCGTTTCCACGTCAGGTTTTCCTTGTTGTTGGCCTGGAGCGTCGCAGCCATTTCCACGCTACACCGATCCAGGCGCACAGGGCAATCAGGGCAAAACCGAACCACTGCATGGCATAGCCGCGGTTCTTCTCGAAGTCGATGTTCGGATCGGGCCAGTCGGTCAGCAGCTCCGTGGCCGGCTTGGTCTGCGCCAGCACGCGCGGCTGCAGGGGCAGGGCGCTGCGCTCGCTCAGCTCGGACACGGTCAGGTTCTGCACCACGGGCGCGGCGCCGGACGGGTCGGGCAGGGACCGGGGCAGGGAAGATTCGCCCAGTTCGAACAGGCGCGGCACGCGTTCCAGCAGTTCGCCTTCGATGGCTTGCGGGCCGGCGGGCGCGGCGGGCGGACGGGGCGGCTGGCCGGGCTGGCGCGCCAGCCAGCCGCGCAGCACCAGGATGGCGCTGCCGGCCAGGGTGCCCTGGTCCAGCACGAAAGGCGTGGCGACCCAGTAACCCGGCCTGCCTTTGAAATTGCGATTGTCCAGGAGTACAGTTAAATCGCCGCTCCACGATCCATGCAGCGCGACCGTCTGCCAGAGGGCGCCCCGGTCCAGTGCGGCCTGGGAATCCACTTGCAGAGGCGCTTGCCGGCGGCCCTGTTCGATCTGCTGAGCCAGCGTCTGGCGTTCTTGAGCCCGGCCCAGCTGCCAGCGGCCCAGGCTGACGAACAGAATCATCAGCAGGCCCAATGAGACCAGGGCGAGCAGGGAACGGCGGGAAGAGAAACGAGTGTTGCTGGACATCAATGAAACCTGAAGCGGGGTGCTTAATGCGTGTGCTCGTATTGGTGGTATTTCTGGGGATTATTGCGTCGCTGGGCTCGGCCCTGGTCTATCTGATGCGGGATCGGGGCAATTCCAGCCGCATGGCCTTTGCGCTGACCTGGCGGGTGGGGCTGTCGGTGGCGCTGTTCCTGTTCGTGTTGCTGGCCCATCACTGGGGCTGGATAGAAAGCACGGGCGTGCCCATGGCTTGAAGGCGGCCAGGCCCGGTTTCCCGGGCCTGGAGCGCAGGGTCAGAACCAGTAGACGTACAGGTACAGGCCCAGCCAGACCACGTCCACGAAGTGCCAGTACCATGCCGCGCCCTCGAAGCCGAAGTGGTGTTCGGCCGTGAAGTGGCCGCGCATCAGGCGCAGCAGCATGACGCTGAGCATGGTCGCGCCGATGATCACGTGAAAGCCGTGAAAGCCCGTCAGCATGTAGAACAGCGCGCCGTAGGCGCCGGAGGTGAATTTCAGGTTCAGTTCCGTGTAGGCGTGGTGGTATTCGTAGGCCTGGCAGGCCACGAAGATGAAGCCCAGGGTCACGGTCAGGAACAGCCAGAAGATGGCGCTGCCGCGCTTGCTGGCGCGCAGCGCGTGGTGGGCGATGGTCAGGGTGACGCCCGAGGACAGCAGCAGGGCCGTGTTGATGGTGGGCAGCCAGAAAGGGCCCACGGTCTGGAAGGGGGCGACGGTGCCGGCCGGGCCCTGGTTGGGCCAGGTGCCGGAGAAGTCGGGCCACAGCAGGATGCGGTGATCCAGGTCGCTCAGCAGCGGGGTGGTGATCTCGCGGGTATACCACAGCGCCCCGAAGAAGGCGGCGAAGAACATCACCTCCGAGAAGATGAACCAGGACATGCTCCAGCGATAGGACACGTCCACCCTGGCGCTGTTCAGTCCGCCTTCGGATTCGCGGATGGAGTCGCTGAACCAGAAGTACAGCACCACCAGGAAGCTCAGGATGCCCACCAGGAACAGCCAGAAGCCGCCGGACCAGTTGTTGATCCAGGTGGCTGCGCCCAGCAGGGTCAGGCAGAGGGAAATGCTGGCGCGCACCGGATGCCCCGACAGCCCCGGCACGTAGTAGTAAGGCGCCTTGGAGGCATGGACCGTGGATTCGACATGCATATTGTTCTCCTTCTCCCTATTCGCCCCGGGGGCGCGATGTAAGCGATGCGATCAGGCCGCGTGGCCGATGAACCAGCGGGCCACCATGACCAGGCCCACGACGAAAAGAACGGTGGCGATGACGGCGGCGATGATCAGGTAGACCGGGTTGATCTTGGCGATGTCCTGCTCGTGATCGCGGCCGCGGCGCACTCCGAAGAACCCCCAGGCGATGGCCTTGAGGGTCTGGAAAAAGCTCAGCTTGCGCCGCGAGAGGTCCCGGAAATCATCATCCATGTCACTGCCCCAGGAATTGGCTGCCCTTCAGGAAGGTCCAGACCAGGACGGCCACCACGAACAGGGCCAGGAGCAGGCCGGTGCGGCGGTTGCGGCGTCGTTGTTCAGGGGTCATGGCTGGATCCTCCGGTGTTACTTGACGAGGGGCGGCGTTTCAAAAGTATGGTGCGGAGCGGGCGAAGGCACCGTCCACTCCAGTCCTTCCGCGCCTTCCCATGGCTTGGCGGGTGCGGGCTCGCCCTTGCCGCGCGCCGCCTGGATCACGATGTAGATCAGCAGCAGCTGGGACAGGCCGAACCAGAACGCGCCGATGGTGGCGATCTGGTGGAAGTCCGTGAACTGGCCGGCGTAGTCCACATAGCGGCGCGGCATGCCGGCCAGGCCCAGGAAGTGCATGGGGAAGAAGGTCACGTTGAAGGAAATCATCGTGGACCAGAAGTGGATCTTGCCCAGGCGCTCGTTGTACATGCGACCCGTCCACTTGGGCAGCCAGTAGTAGGCGCCGCCGAACAGGGCGAACAGCGAACCGGCCACCAGCACGTAGTGGAAGTGGGCCACGACGTAATAAGTGTCGTGCACGGCGATGTCGATGGGGGCCACGGCCAGGATCAGGCCGGTGAAGCCGCCGATGGTGAACACGAAGATGAAGCCGATCGCAAACAGCATGGGCGTCTCGAACGAGAGCGAGCCGCGCCACATGGTGGCCACCCAGTTGAAGATCTTCACCCCGGTGGGGATGGAGATCAGCATGGTGGCGTACATGAAGTACAGTTGGCCCGTCACCGGCATGCCCGTGGTGAACATGTGGTGGGCCCAGACCAGGAAGGACAGGATGGCGATGGCGGCCGTGGCGTACACCATGGACGCGTAGCCGAACAGGGGCTTGCGCGAGAAGGCGGGCACGATGGCGGAGACGATGCCAAAGGCCGGCAGGATCATGATGTAGACCTCGGGGTGGCCGAAGAACCAGAAGATGTGCTGGTAGAGCACGGGGTCCCCGCCGCCGGCGGCGTTGAAGAAGTGGGTGCCGAAGTGGCGGTCGGTGAGCAGCATGGTCACGGCGGCGGCCAGCACGGGCATCACGGCGATCAGCAGGTAGGCGGTGATCAGCCAGGTCCAGCAGAACAGCGGCATCTTCATCAGGGTCATGCCGGGCGCGCGCATGTTCAGCACCGTCACCACGATGTTGATGGCGCCCATGATGGAGGAGGCCCCCAGAATGTGGACCGCGAAGATGGTGAAGTCCATGCCCGGGCCCATCTGCAGCGACAGGGGCGCGTACATGGTCCAGCCGCCGGCCGGCGCGCCGCCGGGCACGAAGAAGGACGTGGTGAACAGGATGGCGCCCACCGGCAGCAGCCAGAAGCTGAAGTTGTTCATGCGGGCGAAGGCCATGTCCGAGGCGCCGATCTGCAGCGGGATCATCCAGTTCGCAAAGCCCACGAAGGCCGGCATGATGGCCCCGAAGATCATGATCAGGCCGTGCATGGTGGTGAACTGGTTGAACAGTTCGGGCCGGAAGAACTGCAGGCCGGGCTGGAACAGCTCGGTGCGCAGCAGCAGCGCGAGCACGCCGCCCTCCAGCAGCATGACGAACGAGAAGATCAGGTACATCGTCCCGATGTCTTTGTGGTTGGTGGCGAACAACCAGCGGCGCCAACCCGTGGGTGTGGCATGGGCATGATGATCATCATGTCCGCTCGGGCTCGCTACATGGTCGACGGTAACGCTGCTCATGCTTGACTCCTTCCTGCGGGGCCCTGACCGGAGTCAGGGCTTGAATGACGGTGTGATGGGCGGTGCGGGCGGCGCTCTGTCAGCGCAGTGCCTTGACATCGGCCGGCTTGACGACGGGGTCGGGCCCCTTGCCGGCATTGCCCCATGCATTGCGGGTATAGGTAATGACCGAGGCGATCTGCACATCGTTGAGCTGGTCCCGGAAAGCCGCCATGGCCGTGCCCGGGTGGCCGTTCAACACGGTCTCGATCTGGCCCTTCATGGGCGCCAGGACGTACTTCTCGTCGCCGTCCAGGGCCGGGAAGGTATTGGGGATGCCCTTGCCGTTGGCCTGGTGGCAGGCCACGCAGTTCTGGGCGAAGACCTGTTCGCCGCGCTTGATCAGTTCATCGGCCGTCCATTCCTTGTTGGGATCGTCCGCCTGGGCGGCCAGCTTCTTCTTCTGGTCGTCCACCCATTTGTCGTAGTCCTGCTGCTCCAGGACCTGCACGACCACCGGCATGTAGGCGTGGTCCTTGCCGCACAGTTCGGCGCACTGGCCGCGGTAGATGCCGGCCTTGTGGGCGCGGAACCAGGTGTCGCGCAGAAAGCCGGGGATGGCGTCCTGCTTGACGCCGAACTCGGGCACCATCCAGGAGTGGATGACGTCCTCGGCGGTCAGGACCAGGCGGATCTTCTTGTTGACCGGCACGACCAGCGGTTCGTCCACTTCCATCAGGTAGTTCTCGCCGATTGGCGCGCGGCCTTCGATCTGGTCGCGCGGCGTGGCCAGGTTGGAGAGGAACTTGACGCCCGAGGCCGGGCCGTCCAGGTATTCGTAGCCCCACTTCCACTGATAGCCGGTGACCTTGACGGTCATGTCGGCGCTGGTGGTGTCCTTCATGGCCACCACGGTCCTGGTGGCCGGCAGGGCCATGCCGATGACGATCAGGAACGGGATCACGGTCCAGGCCACCTCCACGCCCAGGTGTTCGTGAAAGCGCGCGGGCTCCGCCCCCTTGGATTTGCGGTGCCTGATGATAGAGTAGAACATCACTCCGAATACGCCAATGAAGATGATCGTACAGATGATCAGCATCATCCAGTGCAGCCACGCGATGTCCTGTGCGATGGGCGTGACGCCGGTGTGCAGGTTCAACTGGTTGACGCGCGGCCCCCCTGCCATATCGGTGACCTGCGCCCAACTGGACAGCGCCGTGAAGCTGGCGCCCAAAGCAAACAAACTTCTCCACATCTTCATTGTTGTCCCTCTTTTTGGTGTCGCCATGCCAAACCGGGGTTCGGCCGTGTCAACGCTCCGAAAATCCAACGCTGGAAGAAACTGCGGTGTTGCCAGAGGCAGGCTTATAGTTGCTGATTTGTTGCCTGCTCGAAGTTTTCACAGCTTAACTGTTCGGGGAAATTATATCGAACTCGCTTTACCCTTCAAGGGCAGGGTATGTCCCTACAAAACAAGGTTGGACTAAACGCTACAAAAGCCGTAATGGTGCAGGGCATGAATTACAATCGCCGCTTATGAATTCGTTCCAGAACCGAGCGCTCGCCCAGGCCATACGCCAGCGCATGGCGAGCCTGACCTGCCAGATCCAGCAACTTCCCCCGCCGGGCAGCCGTCCCGTCACCGTCGCCGGACGCGTCGCCGGGTGGATCACTGCGCGCGCCGCCGACTGCATCGAACCCCTGCCCGGGGTGACGATCGAGGAGGACGTGCTGCGCATAGGCGCCTGCTCCCGGCGCCGCCTGAGCCTGGCCCAGGTGCTGGACAAGGTGGCGCTCAAGCTGCAGGAAGGCGGCTGCATCCGCGCCTGGCGCGACGAGCTGCTGGACGTGGTCGGCGAGGGACGCCGCCTGTCGCGCATCGAGCGCGGCGCGGTGCGTCCGCTGGGCTTCCTGACCCAGGCCGTGCATTTGAACGGCTGGTCCTCGGACGGCCGCATCTGGGCGGCGCGCCGCTCGCCCACCAAGTCCACCGATCCCAATATGTGGGACACGCTGGTGGGCGGCCTGGCCGTCTCGGGCGAACCGCTGGAAACCTCCCTGGTGCGCGAGAGCTACGAAGAAGCAGGCCTGCAGCCGCCATCTCTGGCCGGCTGCACTCCCTTGCGCGTTGCCTTGCGCATGCACCGGCGCCTGCCCGAGGGTTATCAGGTGGAGAACGCCCTGGTCAGCGACTGCGTCTTGCCGGACGGCGTGCAGCCCTGCAATATGGACGGCGAAGTCAGCGAATTCCGTCTGCTGACCATGGACGAAACCTGGCAGATGATGGAGGCGGACCTGTTCACGCTGGAGGCGCAGGTCGTGCTGATGGACAGCATGCAGCAGCGCCTGGCGCTGCCTGCCTGAACCCTGGCCTGCCAGGGAGCGGATCAACCCCGACCGGAGCAATCATGAACGCGAATCCTTTTGGCATACCCGATTTCAGCGCCCTGGGCGGAGCCAGCGCCAATCCTTTGCTGCGCAGCATGGACATGATGGCGCAGGCCTGGAAGAACATGGCCTGCGGCGGCGCCGCCGAACTGGGCCCGGGCATGATGCCCAGCCTGTCGGCCGAAGACCTGGACCGCCGCATCCGCGATCTGCGCGCCGTGGAAAGCTGGCTGCAGCTCAACCTGTCCATGCTGGGCACCACCATTCAGGGCCTGGAGATCCAGCGCTCCACGCTGGCCGCGCTCAAGACCATGTCGCAGCAAGGCGGCTTGCCGGCCGGGCAGAATCCCTTTGAAGCCCTCATGGCCATGAATCCGCTGGCGGCCGCGCCGCCAGCCGCGCCACCGGCTGCGCAGGCCGAGGCGCCGGCGCAGCAGCCCGCCGAACCTGCCGACTCGCCGGAGCCGGCCGCGGGGCCTGGCGCGCAGGCCTGGTGGACCATGCTGCAACAGCAGTTCGACGCCATGGCTGCCGCCACGGCCGCTTCCCTGCGCCAGGTGGACGCCTTGCGACAGCAGGCGGGCCAGGCCATGGAGCAAGTACAGAAAACCGCGGCGGATTCTTCTGCCGCGGCACCCGCGAAGACCGCTCGCAAGACGGCTCGCCGATCCTCGGCCGCCGCCAGGACGGCGCCCAAGAGCGCGGGCAAGAAAACCTGATCGACAACCCTACTAGGTGTTTTTTTATGCTGAATATCGTGATTCTGGCAGCAGGCATGGGCAAACGCATGCAATCCGACCTGCCCAAGGTTCTGCACCCCATCGCCGGCAAGTCCATGCTGGGCCACGTGCTCGACAGCGCGCGTGAACTGGGGCCGGAAAAGGTCGTGGTTGTGGTGGGGCACGGCGCCGAGCGCGTGCGCGAAGCCTATGGCAGCCAGGACGGACTGGCCTTCGCCCTGCAGCAGCCCCAGCATGGCACGGGCCACGCGGTGCAGCAGGCCGTGCCCGAGCTGACCGGCGGCGATCAGGCCGACGACGCCACGCTGGTGCTTTACGGCGACGTGCCGCTGGTCCAGCCTGAAACCCTGCGCCGTCTCCTGGAGGCGCGCGGCCAGGGCGTGGCCGTGCTGACCGAGAATCTGGCCGATCCCACCGGCTATGGGCGCATCATCCGCGGCGCGGACGGCACCGTGCAGCGCATCGTCGAGCACAAGGATGCCAGCGAGCAGGAACGAGCCGTCCAGGAAGTGAACACGGGCATACTGGTGGCCCCGACCGCCCGTCTGAAGGACTGGCTGGGCCGCATCACCAATGACAACGCCCAGGGCGAATATTACCTGACCGACATCATCGCCCTGGCCGTGGCCGACGGCGTGCCCGTGCAGGCCGCCCAGCCCGCCGCGTCCTGGGAAACGCTGGGCGTGAACAGCCGCGTGCAGCAGGCCCAGCTGGAGCGTCTGTGGCAAGCCGAGCAGGCGCGCCGCCTGCTGGAGCAAGGCGTGACCCTGGCCGATCCGGCCCGCTTCGATCTGCGCGGCACGCTGGAGTGCGGCCGCGACGTCTTCATCGACGTGGGCTGCGTGTTCGAGGGCAAGGTGGTCCTGCAGGACGGCGTGCGCGTCGGCCCGCATTGCGTGCTGCGCGACGTGACGCTGGCGGCCGGCACCCAGGTGGAGGCCTTCAGCCATCTGCAGCAGGCCAAAGTGGGCGAGCAGGCCCGCATCGGCCCTTATGCGCGCCTGCGCCCCGGCGCGGTGCTGGGCGACCATACCCATGTGGGCAACTTCGTGGAGATCAAGAACACGCAGCTGGGCCGCGGCTCCAAGGCCAACCACCTGAGCTACGTGGGCGATGCCGACGTGGGCGAGCGCGTCAATATCGGCGCCGGCACCATCACCTGCAATTACGACGGCGTGAACAAGTTCCGCACTGTCATCGGCGATGACGCCTTCATCGGTTCCGATACGCAGCTGGTGGCTCCCGTGACGGTGGGCCGGGGCGCCACCATCGGCGCCGGCACGACGCTGACGCGCAATGCGCCCGACGATCAACTCACGCTGTCCCGCTCAGAGCAGAAAAGCGTGCCCGGCTGGAAGCGTCCGGTGCGCAAGCCGAAATGAACCTGCGCCAAGCCGGGGCCCAGACTGCGGGCAGGGCTCGCAGCCTGACTGGGCGGGTCCGGCCTGGAGCGAGGCGCTGCGCTCCGTCCCGGTTTCCATGATGCGTATCCTGCAACTCAACTTCGAGCGCGGCTGGCGCGGCGGCGAACGGCAGACCCTGTTGACCCTGCAGCAATTGCAGCAGGCCGGGCATCAGGTCAGTCTGCTGGCCCGCCAGGGCGGAGAGCTGGCCCGGCGAGCCCGCGCGGCGGGCATGACCGTGGTGGAATGCGCGTCCGCGCCGGCGGCCCTTTGGCATCTGCTGCGGCATGGGCGTGGTTTTGATGTCCTGCACGCGCAGACGGCCTCCTGCATGAGCTGGCTGGCCCTGCTGCACGCCTGGCTGCCTGGGCGCGTCGTCTTCACGCGCCGCACCGCCTTCCCCGTGGATAGGCAGCGCAGCGAACAGCCTCAAGGAAGTTCCTTGACGGGCAAGGAGCGGCGCACGCGCTGGAAGTGGCGCCGGGCCGATCGGCTGGCGGCCATCAGTCAGGCCGCGGCGACGGAACCGCGCCGCCTGGGCTTGCGCGTGGAAGTCATACCCAGCGCCATTCAGGTCCTGCCCGAAGACCCCGACTACGTCGCCGCGTTGCGCGCACGCTGGAACCCCAGGGGTTTGCGCGTGCTGGGCACGACCGCCGCTCTGACGGCGGAGAAGGATCCGCTGACGCTGATCCGCGCCGTGCAGCTGCTGGCGCAGCGCCGTCAGGACTTCATTTTTCTGCACTTTGGCGCAGACGGCTCCGAAACCCCGGCTGCGCGTGAACTCATCGCCCGCTTGGGCCTGGAAGACCGATACCGCCTGGCCGGCTTCGAACCGAGGCCGGAACAGGCTTTTCGGTTGCTGGATGGCTTTGTCCTGAGTTCCCGGCACGAAGCGCTCGGCTCCAGCGTGCTGGACGCCTTCGTCTACGGCGTGCCGGTGGCCGCCACCATGGCCGGCGGCCTGCCCGAATTGCTGGATCAGGGACGCGGCCGGCTGTGCGCGGTGGGCGACGCCCAGGCTCTGGCGCAGGCCATGGAAGACATGCTGGATCAGCCGGACGCCGTCCGGCGGCAGGCCGCGCAGGCCCGGCGATGGGCTCTGCAGGAACATAGCCCGGCCACCATGGCGCAGCGTTACCTGCGCCTGTACGGCCAACTGGCGCAGGCGCGACGCCGTCCCGGCCGGCCCTGAGGCCGTAGCCCAAGGCTGCGAGCCGTGCGCGCTCGAAGGCAGGCTCGTTCTAGGGCGTCGCGGGCCGGGCGGGCAGCGGGACCCGCGTCTCGAATTTGGCCTGGTGGATGGAGAAAAAGCTGCGCACGTTGCGGATGTTGGCCTGTGTGGTGAACAAGGCGTGCGCCAGCTGGTGATAGGCGGTCATGTCGCGCACCTGCAGCACCACGATGAAGTCTACGCCCGTCGACACGCGGTAGCATTGCAGCACGGCTTTTTCGGGCATCACCAGGCGTTCGAAGTCTCGCAACTGTTCTTCGCCCTGGCGATCCAGGGTGATTTCCACGATGGCCGTCAGGCTGGGCCCCAGGCGTTCCGGATTCAACAATGCGACCTGGCGCAGGATCACGCCCTGTTCGCTCAGGCGCCGTACCCGCCGCAGGCAGGTGGGCGGGGAGGCATGCACGCGCGAGGCCAGTTCCTGGTTGCTGATGGAGGCATCGTTCTGCAGTTGTTCCAGGATGCGCAGGTCCAGCTCGTCCAGATCAATCATGGCATAATTTGTCCTATCGTTATGAAATATAATTTCATAAATCCGTGTCGAGCACAATAAAATTACAGATAGGCTCTTGCATGAAATTTTAATTCATAACGGTAAAAAAACAGACATAAAATTTCCTGAGTTTCAGCTCAAAATAGCTCCATTCGTTTATTGAGCCCGCCTCTGCCGCGGGCTGGAACAGGAGCCTAGTATGTGTGGAATCGTTGGCGCCGTCGCGCAACGCAATATCGTCCCCGTCCTGCTGGAAGGTCTCAAGCGCCTGGAATACCGAGGCTATGATTCCTGCGGCGTGGCGGTGCATGCGTACGGGCAGTTGCGCCGGGCGCGCAGCACGCAGCGCGTGGCCGAGCTGCAGGAGCAGGTCAAGGCGGAGCACCTGGAAGGCTTCACCGGCATTTCGCACACCCGCTGGGCCACGCACGGCGCTCCCGCCACCCATAATGCCCATCCGCATTTCTCGGGCAAGGGCAAGGCGCGCATCGCCCTGGTGCACAACGGCATCATCGAGAACCACGACGAGCTGCGCGCCGAGCTGAAGGACATAGGCTATGTATTCGAGAGCCAGACCGACACCGAAGTCATCGCCCACCTGATCGATCACCTGTACAACGGCGATCTGTTCGACGCCGTGCAGCAGGTCATCCGCCGCTTGACCGGCGCCTACGCCATCGCCGTGTTCTGCCAGGACGAGCCGCACCGCGTGGTTGGCGCCCGTCATGGCTCGCCGCTGGTGGCGGGCCTGGGCAAGAACGAGAACTTCCTGGCGTCCGACGCGCTGGCCCTGGCCGGCACCACCGACCAGATCATCTACCTGGAAGACGGCGACGTGATCGACCTGCAGATCAGCAAGGTCTGGATCGTGGACAAGGATGGCAAGCCCGTGGAGCGCAGCGTGCACACCGTGCATTCGCATACCGCCGCCGCCGAGCTGGGTCCGTATCGCCATTTCATGCAGAAGGAGATCTTCGAGCAGCCGCGCGCCGTGGGCGATACCCTGCAGGACATCGAAAGCGTCACGCCCGAGCTGTTCGGCGACCAGGCCTACAAGGTCTTCCAGGATATCGACAATGTGCTGATCCTGGCCTGCGGCACCAGCTATTACGCCGGCCTGACCGCGCGCTACTGGATCGAGTCCCTGGCCAAGATTCCCGTCAATGTGGAAATCGCCAGCGAGTACCGCTACCGCGACAGCGTGCCCAATCCCCGCACCCTGGTCGTGACCATCTCCCAGTCCGGCGAGACCGCCGACACCCTGGCCGCCCTTAAGCATGCCCGCAGCCTGGGCATGGAACAGACGCTGACCATCTGCAACGTGGCCACCAGCGCCATGGTGCGCGAGTGCAAGCTGGCCTATATCACGCGCGCCGGCGTGGAGATCGGCGTGGCCTCCACCAAGGCCTTCACCACGCAGCTGACCGCGCTGTTCCTGCTGACCATGGCCCTCGCCCAGATCAAGGGCCACATGAACGAGCAGCAGGAAGGCGAGTACCTGAAGTCCCTGCGCCACCTGCCCACCGCCATTTCCGCCGTGCTGGCCCTGGAACCCCAGATCATGGCCTGGGCCGACCGCTTCGCCAGCAAGGAAAACGCCCTGTTCCTGGGCCGAGGCATGCACTACCCCATCGCCATGGAAGGCGCGCTCAAGCTCAAGGAAATCAGCTATATCCACGCCGAAGGCTATCCCGCTGGCGAATTGAAGCACGGCCCCCTGGCCCTGGTGACCGAAGCCATGCCCGTGGTGACCATCGCCCCGCGTGACGAGCTGCTGGAAAAGCTCAAGTCCAACATCGAGGAAGTCCACGCCCGCGGCGGCGAACTGTATGTCTTCGCGGATGCCGACACCCGCATCGGCAGCAGCGATCGCGTCCACGTCATCCGCATGCCCGAGCACTACGGCAAGCTCTCTCCCATTTTGCACACCATCACCTTGCAGCTGCTGGCCTACCACACCGCCTGCTCCCGCGGCACGGACGTGGACAAGCCGCGCAACCTGGCCAAGAGCGTGACGGTGGAATAAGCGTTTCAAGGACTTTGGAGCATCGGCAGGCTGCGTTCATCGCAGCCTGTTTTGCATTGGGCGCGCCGGATTGGCCGGCATGCGGAAAGGATCAGCAGCCAGGAGGGATGCAACAGTCTTAGTGCAAAGTAAATGCTTGTAGCAATTGGTAGGTTTACCGCCCGGAACAACTGCTACGGTATTTGCATCCATTGACCTGGCTGCCATCCAAGTATCCCCGGTCTTGGACTCCGTAGATTAGAGGACGATTCAATCAAAAACGTTCTTGCTTATATTGGGAGAAGTAATCATGAAAAAATCCGCTATCTTGTCCAATATCTTGATGACGACTGCTTTGAGCTTTGGCCTGCAGGCCGGCGCCATGGCAGCCGATAAAGACACCAATACGGATCATTCCGCAACGGCAGGCGAGGCCGTCAGCGATGCATGGATCACGACGAAGATCAAGGCTGAACTTGCCAGCACCAAGGATTTGAAAAGCACGGATATTTCTGTCGAGACCAATAACGGAGTCGCGACCTTGACGGGTACCGTGCCCAGTGACATCGAGCTTAAAAAGGCCGTGGCCGCAGCGCAAAGCGTCAAGGGCGTCCAGAGGGTGGATTCCTCCGGGCTGAAAGTCAACGCGAATAAATAATCCGTAAAGCCGAAACCGGTCGAATTTCAAATACAACCGAGGTATATCATGAATGAAGACACGATCAAGGGAAAATGGAAGCAGCTGACTGGAAAAATCCAGGAAAAGTGGGGCAAGCTGACCAACGATGATCTCGATGTTGCCGAAGGCAATGCGGAATATCTGGTCGGCAAGATCCAAGAGCGTTACGGCATCGAACGTGAAGAAGCCGAAAAGCAAGTGCGGGATTTCAACGATGGCGCCCGGTACTGACCGTTGATTGGCGCTTGTCCTTGCAAGAGGCGTCCTGTGAAAACCGGACGCCTTTTTTCATCTGGATATGGCTGGAGTCGATCTGGCCGCCGGCAAGGGACAATGGCCAAGCTGGAATTCGCCTTCAATGGAAATTCACTGGGCTTTCATCAAGCGGAACAGCAAAAAGGAGCAAGCTTCAATGACGACTGAATTCAAGGTCGGAGACCATGTAAGCTGGAATTCCGAAGCAGGGCACGTCAGCGGCGTCATCCGCAAGGTCCATACCGAAGACTTTGAATATAAAGGCCATATGCGCAGGGCCTCTGCGGAAGATCCTCAATATGAGATCAAAAGCGATAAGACCGAGTATATAGCGGCCCATAAGGGCAACGCCTTGAGGAAAATAGCGAAGAAAGAAAGCTGAAGGCCCCTTTTTGCATGTTGGGCGTCCGTCCCGGCGTACCGGCGTTTCCCGGACTGCCGAAAGCGGCTCATGCCGCTCGTTGTGTAAATTGCGGCAGGCTTGATTCGCCGCTTCCACAGCATGCGCATGGGCGCCGGAGCGTAAAATCAGAGGCCAGATCTGCATGACCATGGATGGAGCTTGATGATGATTTTACGTAGCGGGCGCCCTGACGACATACCTGCTTTGAATGAATTGGCCCTGGCCGCAAAAGCATTCTGGGGCTATACGCCCCAGCAGTTGGAGTCATGGCGCAGCGATCTGCAGGTTCATCCTGCCTTGACGACGACTCATCCCGTATGCCTGGTCGAGCAGGAGGGGCGGCTGGCGGGTTTTGTGCAGCTCGACACCCAGGCACGGCCATGGGAGATAAGCGGCCTGTGGGTCCATCCCGACTTCATGCGTCAAGGCATAGGTCGCGTCTTGCTGGAATGGTCTGTCCGGACGGCAAGCACCGCTGCTTGCAAGGAGCTGCATATCGATTCCGAGCCGAATGCGGAAGGCTTCTATCTGGCTTGCGGCGCTCGCCGCATCGGCGCGACGGCGGCCCCGCTGGACGGCCAGCCTGATCGGCTGCGGCCTCAGCTTGTGTTGCCTCTGTGCCGGCCTTGAGGTCTTTGGTTCAATGGGATTTTGTTCTCGGCCATGGCTTTATCGGGCGGCGCCTGAATCGTCCAGCATGTCCAGCAATGTATAGGCGATCACTTTGGCGGCTTTGTTGATCGTGTCCAATGGGACGCGTTCGTCGGCACGGTGGCCGTTGGCTTCCAGCAGGTCGCGGGGGCCGGCGCCATACATGATGGTGGGTATCCCGTTTTCGCTGTAGAGCCGCGCATCCGTGTAGAGCGGTATGCCCATGGCGGCTGCGATGGGCTCGCCCATGATGTCCTGGGCGTTTCTGGCCAGGGTTTCGGCGAACGCGGCCGATGCCGCGGTTGGCGCCAAGGGGCGCGCCAGCAGGATCTGGTCCACCTCGAGCTGGATTCCGGGCATGTCTTTCAAGGCCTCTGCAAGGACCTGGCGCAGGTCTTGCTCGACTTGCGCCGGGCTTTCTTCTGGAATGATGCGACGATCAATGCGCAGTACGACTTCGTCGGCGACGACGTTGGTGTTGATCCCTCCTTTGATCAGGCCGACGACGCAGGTGGGAGAGGCGATGCCGGGTGTACTGGACACGATCTGTTTCAGCGAATCGCGGTAGCGATAGAAGGCGTTCAGCAATGCTGACGTGGCTTCAATGGCGTCGTGCCCGGTATGGGGCGCTGCAGCATGCGCCGACTTCCCGCGCACGCGCGCCTCCAGGTGCAGGCACCCATTGTGCGCGATGATCACGTTGTAGGAAAATGCGGCGCAAATCACATAGTCCGGCTTGACTATGCCCTGCTCCAGCAGCCAGCCGGGACCCAGCAGGCCGCCCGTTTCCTCGTCGAAGGTGAAGTGCAGCTCCACCGTGCCCTTGAGCCTAGCGCCCGATTGTTTGAGGGCGCGCAGCGCGTAGGCGTAAGTCACGAAGTCGGACTTGGAGACGGCCGCTCCCCGGCCAAACAGCCATCCGTCTCTTTGTTCGCCTTTGTAGGGATCCACCGTCCACCCCAGCCCTGGCGGCACGACATCGCCATGCGCATTCAGGGCGATGACGGAACCGTCGCCGAAGCGTTCGCGGACTACCAGGTTGATGACGGACTGCATGCCTGCCCGGGCCGTTGTTTGCGGGTCCACCTCGTGCAGTTCGACCTCGAACCCCAGTTGGCGCAGTTGTGCGGCTGCGACTCTTGCGATCGGGGCGCAGTCTCCTGGAGGATTATCCGAAAGAGTCCGTACCAATCCAGTCAGATGAGTGATAGCGTTACCATGGCTGGCGTCGATCAGATTCGAGAGTTTGGTCTTGATGGTTTCTCGGTGCGGCATGCGGCGCGTCTCCTTGGCGAGGTGCCGATTTGCTTGGGAGGAGTGCTAGAATTTCCGCCCAACAATATTGGAGTTTTTGTTTTGAATTTATAAATATATTGTAAACAATTTATTTTGATACTGTGGTTACTACGGATGGTAAAGATCAAATGCTGACGAAACGGGTACTGGGCGCCGAGGAAATCTATGATCGTATTCTGCTGGCGATCACGGAGCGCCGCTTGTTGCCAGGAGCAAGGCTGGTCGAGGAGCGCCTCAGCGAGGTGACGGGAGCGAGCAGGGCGCGGATCAGGCAAGTGTTGTCGCGGCTCGCGCATGAGCAGCTGGTGAGCCTGGTGCCCAATAAAGGCGCATGCATCGCAAGCCCCACTGTCGAAGAGGCGCAGGAGCTGTTCTATGCCAGGCGCCTGATCGAACCCAGCCTGGTGGCGGATCTGGCCGGCCGCATCACCCCGGCGCAGGTCCAGCAGTTGAAGGCCCATGTGCAGGCCGAAAGAGAGGCGCGCCGGCAGCGCGACATGCGCACGGTGGTGCGCCTGTCGGGCGAATTTCACATGCTGCTGGTAGAAATGACGGCGTCTCGCATGTTGCTTCGCATCATGCGGGAATTGACCACTTTCACCTGCCTGATCATCACGCTTTATGACAAGCCGACCATGTCAGCCTGTTCGGATCATGAACACCAGGATCTGATCGACTGCCTGGAGAAGGGCGATGGGGAGGGGGCGCGCAAGATCATGCTGGATCATCTGCTGGGAATAGAGCAGGCTTTGGACTTGTCCGGCGAGGACGAGGAACTGCCGGATTTCGACGAGATTTTCAAGTAAGCGCCCGCCCGGCAGGGCGCGCAATTCTTCCATGGCTGCTCCTGGTCCGGGACAGCCGGTTTCCGATTCGTCCGCAACGGAAGGCCCTGGTTCGGGCCTTCTGGGAGACCTTGCGCACATAAGAAAAACGTACCTTACCCTGACCTGAATAGGGTTTACGACTATTTTTTGTCGGTTTTGTCTCTGTATAATTGTTAACTAAACGGCATTGCTTTGTTAACAATAAAATGGAGGTGGTGAGATGAAACTGAACAGGTTCTTGTTACTGGCCGGAGTGAGCATGGCAATGTTGGCAGCGGGTGCGCCAGCGCAAGCGGTGGAGCGTTTGCGCATTGCCGGCAATCATCCGGTTGAAGACGCCGTATCGCGGTCGATGGAAGTGTTCAAGAAACTGGTGGAAGAGCGGTCGGCGGGAGAGATCCAGGTCGATCTGTTCCCCGCCATGCAACTGGGCGGAGCGACCGAGAACGTGGACCAGGTGCGTTCGGGCACCGTGTTCGCCACCCTGATCTCATCGGCCTACCTGACGCGGCTGGTGCCTGAGTACGAGGCCTTGAGCCTGCCGTTCCTGTTCGACAATCGCGCCCAGGTCGCCAAGCTGGTGGGCGGTCCGGCAGGCGAGAAGCTGCACGAGAAAATGGGCAGACAGGGCTTTGAAGTCCTGAGCTACGGCGAGATCGGGTTCCGCCACGTGACCAACAGCCTGCGCCCGCTGGCGACGGCGGATGATTTCCGCAGCCTGCGCATCCGCCTGCAGCCCAACGAGGTGCACCTGGCCACCTTCCGGGCATTGGGCAGCAACCCCATTTCCATGGACGTGTCCGAGTTGTATTCGGCCCTTCAGCAGAAAGTGCTGGATGGACAGGAAAACCCGTACAGCACCATTGCAAGCCGTCGCTTCAATGAAGTGCAGGGACATCTGTCCGACAGCTCGCATTTCTATGACGTGCTGGTGGTCATGGCCAACAAGCGGCGCTACGACAAGCTGTCCCCTGAACATCGGAAGATCGTGGGCGAGGCCATGCGGGAAGCCATGCAATGGCAGCGTGAAACCGCGGAGAAGGAAGACAATGCCTACCGCGACAAGCTGATCGACTCCGGCATGGTCTTCACCCCCATTGCTCCTGATGTGCGCGAGCAGCTGCGCGCCGCCACGGCCGGCGTCGTGGACCAGGTCAAGAAGCGCACCGACCCCGCCTTCGTGGATCTGGTCCTTGAGCAAGTGAGAGCGCCATGAGCGAGTCCGCGGCTGCGCTTCCGCCCCTTTTCGCCGGGCTCAAAGCCTTCCTGAGCCGTGTGGACAGGCTGACTTACTGGATCATCGTGGCGGTGATCGGGGCCATGACGCTGATCGTGGCCGTCCAGGTGATCATACGCTACTTCTTCGGGCTGTCCATCGATTCGGCGGACGAGCTCTCCCGCCTGCTGTTCGTCTGGTCCATTTTCCTGGCTGTGCCGCATGGCGTGCGCCTGGGCATCCATGTGGGCATAGACGTGCTGGTGGGAACGCTGTCCGCCACGACGCGCGACCGCATCTTCCGGGCAACCTGCCTGGTCAGCATGGTGCTGATGGCGGTGGTGTGCCTGGGAGCCTGGACGGCGACCGTCGAGCGCTGGCCCGAGCTGATGCCCACGCTGCCCCTGAGCTCGGCCATGTTCTACATCCCTTTGCTGATCTGCGCCGTGCACAGCTTTCTGCACCTGCTGCTGCAGCTGCGCTGCGGGGCCCGGGTCTGGACAGGAGAAAACCTATGAGCGTGTATCTGGTCCTGCTGTTCCTGGCGCTCGCCCTGACCGGCATGCCCCTGGCATTTGCGCTGGGGCTGGCTTCGATCTTCGCGATATGGATGCTGGATTTCGAGCTGGTCGTCATGCCGCAGCGCATGATGCATGCGGTCAACAACTTCCCGCTCATGGCCATTCCGCTGTTCATACTGGCGGGCGAGCTGATGGTGCGCGCCAACATCATGGAAAGGCTGATCGGCTTTGCCAACAGCATGGTGGGACGCGTCAACGGAGGGCTGGCGCAGGTGACCATCATTTCCGGCACGATCTTCTCGTCGGTGTCGGGCGCCGCCGTGGCCAGCGCCAGCGCCCTGGGCAGCACCCTGATGCCTTCGCTGCGCAAGCATTACCCCGACGGCTATTCGGGCGCGGTCATCTGTTCCGCGGCCAACCTGGGCGCCATCTTCCCGCCCAGCAATGCCATGATCGTCTACGCGCTGATGGCGGGCTCGTCCGTGTCCGTCGGGGGATTGTTCATGGCGGGCGTGGTGCCGGGCTTCGTGCTGGTGCTGTGCTTCATGCTGTGGGCCGGATTCACGGCCAAGCGCCGCGGCTATCCCTTTACCGGCGAGCATTTCAGCCTGCGCAACATGCTGGTCCAGGCCCGCCGCGCGCTGGTCATCCTGCTGATGCCCATCATCGTGGTCGGGGGGATTGTCTTCGGGGCATTCACCGCTACGGAAGGGGCGGCCATCGCGGTGGTGTATTCGGCGATGATCGGTTTTTTCGTCACCAAGACCTTGCGCATCGCCGACTTGCCCGGCTGCCTGTTCAGGGCCGCAGCCACGTCCGCCATGGTCGGCGCTCTTGTCGCCTTCGCGGCGGCCGTCACGTTCATCTTCACGGTGGAAATGGTGCCGGCGCAACTGTCGGCTTCCATCCAGGGCATGACGCAAAGCCCCATGATGTTCCTGCTGCTGGTGATGGCCTTGCTGATCGTGCTGGGCATGTTCCTGGAATCGAACGCCGCCTACATCATGCTGGTGCCTCTGTTCGCGCCCCTGGCGCTGGCCTACGGCATAGACCCGCTGTACTTCGGCTTCCTGTTCGTGTTCAACCTGATCATCGGCATGATGACCCCGCCCGTGGGCGTGCTGTATTTCGTGGTCAGCGGCATCGGCAAGGTGCCGCTGGGAACCTTGATCCGGGATTCCTTCCCCTTTGTGCTGGTGCAGTTCGCCGTATTGGGCCTGTGCATCGTGTTTCCCGGTCTGGTGACGGCATTGCCCCGCGCCATGGGCTTCTGATTCCTGCGCGGCCCCCGGCAGGGGGCCGCTGTTTCATGCAGAGGACTGTATGCGTCTACTCATCGTCAATCCCAATATTTCCCGCAGCGTCTCGGACTTGATCGAGGCCGAGGCCCGGCGGGCTGCTTCTGCGGACACCCAGCTGACCGTGGCCACGGCGCCGTTCGGGGTGGCTTACATCGAGACCCGCGCCGAGGCGCTGATCGGCGGCTATGCCACGCTGACCGTGCTGTCGGAACAGTATCGCGACTATGATGCGGCCGTGGTGGCGGCGTTCGGCGATCCGGGGCTGCAGGCCGCGCGCGAGATCCTGCCCATTCCCGTGGTGGGCATGACCGAGTCGGCCCTGATGTCGGCCGCCATGCTGGGCGGACGGATTTCCATCATCGCCATCTCGCGCCGCATCCGCACCTGGTACGAAGAAACGGTTGCCTGCTACGGCATGAGCAGCCGGCTGGCCAGCATACGCAGCCTGGAGAACCCCTTGCGCGACATCGCGACCATCCAGCAGGATCATGGGGACCAGCTGGTCGCCTTGTGCGAGCAGGCGATCCAGGAAGACGGCGCCGATGTCATCATCATCGCGGGCGCGCCCTTGGCGGGCTTGGCGCGTTCTGTCGCCGACCGCATTCCGGTTCCCGTGGTGGATGGCGTCAGCTGTGCCGTGTGGCAGGCACAGGCCCTGGCGGGCATAGGGGCGCGGCCGGCGCAAAAGGGCAGCTATGCGCCGCCCGCCGACAAGCCCGTGGCCGGCCTGCCGCCTGAACTGATGAAGCTGGTGGGCCGCCAGCCGCTGGCGCGCTAGGGGGGGGCGATGTCAGCTGCCTTGATCACCGGCGGAGGCGGATTCTGCGGCTTGAATATCGCCGAGCATTTGCTCGGACAGGGCCGCAGGGTCGTGCTGTATGGCGTGGACGAACCGCCAGCGCAGGCGCTGGCGGCGCTGCGGACCTTGCCGGGCGTACTGCTGGTAGAGCAGGGCGATGTGCGGGACAAGGCGGCCCTGGAGCAGGCCATGGCCCGGCATGACGTGGATGAGCTCGTGCATGCGGCCGCCATCACGGCCTCGCTGCAGACCGAGCAGCGCGCCCCGGCAAGAATCCTGGACGTTAATCTGCTGGGCACGATCGCCGTGCTGGAAGCGGCGCTGGGCAGGGGCGTGCGGCGGCTGGTGTGCCTGAGCAGCGGCGTGGTCTTTGGCAGCAGTGTCAAGAAAGCAGGCCTGCTGGACGAGGACCGGGATATTCCTGTTCCCGAAAGCCTGTACGCCATCAGCAAGTACGCGGCCGAGCGTGCCGCCTTGCGCTATAGGCAGAGCCGGGGCCTGGACGTGGTGGTGCTGCGGGTTGGCACCGCGTTCGGCCGCTGGGAATACAGTTCCGGGGTGCGCGATACCCTGAGCGTGCCGTATTCACTGTGGCACATGGCTCGCCAGGGCAAAGAGGCGGTATTCACGCCCGAGCTGCCGACCGATTGGGTGTATGGCGACGACGTGGCCCGGGCCGTGGCCTTGCTGTTGCAGGCAGCGTCGTGCCGCCATGGACTGTATCAGGTGGCCACAGGTGCGAGCTGGAGCGTGCCGCAATGGTGCGACTTGTTGCAGACGGAGTTTCCTGCGTTCGTCTATCGATGCACGTCTTGCCGGGACCAGGCCAATGTCGGCGTGCCCGCGCCGACCGCCAGGCCGCCTTTTTCGGTGGCCCGCCTGGAGCAGGAGTTCGGATACAAGGCGCAATACAGGGAACAGGCGGCGTTTGACGACTATATGCAGTGGCGCCTGGAGTATCCCGTCTGGTGATGCACCAAGGCGGGGCCTGCCGCATCGAGGGCATGCCCATACGCATGGACTGGGCATTGCGGTAACTGGAGAAGATGGCGGCGAAGGGCGCGGCGGATCGATCAGCCCGCGTTTTTGTTTTTGCGTCCGGCAAGGTAGTGGCTGGGTGCGGCGCCCAGCGCGCGCTGGAAGGCGGCGGTGAATGCGCTGGTGTTGCTGTAGCCCAGTTCCATGGCGACACGCGTCACCGAATCGCCCAGGCCCAGCCGCGTCAGTGCGGCCAGCAGGCAGGCTTGCTGCCGCCATTGGCCGAAGCTCATGCCTGTCTGCGCCCGGAACAGGCGGGTGAAGTTGCGCCGGCTCATGCCGACCTGCCGCGCCGCCGTATCGATGTCGACTTCCAGCGTGGGAGCCTGCAACAACTGGCGGCACAATTGCGCCATCCTGGGCCCCAGGGGCAGCGGCGCGTTCAAGGGCAATTCGGGCATGGCGGCGATTTCCTCGACCAGCAGGCGCATCAGATGATCGTCGCGCCCGCCCAGCGCGTATTCCTTGGGCAAGTCCACGGCGGCGGACAACAGTTCGTGCAGCAGAGGCGATACTCCGAGAACGGTGCAGCGAGCGGGCAGGCCGGCGGTCAGTGCGACGTCGGGGAAAATGTAGGCGCTGCGCGTGCTCGTCGGGCCGCTCATGCGTACTTCGTGCTCGATTCCGCTTGGAATCCACGATGCGCACCGTGGAGGCACGACCCAGCTTCCCGCGCTGGTCGTGACGGTCAGCACCCCGGTGATCGCGTACAGGCACTGGCTGCGCCGGTGGCTGTGGGGGAGTAGCACGGTCCCGGCAGGATAGTCGTTGCCCAGGGCGAAGACCGTGCGTTGCACGTCTTCATGGTCCTTGACGAGGGTATTTCGCATCGTGAATCCAGAAATGGCCCATATTCATAACTATTATGCCCGATACTGATTTCGGGCTGTTCGCCGTCCCTCTACAGTGGCACTGAAAATCTCATAGAGGCTGGTTCCCATTTCCAATTCGCTGATTTGTTTATGACTGCAAAAGATCTTTCCCTTGAAACGTCAGGCAGGCCGACGGCCGCACCGGCAACAGAGCCCAAACCTAACGGTTTTCTCCTGCCCATCGTGGGCAGCGCCGCGCTTGCACACCTGCTCAACGACATGATCCAGGCGATGCTGCCGGCCATCTTTCCCATGCTCAAGGCCAGCTTTTCCCTGAGCTTCGGGCAGATTGGCGTCATCGCCCTGGTGTACCAGGTGACGGCGTCCTTGCTGCAGCCCTGGATAGGTCTGTACACGGACAAGCATCCCAAGCCCTATTTGCTGCCCTCGGGCATGGTGATGACCTTGATCGGCATCGCCCTGATCGCCACGGCGGGCAGCTACGCCATGCTGCTCGTGGCGGCGGCCATTGTCGGCGTCGGCTCGGCGACCTTCCATCCGGAGGCCTCCCGCATTGCCCGCCTGGCCTCGGGCGGCCGGTTCGGCACTGCCCAGTCCACGTTCCAGGTGGGCGGAAATACGGGCACGGCCATCGGTCCGCTGCTGACGGCCCTGATCGTCATTCCCTACGGGCAGCCTGCCGTGGCCTGGTTCATGCTGGTGGCGCTGTTTGCCATCTATGTCTTGTACCGGCTGACCATCTGGGTCAAGCACAACGGCCAGGCCAAGGCGAAAAGCCTGTCCAAAAGCCATGCCGCGGGGCTGCCGCGCGGCAAGGTCGTTCAGGCCGTGGTCGTCATCTGCATCCTGATGTTCGCCAAGTTCGTCTACATCGCCTCTTTTACCAACTACTTCACGTTCTACCTGATCGAGCGCTTCGGCTTGAGCGTGCAGCACAGCCAGATCTTCCTGTTCATCTTCCTGGCGGCGGTCGCGGCCGGCACGTTTGCCGGCGGCCCCGTGGGCGACCGCATCGGGCGCAAGGCCGTCATCTGGATTTCCTTTCTGGGCGTCGCCCCTTTCGCGCTCATGCTGCCGCACGTCGGCCTGGTCTGGACGGCGATCCTGGCCATCGTGATCGGCCTGGTGATGTCATCGGCCTTCGCCGCCATGGTGGTGTATGCGCAAGAGGCCGTGCCGGGCCGGGTGGGCATGGTGTCGGGCCTGATGTTCGGGCTCATGTTCGGCATAGGCGGCATAGGCGCCGCCGGACTGGGGGAGCTGGCCGATTCCCGGGGGATCGTCTGGGTGTATGGCTTGACCTCGTTCCTGCCATTGCTGGGTCTTGCCACCGCCTTGCTCCCCAGTACGGGCAACAAAAGCAACAAGCTCTAATCCTGCTTCCGTTGCCGCAGGCCGGCGCCCGTTCGCGGCGGGCGCTGCTCACTCCAGCTCCGGATGCCGGTCCGCCAGGCGTTGCCGCTTCTGCTTGAGCGCCTCCAGCTTTTCCTCCATTTCCGCGATTTCCGCTTCGATGTCCTGCACGTTCTGCTCGATGTGGTCGTAGGCCTGCTGCAGCAGTTCTTCGGCTTCATCGGGGTTGGAGGCCGTGGGCGTGTCGCCGCGCAGGGGGCGGTTGGCGGTCTCGGGCAGGAACATGGCGGTGACCAGGCCGATGACCGAGGCGAACATCAGGTAGAAGGCGGGCAGCAGCAGATTGCCGGTCTGCTCGACCAGCCAGGCGGCGATGGTGGGCGTCAGGCCCGCGATGATGATGGCGATGTTGAAGGAGGCGGCCAGCGCGCTGTAGCGAATGCGGGTGGGGAACAGGGCCGGCAGGGTGGAGGCCATGACCCCGGTCATGCAGTTCAGCAGCACGGCCAGGATCAGCAGCCCCAGAAAGATCCGCACGTTGTTGTCGCTGCCGATGAAATGGAAGGCGGGCACCGCCAGGATCAGCAGGCCTATGCTGCCGATCAGCAGAAAGGGCTTGCGGCCGACCTTGTCGCTGATGAAGCCCACCACCGGCTGCACGAACAGCATGCCTATCATCACCACCACGATGATCAGCACGCCGTGCTCTTCGGAATAGCCCAGGTTGCTGGACAGGTAGGTGGGCATGTAGGTCAGCAGCATGTAGTAGGTGATGTTGGTCACCAGCACCATGCCTATGCACACGAGCAGGGCCTTGCGGTACTTGGAGAAGATGGCGCCGAAGGAGACGGTGGGGCGTTCCTGTAGCGCGGCGCGGTCTTCCTGTTCCATTTTTTCCAGTTGCTGGGTGAAGGCGGGCGTCTCTTCGGCGGCGTGCCTCAGGTACAGGCCCAGCAGGCCCAGCGGCCCGGCCACGAAGAAGGGCACGCGCCAGCCCCAGTCCTGGAAGGCCTGTGCGGTCAGCGCCGTCTGCAGCAGCACCACCAGGCCCGCGCCCAGCACGAAGCCGGCGATGGAACCGAAGTCCAGCCAGCTGCCCAGGAAGCCGCGCTGCCGGTCGGGCGCGTATTCGGCCACGAACACCGCCGCGCCGGTGTATTCGCCGCCCACGGAAAAGCCCTGGGCCAGCTTGCACAGCAGGAGCAGGACGGGCGCCCAGATGCCGATGCTCAAGTATGAAGGGATCAGGCCGATGCAGAAGGTGCTGATGGCCATGATGATGATGGTCAGGGACAGCACTTTCTGGCGTCCGAAGCGATCGCCCATGATGCCGAAGAAGACGCCGCCCAGCGGCCGCACCAGGAAGGGCACGGAAAAGGTGCCCAGGGCGGCGATGGTCTGCACGGCGGGGGAGGCGTCGGGGAAGAAGACCTTGCCCAGGGTGGCGGCCACGAAACCATAGACGCCGAAGTCGAACCACTCCATGGCGTTGCCCAGTGTGGCGGCGGTGACGGCCTTCTTGAGCTTGGTATTGTCGACGACGGTGATGTCGTCGATCTGCAGCGGCCGCGCGTCGCTCGAAGCCGAGGGTGTCTGTGCCATGAATGCCTCCCGTGATGTGCAGGGCGAGCGCCCGCAGGTTCGTTTTACATTCTTGCCTTGACCATTGCTGCAACCGGCGCGGCGGCCTTGAAGAAAGGGCCGCGTCTGGAAACGATTCTACGTCCGGCCCCGCGAACCGTCCATATGGAGTCGCCTACAGGGCGCGGCACCCCTTGGGCAGGCGCGCCTGCTTCACGTAGGCGCGCACTTCCTGCGCCAGCGCGGCCGCCGCGGGCGTGGGCGCGTGGTCCTGGTGGAACATCAGGCACAGGGTGCGCACCAGCTTGGGGGCGCGCAGCAGGGAAAAGGACAGGCCGGGCACCAGCACGCGGTGCGCGGCCAGGGCGGGCAGCAGGGCGATGGCCAGGCCGCTTTGCACCAGGGCGGCCTGGGAGGTGGTGCTGGAGGCTTCGTAGAACGGCGCGGCGGCTTCGATGGGCAGATCCGCCCGCGATTGCAGCACCGCCATGATGCCGGTCTCGTCCACCACCCCGACCAGCTTGCGGTGCCGCAGCGCCTTCCAGCTGACGGCGCCGCGCGCATCGGGCTTGATCTGTTCGTCGTCGCTGCGATAGAGCACGCCGAACTGGTCTTCCAGCAAGGGCTGGCTGTCCAGCCCGTGGACGTCCGCCCAGGGGCTGGTCAGGCCGAAGTCCACGTCCCCGGCGGCGATCTGGCGCTGGATGCGCCCCGAGTTGTCGTCGCGCAGGTAAAGGCGCACGGCGGGGTGGCGCTGGGAAAAAGTGTAGGCGGCCGGCGCGATCAGGTCGGTGATGGCCGAAGGGGCGGCGGCCACGCTGACGCGGCCGCTTTTCAATGCGCCGTAGCGCATGACGTCGCCGATGGCGCCGTCGAAATCGGCCAGCAGGCGGGTGATGCGCGGCAGGAACTCCTGGCCCACTGGAGTCAGGGCGACGCGTCGGCTGGTGCGGGAGAACAGCGGCGTGTTCAGCGCCGCCTCCAGCTGCTGGATCAGGCCGGTGACGGAAGACTGCGTCTGGAACAGGCGCCGCGCCGCATGGGTGAAGCTGGCCTCCTGGGCCACGGCCACGAAGGCGTTCAAGTGTTTCAAGGTGATGTGCTTGGGCAGTCTATCCATCTTGATTTGCGATCAATCCATTAACTTAAACAATTTTTCATATTAATCATGCCTTTGGATAATACGCCCAACTCCTGCTTCCGTGGGGGGATTTGTGGAGATGGGTATGCAGGCAGACGACCGCAGGCTGGACGTCAAGATCACCGATGGCTGGATCATGGATGGAACGGCGGCGCCGCGCTGGCGGGGCGACGTGGGCATTCGCGCAGGGCGTATCGTCGCCCTGGGGGATCTGAGCGCCTGGACGGCCGAGCACTGCCTGGATGTGCGCGATAAAGTAGTTGCGCCCGGGTTCATCGACACGCATGGCCACGACGACCTGATGTTCATCGAGAAACCCGCCCTGGACTGGAAGACCAGCCAGGGAATCACCTCGGTCGTGGTGGGCAATTGCGGCGTCAGCGCCTTTCCGGCGCCATTGCCGGGCAATTCGGCGGCCGCCCTGGCCCTGCTGGGCGAATCGCCCCTGTTCACGGGCATGGCCGACTATGTGCAGGCCGTGCAGGCCCTGCAGCCCATGATCAATGTGGCGGCCCTGGTGGGCCACGCCAATCTGCGCATGGCGGTGATGCAGGATCCCATGGCCGCGCCCACCGCCGACGAGCAGGCCGCCATGGAGTCGCTGCTGGACCAGGCCCTGGAGCAGGGCGCGGTGGGCTTCAGCACCGGCCTGGCCTACGAGCCTGGCTGCATGGCGCAGCCTGCCGAGCTCGAAGGCCTGGCGCGAGTCGCGGCTGCGCACGGCTCCCTGCACACCAGCCACATCCGCAACGAAGGCGATACGGTCGAGGAATCCGTCGAAGAAGTGCTGGCCGTGGGCCGCCAGACCGACTGCGCCACCCTGGTGTCGCACCACAAATGCATGCTGCCGGCCAACTGGGGCCGCAGCGACCGTACCTTGGCCAACATAGACCGGGCTCGCGCCGCGGGCCTTCAGGCCGCGCTGGACATCTACCCCTATTCGGGCAGCTCCACCATTCTGATCCCGGAGCGCGCCCACACCATAGACCGCATCCGCATCACCTGGTCCGAACCCCATCCCGAATGCAATGGCCGGTATCTGGCCGACATCGCCGAGCAATGGGGCTGCGACCGGGAAACCGCCGCGCGCCGCCTGCTGCCGGCCGGCGCCATCTATTTCGCCATGGACGAACAGGAAGTGCAGCGCATTTTCCGCCACCCCTGCTGCATGGTGGGATCCGACGGCCTGCCGGCTGACGCGCATCCGCATCCGCGCCTGTGGGGCAGCTTCACCCGCATCCTGGGGCGCTACGTGCGCGAAGACGGCCTGATGCCGCTGGAGCAGGCCGTGGCCAAGATGACGTCGCTGCCGGCATCGGTGTTCGGCCTGCAGGACCGGGGCGTGCTGCGGCCCGGCGCCTGGGCCGACGTGGTGGTGTTCGATCCCGACACCGTTCAGGACTGCGCCACCTGGGAGCAGCCCACGCTGCCTTCGCAGGGCGTGCAGGCCGTGTACGTGAATGGCGTGCAGGTGCATCCGCAGACGCCGCAGCAGCGGCCCGGCCAGGTCCTGCGCCGGGCCTTTCCCGCCCAGGCGCAAAGCCTGGCCGCGCAGCAGGCCCGGACCTAGGCCGCCGCCGCACAGACAAGAAAATACCTGCCATGGCCTGGGCGTAAGACAGGGTATGGCGCATTGCATCACAATAGGACCGGCTCCGTCATGGGCTGGTCCGGAAGGATCGTAAAGGAGACGTCATGACCTTCACTCAGCAACAGGCGCCCACTGGCAAGCGTAATGCAGCCATTGCGGTGTTCTTGATCGGGCTAGCCATAGCTCTCTACACCCATTTCTACCTGCCCGGCCAGACTTCCCTGTGGGGCCTGACGCCGGTGGTGGTGTTCGCCGTCATCGCCCTGCTGGGCGTGGACATCGTGCTGGCGACCATAGGCGCCATCGTGCTGGGCGCCATCATGACCAGCACCACGCCGATCGCCATGGGCAAGCTGCTGGCCGAATCGCTGGGTTCGTTCATCGCGGTGGTCGGCCTGATCATCGTGCTGGGCGCGGGCGTGGGTGAAGTGGCCTCCCGCACGGGCGCGGCCGAACAGCTGGTGCGAGCCATCGTCAAGCGCATCGGCCTGTCCAACCCGGTGCGCGTGCGCCTGGGCATCATGGTGACGTCCACCCTGATCTGCGGCGCCCTGGGCACCCTGGCCGGCGGCAACGCCATCATCGCCGCGGTGGTGATCCCGATCGCCGCCGCCGTGCGCCTGTCCCCGCCCGCCGTGGCCGCGCTGTTCCAGAGCGCAGGCTCGGCCGGCCTGGTGCTGGGGCCGTTCACTCCCAATGTGGTGACCGTGACCGGCCTGACGGGCCTGAGCTACATGGAATATCTGACCGTGGCCGGCCTGCCCATGGCCGCCGCCACGCTGCTGACCGGCTGGTTCATGTCCGGCCGCATCCAGAAGATGACGGAAAAGGACTTCCAGTATGAAGAAGCGGCACAGGGCGCCGCCGCCTTCGACCTGAACGCCAAGGCCTCGCCCAAGGCCGTGCGCGCCGCCTGGGCCTTCTGCGCCACCATCGTGACCCTGGCCGTCATCGGCATCATGGCCAAGGCCGGCTTTGCCTTCGCCATCATCGTGATGGTGTCCCTGGGCGCGGTCACCGGCCTGGCCGGCGGACTGTCCCCGCGCGAAATCCTGCAGGCCATGTATGCCGGCGCGGGCAAGCTGATCTGGATCTTCTTCCTGTTCTGGCTGTTCAATCCCGTGCTGGTGCTGGTGGATCAGCTCAACGCCTATCACGCCCTGCTGGATGCGGTGCAGCCTTACCTGGTGGGCATCAGCGGCGCGGCCTTGTGCATGATCATCGTGGCCTTCAACGTGGTGGGCCACATCCCGGGAGCGGCCGTGGCGCAGATGACCTTCACCGCCAAGATATTCGGTCCCGTGCTGGCGGCGGCCGGCGTGGGTCCCGCCGCCACCACGGCGGTGATCCTGGGCAGCTCGCAGATCGACTGGTTCGGTCCCTTCCCTTCGTCCGACATGTTCGGCCAGATGGGCCTGGCCCGTTCCACCCAGCTCAAGTACATGCTGTACAACGGCTGGGCCGTGATGCTCATCAATCTGCTGATGTTCGCCGGCCTGTTCATGATCCTGGCCTGATCGACGAGGAGAGACGCCATGTTCACCCTGGGAAGCGAGATACTGGACGCGGCTGCGCTGCGCGGCCGCCTGCAGCGCAGCCTGGAGCCCGTGCTGGAGCGGACGCGCGCCCGCATTTCCATGGCCGTGCGCACGCTGGAGGGCGACAGCCTGTTCGACTGGCATGCGCAGCGCGCCATGCCCTCGGCCAGCCTGATCAAGGTGCCCATGCTGCTGTGCCTGCTGGAGGAAGTCGCCCAAGGGCGCTTGAGCCTGGAGGACATGTGCGCACTGCCCGGCGCCGGCCGCGCCGGCGGCACGGGCATCCTCAGCCAGCTGCCCAGCGTGCAGGCCCTGACGTTGCGCGAACTGGCGCACCTGATGATCGTCCTGAGCGACAACGTGGCCACCAATGCCCTGATCGACCTGCTGGGCATGGAGCGCATCAACCAGTGGAGCCGGCAGGCCGGCCTGCGGCACACGGACCTGCAGCGCCACATGATGGACGCCCAGGCGCGGGCCCAGGGCAAAGACAACTGGTCCAGCGCGGCCGACGCCTGCGCCGTGCTGGCATACCTGCTGCATGCGCCCGCCCTGCCGGACGACTTGCGTCAGGAAGGACTGCGGATGCTGGCCGACCAGCGCGAGCGCGGCCATTTCGCGGCCATTCTGCCGCCCCAGGCGGAGCTGGCCCACAAGACGGGCTCCCTGCCCGGACTGCGTCATGACGCCGGCATTCTGACGGTGGGCGGACGCAGCGTCGTGCTGGCCGTGCTGGCCGATGGCTTCACGGACGGCCGCACCAGCGCCTCCCTGTATGGCGGCGAAGGCGCCGCCGTGCTGGCGCGTCTGGCGGCCCAGGTGGCCCAGGCCTTGCAGGATTGAACCCGCCCGGCGCGCTGGCGCCGGGCCTGGAAGAAGGAAAAACTATGTCTACGACACGCGTCGCCCTGATTCAACTGGATAGCGGCCGGGACCGCGAGGCCAACCTGGCGCAGATCGAGCGCTGGGTGCTGGCGGCGGCCCAGGACGGGGCGGAATTGATCATCACGCCCGAATACA
The DNA here is from genome assembly GCA_023425645.1 of Pseudomonadota bacterium. GTDB lineage: Bacteria > Pseudomonadota > Gammaproteobacteria > Burkholderiales > Burkholderiaceae_B > Alcaligenes. The sequence continues at coordinate 86,344 of JAFACG010000002.1, forward strand.
GCGATGTGCGCGGCGATACGGCCTGGCTGCAGCAGAACGCCACGCCCATCCCCGGGCTGGTCACCGAGCGCATGGCGAGCCTGGCGCGGCGCACCGGCGCCTGGATCTACATGGGTTCCATGCACGAGCGCCGGCCGGAGGATCGCCGCCTGGGCAATACGGGCGTGACGTTCTCGCCGGACGGCGCCATCGTCGCGCAGTACCGCAAGGTCCATCTGTACGACGCCGTGGTCAACGGCCTGGAGTACCGCGAGTCGGATGATTTCTGCCACGGCGATCATCTGCAGACCGTCCAGGCCGGCGGCCTGACACTGGGCCTGAGCATCTGCTATGACCTGCGCTTTGCCGAGCTGTTCCGCAGCCTGCGCGCCCAGGGCGCCAATGCGCTGGTGGTTCCGGCCGCCTTCAATGTGCATACGGGCCGCGATCATTGGGAAGTGCTGCTGCGCGCCCGCGCCATCGAGAACCAGTGCTACGTGCTGGCGGCGGCGCAGATCGGCGGGCCCGGACCGGCCATGCCCTGCCTGGGCCGCAGCATGATCATCGACCCTTGGGGCACGGTGCTGGCCTGCATGCCGGACCAGCCCGGCTATATATGCGCGGACCTGGATCCGGCGCGCGTGTCGCGCCTGCGCGAGTCGCTGCCCGCCTGGAGCCACCGGCGCGGCGATCTGTACCCCATCGTTTCCTGATCATCCTGGAGCCCGGCCATGACCGTCCCCGCCGTTTTTGACTTTCACCCCGGCACGGCGCCTTTGCTGATCTCCATGCCGCATGCCGGAACCTATGTGCCGCCGGAGGTGGCGGCGCGCTTTACCGAGCCGGCCCGCCAGGTGCCGGACACCGACTGGCATCTGCCGCGCCTGTACGCCTGCGCCCGCGAATTGGGCGCGTCCGTGCTGGTGGCCAATTATTCGCGCTTCGTGGTGGACCAGAACCGTCCGCCCGATAACGCCAGCCTGTATCCCGGCCAGAGCGTCACCGGCCTGTGCCCCTTGGACACCTTTGGCGATGAGCCCGTCTACCTGCCCGGCCAGGAGCCCGACGAGCTGGAGATCGCCCAGCGCCGCGAGGCGGTCTGGCGGCCGTATCACCAGCAGCTGGAGCGGGAGCTGGCGCGCCTGCGCAGCCTGCATGGCCGCGTCGTGCTGTGGGACGCCCATTCCATCCGCTCCGTAGTGCCGCGTTTCTTCGAGGGCCGTCTGCCCGATCTGAACTTCGGCACCGCCGACGGCGCCAGCTGCGCCCCCGGACTGAGCGCGCGCCTGATGGCGGCGGCCCAGGCCGACGGCCGCTACAGCAGCGTGCTCAACGGCCGCTTCAAAGGGGGCTACATCACCCGCCGCTATGGCAATCCGGAACAGGGTGTGCATGCCGTGCAACTGGAGATGGCGCAGTGCTGCTACATGCAGGAGCACTGGCCTTTCGATTACCAGGAAGAGCCCGCCCGCCGCATCCAGCCCCTGATCGAGACCTTGCTGCGCGAGGCGCTGGCGTTCGCCGGGCAGGATTGAACCTGCGCCGGGGGCGCTACACTATCGCCTTGGCCGCAGTGGCCGTAGAGCGATGACACGATGCCTGACCATACACCGCCCCTGTTCGGGCGCCTTTGCTGTCCCCTGGACGGCCAACTCCTGACCTTGCAGGAGCGCAGCTGGCGCTGCCCGGCGGGCCATTGTTTCGACGTGGCCGGCCAGGGCTACGTCAATCTGCTGCCGGTGCAGAACAAGCGCTCGCGCGACCCTGGCGACAGCAAGGAGATGGTGGCGGCCCGGCGCCGCTATCTGGAATCGGGCGTGTATGCGCCCGTTGCCGCCGGCGTGGCGCGCCTGCTGATGGACGGCCTGGAAGGGCAGGCCCCTTATGCCTGCCTGGACGCCGGCTGCGGGGAGGGTTATTACCTGCGCCGCCTGCAGGAGCGGGACGAGCGCGGCGAGCTGGCCCTGATAGGGCTGGACATCTCCAAGTGGGCGGTCATGGCAGGGGCCCGCAGCTCGCCGGGCATGCGCTGGCTGGTGGGCAGCAACGCGCACCTGCCCGTACCCGAGGCCAGCCTGGATGCGCTGATCTGCATGTTCGGCTTTCCCGTCTACGAGGAGTTCCGGCGCGCGCTCAAGCCCGGCGGCCTGCTGCTGCAGGTGGAGGCGGGGGCGGATCACCTGGTGGAGCTGCGCCGTATCATCTATCCCAGCCTCAAAGCCGAGAAGCCGCCGTCCCAGGAGCCGCCGGAGGGCTTCAGCCTGGAGGCCGACGAGCGTCTGTCCTTCGCGATTGCGCTGCGGTCCCAGGCGCAGATCGCCGATCTGCTGCTGATGACGCCCCACCTGTTCCGCGCCAGCGTGCAGGGGCTGGAACAGGCGCGCGCCCTGGCGCGCCTGGATTTGACGGTGGATGTGCGGCTGAGCGCCTGCCGTCGTCTGTAGACGGCTCAGTCGCTCTTGGGGGGGCGCCCCGGCAGGCCGACTATCTCAACACGGTTGCGTCCGTTGCGCTTGGCGTCGTACAAGGCCTGGTCGGCCATTTTCAGTACCTCGGCCTGGTCGGAAGCGTGCACCGGCCAGTGAGCCACGCCGATGGAAATGGTGATGTTCTGGCCCACTGGGCTTTCGGTACGGCTGACCAGGTTGCGCAGGCGTTCGGCCAATTGGGCGGCCTGCTCGATGTTCTGATTGGGCAGGAACAGGAAGAATTCTTCGCCGCCCGCACGGCAGAGGACGTCGGTATCGCGGGTGCAGGCGCGCATGGTGTCCGCCAGGAAGCGCAGCACCAGGTCCCCGGCATCATGACCGTAGGTGTCGTTCACCAATTTGAAATGGTCGATGTCGCAGGCCAGCACGGCAAAGGGCAAGTCGGCCTCCTTCCATTGCTGCAGGGCCGAAGCCATGCCGCGCCGGTTCATCAGTCCGGTCAGCGGATCGGTATTGCGCTCCTGGTCCATGACGCCGATCTTGCGGTTCAGCTTCTTCAGGCCGATCAGCATGGCCAGCTTGATCTGCCGCGCCTCGAAATACCAGGCATGCACTTTCTCGATGCGTTCGCTGGCGCTGGGCGAATCCCAGTGCGGCGCCGTGCGGGCCAGCTTGCGCAAGGGCTTGGCGATCAGCAGGGCCAGCATCCAGATCAGGACCAGCACCAGCAGAAAAAAAGGAATGGTGTTGCGCAGCACCTTGGCCAGCAAGGCGTCCAGCTCGTTGAGCACCACATGGGTGGGGCGCTGCACCACCACGCCCCACTGGATGTCGCGGGCCGGCGCAAAGCCGGCCAGCATGTCCACGCCTTGCGAGTTGACCAGGGGCATGGCGCTGGCCTTGCCCTGGATGACGGCGTCGATGGCCTGGTTGCCCTGCACCACCTCGCCGATGCGGCTGCGGTCCTGGTGGTAGATCAGCCGCTTGTCCTTGTCCACCACGTAGATCTGCGAGCCGTCGCGGTAGAAATGTTCGCCCAGCAAGGTGTTCAGGCTGTTGGGCTCATGCAGGTAGATGGTGCCGCCCACCAGGCCCACATAGTCCCCGCCGGCGTCCACGATGGGGTGCGACAGGAAGATCAGCAGGCGCCCGGTGCTGGATACATAAGGCTGGCTGACCGTGGGCAGCTTGGCGTTCAGCGCCTGGCGCACGCCGCTGCTGGCCAGCGTGGCGCCCAGCAGGCCCAGATCCGGCGGAGAGTTGGCCAGCACCTTGCCTTCCTCGTTCAGGATCAGCACCGAGTTGAAGCTGTTGTTCTGCTCCTTCAGGCGATGCGCTTCGGCGCCCAGTTGCCAGGACTGGTGCATGTTCAGGGACAAGACGCGCGCGCTGTAGGCCAATTGCTGCTGCAGCGTGTCGACGAATTGGTCCGTGCTGCTGGCCAGCTTCAGCGCATAGGCGCGGTTGTTTTCCAGCGACTGCTCGAGCAGGATGGAGCGTTCGGCCGAGTAGGCGCCGTACAGGGTGTAGCCCAGGGTCAGCAGGCTGCTGGAAGTGGCCAGCAGCAGGATCAGCCGGCGCAGGTCAACTAAAAACATGAAAGGGAGCGTGTGGATGGAGGAGGGGCGGCAGGCAGCGCCAAGCGCGGGTTGGCGACGTTTCACGGCTCATTATACGGAAAGAAATGTTTTGTCACCGGTCGGGCGTCCGCAAGGCGCGGCGAGGGGGCCGGGTCGAGCCACCTCGGCAGTACAACGTGTAAGATGAGGTGTGGCGCTCGCCATTGTCCATTTACCACAGACACTTAGCAGGCCTTGCAGATTGGCGGTGTCGGGCAGGTGTCCTTTTTCACGGAGATCCCGATATGAAAAGCGTAGATAGTTTTCAGTCATTGGACCATCTGGACGTCGGCGGACAGCGCTACGAGTATTACCGCCTGGACGCGGTGCGCGGGGAGGGGCTGGATGTGGCCAGCCTGCCGTACGGCCTGAAGATCCTGCTGGAAAACCTGCTGCGCACCGAAGACGGGGGCGATGTCACGGCGGACGACATCCGCGCGCTGGCGGCCTGGGATCCGGCCGCCGACCCCGACCGGGAAATCGCCTTCACGCCGGCCCGCGTGGTGCTGCAGGACTTCACCGGCGTGCCCGCCGTGGTGGACCTGGCCGCCATGCGCGAGGCCATGCAGGCCCTGGGCGGCGATCCTCACAAGATCAACCCGCTCGCGCCCGTGGAGCTGGTCATCGACCACTCCGTCATCGTGGATGATTTCGGCAGCCCCAGCTCCTTCCAGCGCAACGTGGAAATCGAATACGGCCGCAACATGGAGCGCTACCAGTTCCTGCGCTGGGGCCAGAACGCCTTCGACAACTTCAAGGTCGTGCCGCCGGGCACGGGCATCGTGCACCAGGTCAACCTGGAACACCTGGCGCGCGTGGTCTTCACGCGCAATGAGGAAGGCCGCCTGCTGGCCTACCCGGACACCTGTGTGGGCACGGATTCGCATACTCCCATGGTCAACGGCCTGGGCGTCGTCGCCTGGGGCGTGGGCGGCATCGAGGCCGAGGCCGCCATGCTGGGCCAGCCCATCTCCATGCTGATCCCCCGCGTGGTGGGCTTCAAGCTCACCGGCCAGATGCCCGAGGGCACCACCGCCACCGACCTGGTGCTGACCATCACGGACATGCTGCGCAAGCATGGGGTGGTGGGCAAGTTCGTGGAGTTCTACGGCCCCGGCGTGAGCGCCGTGCCGCTGGCCAACCGCGCCACCATCGGCAATATGAGCCCTGAATACGGCTCCACCATCTCCATGTTCCCGATCGACGAGGAGACGCTGCGCTACATGAAGCTGACCGGCCGCTCGGACGAGCAGATCGCGCTGGTGCAGGCCTACGCCAAGGCCCAGGGCCTGTGGCACGATCCCGACCACGAGCCGCGCTATTCCGAACGCCTGGAGCTGGATCTGGCCACCGTGGTGCCGTCCATCGCCGGTCCCAAGCGCCCGCAGGATCGCATCGCGCTGTCTTCGTCCAAGCAGTCCTTCCGCCAGGAACTGGCCGGCCTGGTGGGCAGCCACGCCGCCAGCTACGACGAGGCCGTGGAAGAAAGCTTCCCCGCTTCCGATGTGCCCTCGCATGAACCGCCGGCGCGTCGCAGCAACGCCGCCCAGTTCACCCTGGCCGACGGCAGTCAGTGCGAGCTGGACAACGGCTCGGTGGTCATCGCGGCCATCACGTCCTGCACCAATACCTCCAACCCCAGCGTCATGATGGCGGCGGCTCTGCTGGCCAAGAAGGCCGTTGAAAAAGGGCTGAACCGCAAGCCCTGGGTCAAGACCAGCCTGGCGCCCGGATCGCGCGTGGTGACGGACTACTACGAGCGCGCGGGCCTCACGCCTTACCTGAACAAGCTGGGCTTCGACCTGGTGGGCTACGGCTGCACCACCTGCATCGGCAATTCGGGGCCGCTGATCCCGGAGGTCAGCCAGGCCATCAACCAGAACGACCTGACCGTGGTGTCGGTGCTGTCGGGCAACCGCAACTTCGAGGGCCGCATCCACCCCGAGGTCAAGATGAACTACCTGATGTCCCCGCCGCTGGTCGTGGCCTATGCGCTGGCCGGCACCATGGACATAGACCTGTACCAGGAGCCGCTGGGCAAGGGCTCGGACGGCCAGGACGTGTTCCTGAAGGACATCTGGCCTTCGGCCGCCGAGGTGCAGGCCACCATCAGCCAGGCCATCGCAGCCGACATGTACCGCGAGGGCTACGCCGACGTGTTCGCCGGCGACCAGCGCTGGCAGTCCCTGCCCACGCCCAAGGGCGATCTGTTCCACTGGCAGGACAGCTCCACGTACGTGCGCAAGCCGCCGTACTTCGTCGACCTGCAGCGCGAGCCCAGCCCGGTGACGGACATCTACGGCGCGCGCGTGCTGGCCAAGCTGGGCGATTCGGTCACCACCGACCATATCAGCCCGGCCGGCGCCATCTCGCGCACTTCGCCTGCGGCCACCTACCTGATGGGGCATGGCGTGGAGCAGCCGGACTTCAACTCCTACGGCTCGCGCCGCGGCAACCACGAAGTCATGATCCGCGGCACCTTCGCCAACGTGCGCCTGCGCAACCAGCTGGCCCCGGGCACCGAGGGCGGCTACACCCGCGACTTCACCCAGGACGGCGCGCCCGTGGCCACGATCTACGACGCATCGCGCAACTACCTGCAGACCGGCACGCCGCTGGTCATTCTGGCGGGCAAGGAATACGGCTCGGGCTCATCGCGCGACTGGGCGGCCAAAGGCACGGTGCTGCTGGGCGTGCGCGCCGTGATCGCCGAATCCTACGAGCGCATCCACCGCAGCAACCTGCTGGGCATGGGCGTGCTGCCGCTGCAGTTTCCGGACGGCGAGAACGCCCAGACCCTGGGTCTGGCCGGCGACGAGGTCTTCGACATCGTGGGCATCACGGCGCTGAACCAGGACCAGATTCCCGAAACCGTCATGGTGCGCGCCGGCGACATCCAGTTCGAGGCCCGCGTGCGCATCGACACTCCCAGCGAAGCCCATTACTACCGTCATGGCGGCATCATGCAGTACGTGCTGAGGGGATTGCTGAAGTCTTGAGCCGGTTTTTGTAAACTGCCTTGACGGCAAGATTTCGCCTGCGCCAGCGGCCCGGGATCTGCTCCTGAACGTTCACGAGCAGGTACCCAGCGCCGCTGGCGCACTTGTACGTCCCTCGTTCCGGCGCATGCGCCGGTCTTTGAGACGCGTCCAGAGTTTGTCATGCAGCGGCATCAAGGTGACGTTGCAGATGGGTTCGACGACGGCGGCCACGCCGCCCGTCGCCAGCGAACCCGTGAATGCATAGGTCACGGCGAAGGCGACGGACATGTGCAGGGCAACCTGGCTTGTCTTGAAGGCGAGAAGAAGCATGATGAATCCACCGATAGTGTTTTCTAAATGATAATCACTATCATTGGCGCGAACCATTTTGTATTTTTCATCGAGCTTATCAATTTTGTATATCGGCCCGGCGCGCAAGCGCACGGGCCGGTTTATTGAATATGACTATGCGGCGCGCCCGACGAGCCAATGGAAAGAGAAAAATGCAAAGTGTTCAAGAAGCATCCTGGTCGGAGCTGTTGTGGGGCCGCAATGGCCTGCGTTCGCTGGCTCTGGCCGGCGGGGTGGCGGTTCACGCCATCAATGTGTATGTGGCCACCACCATCCTGCCTTCGGTCGTGCAGGACATCGGCGGGCTGGAATACTACGCCTGGAATACCACGCTGTTCGTGGTGGCCTCCATCCTGGGTTCTGCGCTGTCGCCGCAGTTCCTGGAAAAGCTGGGCCTGCGGCAGGGCTTTCTGGTGTCGCTGCTGGTATTCGCGCTGGGCACGACGTTCTGCGCCCTTGCCCCCTCCATGCCTTTCCTGCTGTTCGCGCGCACCTTGCAGGGGCTGGGCGGCGGCTTGCTGCTGGGGCTGAGCTATTCGTCCATCCGCCTGGTGTTCGAGGAACGCCTCTGGCCCCGGGCCATGGCGCTGGTATCGAGCATGTGGGGCGTGGCCACCTTGTCGGGGCCTGCCATCGGGGGCGTCTTCGCCCAGATGGGAGAGTGGCGCCTGGCCTTCTGGAGCGTGCTGCCCTGCGCCCTGGGGCTGGCCGTGCTGGTCTGGACCCAGTTGCGCGATGCGCGCCGTCCCGATGCGCCCAAGTCCGGGTCCACGCTGGGCAAGGTGCTGCTGCTGACCTCTTCCGTGCTGGTCATGTCGGCGGGCAGCCTGTCCAGTTCCTGGCTGGTCAACCTGGCCGGCGTGCTGGGCGGGGCCGTGCTGGTGTACGTCATGGCCCTGGCAGACCGCGGTTCGGCCAGCCGGCTGTTCCCGCAAGGCACGTATTCCCTGGGCACGGCGCTGGGCAGCCTGTATGCCGGCATCGGCCTGGTCAGCGTGGCCGTGGCCACGGAAATCTTCATTCCCTACTTTCTGCAGATCATCCACCACATGACGCCGCTCAAGGCCGGCTACCTGACCGCCTTGATGTCCGGAGGCTGGACCCTGGGCTCCATCGCCAGCTCCAGCCGCAGCATGAAGGCGGCCGACAGGCTCATCATCATCGGCCCTTTGCTCTCGGGCCTGTCCCTGGCGGCGCTGGGCGTGCTGATTCCCTGGCAGGGCCTGGCCAGCGGCCCGGACTATTCCTGGCTGCTGTATTTGTCCTTGCTGGGGGTGGGCGTGGGCATAGGCCTGGCCTGGCCGCATCTGCTGACGCGGGTGTTCCATTCGGCGCCCAAGGGGCAGGAGAACATCGCCTCGGCGGCGATCACCACGCTGCAGTTGTTCACCATGGCGCTGGGCGCGGCCATGGCGGGCATCATCACCACGGCGGCCGGCTTCGTGGACCCGGGCGGCGTGCAGGGCGCGCGCCATTCGGCTCAGGTGCTGCTGCTGGTCTTCGCCCTGGCCCCCGTGCTCGCGGCCCTCTTGTCGGGGCCCGCGCGCCGGGTGCGTCCGTAAGCAGAAGCGCCTGATCAGGCGGCCTTGGGCAGGCGGAACAGTTCGGGGTCCGGGCCCAGGCGGCCGCCGGCCTGATCCAGGGCGGCGATGTCCGCCATGTCCTGGGCGCTCAGCTCGAAACTGAAGATGTCGAAGTTCTCGCGCTGGCGCTCGGGCGAGTTCGACTTGGTGATCACCATATTGCCCAGCTGCACCTGCCAGCGCAGCACGATCTGTGCGAGCGTGCGGCCGTGCTGTTTGGCGATGCGCTGCAGCACCGGATTGTCCCACAGCGTGCCCAGTCCCAACGGGCTCCATGCCTGGGTCTGCATGGCGTGATCATGGTGGTAGTGGCGCAGCTCGGACTGCTGGAAGCCGGGGTGCAGCTCGATCTGGTTGAGCACCGGCAGCACGCCGGTCTTGTCCAGCAGGGTCTGCAGGTGATGCGGCTGGAAGTTGCACACGCCGATGGACTTGATCAGGCCTTCGTTGCGCAAATTGATCAGCATTTCCCAGGACTGCACGAACTGGCCGATCTTGGGCACGGGCCAGTGGATCAGGTACAGGTCCACATAATCCAGTTGCAGCTTGTCCAGGCTCTCCTTGAAGGCCTTCTGGGTGTTCTCGTGGCCGTGCATGTCGTTCCACAGCTTGGTGGTCACGAACAGTTCCTCACGTCGCAGGCCGGACTGGCGTATGCCCTGGCCGACCTCGGCTTCGTTGCCGTAGATGGCGGCCGTATCGATCAGGCGGTACCCCGTTTCGATGGCGCTGCAGACGACGTCGGCCGTGCGGGCGGCTTCGACCTGCCAGACGCCCAGGCCCAGTTGCGGGGCGGTGTTGCCGTCGTGGAAGGTAATGGTAGGGGGTGTAGTGGACATAGGTTTCTCCTAGGTTTCTGCGCGGCAGACCGGATGGCGGACAACCGGCGCGAATGCCGCGCGGCGAGGCCCTGCGCGGTCCAGACGGCGGACCGCGCAGGTGCGTAAAGCAAAAAAATTTACCCTCGCGCCGCGCCTTCGGCTTGCCGCCCCCAAGGGGGCGTTTTCTATCTCGGGCGCTCCGGCGGCCCGGCGATAAAAAAGACGAGAATCCGCGAGGGATGGGCACACGGACCTTGTGTGCGGGCAGGAAGTTGGCTTATTGTTTTTTTTCCTGCGCCGATTATATAGGCGCAGAGTGGATTTTTACCTAACGTTTTGCAATTAGCATCATTCATATTCCCATATTTTGATAAATGGGCTTAAGTTGGAGTAAGTATGAGCGTACACAGCACGCAGGCGCGCCTGAGCGTACCCGCCTTGATGGCTTACAAGGGCAAGCAGAAGATCGCCTCGCTGACCGCCTACATTGCGCCCATCGCGCGCATGCTGGACGAGCATATGGACATGATTCTGGTGGGCGACTCCACGGCCATGGTGGGCTATGCCATGCCGGACACCCTGAGCATCACGGTGGACATGATGGCCGCGCACGCCGCCGCCGTGGTGCGCGCCACGCAGCACGCCTGCATCGTGGTGGACATGCCCTTCGGCAGCTACCAGCAGTCCCCCCAGCAGGCCTTCGCCAATGCCTCGCGCATGCTGGCTGCCAGCGGCGCCCAGGCGGTCAAGCTCGAAGGCGGACAGGTCATGGCCGAAACCACGCGCTTCCTGGTGGAGCGCGGCGTGCCGGTGCTGGCCCACGTCGGGCTGATGCCGCAGTACGTGAACACCATGGGCGGCTACAAGGCCCAGGGCATGAATGACGCCGCCGCCCAGCGCGTGCTGGAAGACGCGGTGGCGCACGCCCAGGCGGGCGCCTGGGGCGTGGTGCTGGAAGGTGTGGCCGAAGGCCTGGGCCGGCGCATCACGGAATCCATCGCCATTCCCACCATCGGCATCGGCGCTTCGCCCGCCTGCGACGGCCAGGTGCTGGTCACCGAGGACATCCTGGGGCTGACCAGCGGCAAGATCCCGAAATTCGCCAAGCCCTATGCCGACGTGGGCGCGCTGATCTCCCAGGCAGCCGCGCAATACGGCGCCGAGGTGCGCGACGGGACTTTTCCGTCGCTGGAACATTGTTTCGGCGTGAAACGCTAGTGCGGCAAACTATTCCGCATTAGAATATTCCATGTTCATAAATGCAGTATCCACATAAAGCGACATGGAAATCCGACAGCTTGAGGCCTTTGCGGCCGTGATGTCCGCCGGCAGCGTCACCGCTGCCGGACGCCTGCTGGACCGCTCGCAGCCCGTGGTCAGCCGCCAGATCCAGGAACTGGAACAGGAGCTGGGCTTCAGGCTGTTCACTCGCACGCGGCCCCAGGTCACCCTGACCGAGCAGGGGCGCGAGTTCTACCTGGAAGCGCGCCCCGTCCTGATGAACCTGGAGGTGCTGCAGAGCCGCGCGCTGGAGATCGCCCGCGGCGGCCTGCGCCCCTTGCGCATCGTGGCCACGCGCGCGCTGGCCGTCGGTCTGCTGCCCCAGGTGCTGGGCCTGATGGAGCAGCATGATCCCGCCTTCAAGCAGAAGCTGATCATCGACACGGTCAATGCCGAAGAGGTGGTGCAGGCCATCGATGAAGGCCGAGCCGACCTGGGCGTCACCAGCCTGCCGCTGGACATCGACAGTTGCACCCTGCACTGGTCCGGCCAGAGCCCCTGCCTGCTGGGCGTTCCCGCCAGCAGCCCCCTGGCCGGGCGCGAGACCGTGCGCTTGAGCGAAATCCGCGGCATGCCGCTGATCGCCGTTCAGAACCGGCATCGCCTGCGCCATACCCTGGCCACGGCCCTGCTGCGCGCCAGTCCCGAGGCTCCCGATGATATCCGCCACATCGAAGTGACCTCGTCCCTGGAGGGCCTGGCCCTGGTGGGGCAGGGCGTGGGCGTGTCCCTGATCGACCCCTTCACGGCGCACGGCGTGCCCATGAGGAACGTGGAGCTGCGCCCCATCGACATCCACGTGCCCTACATGATGGGCGTGGTGTCCCTGAAGTCTCGCGAACTGCGCCCCGACGCCCAGCGCCTGGTGGAGGCGCTGCGCCAGTACGTGCTGCAATTCATTCCGCGCTTCGTGCTGGGCGATGACACCGGCCTGCCCAGCACGCACGACCCGTTTGACTCTCTCTGAGCCGATTCGTTTTTTCCAGAAGGCGGCCTGGACCGCCTGCAGACACCATGACAGCAGAATTTCCGATACCCGATGGTCTGGCCGCGCTGGAGGCGCGCGTGCGCCAGGATTACGCCTGGCTGGACCTGCCCGCCAAGCCCTGGGTGCCCGAGACCTCCATCGATGGACAGGCCGTGCTGGACGCAGCCATCGTGGGCGGCGGCATGGCGGGCCTGGCCCTGGCCAACGCCATGAAGAACCTGGGCCTGCGCGTCCAGGTCTACGACCAGGCGCCCGCCGGATTCGAGGGCCCCTGGGCGACCACGGCGCGCATGGAGACCCTGCGCTCTCCCAAGCAGCTGACCGGCCCGGCCCTGGGCTTTCCCGCGCTGACCTTCCGCGCCTGGTTCGAATCCCAGTTCGGCGCCCAGGCCTGGGAGGAGCTCGACAAGATTCCCCGCCTGCAGTGGATGGACTACCTGCGCTGGTACCGCCAGGTCAATGGAATAGCCATCGCCAACGAACATGAAGTGCTGGATATCGTGCCCAGCGCCGATCACGTGCGTCTGCGCATACGCGGCGCGCAGGGCGAATTCGACGTGCTGGCCCGCCATGTGGTCCTGGCCACCGGTCGCGCCGGCCTGGGCGGCCCCAGCCTGCCGGATTGGGCGCAGGCCATCGCGTCCGGCGCGCGGGCGCATTCTTCCGACGTCATGGACTATGCGGAGCTGCGCGGCAAGCGCGTGGCCGTCATCGGCGCAGGCGCCTCCGCCATGGACAGCGCTGCCACGGCGCTGGAGAACGGGGCCCTCGGCGTGGACCTGCTGATCCGCCGCGCCGACATTCCCCGCGTGAACAAAGGCAAAGGCCTGGGCAGCCCTGGCGCCGTGCATGGCACGCTGGGCTTGCCGGATGAATGGAAATGGAAGATCCGGCACTACATCGGCGAGCAGCAGGTGCCGCCGCCGCGCGGCAGCGTGCTGCGCGTCTCGCGCCATGCCAATGCGCGCTTCTACCTGGATGCGGGCGTGCAGGGCGCGGCCATGGACGGCGAGCAGGTCGTCCTGCAGACCAAGCGCGGCGAGCGCCGCTACGATTTCGTGATCTTCGCCACCGGCTTCAAGGTGGACTGGCGCTCGCGGCCTGAATACCGCACGATCGCGCCCGCCATCCGCGTCTGGGGCGACCGCTTCGCCGAACCCGCTGGCCAGGAGAGCCAGGAGCTGCGCGAATCGCCGGACCTGGACGATCTGTTCGAGTTCCAGCCGCGCGAGCCCGGCCAGATGCCGGGCCTGGAGCGCGTGCATTGTTTCTGCTATCCCGCCACATTGACCCACGGCCAGGTGTCGGGGGACATCCCCGCCATCAGCGATGGAGCCTTGCGCCTGTCGCAGGGGCTGTGCCGCCAGCTGTTCGTGGAAGATGCGCCTATCCATTTCGAGCGCCTGCAGGCCTATGACGAGCCTGAAGTCTACGGCGACGAGTGGGCGCCTGCGCAGGATTGATGAGGAGCGGCGCCGCAGGGGTATGGCCACTGAACCGCCTCGAGGCGCCGGATGATAAAAACCGTGCGGCGGATGCCGCCACAGGAGAGACCATGACTGAACACGACGAGGCGGCCGCCGCCGACCTGATCGACCAGTTGCTGGGCGTGGGCCCCGGTGATGACCTGCATGCCTTGCGCCATGCCCGGGCCAAGGCCACCGACGCCATCCAGCGCAGCCAGGAGCTGTTTTTCCAGCCTGAACTGGGCCAGGTATCCTTGCAGGACCGATTGAGCATCGCCTTGTATGCCTGCGTATTGTCGCGGGCGCAGCGACTGGGCGGCTATTACCGGGAGCAACTGGCCGGCCAGCCCGGCGTGTCGCCGGAGCTGGTGACGGCACTGGAGCAGGACAGGCTGGACGCGGTCCAGGATGCGCGCCTGCGCGCCATGCTGGTCTTCACCCGCATCCTGATCCTGACGCCAGTGCAGGGCGACAAGGCCGCTTTGCAGGCCTTGCAGGCCGCCGGCCTGCAGACGCCCGACGTGGTGACGGTGGCGCAACTGATCGCCTACCTGTCCTATCAGATCCGCATGCTGGCCGGTCTGCTGGCATTGCAACAGCGCAAGGAGCAGGCATGAGCGAGATCATCCGCAAGAACGGTTTCACCAACGAGAACCTGGACTGGACCGCCTGGCTGGACGTGGTCGATCTGGAGCGCGCCACGCCCGAACAGATCGCCGTGCTGGAGATGAGCCATCCCAAGGCCAAGGAAATGGACTACTACCGCTTCCTGGTGCATCAGCCCGCCATCCTGCAGCAGCGTTCCGAAGCCTATAACGCCATCATGTACGCGCCGGGCGGCCTGCCGCGCGCGGAGCGCGAGCTGGCGGCCCTGACGGTCTCGCGCATCAATGGCTGCGCCTATTGCGCCTCCGTGCACGCCCAGCGCTTCGAACAATTGGCCAAGCGTAACGATACCGTGCACCAGGTGTTCGAGGATCCGCGCAGCGCGGGCGCCACGGACCGGGAGCGCGCCATCGCGGCCTTCGCCGTCAAGCTGACCGAGGCTCCCGACCAGTTGGACGCCCAGGACATGGCCGCCTTGCAGGCTCAGGGCCTGAGCGACGCCGAGATCCTGGACCTGATCAACTCGGCCGCCATCTTCGGCTGGGCCAATCGCCTGATGCACAATCTGGGCGAATCGTCGCCACAGGCCTGACCGTCCAGCCATATACTTCAAGCCTCAATAAATAATTCGAATCGGGACCAGCAAGCCTGGTCCCGGACAGGGGCGTTGGAGCATATGAAGCTGAATATTGATGATTACCGGCAGGCGGCGCAGCGCTTCTTGCCGCGCTTCGTCTATGACTATGTGGCGGGCGCGGCGGAGGACGAGCTCTGCCTGCAGCGCAATCGCCGGGATCTGGAAGCGATCACCCTGTTGCCGCGCAGCCTGCGCGACACGGCCGCGGCCTCGACGGCCGTGCAGGTGTTCGGCCGTGCGTGGAGCGCGCCGTTCGGCGTGGCGCCGGTCGGGCTGATCGACGTGGTCAGGCCCAGGGGGGACATCCTGGCTGCCCGCGCGGCGGGCAGGGCGGGTCTGCCGTATATCCTGTCCACGGCCTCCAACAGCCGGCTGGAGGATGTTCGCCAGGCCACCGACGGGCCTTGCTGGATGCAGCTGTACGTCATGCAGGACAGGGGCATGGCGGACTCCATCCTGGATCGCGCCCGCGAGGCCGGCTTCGAGGCGCTGGTCCTGACTGTGGACGTGCCGGTCGGCGGTTACCGCGAGAAAGACGTGCGCCATGGTTTCAAGCTGCCGTTCCGCCCCGGTCCGCGCCTGCTGCTGGACATGGCCCTCCACCCTGGCTGGCTGAGGCGTCAGGCCCTGGCCGGCGCGCCGCAGTTCGTGAACCTGGCGCCCACCAGCGGCGCGACCTCGGCCCAGGCGCAGGCGGCCTTGCTGTCGCGCACCATGGATCGCTCCCTCATCTGGGAAGACCTGACCTGGTTGCGCTCGAAGTGGGACGGTCCCTTGCTGATCAAAGGCCTCCTGCATCCGCAGGACGCCCGCCAGGCGTTGCAGCATGGAGTCGACGGCCTGATCGTGTCCAACCACGGGGGCCGGCAGCTGGACGTCGCTCCTTCGGCCATTTCGGCGCTTCCGGCGATCATGGACGTCGTGCGGGATCGCGTGCCGGTCTTCATCGACAGCGGTTTCCGGCGAGGCGCCGACGTGGCCAAGGCATTGGCTTGGGGCGCGCAGGGCGTCTTCCTAGGGCGCCCGGTCGCCTATGGACTTGCCCAGGGGGGCGAGCAAGGCGTGGCGAGCGTGCTGGATATCGTGGCCCAGGAACTGCTGCGCACCATGATCCTGCTGGGAGCGAGTCGCCCGGACGAACTGGTCCAATGCCTGGGGGAGGGAGTTCCCGTCCAGGGCTGCTAGGGTCCCCGGCCGCGGGCCGGTAACAAATGCGCTGCGGGCGGGCCGGAAAGCCTGTCATATACTGTGCGGCATGCACGCTTTCATTTCCGTTCGGCGCACGTCTGAAGCGGCCTGGCAGGCCTTGTTCTGCCTGGCCCTTCTGGCGTTCGCGTGCCGGGCGGTCGTGCCTGCGGGCTACATGCCGGGACTGTCGGAGCAGAACGGGCTTGCCATGACTTTCTGTACGGCGCAGGGAGTGGTCACGACCCTATGGGCGGGCTCGCCGGATGCGGCCGGGAAAACTTCCCAGGATGACCATGCCGCCGGCCTGGATTGCCCCTTCGGCTTGCTGCTCGCCCAGGCCGCGCTGCCCGACCAGGACGCGCCTTTGCCGGCGGGCGTCGTGACCTATCGCCCTGTTTCGCTCCAACCTCCGTATCGGGCCTTGCCGCCCTTGCCGGCGCTGGGTCCGCCTCTGGGTTCGCGCGCTCCGCCTGCTTCTCTCGTGTGATGTTCGTCCACGGCCGCTCTTGTGCGGCCAAGCATTCAACGATACTGATCTCGAGGTTCTTCCATGTCCATTCATGTCATTTCCAGCCGCCTGGCCGCCGCGGCGGCGGCCCTGGTGCTGGTTCCATCCGCCGTGTTCGCCCACGTCTCGCTGGAGACCCGCCAGGCCCCGGTCGAAAGCAGCTACAAGGCCGTGTTCAAGGTGCCGCACGGCTGCAAAGGCTCTCCCACCGTCAAGCTGCGCGTGCGCATTCCCGATGGCGTGCTGGGCGTCAAGCCGCAGCCCAAAGCCGGGTGGACGCTCCAGACGGTGACGGGCGACTATGGCCGCGCCTATACCCTTTACGGGGCACCGGTGAGCTCCGGCGTGAAGGAGGTCGTCTGGTCCGGCGGTTCCCTGCCCGACGATCACTATGACGAGTTCGTGTTCGTCGCTTACCTGAGCAGCGCCTTGAAGTCGGATACCACCCTGTATTTCCCTGTGGTGCAGGAGTGCGAGCAAGGCCTGACGCGGTGGATAGACCAGCCTGCGCCAGGTCAGAAGCCGGCGGACGATCATTCGGATTCTCCTGCCCCCGCCCTGAAACTCCTGCCCAAGCCTTGAGCTGACTCGCAGGCCCCGCCGGCCGTGGCCCGACTGCAAGGTTGAGCCTGCTCCGGCTGGCGGGTCGGACAGACGGATCGGGGCTGAAGCGTAGCCAACGTGAGGCGCATGGAAGGGGGCGTGATGCAGACAAACACTTTCGATGTCCGGGCATGCCGGCATGGGCTGCTGCCGGATCGGGCGCGCGCCTGGTTCATGGCGTTGTTCCTCCTGGCGGGCGCGCTCGCGTGGTCGCCGCGGGCGGCCGCCCACGCGGCGCTGATAAGCAGCAGTCCGCAGGCAGGAGCGGTGCTGACGCAGGCCCCGGAGCAGGTCCGGTTGCGGTTCAACGAGCCAGTGTCGCCCTTGGTGCTGAGGCTGGTGCAGCCGGATGGACAGGGCGTGGCGCTTGCCGATGCGCAGGTTCTGCCCGATGGCCTGGCGCTGCCCATGCCCAGGCTGGACATGCAGGGGACCTACGCCTTGAGCTGGCGCGTAGCGTCCGCCGACGGCCATCCTGTCGGCGGCACGGTGACGTTTTCCATCGGGATCCAGGACAGGGACGCAAGTCAAGCCGGGCAGGGCGAGCGGGGGCGGGACGTGCTGATCTGGCTGGCCCGCTGGCTAGCCTACGCGACCTTGTTCCTGAGCGCGGGATTGGCCGCTGCCCAGGCCTTGACTTCATCGCGTCGCCAATTGCGGCGCACGCTGCGCTGGAGCGCGTCCCTGGGCGCGACAATGGTCTTGTTCAATGCCGGCCTCTGGGGCGTCGACGCCCTGGACCTGCCGCTTGCGGGCTTTTTCAGCGCAGCGGCATGGGCGGCCATGGCGGCCTCGACGTTTGGAACCTCGGCCTTGCTGGCCCTGGCCGCCCTGGCATGTGCCGCGCTGGCGCCGGGCCGGCGCACTCCCCTACGCCAGGGCATCATGGCCGTGGCGGCCATCGTGTTGCTGGGCGCTTCCTTTGCTTCCACGGGACACGCCAGCGCCGCGCCGCCCGCCTGGCTGTCCATGCCCGCTGTATGGCTGCATGTCGTAGCCGTCGCATTGTGGGTCGGGTTCCTGTGGCCGCTGGCGTCGGGCCTGGGCGACAGCCCGGACCTCTTGCTGCTGCAGCGCTTTTCCCGCTGGATTCCGTTGGTGCTGCTGGTCCTGTTCGGGGCCGGCTGCGTCCTGGTCTACGTGCAGCTGGATGGGATGGCTTCGCTCTGGCAAAGCGCGTACGGGCGGGTCCTTCTGGGCAAGTTGGCCCTGGTGGCTTTGATGCTGGGGCTGGGAGCGCACAACCGCTACCGGCTGACAAGCGCCGTTCTGCGGCGGGAGATCGCGCCCCGGCTGGCCATGCGGCGCGTGATACGCATCGAATGCCTGCTGGCGCTGATGATCCTGGCGGTGGCGGCGCTCTGGCGGTTCACGCCGCCGCCACGCGCCCTGGCTGCGTCGGCCGCCTCAACGGCGCGAACTGTCGTGATGGCCCATGTCCATGGCCCGGACGCCATGGCAGAGCTGGCCCTGCGCGCGCCAGCTCCAGCGGCGCCAGGTTCCCGCCCCATCGGCGGGGCGAGCGGGCCGGGCGAGCTGCAGATCACTTTGACTGATCCCGCAGGACAGCCCCTGGCCGCCCAGGAAGTGGATGTCGTCTTCTCCAATCCGGCCGCGGGCCTCGAGCCTCTGAGTTTTCCCGCTGAACGGGTCAGCGAAGGCCTTTGGCATGTGCAGAATCTGCAATTGCCCTATCAGCCGGACTGGCAGGTGCGCATCGATGTGCTGATTTCGGACTTCGATCGCGTGCGGCTGGAAACGACGGTGCGGATGAAGGAATAATGCGGGATGGAGCCGGCCCGCAGTCCAAGGCGTGCCGGACCTGAGGGGCGTCAGGCAAGCATGCGGATGGGCAGGCTGCGCACGCGCTTGCCGGTTGCGGCGAACACCGCATTGCACAGGGCGGGCGCCACGGGCGGCACCGGCGGTTCGCCCACGCCGCCGGGCGGCAGGCTGTGATCGTCGTTGACCAGGTGGGTCCGGATCACGCGGGGCGACTGCCCATGGCGCAGCACTTCATAATCGTGGAAGTTGCTCTGCATCACCCGGCCTTTCTCGAAGGTGATCTTGCCGGTCAGCGCCAGACCCAGGCCCATGACGGCTCCGCCCTCCATCTGGGCGCGGATCCGTTCGGGATTGATCTGCGGGCCGCAGTCCAGGGCCATGTCCACGGCCACCACCTGCACCTTGCCCTGCTCCTTGACGGCGACCTCGATCACCGTGGCCGTGTAGCTCATGAAACTGTAGCAGAAGGCCAGCCCCAACCCATGCCCTTCGGGCAGCTTCCGTCCCCAGCCGGCGCCCTGGCAGGCGGCCTCGATCACGGCTCGCAGGCGGCCGGTGTCATAGGGGTAGCGTTGCGGCGATTCGCTGTAGTTCCAGGTGTCGGCCAAGGAGCCCGGATCTATCTTGCGCGCCGGCCCGATCAGCTCGAGCGCAAACTGCTTGTGGTCCTTGTCCGCGTGGTGCGCCAGTTCGGAAATGAAGCATTGCGCGGCGAAGGCATGCGGGATGTTGGCCACCGAGCGGAACCAGCCTATGCGCGCATGCGCCGGCACGGCGGCGGTCTCCACGCGCACATTGGGGATCTGGTAGGGCATGTTGATGGCCGACATGGCCGATTCGAACAGTTGCTGTCCTTGTGCGTTCTGATCGAACAGGGACGCGATGGTGGGCGCGGCGCTGCGGTGCAGCCAGGAGCGGACCTGGCCGTCGCCGTCGATGACGGCTTCCAGACGCTCCACGGACACGGTGTGCAGATAATCGTGATGGATGTCGTCCTCGCGGGTCCAGACTAGTTTCACCGGAGTGCCTTCGGGCATGGCCTGGGCCACGATGGCGGCTTCATCCACGAAGTCGGGCATGGACTTGCGGCCGAACCCGCCGCCCAGAAGCAGGACGTTGACCTTGACGTCTTCGGGCTTGAGCTTCAGGCGCGCCGACACGGCGTCCTGCGCGGCAGCCGGGTTCTGGATCGAGGTCCAGACCTCGGCCTTCCCGCCCTGGATCCGGACCGTGGCCGCGGGCGGCTCCATCGATGCATGGGCCAGGTGCGGCACATAATAATCGGCGCTCAGGCGCCGGTCATCGGACGCTTTCTTCCATTCCCGGGCAACATCGCCTTGTACGCGCATCGCCTTGCCCGGCGCTCGGGCCGCGGCTCCAAGCATCCGGCGATAAGCGGCGGAGTCATAGCTGCCGTTGGGGCCGTCTTCCCATTCCAGGTCCAGCGCCGAGCGCCCCTGCAGGGCCGCCCAGGTGTTGCGCGCCACGACGGCCACGCCGCCCAGGGGCAGGAAGCCGGGCGCGCCCTCGAACGCGGGAATCGTCACGACTTTGAGCACGCCGGGCACCGCCAGCGCCCGGGTCGAATCGACATGGCGCAGCTTGCCGCCCACCACGGGGGGACGCGCCACCACGGCATAGACCATGCCCGGCAGGCGCATGTCCATGCCGTAGAGCGCCCGGCCTTTGCCGATGGCCTCGAGATCGACCGGCCGGACCTGGCCTTTGCCGATATAGCGGAAGTCCGCGGGTTCTTTCAGCCGGAGGGCATCGGCCGCAGGCACGGGCAAGCGGGCCGCCTCGGCAGCCAGTTCGCCAAAGCCAAGGCGGCGGCCCGTGGGGGCATGCACGACTTCATGTTGCTCGGCCCTGACCTCGGTCACAGGCACCGCCCATCGGGCCGCGGCGGCCGATTCGAGCATCTGGCGGGCGGCGGCGCCCACTTTGCGCATCGGCATCAGGAAGTGCCGCACGCTGCGTGAGCCGTCCACGTTCTGGTTGCCATATCGGGCTTCGTCAGCCGGGGCCTGGATGACTTTCACACGGTCCCAGCGGGCTTGCATCTCGTCGGCGACCACCATGGGCAGGCTGGTGCGCACGCCAGTGCCCATTTCCGCCCGGTGAGCCACGATGGTGACGAGACCGTCCGCGGCAATGGAGACGAAGATCAGCGGATCATCCACGGTGCCGCCGGGCATGGAGTCCGCTCCGAACTTTTGCGCCGGGGCGTCGGCGGCCCAACAGGCCGAGACCAGTCCTTTGGCCGTCACGGCCAGTGTCAGTGCGCCCAGGGAGCCTTGCAGGAATCGGCGCCGGGAGAGCAAGGTGGCTGCAGTCATGAGCGTTCTCCTTGCGCCAGGCGGTCTGCCGCGTCGGTGATGGCGGCGCGGATGCGCGGGTAGGTGCCGCAACGGCAGATATTCCCGCTCATCGCTTCGTCGATCTGCTGGTCGGTGGGCGTTGCCGTGGCCTGAAGCAAGCTGGCGGCCGCCATGATCTGTCCCGCCTGGCAATAGCCGCACTGGGCGACGCTGTGCTCGAGCCAGGCTTGCTGCAGCACTCTGCCCACCCGGTCCGTATCCAGAGCTTCGATGGTGAAGATGGTGCGTCCGGCTGCTGCCGCGACGGGGGTGACGCAGGCGCGGACGGGGGCGCCGTCCATGTGCACCGTACAGGCGCCGCACAAGGCTGCGCCACAGCCGAACTTGGTGCCGGTCAGGCCCAGTTCGTCGCGCAGCACCCAGAGCAGCGGCATGTCGTCGGGAGCGTCGACCTCCCAGTCCCGACCATTGATGTGAAGTGTCGCCATAGGGCCTCCTTGGAGTGGATGACGCTGCGTCCAGCGACCCCTTGGGCGCAGCTTGTCTCGCAAGTCCAAGATTATCCTGGCAAACCCAGGCCGTCATTAATTAGCGAGGCTTATAGCAGTATAAAGAGCCTCATGCCCGGCCTGGCGACGGAGTTGTAAGGCGGATGTTTTTGTTTTTGTTTTTTGATTGCTCGGGTTCAGCTTTTTGACCCTGCCTCGCGAGTGGCTGCCGGTGTTAACCCGAACTGGGTAAATGCTTATATTCCTGAGTTTGCTCCCTTCCTACCATTTTCAGTGTCCATCAGTGCGTTGTAAAAGAGGATAAGGATCTGCTCAAGGTGGGCTTTGGGAGGGGTGGGAAACAAGTAGGTTATGGATTTATTGAACTAGTTTAGAAAAACAACCTTGATCACCGAAATTTTGAGGTGAACATGAAAACAGGCTCTTTTGTGTTTATCAAGAATCTAGTGGTTTCTAGAGAAATTCTTTGGGGTTTGGTTCTTTCTTTTTTAGCCACTGGTCTTTATATTCTTGCTCTCTTGATTCAACCGCTATTTGTAGCATCAATTATTCTCGATCTGTTGTCTCATTCAGCGGCAGGCGTTCAAATTAAGGTTATGTGGCTGGCAATCGCCATGGTGCTGTCGATAGGCATGTCCTACTGCTCGGCATGGTTGAATAATTTGGTGCTGCAAGATGTCCGTTGTTATTCCAAATCAGCACTCTATGCGAATATTCTATCAAGAACGCCGGAATTTTTTCTTGAATTCAATGAGGGAGCCATTGAGGCGGCCATAGTTACAGCTTCGTTGGCGGCTCGCACGATAGTATGTGACTGCCTGGGCATGCTCGTTCGTGCAACTTTTTTTATCGTTTTTTCTACAATACTGATTTTTACGATAGCGCCTATTTATAGTGCCATATTTTTCCTTGCGGCGGTTGTATATCTGTACATGTCATATTATCTTGCGCATCGTTCAGCTTCTTATATAGCATCGGCCATAGAAATTACAACGGAAGTATCCAAAGAGGCGTCGGATGTTATTTTCAATATTGAGTCTGTTCAGTCCAACAACATGGTTCACAAAGAAGTTTCTAATATAGAGTCTCGCCTAGGTGAGGAAAGTACTAGATACCGGGTTGGGCAAGGGGTGCTGGATAAGTCAGAGCTTATGCAAAGAGCCTACTTGACCATGCTTTTTGTGTTCTTCATATTTGCTGTTGTCATCGATATAAAAAATAATGATGAATCAGTTGTAATGTTTTATATAATAGGAATTCTCTCTTATACGCAGCTTGAGTCTGTTGGTAAGTCGATGAATTCAATGTTCGAGCAGGTTCATAAGTTGGATTCGGTTCTGGAAAAGATTGATTATTTTCATGGGGCAGTTGTTGGTATTGGTTCTGTGGTAAAAGATATACCGGCTTCCTTTGATATTGCGGCGCACAATTTATCGTTTTCGTACGATAAAAAGAAAAATATAATTGATGGCTTCTCCATGTCGATCAGTCAAGGGGATAGAGTCATAATTGGCGGAAGCAGTGGAGTCGGGAAGACTACTTTATTGAAGATTTTGAGCGGTCAGCTGCAACCTCAAAATGGGAAGGTGCTGATAGGCGGTAGCGAAGCATATAAGCTCTGTTTGGGTCAGAAGTCCAGACTGTTTTCGTACATATCGCAGAATGCGCGTTTGTTCAACAGAACTATATTTGATAACGTCACCTATGGTTCCACCGATTCATCTTATCGTGAAGTCGAAGAGCTGCTGCTTGGCTTGAAGCTGGAACGCCTTAAACAAGGGGGAGGCGCTAGCTGGCTGGATACCCCAATAGACAGAGATGGCGCGTCTGTCAGTGGAGGGGAAAGACAAAGGATATTGATAGCAAGAGCCATAATCAACAAGCGGCCAATACTGTTCTTGGACGAAGCCACCTCTGCTCTGGATAGCGAGACAGAAAAGAAGGTGTTGGCCGAGCTGCATCGCAGAATGCCAGGTACCACGATAGTCACGGTCAGTCACCATCCTCATGC
Source organism: Pseudomonadota bacterium (assembly GCA_023425645.1). GTDB lineage: Bacteria > Pseudomonadota > Gammaproteobacteria > Burkholderiales > Burkholderiaceae_B > Alcaligenes. The sequence continues at coordinate 110,010 of JAFACG010000002.1, forward strand.
CGATCTGCACGGCTACCGAGTCGTAACATTGCCCAGCGACGCCTCGAATCTTGCGGCGGATCCTGATCATGGGCTCAGCTAAACGCGGATGTGGCGTTGCAAGCCCCAAGGGGCGGCAAGCTCGATTCGCAAGGCCGCGGTTCTGCTTGGATCAGCACCTCATTGGTTCACATGGTCTCGCCGATACGCTGCGCCAATCGCTTGTAGAAGCTTGGCCATTTGAAATACCCGGAATGGGCGCCGATGAAGAAACGGCCGGTATCGTACTTGAAGTCATGCACTGTGCCGGCTGAGGTCCCGGTGAAGGTCGGCAGGACCAGAAAGCCCAGCAAGTCATTGGTGTCCAGGATGTTCAGCCAGCGCTTCGCACGCCTGGGCGCGGCGATGGCCTCGTGCGGGGTTTTGTTGCGATCCGTACGCCCGGGACTGGTCCACAGCAGCGACATTTCCTCGAACAGTCCCACCTGAGCCCCCACGGTTACCCAGGCATCGACCTCCAGATCCGAACCTTCCACGTAATGGGTGAGGACGTCGTAGACGATTTCAGCGCCGAAACTGTGGCAGATGACCACTAGCGGCTCCCTGTTCGAGCGGGCCAGGTCATGGGCCTGCCGCAGCGACTGGAGAATCGTCGCGGCGATGGGGCCGGGCTTGGCGCCGTCGCCGCGCTCGGCCAGATAGCGGAAGGTGTCGCCCATGAGGGTGGCGGCCTTGCGCGTCAGAGGGCGCCGCAAGGGCAGCACGAAGGCATGGGAGATCTGGTCGGGGCCAAGCAGTATCAGGCGCTTCGCTCCCTCTTCGAGCATGCCCCTCAAGCCCGCGTCATGGAATATCTCCTCTTCACCGGCGGCCTGCATTGGGCTGACCACATCGAGTACCTGTTCCAGCACGCCATCCATGGTGGACTGCGCCAACCAAGGCTCTGCGGTGTCGGCCAGACGGTTCTGCGCCAGGCGGTAGGCCCTGGCCACAGCGAGCATGTCGGCCTGGGATCGGGCTTGCTGGATGACGGCATCGAACAGCAGATCGACGGCGGTGTCGGGACTGCGCCGCGCCACCGCATCCAGGGTGTCTCCGGCCTGCACCGTGCCACTTGCCATGGCGATGCCCAGCGATGGCGGCGGTTCCTGGTCGTCCCTTGTCAGAGGCTCCATCTCGCTGCCTTTGGGAATCACCGCCAGGTCATGCCAGAACCTGACCCCGTCATCGCCCCAGTACGGTGCGAATATGGGGTGCCGGGCATCGATCCCGGCGGCGGGCGCGACGATCTCCCTGAGAAACGCCGCCCGAACCTGCTCTTCACGGCCGTAGTCCGCGTCTTTGCGACTGTTGACGCCGTGGACGAATACGAATGGCATAAGCCCCTCCTGGGTACATGCAGCGCTCAATTCCCAGCTTAGATTCAAAAATTCCGGACTGGCGTACATTTTCGTCCGCAGGTAACGAGAGATTGCTGGGCGGGGCTACAGTGTTACCAAAAGGCGTTCCCTGCTTGCCTCATGCCGGGTTTTCGTGCCGTTCGAGTGATCTGGATGCCCATCTTCGCCTCAGATCCAATGGAGTTCACGCCCGTGGGGCGATGTCCAAGCTTGTGGCCGGCCATTGACCGTCAGCAGGAACATTCCTTCAGTCGCGGGCTCAAGGTTTCGGGCGAATTGGGGAAAGACTCTGGGGCTTTCATTGCTGATCCAGACGCAGTTGGCTGCCAGCATTGTTTCAGCGAATTCGTCCCGGCTGTCCTGGTCAGCGATGTAGCTGAGTACAGCGGAGTGATACACCACCACAGTGGCTCCGGCCGGCGCCTGGGCCATTAAACCCTTCAAGTCGCGGAGCAGATTGCCTCTCACTACCCGGGGCGGCTTGCTGCGAGCGGTCCGGATCGCTGCTTGCAATCGTTCCAGCCTGTCCGCATCTTCAGGCCACACCAGCAGCTCCAGCCAGGCGACATCGTCGTCATTGCGGAGGTCGACTGGATTCAAGTCGAGTCCGGCGCGCCAGACGATGTTCGGATATTCGATGGGTAAAGGCGCCGCTCCAGTGACCTTGCAGGGGAAGATGGGACGCGCTGCAGCGCCCTGACGCGGCAATAAGCGATGTACTCCCCAGTCGAAGCCATATTCTTCGAAAAGCAGGCACAACCCTGCGGAAGCCCCCACTTCAATGAGCGCCACATCGCCAGTGATGCTCGCCAATGACGGCAACAGGACGGAACATCGGCCTGGTTCGTTGGTCTGCGTTGACCGCGAGAGCATGACCTGCCTTATCGCAGCGGCGTGTTCCGCCAGCGATTTCTCGAATGCGTCTATGGAAAGGGGGGTGTCGGCCACTCGCCTGAGAGCGGCAAAGAAGAGGTTGGGCTGTCGTTTGTCCGGCGGCAATGTGCTCAGGAGGGCCAGTGTCGCAGGCGGCTGCGAGACATGTATGGAAAGCCGCTCATAAAGAGGCGATCGGCCTGCCGCCTCGGTCCTGGCAAACAGTCGGTAACGTTCGGCAAGTTCATGCACTTGCTTGCTCCTCTGGACGTTGAACACGAGATGCTCCCCACGCAAGGCGATGTTACCGTCCTGGGCATTCAGGATAGCTGCTCGTTCAGCATTCTAGAGTATCAAGAAGAGGTACCGTAAACTTGCTTTCTGCCTGTAAGTGATCAGGTTTGGCCTCGAAATACAGCCTTTGAAAAGCAAAACGCCAACCCCAAGGGTTGGCGTTTTGCTTGAAGCTGTTGGTGCCGGCTAAAGGAGTTGAACCATCAACCTTCGCATTACAAGTGTGAAAAGATGAGTGTTTTCAGGTATTTTTTAATGTTGATTTAATTGATGGAAATTCAATAAAAACATTGACTTGTATGGGTTTTGGTCCATGGAGTGATTGATCGATGTTGATTGTAATCGTAAGATAATGTCTACATAAGGTCTACATGGAGTCAATATGGCGACTGTACGAGTCAAACTTACACAAGGTCGGGTGGATAGCTTTGCTTGTCCGCAAGGCAAGCAACAGGACTTTCTGCGGGACTCTGAGCAGCCAGGTCTAGCCTTGCGTGTGACCGCTGCTGGGCATAAGGGATATGTCTACGAAGGTAAGCTCGGAGGGAAAACGATACGAGTGACTGTTGGTGACCCTCAAACGCTGACTCTTAGTGATGCGCGACATAAGGCCGCCGAGATACGAGTAATGATCCGGGCCGGTCGCGATCCGCGTATTGTGAGGGCGGAAACAACAGCGGCTGATGCTGCTAAACGTATAAAAGCAGTGCAGGACAAAGCTCCCGCTATGGATGCCTGGGATTCGTATTTGAAGGCTCGTTCAGTCAAATGGAGTGCCCGTACTTTGCTCGATCACCAGCGGCTCTCGGATGCTGGCGGCAAAGAGAAAACGCGGGGACGCAAGAAGGGAGAAGGTGACAGGACCATACCCGGGCCGCTACATGTGCTGTTGCAATTGCCGCTATCCAAGATTGACCGCCAAGCAGTCATAGATTGGCTAAGGGAGCAGCAGCACCGTCCCACTGTCGCCCGGAGCGCGTTTGTGCGGTTACGCGCGTTCTTGAATTGGTGTGCCGACAGGTCCGAATACAAGGCGCAGGCCAAGCCGGATGCTTGCAATACTCGTGTGATGCGCTCTGAACTGCCCAAGGCTCAAGCGAAGGATGATTGCTTGCAGCGTGAACAGTTGAAATTGTGGTTTGAGCACGTGCGAGCAATAGGCAACCCGGTCATCAGTGCTTACCTGCAAACAGCTTTGCTGACTGGAGCACGTCGTGAGGAAGTGGCTGGGCTGCAATGGTCTGACGTTGATTTCCAATGGAATAGTATCCGCATCGCCGACAAGGTAGAGGGTGAGCGCACCATACCGCTGACGCCCTACGTTAAAAACTTGCTGCTGGAGTTGCAGCGGCTCAATAACGCTCCGCACAATGTCCGTTACATGGAGCGCCTGAAAGAACAGGGCAAGCATTGGAAGCCTTCCAAGTGGGTGTTCTTCAGCACGAGCGCCGAAAGTGGGCGTATCCAGGAGCCGCGTGTAGCTCATAACAAGGCTATACAAGCTGCTGGGCTGCCTCACCTGACCATACATGGTCTGCGCCGTTCGTTTGGTACGCTGGCAGAGTGGGTAGAGTGCCCGGCGGGTGTGGTGGCCCAGATTCAAGGCCATAAGCCGAGCGCGACCGCTGAAAAGCATTACCGCCGTCGCCCCCTGGACTTGCTACGCATGTGGCATACGAAGATCGAAGGCTGGATTTTGGAGCAGGCCGGTATCGAACAGCCCAAGACCGAAGCTGCCAAGCCGAAGGTAGTAACCGCTGCCTGACGGTTCCGAGCACAAGTTTACGCCAGCATCTAGCCGCGACGAGGCGGAAAGCCGGACACTTTCACCGGCCTAATGCTAGCCCCGATTCAACGAAGGACGCATATAAGGAGTGCGGAACAATGGCGACCCGTCATATTAAATTGGAAGAAGGGGAAACAATCCAGCTTTCGTTCCTTCCTGCCCGAATTGCAGAAGCATTGCACGACGATGAGCCGATGCGGAAACTGGCGCGTGTGGAGATGAGCGCCGAGCTCTCGCAAATGGCGGACAGTGGGGCATTAGTCGTGCGCGACGCGTTAACCCTTGAGCCGCTTTCGGTTGAGCTTGGCGATGCGCCCGGATATGGCGTATTGACCGCCGATGACTTGCGCCCCCTGTTGGAGTCTAAGGGGGTGTCCCTAGATATCTATAAACGTACTGGTGACCCGAAAGTGATTGGGATTTCGGCGCTTCATCAATGCATCTCTGTCGAGGACGCCATCACGTGTGTCTTTAATGCCATCGAATGCCCGGATGATGTTAGGGAGGATGGTCTTACAGCGATAGAGGGGTTGTTAGTTAGTGTTGAGCGGGAATTTTTGTCGGTGTGCGAGAAGTTGGAGATTAAACCGCGGCTACCTTATGACCCGGAGGAGGAGTACATCGGAAAAGACGGGCAGTCTGAACGATTTGAAATCACGACCAAGGAATTTAAGCGGTACGCCGCTCACTATGGTGTTGTCGTAAGGCTTGAGGATGAATTGGAAACTATTCATCCTGTACAGGTCGGTAACGACGTCAAGGATGATGCTACACTCGCATTGCCTTATAGTGGACCCCAAATTTGAGACGGGGGTTTAAGCTGTCGTCCGCGAAAGGATGGTAGCGAATGAGTGAAGGTAAAAAGCGCAGGGTGCACAGCGCCGAGTTTAAGGCCAAGGTGGGACTGG
>JAFACG010000013.1 GCA_023425645.1 Pseudomonadota bacterium
TGTCCTGGTCTATGGTGAAGTTGGCCGGCGGGTCATTGTCGATCAGCCAGGAAGTCATGACCGAGCCGGGCGACAGCTCCGTGTACAGGGGCAGGGCGGGGAAGGGCTCCACGCTCTTGGCAAGCAGCCCCAGCACTTCGTCGCTCTTGGCGGTGGCCGCCGCGTCGATGGCCAGCCAGTGGTTGCGGGTATCCAGCCACACGCGGGTGTCGCGGGACACGGCAAAGGCGCGTGGCATCAGCTCGGTGATGACCTGCTCCTTGATTTCCTTCATCTGCTTGCGGCCGGGCTTGTAGCCTTGCTGCTCTTCGATGTCGCGCGCCTTCTCGCGGGCGACCTGGTTGATGACGGTGGTGGGCAGCAGCTTCTTTTCGGCGCGCAGGGCGATCAGGTACTGGCCCTCGACCGCATGCACCAGGGCGTCGTTGTCACGCGGGCTGACCCAGCCCAGGCTCAGCGGCTCCTGGCTGGAGCCGGGCGTGAAGCGATGCTTGGCCAGTGCGTTTTCCAATTCCTGGGCGGAACATTTCCAATCGGGGGAGAGGCGATAGATGCGTAGATTCTTGAACCACATGGACACTAGGATAGGTAGACAGGAAAGAGAAGGCCGGGGTTTGCCCGCTGGAAGCGGACCCCGCCGCAAGGCAAAGCGTTGATTGTACGCGCAGAAGCCCGGACGCGTCCCCGTTCGTTTACCCGTGTTTGCATTTGGGCGGGTCGCGGAGCGCGTCAGGCATTGATGTCGTTGTGACGCGTTTCGCGTACGAAGGGCAGGCCTATGGCCACGGTGAGCAGGCAGATGATGATGGGATACCACAGGCCGTCGTAGATATTGCCCGAGGCGGCGATCATGGCGAAGGACAATGGCGGCAGGAACCCTCCGAACCAGCCGTTGCCGATGTGGTAGGGCAGGCTCATGGAGGTGTAGCGGATGCGGATGGGAAACATCTCCACCAGCATGGCGGCAATGGGGCCGTAGACGGCCGTCACCAGGCCGACCAGATAGGTCAGCAGCAGGATCAGCATGACGGTGTCGACTTGTTCCGGGTCGGCTCGCTCCGGGTAGCCGTGCTGGCGGATGGCGCTGGTCAGCTGCGCCTTCAGTTCCCTGGACTGGCGCGCGAATTCCGCGCGCGCAAGGCCCGCGCCTTCGAAGCTGTCTATGGTCTGCGCACCGATGCGCACCTGCGCCACCTGGCCGGGGGCACCCGCCTGGTTGCTGTAGCTGACGGCATGGCTGGCCATGAAGGACTTGACGATGTCGCAGGAGCTGGTGAAGGAGTGCGTCCCCACGGGGTTGAACTGGAAGGAACAGGCGGCCGGGTCGGCGATAACGGTCACCGGCGCCTGCCGCTGCGCCTGCACCAGGGCCGGATTGGCGTAGTGCGCCAGGCCCTTGAAGGCGGGATAGTAGGTCAGCGCCGCCAGCAGGCAGCCGGCCAGGATGATGGGCTTGCGGCCGATGTGGTCCGACAGCCAGCCGAACAGCACGAACAGGGGCGTGGCCAGCAGCAGGGCGATGGCCATCATGGTCTGCGCTTGGTTGGCTTCCACGCCCAGGGTCTGGGTGATGAAGAACAGGGCGTAGAACTGACCCGTATACCAGACCACGCCCTGGCCGGCGGCCAGGCCGAAGAGCGCCAGCAAGGCGATGCGCAGGTTCTTCCAGCGCCCGAATGATTCCCTGATGGGCGCACTGGACAGCGCGCCTTGTTCCTTGATGTGCTGGAAGGCGGGCGACTCTTCCAGGTTCATGCGTATCCAGACCGAGATGCCCAGCAGCAGTACCGAGATCAGGAAGGGGATGCGCCAGCCCCAGGCCACGAAGGCCTCCTCGCCCAGGGCGCTGCGTATGCTCATGATGACCACCAGCGACAGCAGCAGGCCGACCGAGGCCGTGGTCTGGATCCAGCTGGTGTAGAAGCCGCGCCGGTGCTGGGGCGCGTGCTCGGCCACGTAGGTGGCGGCGCCGCCGTATTCGCCGCCCAGGGCCAGTCCCTGCAACAGGCGCAGCACGATCAGAATGATGGGGGCCGCGATGCCGATGGCTTCGTAGTTGGGCAGCACGCCGACCAGGAAGGTGGACAGCCCCATCAGCAGGATGGTGACAAGGAATGTGTACTTGCGGCCCACGCGGTCGCCGATGCGGCCGAACAACAGGGCGCCGAAGGGACGCACGGCAAAGCCGGCGGCAAAGGCGAGCAGGGCGAAGATGAAGCCCGCGGTCGGATTGACCGCCGAAAAGAAATGCTGCGCCAGGATGGCGGCCATGGAGCCGTACAGGTAGAAGTCGTACCACTCGAACATGGTGCCCAGCGAGGAGGCGAATATGACTTTGCGTCCCTGGGCGTCGAGTTTGCCGCGGGCGGCGCGGGGCGCGGCGTCCAGGGCGTGGCTGGCGATCGTCTGCGGCATGCGTCAGGCTCTCCGTGGCGGGTTCAGCGGGAAGCTGACCCGCAGGCGTGTGCCGCTGGCCTGGCCGGCGCTCAGCGGCAGAAACTCGATGGTTGCGTCATGGATGTCCGCGATCTCGCGCACGATGGCCAGTCCCAGCCCGCTGCCGTCGGCCTGGTTGCCCATGATGCGGTAGAAGCGGTCGAAGACGCGCGACTGATGTTCGGGCGCGATGCCCGGACCGTTGTCCTCGATCTCCAGCCAGCCATGCTCCTGGTCCCGGCCCGTGCGCACGGTCACCCAGCCGCCGGCGGGCGTGTAGATCAGGGCGTTGTCCAGCAGGTTGTTCAGCAGCTCGCCCGCCATCACGCCGTCGGCCGGCAGCACCACGGGCTGCCCGGCGCTTTCCAGGCCCAGGTCCAGGCCCAGCTGCAGGGCGCGCGGCACCCATTGGGCGATGTGCTGTTCGGCCAGGGTGTTCAGCTCGATGGCCTGCGAGAGAGGCGCGCGCAGCGCATCGCCGCTTTCGGCGCGCGCCAGGGCCAGCATCTGGGTGACCAGCCGCGTGGCGCGCTCGGTGCCGCGCACCAGCTGGCGCAGGCTGGCTTCGGTCTGGACGGGGTCGTGTTCGCGCAGCGCCACTTCCGCCTGGGTCCGGATGCCGGCCAGCGGCGTCTTCAACTGATGCGCCGCATTGGCCACGAAGCGCCGCTGCGCGGCGGAATACTGCGCCTGGCGCTCCAGCAGCCCGTTCATGGCGTCGATCAGGGGCACGATCTCCGCCGGCGCCTGGTCGCGGTCCACGGGCGAAAGATCCCCGGGCGCGCGGGCCCGCAGCCGGGCCTGCAGCAGGTTCAGCGGTTCCAGGCCATGCGTGAGCCCCAGGCCGGCCAGCATGGCGGCCAGGGGCACCAGGATGAACTGGGGCGTCAGCATGCCGATCAGGATCTCCCGGTGCAGCACCGAACGATGCTGGTTGGTCTCGGCGACAATGGCCAGAAAAGGCGTGTTCAGCCTGTCCCGTCCGCCCCATACATAGGCCAGGCGCAGGCTCTGGCCGTCCATCTCGACGTCCCGGTAGCGCAGGACATTGTTTTCATAGTCCCAGCTGTCGGGCAGGGGCAGGGCGGCGTTGCCGGCCAGGGGATCGCCGTTGGCGTCCCGGATCTGCCAGAGCGTGGGCGTGTCGCTGCCCAGGCGCAGGATGGTGTTGGCCGAGGCGGACAGTTCGACCCGTCCGTGCACGTCCTGCTGGCTGATCTCGTGGCGCAGCAGGTCCAGGTGATCGCGCAGCGTGCGGTCGTAGGGCGAATTGGCGATATGCTGGGCGATGAAATAGGTGATGACGATGCCTATGGTCCACAGCAGGAACAGCGGGCCGAATATCCACAGCATGATCTTGTGGATCAGGGTGCGTTGCGCCGGCTTGGCCGGCGCCTTGCGCGAGCGGGCGGCCCGGTCGGGGGCGTCCTGGCGGGCGGACTGGGGCTGGGAATGCATGGACGGCCTTCAGGCGGGCGCGTCTTCCCGCAGCTTCTCGGGCTCCAGGCAATAGCCCAGGCCGCGTACGGTCATGATGCGCACTCCGCTGGGCTCCAGCTTCTTGCGCAGGCGGTGGATATAGACCTCGATGGCATTGGGAGTGACTTCCTCGCCCCATTCGCACAACAGGTCCACGAACTGGTTCTTGCTGATCATGCGGCCGCTGCGCGACAGGAAGATCTCCAGCAGGCTGGTTTCGCGCGCCGACAGCTCCAGGGGCTGGCTGTCTATGTAGGCCACCCGGCCCTTCAGGTCGAAGCTCAGGCGCTTGTGGTGCAGCATGGCGCTGCTGGTGCCGGTGCTGCGCCGCGTCAGGGCGCGCACGCGAGCCTCCAGTTCGGTCAGGGCGAAGGGCTTGGACATGTAGTCGTCCGCGCCCAGGTCCAGGCCGCGCACCCGCTGCTCCACCGTGTCGCTGGCGGTCAGGATGAGCACGGGCAGGCTGTCCTGGCGCTGGCGTATGGACTGCAGCACGGCCAGGCCATGCTTCTTGGGCAGGTCCAGGTCCAGGATCAGCAGGTCGAAACTTTGCAGCTGCAGAGCGGAGTCGGCGCTCTCGCCATCGTGCACCACATCCACGGCATAGCCCTCGTAGCGCAGGGAGCGGGAAAGTCCATCGGCGAGAATACTGTCGTCTTCGGCTATGAGTATGCGCATGTCCCTGGTTAAATCCGTGTTTTAAAAGCTGTTTTATATTGTTGCACAGGGCTTGCGCGAAGGTCATTAGGGGATAACGATGGACGTTGTGCGACTTTTGTGGATATCTGGTTATATATACAGTATAATTTGATGCAATAATTAAGTTTGGCTTTAAGCCTTACATTGCCGTGCCTGCCCATCGTGGCGCAATTCCATAGTCAAGGATTCTTCATGGACGACAAAAACAGCAAAGCAGTGGCCTCGGAACGTTCAAAAGCGCTGGCGGCCGCCCTTTCGCAGATCGAAAAGCAGTTTGGCAAGGGCTCCATCATGCGTTATGGCGACGACAGCGTCGAGCACGACATCCAGGTCGTCTCCACGGGGTCGCTGGGCCTGGATATCGCCCTGGGGGTCGGTGGTCTGCCGCGCGGTCGCGTCATCGAGATCTACGGTCCGGAATCGTCCGGCAAGACCACGCTCACCTTGCAGGTCATCGCTGAAATGCAGAAGCTCAAGGGCACCTGCGCCTTCATCGACGCCGAACACGCCCTGGACGTGCAGTACGCCCAGAAGCTGGGCGTGAACCTGGGCGACCTGCTCATCTCCCAGCCCGACACCGGCGAACAGGCCCTGGAAATCACCGAAGCCCTGGTGCGCTCCGGTTCGGTCGACCTCATCGTCATCGACTCGGTGGCGGCCCTCACGCCCAAGGCCGAAATCGAAGGCGACATGGGCGACGCCTTGCCCGGCCTGCAGGCCCGCCTGATGAGCCCGGCCCTGCGCAAGCTCACCGCCACCATCAAGCGCGCCAACTGCATGGTCATCTTCATCAACCAGATCCGCATGAAGATCGGCGTCATGTTCGGCAACCCCGAGACCACCACCGGCGGCAACGCGCTCAAGTTCTATTCCTCCGTGCGCCTGGACATCCGCCGCATCGGCTCCATCAAGCGCGGCGAGGAAATGATCGGCAACGAAACCCGCGTCAAGGTCGTCAAGAACAAGGTGGCCCCTCCCTTCAAGCAGACCGAATTCGACATCATGTACGGCAGCGGCATTTCCCGCGAAGGCGAGATCATCGACCTGGGCGTGCAGACCGGCGTGGTGGACAAGGCCGGCGCCTGGTACAGCTATGACGGCAACCGCATCGGCCAGGGCAAGGACAATGTGCGCGAATTCCTGAAAGAGCGCCCCGAGCTTGCCCGCGAGATCGAAAACAAGGTGCGCGAAAAACTGGGCGTGGCTCCCATGGCGGCGGCTGCACCCCGCTCAGCCAGCGCGGAAGCCTCCGTCACGCCTGAAGACGAAGCTTGATCTACCCGGGCGGGTTCGACGACGAACCCTTCGAAACCGACCCCGAGGAAGTCCAGGAGCGCCGGCAGCGCCAGCGCTCCAATTCGGCTTCGCTTTCTGCGGGTACACGAGTTCGCACCAATCCTGCGAAGGCGCCGGGCGACTCCCCTCAGGATTTCGAATCCCTTTCGGCAGCACCCAAGCGGGCAGGGCCGTCGCTCAAGGCACGCGCCTTGAATTACCTGTCGCGGCGCGAATACTCACGCCTGGAGCTGGGACGCAAGCTCTCAGCGCATGCCGACAGTCCGGAACAGCTGGAAGCGTTGCTGGACGAGCTCACGACGCAGAAATGGCTGTCCGACGAGCGTTTCGCCCAAAGCCTGGTCAATCGCCGTGCTTCCCGCGTGGGTACGCGCGTCATTCTGCAGGAATTGCGCCAGCACGGCCTGGATGCCGCGCAGACTGAAACCATCAAGGAAGAGCTGGCGGCCACGGAACTGGAGCGCGCCCGGCAGGTGTGGGCCAAGAAGTTCAGCACGCCGCCTGAAGACGCTCGCGCCTATGCCAAGCAATATCGCTTCATGGCCAGCCGCGGCTTTTCGGGGCGCATCCTGCAGCAGATCCTGGGCGACTGGGAAGACGATCCCGCCTAGCGCATTCTGCTGCCGTGCCCCATTGCCTGCCGGCTTTCAGGCCTGGGCGGCCACGATCCCCTGCAAGGTCTTGAAGCACGTTTCGCGCGCCTGCTTCAGGAAGGCCTGTACATAATCCGCTTGAAGATCCTCGCTGCGCACCGCGGCATACAAGGTGCGCCATACGCCTTGCTCGCCCAGGCGGCAGGTGCGCAGCCATCCCTGGTTCAGGAATTCCGTCAGCGCCCAGTTGGGCAGGGCGGTCACGCCGCGCTGGCTGGCCACCAGCTGCACGATCATGGGCGTGAGTTCCGCCTGGCGCACGGCGGCCGGTTCTACGTCCGCGGGCTCCAGAAACTGTGTGAAGATGTCCAGCCGGCTGCGCTCGACGGGGTAGGTGATCAGCACCTGGTCGGCCAGCTGTACCGGTTCCACATAGCGGTACTGGGCGAGCGGATGCTGGCTGGCCACGGCCAGGATCAGCTCGTAGCGGAACAGCGGCGCATAGTGCACATCGGCATCGTCCTGCGGGTCGGAAGTGATCACCACGTCCAGGTCGCCGCGCAGCAGGGCGGGCAGGGGGGCGAAAGAAAAGGCGGCGGACAGGTCCAGCGTGACGTCCGGCCATTGCTGGCGGAACGCATCCAGCGCCGGCATCAGCCATTGGAAACAGGAATGGCAGTCTATGGCCACGTGCAGCCTTCCGGTGCGGCCGGCAGCCAGGCGCTGAAGGTCTCGTTCAGCAGCGCGGACGCGCGGCAGGATGTCGTCGGCCAGGGCCAGGACGCGCAGCGCGGCGGTTGTCAGGCGCGCCGGGCGGGTGCGTCGGTTCAGCAACTGCACCTGCAGCCTGACTTCCAGGTCGCGCAACTGATGGGAGAGCGCCGACTGCGTGACGTGCAGCCGTTCGGCGGCCTCCTGCAGGCTGCCGCTGTCGCGGATGGCGCTCAAGGTTTCCAGATGTCGAATTTCAAGCATGTTGAATAAAACTCATGTTTAACATGGTGCATTTGATTTTTTTTCAATCAATTGTACAGGCACAATACCCTCCAGACGCCGTAACTGGGCTCTCCGATTATTATTTTTGGGTATATCATGACAATTATTCATAATTTGGGTTTTCCGCGCATGGGCAAGCAGCGCGAACTCAAACGCGCTCTGGAATCGTATTGGGCTGGCAAGGCGAGCCAGGAAGAATTGCTGGAGACCGGCAAGCAGTTGCGCGCCCGTCATTGGGACATCCAGGCCCGGGCCGGACTGGACCTGATCCCCGTGGGCGACTTCGCCTGGTATGACCAGATTCTGGAATGGAGCACTTTGCTGGGCGTGGTGCCGGCCCGCTTCGGCCAGGCCGACGATGCCTCCGTTTCCCTGGATACGCTGTTCCGCATGGCCCGCGGCCGCGCGCCCAGCGGCACGCCCGCCGCCGCCTGCGAAATGACCAAGTGGTTCGACACCAATTACCACTACATCGTGCCCGAGCTGGCGCCCGGCCAGACCTTTCGCATCGCCCGCGATTTCCTGTTCGAGCAGGTCGAAGAGGCCCAGGCCCTGGGCCATGCCGTCAAGCCGGTGATCCCCGGGCCGCTGACCTGGCTGTGGCTGGGCAAGGGCGACGCCTACGAAGGCCTGTCGGACGAGCGCAAGCTGGAATTGCTGCAGGCGTTGCTGCCGGTCTACGAACAGGTGCTGGCGCGCTTCCAGGCGCAAGGCGTGCAATGGGTGCAGATCGATGAGCCCATCCTGGTGCTGGACCTGCCGCAAGCCTGGCAGGACGCCTTCCGCCGCGTCTACCAGAACTTGAACCAGTCCGGGCTGCGCGTGCTGCTGGCCACGTATTTCGATGATCTGCGCGAGAATGTCGCCTTGCTCAAGGACCTGCCCGTGGCCGGCGTCCATGTGGACGGCGTGCGTGCGCCCGCGGCCCTGCAGGCTGTCAAGGCCGTGCTCGGCGCCGACCAGGTGCTGTCGGCCGGCGTCATTTCCGGCCGCAATATCTGGCGCACCGACCTGGACAAGGCGGTCGATCTGCTCAAGCCCTTGCAGGCCGTCCTGGGCGAGCGCCTGTGGATCGCACCATCCTGCTCGCTGCTGCATGTCCCCGTGGACCTGGACGGGGAGACCGGCCTGGATGCGGAGCTCAAGAGCTGGCTGTCCTTCGCCGTGCAGAAGCTCGATGAGCTCAAGTTGCTCGAAGGCTTGTTGAACGGTTCGCTGGATGCGCAAGGCGAACAGGACGTGCGGGCCCAGCGCGCCGCGTTGCAAAGCCGCCGCAGCTCCAGCCGTACCCGCAACCCCGCCGTTCAGGCCCGCATGGAAAAGATCGCCCAGGTGCAGCGCGAGCGTGCTCCTTTTGCTCAGCGCATCCAGGCCCAGCGTGAAAAACTGAATCTGCCTGCCTACCCCACGACCACCATCGGCTCCTTTCCGCAGACCACGGAAATCCGCACGGCCCGCCGCGACTGGCGCAACGGCTCCCTGAGCGATGCCGCCTACGAGAAGGCCATGCAGGCCGAGATCGAGCAGGTGATCCGTTTCCAGGAACGTATTGGCCTGGACGTGTTGGTGCACGGCGAAGCCGAGCGCAACGACATGGTGGAGTATTTCGGCGAACTGCTGGGCGGCTTTGCCTTCACGCAGAACGGCTGGGTGCAGAGCTATGGTTCGCGCTGCGTGAAGCCGCCCATCATCTTTGGCGACGTGGTGCGTCCAGCCCCCATGAGCGTGGCCTGGTCCGCCTACGCCCAGTCCCTGACCGAGCTGCCCGTCAAGGGCATGCTGACCGGCCCGGTCACCATGCTGCAATGGTCCTTCGTGCGCGACGACCAGCCGCGCGCCGACACCTGCCGCCAGCTCGCCCTGGCCTTGCGCGACGAGGTCTCGGACCTTGAGAAAGCCGGCATCCACGTCATCCAGATCGACGAACCCGCCTTCCGCGAAGGCTTGCCGCTGCGCAAGGGCGACTGGCAGCAGTATCTGGATTGGGCCGTGGATTGCTTCCGCCTGTCCACCAGCGCCGTGGCGGATGACACGCAGATCCACACCCATATGTGCTATTCGGAGTTCAACGACATCATGGAATCCATCGCGGCCATGGACGCGGACGTGATCACGATCGAGACCTCGCGCTCCAACATGCTGTTGCTGGAGGCCTTCGAGAATTTCGAGTACCCCAACGACATAGGCCCCGGCGTGTACGACATTCACTCGCCCAATGTGCCCGAGACGGGCTGGATGGTGCGCCTGATGGGCGAGGCCGCCAAGCGCCTGCCCGCCGAGCGTCTCTGGGTGAATCCGGATTGCGGCCTGAAGACCCGCGGGTGGCCCGAGACCGAGGCTTCCTTGCTGGCGATGGTGCAGGCCGCCAGGACCTTGCGCGCCAGCGCCTGAAGCCAGTGTCCGTCTGGCGGTCGGACCTCGCATTGCGCGAGTGTCGTCCGCCGCCTGGCCGCACGCCTGGACGACCGCCTTGACGGCGGTCGTTTTTTTAGGCTCGAAATTTCATATATAAAGGGAAAGGCTCATAAAAAAACGGGTATGAACGGTCTGGAGTGTGCGCTCCTATTATGTAAGAGGCTGATACGGACAATACGAGGTGCGTTATACTTAGCCCGTTTCAACCCTGTGCCCTTGAACGTATAAATGCCTTTGCCCAAGCCGTCCGTCGCCCGTGAACCGCTGCATACTCGCACCATCAAGGTGGAGTCATTCATCCGGGAAGATGGCCTGTGGGATCTGGAAGCCGAGCTGATCGATGTGAAGTCCTATGATTTCCCCATTCGCGACGGCCAGATCCACAAGGCGGGCGATCCCGTTCATCACATGCACTTGCGCATCACCATCGATAGCGACTTCACCATCACCGACGCCCTGGCGGTGTATGACGCGGCGCCCTACGGGCAGAACTGCTCGTCCATCGCCGGCGCCTATGCCCAGTTGGTCGGCCTGAACCTGCTCAAGCAGTTCCGTCAACGGGTCAAGGAGCGCCTGGCGCGCTCGGCCGGCTGTACGCACTTGAGCGAACTGGCCCAGGTGCTGCCCACCGCCGCCGTGCAGACCATGGCGGGGCGGCGGCGCAGCAGCGGCGAATCGGAAATCCACCGAACCGACAGGCAGCCCTTCCATTTGGACGGCTGCCACGCCTTGCGCCTGAACGGCCCGGTGGTCAAGGAGTTCTATCCCGTTTGGTACAGGCCGGATGCGCCGGCCCGGGATTCATAGTTTCTGGTTTGTTCAGGTCCCGGGCTCCGGTCCAGGGTTCCTGCCTTTTTTTATTGTGTTTTTAGACTGACAGGTATCACATGAAAATTCACGAATATCAGGGCAAGTCGCTGCTTAAGCAGTTTGGCGTTGCCGTGCCGCGCGGAATTCCTGCCTTCTCCGTCGACGAGGCTGTGGCGGCCGCACAGGAGCTGGGTGGCTCCGTGTGGGTCGTCAAGGCCCAGATCCACGCCGGCGGCCGTGGCAAGGGCGGCGGCGTCAAGCTGGCCCGCTCCATCGACGAAGTGCGTCAACTGGCCTCGGAAATCCTGGGCATGCAGCTGATCACGCACCAGACCGGTCCTGAAGGCCAGAAGGTGGGCCGCCTGCTGATCGAAGAAGGCGCGGACATCAAGAAAGAATACTACGTGGGCATCGTGACCGACCGCGCCTCGCAGCGCGTGGCCGTCATGGCCTCCAGCGAAGGCGGCATGGAGATCGAAGAGGTCGCCGCCCACTCGCCCGAAAAGATCCTGAAGGAATTCGTGGATCCCGCCCTGGGCCTGACGGCCGAGCAGGCCACCAAGCTGGCCCGCGGCATCGGCGTGCCCGACGCTTCCGTGGAGAAGGCCGCCGCCGAATTCCAGAAGCTGTACAAGGCCTACACCGAGACCGACGCCGAACTGGCCGAGATCAACCCCCTGATCCTGACCGGCTCGGGCGACATCATCGCCCTGGACGCCAAGTTCAACTTCGACGGCAACGCGCTGTTCCGCCATCCCGACATCGTCGCCTTCCGCGACCTGGCCGAAGAAGACCCTGCTGAAGTCGAAGCCAGCAAGTACGACCTGGCCTACATCCAGCTGGACGGCAACATCGGCTGCCTGGTGAACGGCGCCGGTCTGGCCATGGCCACCATGGACACCATCAAGCTGTTCGGCGGCGAGCCCGCCAACTTCCTGGACGTGGGCGGCGGCGCAACCGCCGAGAAAGTCACTGAAGCCTTCAAGATCATGCTGGCCAACAAGGGCGTCAAGGCCATCCTGGTCAACATCTTCGGCGGCATCATGCGCTGCGACGTCATCGCCGAAGGCGTGATCGCCGCGTGCAAGGCCGTCAACCTGAACGTGCCTCTGGTCGTGCGCATGAAGGGTACCAATGAAGAGCTGGGCAAGAAAATGCTGGCCGAATCCGGCCTGCCCATCATCAGCGCGGACACCATGGCTGAAGCCGCGACCGCCGTCGTCGCCGCCGCCAAGTAAGAAAAGGTTGAGGATTAGCAAATGTCGATTCTGATCAATAAAGACACCAAAGTCATCACGCAAGGGATCACCGGCAAGACCGGCCAGTTCCACACCCGCATGTGCCGCGAGTACGGCAACGGCATGGAAGCCTTCGTGGCCGGCGTGAACCCCAAGCGCGCCGGCGAAGATTTCGAAGGCATCCCGATCTACGCCTCCGTCTCCGACGCCAAGGCCGAGACCGGCGCCACCGTTTCGGTCATCTACGTGCCGCCGGCAGGCGCGGCCGCCGCCATCTGGGAAGCCGTTGAAGCCGATCTGGACCTGGTGATCTGCATCACCGAAGGCATCCCCGTGCGCGACATGCTGGAAGTGCGCAACCGCATGCGCGCCGAAAACCGCAAGACCCTGCTGCTGGGCCCGAACTGCCCCGGCCTGATCACCCCCGATGAAATCAAGATCGGCATCATGCCCGGTCACATCCATCGCAAGGGCCGCATCGGCGTGGTCAGCCGTTCCGGCACGCTGACTTACGAAGCCGTGGCGCAAGTCACCGAGCTGGGCCTGGGCCAGTCCTCGGCCGTGGGCATCGGCGGCGACCCGATCAACGGCCTGAAGCACATCGACGTGCTGAAGATGTTCAACGACGATCCTGACACCGACGCCGTCATCATGATCGGCGAGATCGGCGGTCCGGACGAAGTGAACGCCGCCCTGTGGGCCAAGGACAACATGACCAAGCCCGTGGTCGGCTTCATCGCCGGCGTGACCGCGCCTCCCGGAAAACGCATGGGCCACGCCGGTGCGCTGATCTCCGGCGGCGCCGACACGGCCGACGCCAAGCTGGAAGTGATGGAAGCCTGCGGCATCCGCACGACCCGCAATCCTTCCGAAATGGGCAAGCTGCTCAAGTCGGTGCTGTAAGAAGTCCAGGCCCGCCTCGGCGGGCCTTTTGTCCGGCCGCTTCGCGGCCGGGCGCCAGCGGCCAGCCGGTTTCGCCAAGAAGAACACCATTCCGGCGCATTCCTTCCCGAATCTGGCCAGCCTGCACGCACGCTGAATTACGTAACAAAAGAAAACAGCCCATGCCGCGTTTTCGGCTTGCCGTCCATTTCGTGGCCTGCATGCCATTCGGATTTGCCAGGCTTGGAACAGTCCGCGGGGACTGTCCCATGTCCGTGCTCATCCCCCAAGGGGAGCTTTTCCCCTGGAGCGGTCCGGCGTAAAAATACGGCGCCTGCCCATGAACATGGAGCGGCGGATAATTTATAGCTGTAACGGGAACTACTATGATTGAATTTCTGCAATCGCTCCATTGGGGGTCATTGTTCCAGATTGTCCTGATCGACATTCTGCTGGGGGGAGACAACGCGGTCGTGATCGCCCTTGCATGCCGCAACCTGCCCAAGCAGCAGCGCATGCAAGGCATTCTGTGGGGGACCGCGGGCGCCATCATCCTGCGCGTGGTCCTGATCTTCTTCGCCCTGACGCTGCTGGGCATTCCTTTCCTGAAGGTCGTCGGCGCCTTGCTGCTGCTGTGGATCGGCATCAAGCTGCTGATGCCCGACGATGACGAGCACGGCAACATCCAGGGCGCGAGCTCCATCTGGGCGGCCGTCAAGACCATCATCGTGGCCGACTTCGTCATGAGTCTGGACAACGTCATCGCGATCGCCGGCGCGGCCCAGAACGCCCATCTGGACCATCAGCTGGGCTATGTGATCTTCGGCCTGCTGCTGAGCGTGCCCATCATCGTCTGGGGCAGCACCCTGGTGCTCAAGCTCATCGACCGCTTCCCCATCGTGATCACGCTCGGCGGGGCTCTGTTGGGCTGGATCGCCGGCGGCATGCTGGTGACCGACGTCTTTGTGGAAAATCAATTCGGCGTGATCGCACAGCCTGTTAAACTGGGGGTTGAGATCGTCTGCGCCCTGCTCGTGGTGGCTGTCGGCAAATGGCTGGCCAGCCGCAAGGGCTCCACCAAGGAAAGTTAAGTCAATGGCAATTTTCAAGTCTTCCGACGCCAAGTCCCAGGAAAGCGGCCTGTCGCTGCTGCAAGGGCTGGGCATCCTGGCCGTCATCGGCATCGTCGCCGCCGCTGTTCTGCGCTACTTCGCCGCATGATGGCAGTGGCTGCACCCCAGGAACTGGTCATCGCCACCCGCGCCAGTCAACTGGCGCTGTGGCAGGCCGAGCACGTCCGCGGCCTCCTGCAGCAGTTGTACCCGCAGTGCCGCGTCAGCCTGCTGGAGATGACCACCCGCGGCGACACCATTCTGGATCGCACGCTGTCCAAGGTCGGCGGCAAGGGCCTGTTCGTCAAGGAGCTTGAAACCGCCTTGCTGGACGGCCGCGCCCATCTGGCCGTCCACTCCCTGAAAGACGTGCCGGTGGACCTGCAGTCCCCGTTCGCCTTGCCCGTCATCATGGAGCGCGAGGATCCGCGCGACGCCTTCGTCTCCAACGACTACGACAACCTGGCCGCGCTGCCGGCCGGCGCCGTGGTCGGCACCTCCAGCCTGCGCCGCGAATCCCAGATCCGCGAGCGTTACCCCCATCTGGAAGTGCGGCCCCTGCGCGGCAATGTCCAGACCCGCCTGGCCAAGCTGGACCGTGGCGAGTACGCCGCCATCATCCTGGCCTCCGCGGGGCTGCGACGCCTGGGCCTGGCCGAGCGCATCCGCGACTACATATCCGTGGAAGACAGCCTGCCCGCGGCTGGCCAGGGCGCCCTGGGCATCGAGATCCTCGAAACACGCCAGGACGTGGCCCAGTGGCTCGCGCCCCTGGCCGACGCTTCGAGCACCGCCTGTGCGCTGGCCGAGCGCGCCGTCTCGCGCGCATTGGGCGGCTCCTGCCAGGTCCCCCTGGCGGCCTACGCCATCTTGCAGGGGGACAATCTGGAATTGCGGGGCCTGGTGGCCGAGCCCGACGGTTCCGTGGTCTATCGGGCACAGGCCCATGGTCCGGCGCGAGACGCCGAAGCCCTGGGTCAGGCCTTGGCGCAGGATCTGAAAGAGCAGGGCGCCCAGGCCATCCTGGACCGCCTGCTGTCCGAATCGCCCCAAGGGCGCTGATACGGAATGGGCATGCCCAAGGCTGTGTTGACGCGGCCGGCAGGCCGAAATGAAACCCTGGCGGCCGCCCTGGCCGCACAGGGTTTTTCTTCTCTGGTGCTGCCTGCCCTGGAACTGCTGCCGCTGGATCTGTCCGGCGAGCGCTGGCAGGACCCGGCGGATTACGACCTGCTCATGTTCGTCAGCGGCAATGCCGCCGCTTTCTACTTCTCCGCCCTGCGCGAACGCGGCCGGCGCTGGCCCGAAGGCGTGCGGCTGGCTGCCGTCGGCGCGGCCACGGCGCGGGCGCTGCTGGCTCAGCCTGGCGTGCCTCCATCGGCCGTCATCCAGCCTTGCGATCCCGCCTCGCTGCAGGACTCCGAGGCCCTCTGGCCGGAGATCGAGCCTTTACTGGGGCAGTTGCGCCGCGTTCTGATCGTGCGCGGGCAGACCGGGCGCGAATGGCTGGGCGAGCGCCTGGAGCAGGCAGGCGTGCAGGTGCAGCGGCTGGCCGTCTACCGACGCTGTCCGACGGTCTGGAACGAGGACCAGGCGCGCCTGGTCCGGCAGGCCCTGGATGAACCCATGGCAGTCCTGCTGAGCAGTTCCGAAAGCGTGGATGCGGTGCTGGCCAATGTGCAGCGCCTGGACATGATCGAGCGCTGGGCGGCCGCCTGCCGCTACGTTGTCATCCATCCGCGCATTCAGGAACGTTTACAATCCCGCTTGGATCAGGCTGGAATCGCCGGGCGTCCAGTGGTACAAAGATGTACGCCGGACGACGGCGCCATTGTCGCAGCCATGATGGCGGCGCTCTCGCGCGACTAGCCTCACACGGATTACAATCTTGCCATGAACGCTAAAACAGATAACGCATCCGCAAGCGAACCGGGGCCAAGCGTGCCCAGCCCGGAAGCCGCCAAGGCGTCCGCTTCGTATCCGGGCGCCGCTGCGCCGCGCGCGCCCGAACGCCGCCGCAAGAGCGGCGCCGGCCCGGCCTATGCCCTCACGGCCGTCGTGGTCGCGCTGGCGGCCGCGGCCCTGTGGTATCAGAACAGCAGCATCCAGCAGTACAAGGACGAGCTTCAGGGCCAGTTGGCCGCCAACATCAGCGCCACGCAGCAGGCCAATCAGCGCGCCGAGCAGGCGCTTGCGCAGTTGCAGCGCCAGTCCGACAAACTGAACGCCCTCGAACAGTCCTACCGGGATTCCACCGAACAGTTCCAGGACCTGAGCCAGGCTTTCCAGACCATGACGGACAGCGGCTCGGACCTGATTCTTTTGAACGATATCGATCACCTGGCCACCATCGCTCAACAGCAGCTGCTGCTGGGCGGCAACGTGGCCAACGCCATCGTCTCCCTGGAAGCCGCGCAGGCCCAGTTGGCGCGGGCCAACCGCGTGCGCCTGGCGCCGCTGCAACAGACCCTGAACGGGGATCTGGACCGCCTGCGCGCCGCTGCCACCGTGGACGTGGCCTCTTTGTCGCGCCAGCTGGACACCTTGTCGCGCTATGTCTCCGAAGCGCCATTGCTCGTGCCTGACGATGTCGCCGGCGGCGCCAGCACCCAGGCGCTGGACCTGCAGCCCGAGCAACAGGCGAGCGCCGAGCTGCCCGCTGATGCATCCTGGTGGGCGCGCAGCTGGAACGCCGTGGAGCAGTGGAGCGCGGAAGCGTGGCGGTCCGTGACGCATGATCTGGGGCAGTTCGTGTCGGTGCGGCGTGTGGACGATGCGGCCGCGCTGCTGATGTCGCCCGACCAGGCGGCCCGCCTGCGTGAAAACCTGCGCCTGCGCATCATGACCGCCCAGCTGGCCATGATGATGAACCAGTCTTCGGTCTGGCAGACCGAGCTGGATGCCGTGATCACCGCGCTGGAGAAACGGTTCGACTTGCAGTCCAATGAGGTGCAGCAGGCCTTGCGGCTGACCCGTCAACTGCAGGACGCCCAAATCGGCGCCCGTCTGCCCACGGTCAACAATACCCTGGCCGCCATCGAAAGCCTGCGCCAGGCCGAGGCGGGCCGCGCCCAGGACAGGCAGCCGGCGGCTCCGTCCACGGAAGCTCCTGCCCAGGAGCCCGAATCCGAATCCTCCCCCGGCGAACAGCCGGCCCAGGAGCCGCCTGCTCCCGCTGCGAGCCAATCCGAAGCCGGCGATGCCGCGCAGGCGACCAATGCCGTGGTCGGGCAGGCGCAGGGGTAAGCGATGCGTACTTGGTTCTGGACTCTCATTCTGTTCATTGCCGCCGTGGCGCTTGCCTTGGTGCTGCGTGAACACGCCGGTAATGTCTATCTGGCCACGCCGCATCATCTGGTGCGCTCCTCCCTGACTTTCGTCGTCTTGTCCCTGCTGGCCCTGTTCGTGGCCCTGTACATTCTGCTGCGGTTGCTGGCCTGGGTCAGCGGCGGTCCGGAGCGATTCCGGCTGTGGCGCGGCCGGCGCGCCCAGAAGCGCGACCAGACCTTGCTGGAAGCGGGCTGGATCAGCATCCTGGAAGGGCGCTACGACCAGGCCGAGAAAGACATGATGAAGCTCATGAGCAAGACCCGCTCGCAGAGCAGCAAGGTCGTCGCCGGCCTGGCCGCGGCCCGCGCCGCGCATTACCAGGGCGACATGACCCAGCGTGATGAAGCCCTGGCGGCGGCTCGCGCCGCCGCCGGCGAAGACACGCGCCTGAAGGAAGCCAGCGCCGTCGCCTCCGCCGAAATGTATCTGGACCAGAATCGCGCCCAGCAGGCCATAGCCCTGCTGCAGCCCCTGCAGGACGCCAGTTCGCGTCACCTGCACGCCACCCGGCTGCTGCTGCGCGCCTACAGGCAGCAAGGCGACGCCGAACGCGTCTACGAACTGACCCGCCTGCTCATGCGCCGCAGCGGCATCGAACGCCAGGAAGCATTGAGACATATCGAGTTCGCGGCGGCAGCCCGGCTGCGCGCCGGCGGCAGCGAGCAGTTCAAGACGCTGTGGTCGGACCTGAAAGCCGACGAAAAGCTGCTGCCGGGCGTGGCCCTGGAAGCCGCCCTGATCCAGGAGCGCGAAGGCAACTACGAAGACGCGGGCCGCATCCTGGAGCCGGCCATTGCCGCCAGTTTCGACGCTCGCCTGCTGGAGGCCTACGCGCGATGCCCCGCCGAGCAGGTCGGCCGCCGCCTGGCCAAGGCGGAGGAATGGCTGCGCAGCCAGCCCAACAATCCCGTCCTGCTGTCCACGCTGGGCCATCTGTGCCTGACCAGCCAGCTCTGGGGGCAGGGGGAGCATTACCTGCTGCGCAGCCTGAAGATCCAGGGCGACCTGCGCAACCACGCGCTGCTGGGCAATCTGTACGACAGCCTGGGACGCCGGGACGAAGCGGTGGCTTATTGGCGCAAGGCCGCCTCCATGGCCGGCACGCTGCCGGTGCTGACGGTGGCCGGCGCCTTGCCGGCGGCCGACACCCGCATGGATCCCGCGCACATCGACGGCGACAGCCTGCCCTCGGACCAGCAAGCCCAGGACCCGCCCTACGGCGCCAGCGCCGTGGCGGTCGACCTGCCCGACAGCGGTCGTCCTCTGCCCGTGGTGGAGCCCATCAAGCCGGCCCCCACGCCCAGCCAGGACGCGCTCACATCCTCGTCGGACCTGGACGATTATTTCGATACGGCGCCCATCCCCGGCGTCGATCTTTCCCAGACTTCGGACCGTCCCCGACGCTCCAACGATTAACCCTCACCATCTTTTTTAAGGTTTGCAAGAATGAGCCTAGACCGCGTGCCAGCCGGCAAGAAACTGCCCGACGAGTTCAATGTCATCGTTGAAATTCCCATGAACTCCGACCCCGTGAAGTACGAAGTCGACGAGACTGGCGCTATTTTCGTGGACCGCTTCATGCTGACCGCGATGCACTATCCCTGCAACTACGGTTACATCCCCCAGACCATCTCCGAAGACGGCGATCCAGTGGACGTGCTGGTCATCGCGCCGTTTCCCATCCAGATCGGCGCCGTGATCGCCTGCCGCGCCATCGGCGTGCTGAACATGGACGACGAAGCGGGCGGCGACGCCAAGCTGCTGGCCGTGCCCACGGACAAGCTGTATCCCCTGTACCGCCATATCCAGTCCCCCGACGACCTGCAGCCTGAAGAGCTCGAGCGCATCAAGCACTTCTTCGAGCACTACAAGGACATCGAGAAGGGCAAGTGGGTCAAGGTCAAGGGCTGGGACGGCGTGGAAGCCGCCAAGAAAGAGATCGTCGACGGCGCCAAACGCTTCGCAGACAGCCAATCCAAATGAATACCGTCATCCCCACGCCACCCGTCGCGGCGCTGAACGTCCAGGACAG
The DNA here is from genome assembly GCA_023425645.1 of Pseudomonadota bacterium. GTDB lineage: Bacteria > Pseudomonadota > Gammaproteobacteria > Burkholderiales > Burkholderiaceae_B > Alcaligenes. Next base: position 19,319 of record JAFACG010000013.1, read on the forward strand.
CGACCAGCTCTTTCCCGTGCGCCGCATCTACTGCGTAGGCCGCAACTACGTGGAGCACGCCCAGGAAATGGGCTTCACCGGCCGCGAAGATCCTTTCTTCTTCTGCAAGCCGGCCGACGCCATCCTGAACGTGCAGCCGGGCCAGGTCTGCGACATGCCGTATCCTTCCCGCACCCAGGACCTGCACCACGAGATCGAGCTCGTCGTGGCGCTGTCCAAGGGCGGGCGTGATCTGTCGGTGCAGCAGGCCGCGGAATGCGTGTGGGGATACGCGGTAGGTCTGGACATGACCCGTCGCGACCTTCAGGCCCAGGCCAAGAAAGCCGGCCGCCCCTGGGAAGTCGGCAAGGCCTTCGACCACTCGGCGCCCACCGGCCCGCTGGTGCCGCGCAGCCGCGTCGGCGAACTGACCGCCGGCGCCATCACGCTGGACGTCAACGGCGAGCGCCGCCAGAGCGGAGACCTTTCGCAGCTGATCTGGAATGTGGCCGAGTCCATCGCCTATCTGTCGGGCCTGTTCGAGTTGCAGCCCGGCGACATCATCTTCACGGGCACGCCCGCAGGCGTCGGCGCGGTCGAGCGCGGCGATGTCATGCATGGCGCCATTGAAGGGGTGGGCAGCATAGACGTGCGCCTGGTCTGATCGCCAGTCCTCGCGCAGGTTTCGCCGTTTGTGGCGAAGCGGAGCTGCGACAAAAGCATGCTTGTATCGTGACGAGGGAACTCCGGCCGGATGGTCGGAGTTCCTTCATTCCATTCATTGGGGAAGAACCCGCCTGCCATATGGTTGCAGGCGGTTTTTTTATGATGGCGCCAGCCCGACTCTTCGAGTCGACCATCCAGTTGCTTGATACGGTGCGTCAGGCTTTCGGCGAGCAGGCTATCGACCGCCTGATCGACATGCGCGAGCAGAAAAGCCGGGAGTGGTACTTGCGTGAGCTGAGCGACGCACTTGATCTGAAAACCCGCGTTGCGCGGCGGCCACCGCATGCCAAGGCTTCTGCCGAGCAGAGTTGGCGGTGTTTGAGCAAGTTCTGCAGGCGCGTGTGGAACGCGTCGAACACATTCTCAAGCGGGCACGACGTTGCGCCTGCAAGGTCGCCCCTATCCTGGATTGATGAGGATAAGCATTTACCATGCTGGAATGGTGCAAGCGCTTTTCCATCGGCCTTGGCCTATGCAAATGATCTGTGCTCGGCCTGGCGTGCAGGCAGCCTGGCGAGCAGAAGCAAAGCGGCAATGGCGAGCGCCCAGGCACTATGGATGCTTCAACGGCGCATGTGTACGAAAGCCGGGAGAAGAAGGCGCCACAGCGCATCATCAGTCCCATGTTTCTTTCCGCGCCATGTTATTCCCTGCGGAAAACGCATCGACCATGAAGTCGATGAATACGCGCAGCTTCGGAGCCAGGTGCTTGCTCGACGGCCACAGCAGCCGGAAGGTGCCTTGATGTTCAATGTACGCATCCAGCACCGTGACCAGCTCGCCCCGCATTATGGCCTGCCGCACCATGAAATCCGGCAGACAGGCGATGCCCAGGCCCGCCATGGCCACATCCATCAAAGCCGCCGATGTGTTGCACGCCATTGTGGCGGGCAGCGTCCATTCGGGCACCTTTTCGTCGCGCTTCAATGGCCACGGCTCGAACTTGCCCGTGCTGGGAAACTTGTGCTGCAGACAAGCGTGCTGCGCCAGGTCGGCGGGAACCTCGGGCATCCCTCGCCTGGCCAAGTAGTCCGGCGAGGCGACTAGTTGCAGCCGGTAGTTGCCGAGCGGGCGCGACATGAGGCGTGAATCGCTCGGTTCTCCGGTGCGCATCACCACATCAAAACCTTCTTCTATCACGTCTACCAGGCGATCCGAGATATCCACGTCCAGTTCGATGGCCGGATAGCGGTGCATGAAGGCGGTCAACGCGGGCATGACCAGCATCCCGACCAGGGGCAGGCTGATGCGCAGCCGGCCCCGTGGGGCCTGCAGGGTTTCGGACAGTTCCAGCTCGGCCGCCTCGACTTCGCACAGGATGCGTCGGCAGCGCTCAAGGAACAGCGCACCCTCGGCGGTCAGCGTGATGCTGCGCGTGCTTCGGTGGAACAGACGCACGCCCAGCCGTTCTTCCAGCCGAGACACGCTTTTACCCACGGCTGATGACGATACGCCAAGGTTGCGCCCAGCCTTGGAGAAGCTGCGTGTCTCCGCCGCCTGCACAAAGAACGCGATGCCGCTGAGGGATTCCATGGTGTCACCAATTAAAGAAAATTTGTCTTATATGTTCAGAACATTAGCATTATTGTCTTATATGGAGGATAAGCGCACCATGACTTCCTATGTTCAATTCGTGCCGATTCCGTGCCATATGTGCTCGCCATCGGCACCTGAAAAGGCAGATACATGGAAATTTCGACAACAACGACACTCGGAACCGGCACGAAGTCGGCGCGCCTTCCCATTGCATCGCTTCTGGCCCTGGCGCTGGCCGGCTTCGTCACGATCCTGACCGAAGCCCTGCCAGCGGGCCTGCTGCCGCAGATCAGCGCGGGGCTGGAGGTTTCCGAGGCACTGGCCGGGCAGCTCGTTACGGTCTACGCCATTGGATCGCTGGCGGCTGCGATCCCGCTGACTGCCGCCACGCAGGGTGTGCGCCGTCGCCCGCTGCTGCTTGCGGCTATTGCGGGTTTCGTCCTTGCCAATACCGTGACCACGTTCTCCGGTAGCTATGGCCTGACGATGGTGGCGCGTTTCCTCGCGGGCGTGTCGGCCGGTCTGCTGTGGGCGCTGCTGGCCGGCTACGCCGCGCGGATGGTGTCCGCTCATCAGAAGGGCCGGGCCATCGCCATTGCGATGGTCGGCACGCCGCTGGCGCTGTCGCTGGGCGTGCCGGCGGGCACGTTCCTTGGCAAGCTGGTCGGCTGGCGGATGTGCTTCGGCATCATGAGCGGGCTCGCGCTGCTGCTCATGGTGTGGGTGCGCGTCAAGGTTCCGGACTTTGCTGGACAGTCAGCGGGCAAGCGGCGGTCGCTGGGGCATATCTTTACCGTGGCTGGTGTGCGCCCGGTGTTGTTCGTGGTGCTGGTCTTCGTGCTGGCACACAACATTCTTTATACCTACATCGCGCCGTTCCTGGCGGCGGCGGGCATGGTTGAACGGACGGATTTGGTATTGCTGGTCTTCGGTGCTACCTCGCTGATGGGTATCTGGATCATCGGCGTGCTGATCGACCGCCATCTGCGTGGGCTGACGCTTGCCAGCACGGCCTTGTTCGGCCTGTCGGCGCTGGCGCTCGGCGCGGCGGGCGACATGCCTGCGGCGGTCTATGCGGCGGTAGCCGCCTGGGGACTGGCTTTTGGCGGCGCGGCGACGCTGTTCCAGACTGCCATCGCCAAGACGGCCGGGGATGCGGCCGATGTGGCGCAGTCGATGCTGGTCACGGCCTGGAACATGGCTATCGCGGGCGGCGGCATGATCGGCGGCGTGCTGCTGGATCACTTGGGCGTGCTGCGTTCTCCCCTGCGCTGCTGGTGCTGTTGATGGTCACGTTCGCCGTGGTATGGGCCGCGAGACAGCATGGCTTTCCAGCGGCAGGGAGGTAAGACGCGATGAAACTTGGCATTCGATGTTGCCGAAGGATCGCGCTGCGCCTTCAAGGTGGGTTGGCACAGTCCTTCGTGTACCGCCTCATATCACTTTCCGCACCTCGGTGACGGCGGGCGGCAGCACAGAGCCATCCTTCGCTTGCGGTTCCATATGGAGAACCGGCTTGCCCGTGCGCTTGTCGATCAGCACCGAATGGCGCTCGCCGCGCTCGAACAGGTGCCGCTCGCCCCATTGGCGCAGAGCGACCACGACGGGAAACAGGCTCTCGCCCTTGGCGGTCAGGACGTACTCCTGATAAGCCGTGCCATCCGAAGCGTCTTGTGTTTTGAGAACCCCCGCATCGACCAGCTTACGCAGTCGGTCGGAGAGAATGTTTCGCGCCACCCCCAGGCTTCGTTGGAAATCGCCGAAACGGCGCATGCCATCGAAGGCATCGCGCACGATGAGAAGCGACCATCGATCCCCGATCAGATCGACGGAGCGGGCAACAGGACAAGGTTCGTCGCTGATGGGCTTGCGGCGCGGCATGGAATATCCTCGCTGAATGACAGGGATAAATCTTCTGGTTGCATTTTAAAACCACATGGCCTAGCATTCAACAAGTTTTCTTTTGAAACTAGATTGGGTGAGCATGGGATCATGAAGGCTTTTCTTGCACCATCGTCACAGCCAGGCGGAAGCAGCGCGCCGGCACAAGCTGCGGACATGCCCCGCAGCTTGGTATGGCTGTTCGCCGTTGCCAGCGGCTTGAGCGTGGCGAATGTTTATTACGCCCAACCTTTGCTCGACGCACTGGCGCGGGACTTTGACATCGGCCATGCGGCGGTCGGCGGCGTCATCACGGCCTCGCAGATCGGTTGTGCGCTGGCCTTGCTGCTGCTGGTACCGCTTGGCGATCGCCTGGATCGCCGCCGCCTGATGGCAATGCAGCTGCTGGCGCTGGTGGCCGCGCTGGCAGCAGTGGGCATGGCGCAGTCAGTACCTGGCTTACTGGCTGGAGTGCTTGCCATCGGCTTGCTGGGTACGGCGATGACGCAGGGACTGGTCGCCTATGCGGCCAGTGCCGCCGCGTCCCATGAACAAGGGCGTGTCGTCGGAGCGGCGCAAAGCGGCGTATTCATCGGGCTTTTGCTGGCTCGGGTGTTTGCCGGAAGCATCAGCGACCTGGCCGGCTGGCGCGGCGTTTATCTTTGCGCCGCTGCGCTGATGATGGTGCTCGCGCTGCCGCTTTGGAAGCGGCTGCCAATTCTGGCCGCCATGCCGAATGCGATGAGCTATCCGCGTCTGATCGCATCCATGCTGGCGCTGCTGCGGGAAGAAAAGGCGTTGCAAGTGCGAGGTGTGCTGGCGCTGCTGATGTTCGCGGCGTTCAACATCTTCTGGAGCGCACTTGTGCTTGCGTTGAGTGCGCCGCCCTTTGGCTTCTCACATACCGTCATCGGTGCTTTTGGCCTGGTCGGCGTGGTCGGTGCGCTGGCCGCCGCTCGAGCCGGACAATGGGCCGACCGCGGACATGCCCAGCGCACCAGTGCGGCGGCGCTTGTAGCGCTGCTGTTGGCTTGGTGGCCGCTGTCGCTGATGGAACGCTCGCTTGGCGCACTGGTGGTCGGCATCGTGCTGCTCGATCTGGGCGGGCAAGCGCTGCACGTCACCAACCAGAGCATGATTTTTCGCACCCGGCCCGAGTCCCATAGCCGGCTGGTCGGTCTCTACATGCTGTTCTACGCGGTCGGCAGCGGGCTGGGCGCAATCGGCACGACCGCGACCTATGCCCATGCGGGCTGGCAGGGCGTGTGTTTGCTGGGCGCAGCGGTCAGTCTGCTGGCGCTGCTGTTCTGGTGGGCGACGCGGCGAATAAGGTTCCCAGCGGCGGCTCAGGCATGAAGCAGCGATTGGGGGATCTCGAATGAGCGAACTTGAGCTATTGACCCATGCCGGTGCACGCGGCCGTCGCTACACCGAAGTCAATGGTCATCGCCGCGTGTGTTTCTTCTGGACGCAGCGATTGCCGCATTGGCGGCCTTTGACGATCCACTGTCCGAGCCTGGGTCGCCCGCTGAAACCAAGTTGACCATTCCTCGAACATGCAGCCCGACGCTGTATGCTCTGCGTTCCAGACGGCAGCTGTGTGTCCGATACCTGATTTTTCTATGCATCCGGCAGTCATTCTGCCTGCATTGTGGCTGGCGTTTCACATGCTCTGGGCCTGCATCTTGCTGGTGCTGGACGGGCGGTATTGAAGCAGGGGCGGCTGCCTGGCCTGCACTAAGACACTATCAGCCAGCTCGGTTTTTGCGAATTGGAGGGGGCGGGCGGGAAGGGCAGACTATGGACTGACTTTGGGGAGATTCCTATGAGGCAGTCCAGCATGCAGCAGCGCGGCCAGGGCATGGTCGAATACCTGGTCATCGTGGCCTTGGTGGCGGTGGCCGCCATCGCGGTGTATCAATCCTTCGGGCAGGTCATACGCAACCAGACAGCGGCCATGGCCAAGGAGCTGGCCGGCGAGGACGGGTCGGAGCAGACCCGCCAGGCTCAGTCGGCTGCTGCCGCGGCCGCTGCGCAGGGCGGCTCCAAGGGGCTCAAGTCCTTCACGGGCAATGCGCAATGACGCCGCCGCGCAGGGCTCAGCAGGGCGCGGCGCTGGCTTGGGGGCTGGTGTCCCTGTCTCTTCTGTCCGTGGCATGGCTCGGGTATTTTCACGTCAACCAGATCGCCGAGCAGCAGGGGCGCTTGTCGCTCGTGCTGGATGCGGCCGCCTACAGCGCGGCGACCGAGCAGGCGCGCACCCTGAACCTGCTGGCCTACATCAATCGCGCCCAGCTGGGGCATCAGCTTGCCTTGGCGCACCTGCTGACCCTGGCCACCTGGGACCGGGCGGCGCAGACCCAGTCCGGGCAGATGCGGCGCGGCAATCCGCCCGCCTATCTGATCGCCATGATGTTCGGGCCGGGCCATGGGTCCGCCTACCTGGGCGCCCGTCCAGCCGGCGATGGCCAACGCTCCCTGGAGCAGGCCTTCGAGGGCCACCAGCAGCTGATCCACCAGGTGCTGGCCAAGGCGCAGGAGCAACTGGTCCAGGAGCTGCCTCAACGTCGCTCCGCCATCATTCAGGCCATCCTGGACGGCAGCCTGCCGGATTGGCCGGCTCAGAATCGGTCCTGGCAACTGGAAGGGGACGGCTGGCCCGGTTTTCTGCAGCGGCGCAGCGGCCTGGCTCAGTGGCGGCCGGCATTGTTGCGCTTGACGGCCTTGTACGGCTTTCTCGGACCGCGTGATCATCTTGCCAGCTCGTTCTGGGTCGTGGACCCTCGCTGTCCGCTGTGGCGGCATCGCTTGCGCCGCTTGGGGCGTACGGCCATGGACGGCCATGGCCGCTGGCATTCCAGCGATACGCAATCCTTGCATGCCGTGCGAGCCAATCGTTGGCTGGGCTGCTATTTTCGCGAATATGCCATGGCCTGGGCCTTGCAGACGCCCATGGAAACGTCCGGCATCCAGGCGCCCGCGGACTCTTCCGCGCAGAGCTTCTGGCGTTGGGCCCTGGAACAGGGCAATACATCTCTTTTTTCGGCTGACGATAACGCCGTGGCCAAGGCGTGGGCCCGGCGCGACGTCACGGATTGGAAGCAGGCGGGCTTGCCGGAGGGATATTCGATCGCCATGCCGGGCTCACGCCTTGGGCTGTGCTTGCGCATGCGTAGTCAAGGCCATCTTGGGCAGGCCGTTCATGCCCATTCTTGCGCTCAAACCTTCTTTTCTCTGCCGCCCGGTTCCCATGACGAGGACTCTGGTTCGTCCAGCTTGTTTCTGCCTTTTTGGCAAGCGCGGCTGAGCGGCGCCGATCAAACGACTGTGCGCAAGCCTCGCCGTAGCAGGCGGGGCCAGGCAAGGCCGGCTCGCTGCAATGCGCGCAGCGCCCCGGCATCGCGGCAAAGAAGCGCCGGCTGCCAGGCCGGAGTTCTATATGTCGGCGGGGAGCAGTCATGATCAGGCGCCTTTTCGCAAACAGGCAGCAAGGAGCCGTGCTTGTGGAGGCCTGCCTTCTGGGAGTGGTGTTGTGCCTGTTGATCCTGAGCGGGCGCTGGCTGATGAGCCAGCAGAATCGCCTGCAGCAGCTACAACAGTTCAGCCATGCGCAGGTGTTCGCGCATGACTCGGAAGGCGCGCCGATCAGCGAAGGCCACGGGCTGCCGGAGGAGTTCCTCGTGAGCCGACGCTTCGACATATTGCCTGGCCAGGCGGCGGAGCCCTTGAGGATAGAGTTGCTGGGCATGCGAAGCGGCGCCTGGCAGGTCCAGTCCAGCATGGGCATGGACTGGCCGGCATGGATGCCCGGCGTGCAGGCGGCGCTGACGCTGGTGCGGCAATCTCATCTGCTGGCGGGAGCGGGGCAGGCGGACGATACGCAAAGTGCGAAGGCCCGTCTTGCCGGCAGCCGCAGTGCGTGGGGGCGCGCCATCCAGGCCAGCCTGCAGGCGGCGCAGGCAACCATGCAGGCAGCCGCACCGCTGGATTCGGCCTGGGGGCGGACGCTCCCGGACCTGGATTGGCTGGGCCCTTGGCAGGATGTCGCACCGGATCTGAGCACGCGCTTGTGCGCAGGCGACACTGCTGATGGCGAAGCCGAGCAAGGCCGGATCAAGGCGGCACTGCAGGCGCCTGCGCATTGTGGCGCAGATGCTGCGGCCGGCCTGGCGGGGTTCTCGAGCCGACTGGAGGCGCCGTGAAATCCTGGCTTGTATTTTGTCTGCTGCTCTTGTCTGGATTCTGTTTGGCTGCGGCGGTACCGCCTCCTTTGAACGACCCGGCGGTGAACTGGAGCGGGGGCCAGGGCAGTCGCACGCCTCAAGGGGTGTTGTGGTCCTGGAACATGCGGACAGATCTGCCCGCACAGGATTTGTCGGAGCGGCTCGAATCGGCTTGCGGCGCGTTCCACCGCGCCCTGCGCCTGCACAAACAATGGGTCTTCAGCGCGCAGCACGGGAACAGAAGCTGCGTGCTGTGGCTGGACGGCCTGCACGGGCCGGACTTGTCAGGTTCTTTGAGCATGTCGGAGGCGGGCCGCCCGGAGCCAATGCCGCCAGCGCCCATCCCCGGGCCTGTGTTGTGGCAACACGAACAGCAAGGGGAAGGGCGGGCCTGGCTGGTCCAGGTCCAGGATGGCTGGCGCACCCGTCTAGGCGACGCGGGCTGGCGCCCGGCCGCCTCAGGGAGCGTCTGGAGGCGGGAGCAGTCCGTGCTTGAAGTCGTCGAGGTGGAGCATGGGCGCCTCATGTATCTGTTGGTGATCTGCAGGGGCTGTACACAGGAGTCGCCATGACTTTTTCCGACTTGTTTCGTGTTGTTCGCCATCCCAGCGTCGGATTGGGTGGAGCGGCTTTGCTGGCGGGCCTGATGGCGGCCGGGTCCATGAGCGAGTATCTTGATCAGCAGGAGCAGGCGCTGCGTCAGGCCGCAGTCCGTCCGCATGTCGAGCGCGTAGTCGCCGCCGTCGCGCTGGAAGCTGGAACGGTGTTGCAGGTTGCGCATCTGGCCGCGCGCGCCTATCCGGCGGAACTGGCGCCCAGCGACAGCCTGGACGCGGCGCGTTTCGAGGATCTGGACGGCATGGTGCTCACCCAGGCTCTGCGGGCGGGGGATCTGATCACCCGAGCGCACGTGCAGGCGCCCTCCGGGCCTTTCTCCGAACAGTTGCTGTCGGGCAGGCGCGCCGTGACGGTGCCGGTCGATGCGCTCAGTTCGGTTTCCGGCCTGATCCGCCCCGGCGACCTGATCGACATCTACGTCAGTTTCGACGATCGCCAGCGGCGCGTCACCGCTCCTTTGCTGCAGTCCGTGGCCGTGCTGGCCACGGGCCACAAGGCGCAGGGAATGGGGGGCGGCCCAGGCGCTGAAACGCAGGACTACAACACGCTGACCCTGGACGTGGGGCCGGACGAGGCCCTGAAGCTGCTGGCGGCTCGCCAGCACGGCCGCATCACGGCCTTGCTGCGCCATCCCGAGGACCAGACGCCCCATCAAGCCGCCGTGCGCGGCGAACTGGCCGATATCCTGGGCCTCGCACCGGATGGCGCTCCCGGCAAGCCCGTGGAGGTCCTGTACGGCAATCGGCCGTCGCACGATGTCGGGTCGCCGGAGTTGGAAAGGCTGGGCTGGCTGGACTTGCCTGATGCCCTTCCCGTGCCAAAGGGGCGGCCATGAAAGAGACCAGGCGTCTTTGCCGGTGGCTGGGCCTGTTCATGCTGGGCTGGATGCCCGTACAGCTCTGCGCGCAGGATCTGGCTTTGCAGGTGGGCGAATTGCTGGTCTTGCCAGGCGGCCAGGTCGAACGTGTGGCGGTGGGCGACGGCGATATCGTCCATGCGGTCACCACGGATGCGCGCGAATTGATCTTGTTCGCGCGCAAGGCGGGCGCCACGTCGGTGCAGGTCTGGCGCAGTTCGGGCCAAAGCCGCTCATACCAGGTGCAGGTCTCGCCCGAGAACCATCGCCAGACCCTGTCCGAATTGCGGGAGCTGTTGGCGCGCATTCCGCAATTGCGTATCAGCGAACTGGGCGGCAAGCTGGTGCTGGAAGGCGAAGGGCTCAGCGACCAGGACAAGGAACGCATCCAGTCCCTCAGCCAGCAGCACCCGCAGCTGCTGGACTTCACCCAGCAGGACGGCTGGGAACCCATGGTGCTGCTGGACGTGCAGGTGGTCGAGGTGCCCCGCAACAGTCTGCGCGAACTGGGCGTACGATGGGAGGGCGCTTCCCAGGGGGGATTGAGCATGGGGGGAGGCTGGGACGCCGCCACGCATCAGTTCCTGGAGCGCCCCGGCGAAGCCGTGCTGCCCTTGCCCTATCCGGCGCGGCATGGCGCGGCCTTCTTCGGAGTGGGAGCGCTGATGTCGGCCCGGGTGCAGGCCATGGCTCAGGAGGGCCAGGCCGTGGTGCTGGCCCAGCCTCAGCTTCTGGCGCGCAGCGGCTCGCAGGCCGAGTTCCTTGCCGGCGGCGAATTGCCTTACACCGTGACGGACGCCAAGGGCAACAGCAACACGGCGTTCAAGCCCTACGGCGTGTCATTGCGCATCGTGCCGCGGGTGGAGCGCGGCGGTCTGGTGCGTTCGCGTATCGAGGTCGAAGTCAGCTCGGTGGACGCCAGCCTGTCGCAGCCCGCGGGACCCTCGCTCAAGACCCGTCGCGCCTCGACGGAGTTCAATGTGCGCTCCGGACAGACACTGGTGCTGGCCGGCTTCATTTCGCGCGAGGAATCCCGCCACGTCGACCGGCTGCCGGGCCTGGCCAGCCTGCCCGTCCTGGGGGCGCTGTTCCGTTCGGAGCGCTTCGCCCGCCAGGAGACGGAGCTGGCGGTGTTCGTCACGCCCACTCTGGTGACCGCGGATCATCCGGATCTGCTCTCGCGTCAGGCGAATTCGGCCCAGTGGCTGGAACAGGCCTTTCCCGATGCGCCCAGGCTGAACACGCCGGTACGCAGCCCCGTCGCCGAGCCCGCGGCAGATTCGTTCTGGCGCGGCAGTGCATCCCAATGGCGCAATCCCGATGCCGAGGTCTACCGTGTTGAGCCTTGAAGTCTGCTCCGAGCGCGCCTCTGCGCGCCGCTGTTCTCTGGCCCTGCCCGCGCTGGTGGGACGGGATCCGGGCTGCGACCTGGTCCTGCCGTCCTGGCGTATCGCCCGCCAGCACGCCAGCCTTCTGGACCGGGCGGGCGCCGTGTACGTGCAGGACCATGGCTCCCTGACCGGAGTGCTGCTCAATGGGCGGCGCGTCTATGACGACGGCCCCTTGCGCCAGGGCGACGTGCTGACACTGGGAGGTTTTACCCTGCGGGTGCTGGGCTTGCTTCATGCGCCATCCGAAGCGGACAAGACGCGGGGAGTCGAGCCCGTCGAGCAGGCGGAACCGCTTGCATCGCCGCCCCCGCAGAGCGCGATGTTCAGGCAGGAACAACAGCGCCTGCATCAGGCCTTGCTCGATGCCCTGGAGCTGGAGCGCCGCGACCTGTCCAGGGTCAGCGATCAGCAGCTGTATCAAGAGGCCTATGAGTGCGTGGGCCGGCTCATCCAGGTCCAATGCGCCTTGCCGCCCGTCGAGCAGGCCGGCCTGCAGGCGGCGGTGTGCGCCGAAGCAGTGGGTCTGGGGCCTCTGGAACCTTTGCTGGCCGACCCCGGCGTATCGGAGATCATGGTCAATCATTACGCCAGTGTCTTCGTGGAGCAGGGCGGGCGCCTTCAGCCGCACCCGGCCTCCTTCAGTAGCGAAGCGGCCCTGAGGGCCGTCATCGATCGCATCCTGGCGCCGATCGGGCGCCGCCTGGATGTCAGCTCGCCGGCCGTGGACGGCCGGCTGCCCGACGGCTCCCGCTTCCATGCCGTGCTGGCCCCGGTCGCGGTCAAAGGCACTTGCGTGACCATACGCAAGTTTCCCAGACGCCGCCTGTCGCTGGACGATCTGCTGCGCTCAGGCAGTCTGTCCGCCGACATGGCTGCCTTCCTGCGCCAGGCCGTGGACCAGCGCTGCAATGTGCTGGTGTCCGGCGGCACCGGTACGGGCAAGACGACCTTGCTCAATGTGCTCAGCACCTGCATCGATCCCGGCGAGCGCATCGTCACGCTGGAAGATGCGGCGGAACTGCAGTTGCAGCATGCGAACTGGGTGGCGTTGGAATCGCGTCCCGCCAATGCGGAGGGGCAGGGCCAGGTGGACATACGCAGCCTGCTGCGTCAGGCCTTGCGCATGAGGCCGGACCGGATCGTGGTGGGGGAGTGCCGCGGAGCGGAGGCTTTCGACATGCTCTCGGCCATGAACACCGGTCACGAAGGATCCATGGGAACCTTGCATGCGAACAGCCCCCGCGACGCCTTGTCCCGCCTGGAGGGCATGGTCCTGATGGCGGGGCTGGACCTGCCCCTGAACGTCGTGCGCGAACATATCGCCCGGGCCCTGCATGTGCTGGTTCAACTGTGCCGCTTGCCGGACGGCCGCCGCCTGATCAGCGAGATCGTTGAAGTGACCGGCATCGAAGGGCACTGCATTCAGATGCAGACCTTGTACAGCTATCGCCCCGAGGGCGGCTTCAGCGGCAGCGGCCTGGTGTCCGAGCGCCTGGGCTTGCTCCGGAGGGAGCGGCCATGAAGCCCGTGGCGCTCATTCTTGTGCTGCTGGGCGCGTGCCTGCTGGCGCTCCTGCTGCTGCGCCTGTCCAGCGGGCTGGCCCGGTCCTATCGCCGGCACCTGCAGGTCAGCTCCAGGGACAGCCTGCAGTCTCATTTTGTCTTCGTACGCAGCCAGTATCTGGTAGCGGCCAGTGTGGCGCTGCCGCCCGTGCTTCTGGCGCTCGTCTGGTGGTTGTGGCAATCGCTCGTGCTGGCGGCGGCTTGCGCCATTGCGGGGCTGGTGCTGCCTATCCTGCTGCTGCGCGGCGTGCGGGCCCGCCGCCTGCAGCGCCTGCGCCGGCAATTGCCGGATTTTGTCCTGTCCCTGGCCCTGGCGCTGCAAGCCGGCCTGGCTCTGCAGGCCGCTTTGCAGCAATTGGCGCAATCTCTCGCGCCGCCTCTGGGGCAGGAGCTGCGCCTGCTCTTGCGTCAACAGCGGCTGGGCCTGGGACGGCAGGCCAGCTATGAGGAACTGCTGGCGCGCGCGCCCCTGGCCGAGCTGGGCATGTTTTTGAGCGTGCTGCACATGGGGCTGGGAACAGGAGCCGGCATGGCCGGCATGCTCAGGATTCTGTCGCAGACCTTGCGAAACCGCCTGGCCATGGAAGAGAAAATCCAGGCTCTGACCGCTCAGGCTCGTCTGCAGGCGCGCATCATGCTGGGATTGCCGCTGCTGCTGGCCGCTGCCCTGTACGCGCTGGATCCGGAAGGCTTTGGCCAGGCCTGGTTCAGCCGGGCCGGCGCCTGGGTGGCGGCAGGCATCCTGGCCATGCTGTCCACCGGCCTGTGGTGGATGCGCCTGATTCTGCGCGGCAAGGAGTAGACATGCATCGAATTTCCTGGTTGCTGGCCGGTGCGAGCGCAAGCTGTTTGTTGATGGCCTTGCTGTGGGGCTGGCAGGCGCGCTGTCGGCAGTTGATGCGAGCTGGCCGACGGCCCGCACAAGCAGCCCTGCAGGCCTGGGAGGCCCCGTTTCTCAAGTTGCTGGCGATTGCGGGCTCCTTGCCTTTGATCAACGAATGGCTGTATCGCTTCGCCCAGCCAACGGCTCGGGATCCGGTCGGCGCCTTGGCCAGGACCTTGGCGCTGGCCAGTCTGCTTGCACTGGGCAGTGCGGCGGCCTTGTTGCGTCTGGGTTTTCCGTTGCGCGCCACCGCGTGGTCCTGCGCGGCCATCGTGCCGGTCAGCCTGATGCATTGGCTGCAGCAGGTGCGCATCTCCCAGCGCAAGCAGGCCGGCGTCTGTCGTCGCGACCTGCCGTTCTTTCTGGACCTGCTGGTGTTGGCGGTGGAGTCGGGGCTGGGGCTGCAGCAAGCATGGACCCAATCCCTGGAAAGTCTTCCCGATGGCGCCTTGAGGCATGTCCTGTCCATGGCGCTGGCGGACATGCGCACCGGGCGACGGCTGTCGCAGGCCATGCGTTCCGCGGGTCGGCGGATCAGGCTGGCGGACCTGGAGGAACTGGCCCTGGCGCTGGAGCTGGCCCAGGAGACGGGCCTGTCCCTGGCAAGCTTGCTGCGCGCCCAATCGGAGCAGTTGCGCAACCGCTTGCACCTGGAAGCCGAGCAGCGGGCCCTGAAGCTGCCTGTCCACCTGCTTCTGCCTTTGGTGGTCTGCATCTTTCCCTGCACCTTCCTGGTCCTGGGCATGACCTTGCTGGGGCCATGGCTGTCAGCGCCTTTCTGAGGCGGCGCTCATGGACGCACGTCTGCTATGCCTGCATGATGCCCGTCACGCCTGGTCGCGGCTCCGTGGCTGGCGTGCGCTTCCGCGCGACGGCGGCCTGCACGGCGTGTGGTTGCGGCCTTGCTGCGCCATCCATACCTGGGGGCTGCGCGAGCCCTTGGATCTGTGTTTTCTGGATCGATGCGACCAAGCCTTGCGTTTCTGTCCCGGCGTGCCGGTCGGCACCTGGCGCTGGTGTCCGCAAGCGTATTCCGTGCTGGAGGCGCCGGCGGGGCTCTTGTGCGGTCCCGAGGGATTCGGGCCATGGCGGGATGCCTTGCGGCAACTGCGGCAGGGCGGAGGGCGCGTCTGGGTAAGTCTGGGTAAGTCTGGGTGAAGCCGATGACAGGCTCGGTCCGCAACATCGGACCGAGCCTGTCATCGGGCCGGATCAGACGGTCGGCCTAGGGGTGGAATCCCCGAATACGCTGCGATAGGCCGGGTAGAAGCTGGCGTAGAGCACGGCGGCGATCGCCAGGTTGACGGGAGTCAGCAGCACCGTGAGCGTGCCGGGGCTCAGGCCGGCGCCCAGCATGAGCTGGCCCAGGGTCTGAAGGCCATAGAAGGCGGCGGCCCAGCACAGGCCATAGAGCAGAAAGGCCGCCTTGTTGCGCCAGCAGGCCACCATGGAAAAGAACAAGGCCTGCTTGATGGGCACGGCGTGCCAGCCCACCAGGGCGGGCGCGTGCCAGAACAGGCCCGACAAGCCGATGTACAGGATGAAGAAGGTCAGGATGGGCTTGCGGAAGGCCGACATGATTTCTTCCGGGCTGGCGGCATTGCTGTTGGCCATCAGGTCGGCCAGCTCCTGCACGAAAGGCGCGGTGGCGAGGAACCCCGCAGCCAGGCAGGCCAGCAGATAGACCAGGCCAAGCTGGATCAGGCGGGCGCGTACATTGGAGGGCTTGACCGGCTCCAGCCACAGGCCCAGCCGCATGGTCTGGCCGGCGTCTATGCGCCGGCAGGCGTTCTGCACGATGAAGGTCATGGAAGGCACGAGCACGATCAGGATCATCTGGCCGAAGATCGGGAAGAGAGTGCTCAGATTGATCAGGATGGATGTCACCAGGCTCCAGAAGAAGAGCGCGGCGGGTTGCAGCCTGAACAGCCGCATGCCTTCCTGGATCCAGTACCAGCCATAGAGAAAGGGGAGCTTGGCAGCCTGCATGGTCGGTATCCGTGATCAGCGCGGCAAGGCGGGCGCGCCGTGGTCGCGGCGCTGGCGCAGCACGCGCTCGAAATGGCGGGGGTCGTGGGGCTTGAGCGTCTGGGCCGGACGCGGCAGGTAGAAGTCGTACAGGCGCGACACCCAGAAGCGCAGGGCGGCCGCCTGGATCAGGCGCGGCCAGGCTTGCCGTTCGGCGTCGGTGAAGGGGCGCACCTGGGCGTAGGCCTGCAGCCAGGCCTGCGCTTTCTCCAGGTCCAGGGCGCCGGTCAGGCGGTCTATGCACCAGTCGTTCACGCCCACGGCCACATCGAACAGCCAAGTGTCGCAGCCTGCGAAGTAGAAGTCGATGATGCCGCCCATCTGCGGAGAATCCGAAGTGCCGGCGAACAACACATTGTCGCGGAACAGGTCGCAATGAGCCGGCCCCTTGGGCAGGCTGCGGTAGCAGTCCGTGGCGGCGAAATCGGTCTGTTCCTGCAGCACGGTCTGGATCAGTTCAGCCTGGCCGGCATCCAGGAAAGGCAGCACCTGGGGTACGGTGGCCTGCCACCAGGACAGGCCGCGCAGATTGGGCTGCTCCAGCGGGAAGTCCTGCGCGGCCAGGTGCGCCCGGGCCTGGGTGGCGGCGGTCTGCCGGCAGTGTTCCACGGTGGGATCGGGCTCGTAGCCTCCGCGCAGGCGCGTGACGATGGAACAGGGCTTGCCGTGCATGACGCCGATGCGCTTGCCGTCGCGGCGCGTCATGGGCTCGGGCACCGGCACGCCCTTGGCGGCCAGGTGATGCATCAGTTCGATGTAGAAGGGCAGTTGTTCCAGCGTCAGCACTTCGAACAGGGTCAGGACATACTCGCCTTGCGTGGTGGTCAGGAAGTAATTGGTGTTTTCAATGCCGGCGGTGATGCCGCGCAGGGAGACCAGCTCCCCGATGTTGTAGTGGTCCAGCAGTGCGCGGGCATCCAGTTCGCTGACAGAGGTAAAAACAGCCATGCTTGATTCAGTGTCCGGTTTGAAGGTGGCGGCGCGCCGGCCGGCGCGCAAAGAAGAGCCAAACGGCCGATTTTAGACCAGTGCGCGGGCTTTTTGGGGCGTGTCGCGGATTTTGGCGCAAGACCGGGCGCGCGGCGCCGGTTTTCCCCGCGGCCCTTAAGCTATTAAAATAACAGGTTGTCTCTTGCGCCCGCCATTTGCCGCGGGCCTTTACCCGAATCCATATGAATACTCCCACCCTGCCTGACGGCCAGATGTGGCGCTTGAGCGTGGCGCCCATGATCGATGTGACCGACAGGCACAGCCGCTTCTTTCACCGCCTGCTGGCGCCTCGGGCGCTGCTGTTCACCGAGATGATCACCACCGGTGCGCTGATGCACGGCGACCAGGCCCGCCACCTGGATTTCGACCCGGCCGAGCATCCCGTGGCCCTGCAACTGGGCGGCAGCGATCCGCAGGCGCTGGCCGCCAGCGCCCGGCTGGGCGAACAATGGGGCTACGACGAGATCAACCTGAATTGCGGCTGTCCTTCGGAGCGCGTCCAGAAGGGGGCGTTCGGCGCCTGCCTGATGGCCGAACCGCACTTGGTCGCCGATTGCGTCAAGGCCATGCAGGACGCTGTTTCCGTACCGGTCACGGTCAAGCACCGCCTGGGCCTGGACTACAGCGAATCCTATGATTTCGTGCGCGATTTCGTGGGCATACTGTTCGAGGCCGGCTGTCGCGTGTTCACCGTGCATGCGCGCAATGCGGTGCTCAAGGGCTTGTCCCCCAAGGACAACCGCGAGATTCCTCCCTTGCGCTACGATGCGGCCCGGCAGCTCAAGGCCGATTTCCCGCAGGCGCGGTTCGTGCTCAACGGAGGCATCGTCCAGGCCGACCAGGCCGTGGAGCTGGAGCAGCAGTTCGATGGCGTCATGCTGGGCCGCGCCGCCTGGCATACGCCCGGCGTGCTCACCGACATCCATCGCCGCTTGTGGCCGTCCGAGGCCATCCCGGACGAGGACAGCGTCATCGAACGCATGCAGGCCTATGCCGCCGCGCAGGTGCGGGCGGGCGTGCCGCTGCGCATCGTGGTCAAGAGCCTGCTGGGCTGGCCGCACGGCAAGAAGGGCGCGCGCCAGTGGCGCCGCACTCTGACCGATCCCGCCTTGCTGGCCGGAAACGACGCAGGCCTGCTCGCGCAGGCCTGGCAGGAGCTCAAGCGCCAGAACGGCGCCTGAGAGCGGCGGGATCAGTTGGCCCCGGCCGATTCGGAGTCGGTGGGCCAGTCGCGGATGTAGGCCTTGAGCATCTTGTTCTCGAATTGCTGGGCGTGCACGATGGCGCGCGCCATGTCGTAGAAGGAGATGACGCCCATCAGCGTGGGGCCGTCCATGACGGGCATGTAGCGCGCGTGGTTGTCCAGCATCAGGCGCTGTACTTCATCGGCGCTGGTGTTGGGTGTGACGCTGACCGGCGCATCGTCCATGATGCTGCGCACTGTGAAGCCCGAGGCCTTGTCGCCATGAGCGTGCCAGTGGCGGATGATTTCGCGGAAGGTCAGCATGCCGACCAGCTGGCCGTGCTCCATGATGACCAGCGAGCCTATGTCCAGCTCGCTCATGCTCTGCACGGCTTTTTCGACGGTCATGTCGGGGGTGCCGGTATAAAGCGTGTCACCTTTGACACGCAGGATTTCACTGACTTTTAGCATGCTGGGTCTCCTGGCGGATATCGGAATTCTGTGGGGCTGGGCAGGCTGCAAGTACGCCGTCGGGCGATTCAAACAGGTTTTCCAGATTGGACATTCGCTGGTCGAAGAAGTGGGATAAATAGTTCAGTACATATTCTAGCGGACCCTCGTGGGCGTGGGAGCGGTCCAGCAGAAATGCCTTTATCAGCGTATTCAGGCTGACCTGGCGCAAATCGCTGCTAAGCACCCAGACTTCGTCCTCGTTCTGAAGGGTGTCGGCGATCAGACCCATGTCCTTGAGCTTGCACATGACCTGGTTCAGCTCGTCCGGATCCCGTTCCAGCCGCAGGCTGAGCGAGCTGATGCTCAGCCCGGGCAGGGGATCGAGACGGTTCAGCCAGAGCTGATGCAGGATGTTCACCGCGTCGGTGAAGGCGATGCCCGGCACGTCGAGCTTGACCCAGTTGCGCCGCCGCCAGTCGGGCAGGATGGCGACCATGGATGCGCCCAGCAGCACGATCAGCCAGGATATGTAGATCCACAGCAGGAAGATGGGCAAGGTGGCGAAGGCGCCGTAAATGATGGTGTAGGTCGGGAAACGCGTGAGGTAGAAGGCGAAGCCCGCCTTCATGACTTCAAGGGCGGCGGCGGTCGCCACCCCGCCCACCAGCGCATCGCGCCACCAGACGCGGCGGTTGGGCACGTACATGAAGAGCGCCGTGAAGCCCAGCGCGCTGAACAGGAAGGGAACATAGGACAGGGCGAAGGACACGATGTCCGACAGATCGCCGATATAGCCCAGGGATTCGCGCGCCAGCACGGCGGTGGCCCACAGGCTGGCGCCGGTCAGGATGGGGCCCAGCGAGATGATGGCCCAGTAGACCAGCAGGCGCTGGCCCAGCGGCCGCTTGACGTGAACCTGAAAGATGTCGTTGAAGGTCTCGTCTATGGTCATGATCAGCATGATGGACGTGACGATCAGAAACAGGCTGCCCACGGCGGTCAGGCCCGAGGCCTTGGCAGCGAACTGGTTCAGGTACAGCATCACATTTTCGGACACCACTTCCGGCATCAGGTTGCGGGTCAGAAAGCCTTCCAGGGCCTGCTCGAACTCCTGGAACAGCGGAAAGGCCGTGAACAGGGCCAGCACGACGGTCAGCATGGGCACCAGGGCGAGAATGGTGGTGTAGGTCAGGCTGGAGGCCACCTTCATCAGGTCTTTCTCGGCGACGCGCTTGAACACGAAGCGCACGATGTCCAGCAGGTGCGCCAGGCCTTTGCGCGGCGGCGCGGACGTCGGCTGGGCTGTCGGAGGGGCGGCAGTGTGCGGGGAATGGGCGTCGCTGGACGGCACAGGGAGCATGTAGGAGTCCTCGTCGTTTTTCGGGGCGTGTTTCGTGCGCCGGGCGCTGCTTTTTCGACATGGTTCAGGTGATAATAACAGCATGCATGCACCATTGAACCCCATACTTCATCGCGTGGCCGCCTCGGCGCTGGTCGCCCTCATCGTCCTTTGCCTGGCCTGGGAGCTGCATTTCGCGCCCCTCAAGCCCGGCGGATCCTGGCTGGTGCTCAAGGTCGTGCCCCTGCTGTTTCCGCTGCGCGGCGTGCTCAAGGGCAATCTGTATACCTTGCAGTGGACCTCCATGATGATCCTGCTGTATTTTGCCGAGGGCGTGGTGCGGGCCTGGTCCGATCCCGTGGCCACCGTCCTGCCCTGGGCGCTGGGCGAAATCGTTCTGACGCTCATCTTCTACTTCTGCGCCATCTTCTACCTGTGGCCGGCCAAGAAGGCCGCCAAGCAGCGCGCCAAGGCCGAAAAAGCCGCCCGGTCGGCATAACGAACGTGTTCATGATCTAAGGAGGCCTCATGTCCAGCTTGTTCGACGGCCTGACCATACGCCATACCTACGCGGATCTGCCGTCCGCCTTCCATACCGCCGTGCCGCCCCAGCCGCTGGCCAATGCGCGCCTGCTGCACGTCAACGAGGCCCTGGCGGCCCGGTTGGGGCTGGATACGGCGCGCCTGCACGAGCCCGAGTTCCTTGACGTGGTCGCGGGCCGGCAGCCCCTGCCTGGCGGGCGGACGGTGTCGGCGGTCTACAGCGGTCATCAGTTCGGCATCTGGGCCGGTCAGCTCGGCGATGGCCGCGCGCATCTGCTGGGCCAGATCGATACGCCCGACGGACCCCAGGAGCTGCAGCTCAAGGGCGCCGGCAAGACGCCGTATTCGCGCATGGGAGACGGACGCGCGGTGCTGCGCTCGAGCGTGCGCGAATACCTGGCCAGCGAAGCCATGGCCGGCCTGGGCATCGCCACCAGCCGGGCCCTGGCGCTGGTCACTTCCGACACTCCCGTGTATAGGGAAACCGTGGAGACGGGCGCCATCGTGACGCGCGTGGCGCCCAGCTTCGTACGCTTCGGCTCCTTCGAGCACTGGTCGCACGATGCCGAGCGCCTGCGCATCCTGCTGGACTACGTGCTGCGCGAGTTCTACCCCGAACTGCGTCGGGAGTCCGACAGCGAACAGCAGCGCGTCTGCCGTTTCCTGGAAGAAGTGGCGCGGCGCAGCGCCGAGATGGTGGCGGACTGGCAGACGGTGGGCTTCTGCCACGGCGTCATGAACACCGACAATATGTCCATCCTGGGCCTGACCATAGACTACGGCCCGTACGGATTCATGGATCGTTTCCGCGTCAACCATGTGTGCAATCACAGCGACACGCAGGGACGCTACGCCTGGAACATGCAGCCGTCCATCGTGCACTGGAACCTGTACCGCCTGGCCAGCGCCTTCCTGTCGCTGGACCTGGAAGCCGATGCCCTGAAGGAAAGCCTGCAGACCTTCGAGGGCCACTTCCTCAAGCGCTATCACGCCAATCTGCAGGCCAAGTTCGGCCTGCGAACCTGGACCGGGGAGGACGCCGGGCTGGTGGATGACTGGTGGCGGCTGCTGCACGTCAGCGGCGCGGACTTCACCCTGTCCTTCCGGGCCCTGGCTCAGGCGCCCGCCATACCCGAGGCTTTCCTGGACTTGTTCGAGCACTCCGAACAGGCCTCGTCCTGGCTGCAACGCTATCGGCAGCGCCTGGCCCAGGACGGATCGGACACGCCGCAGCGCGCCGCCGCCATGAATCGCGTCAATCCGCTCTATGTGCTGCGCAATTACCTGGCCGAGCAGGCCATACGGGCCGCGGCGCAGGATGACGCCTCCGAGATCGAAACCTTGCTGACGCTGCTGCGCGACCCTTATAGCGAGCGTGAGGGGTACGAGGCCTACGCCGCCGTGCCGCCCGATTGGGGCTGCCGGCTGGAGGTCAGCTGCTCGTCCTGAACGGGCGGCCTATGGCGGGGATACGGCCGCGGGCGTGTCCGGCGCGGCGAACAATGCCATAATCCAGTCTGTGCTTTCTTTATTTTTTCGCATTTCTTCGCAACGAATCCACGTATGTCCGGCAATACACTAGGCAAAAGCTTCTGCGTCACCAATTATGGTGAATCCCACGGACCGGCCATTGGCGCGGTCATCGACGGCTGTCCGCCCGGCCTGGAGCTGTCCGAGCAGGACATCCAGGTCGAGCTGGATCGCCGCCGCCCCGGGACCTCCCGGCACGTCACGCAGCGCCGCGAGCCTGACCAGGTCGAGATCCTGTCCGGCCTCTACGAGGGCCGCACCACGGGTACGCCCATCAGCCTGCTGATCCGCAACACCGATGCGCGCAGCAAGGATTATGGCAACCTGCTGGATACCTTCCGCCCCGGGCACGCCGACTACACCTACTGGAAAAAATTCGAGAACCGCGATCCGCGCGGGGGCGGCCGATCCTCGGCGCGCCTGACAGCACCTACGGTGGCGGCCGGCGCCATCGCCAAGAAATGGCTGGGGCAGCATTTCGGCATCCAGATCCGCGGCTACATGAGCCAGCTCGGCCCTTTGCAGATTCCTTTCAAGACCTGGGACAGCGTCAGCCAGAATCCCTTCTATGCGCCCGACCCCGACATGGTGCCGGAACTGGAAGCCTATATGGACGAACTGCGCAAGGAAGGCGACTCCATCGGCGCGCGCATCGAAGTGGTGGCCGAAGGCGTGCCGGCCGGCTGGGGCGAACCCATCTATGACCGCCTGGACGCGGACATCGCCCATGCCATGATGGGCCTGAACGCCGTCAAGGGCGTGTCCATCGGCGCGGGCTTCGAAAGCATCGTGCAAAAGGGTTCCGAGCACGGCGACGCCATCTACCCGGACGGCTTCAAGACCAATCACGCCGGCGGCATCCTGGGCGGCATTTCTTCCGGCCAGGCCATCACCGTGTCGCTCGCAATCAAGCCCACCTCCAGCATTCGCACCATGCGGCCCTCCGTCACCCGCGCCGGCGACCCGGTGGAGGTGCAGACGCTGGGCCGCCACGATCCCTGCGTGGGAATACGCGCCACGCCCATAGCCGAGGCCCTGCTGGCCATCGTCCTGATGGATCATTGCCTGCGCCATCAGGCGCAATGCTCCATCCGGACCTGATCCGCAAGCCGGGCGTACGTTCCTTACTTCTTCAACAGTCTGTGGAGTCGCTCATGAAACGTTCAGTCTTTGGCAAACGATTCGCCGCCGGCGCGCTGGCGCTGGCGGTGGCGGGCTGCGCAGCCGTCCAGACCACATCCAGCGGGAATGTGGGCGTGGAGCGCAAGCAGTACATGTCGGGCCTGGTCTCGGAGGCCGAGCTCAATCAGGCGGCGGCGCAGAACTACGCTCAGGTGCTGAGCCAGGCGCGGGCGCAGGGCGCGCTGGACACGGATGCGGCGCAGACCCGACGGGTGCGCGCCATCGCCCAGCGCCTCATCGCCCAGGTCGGCGCCTTCCGGCCCGATGCCGCGGGCTGGAACTGGGAAGTGCACGTCATAGCGCAGGACGAGGTCAACGCCTGGTGCATGCCCGGCGGCAAGATTGCGGTCTACACCGGCCTGATCAAGCGCATTCAGCCCACGGAAGCCGAGCTGGCCGCCATCATCGGGCACGAGATGGCGCATGCCTTGCGTGAACATTCGCGCGAGCAGGTGTCGCAGAAAATGGCCACTTCCATCGGCTTGTCCGTGCTCACGGCCATCACCGGCGTGCAGTCCGTCAGCGACCTGGGCAGCTCGCTCAGTGAAGTCATGTTCGAATTGCCCAACAGCCGCACCCATGAGACCGAGGCCGACTTGATCGGAGTCGAGCTGGCAGCGCGCGCCGGCTACGACCCGCGCGCCGCGGTCACGCTGTGGCAGAAGATGGCGGCGCTGGAGCAGGGCAGGGGACAGCCGGAGTTCCTGTCCACCCACCCCTCGTCCTCGACCCGCATCGCCGACCTGCAGGCCATTTCCGAGCGTGTCATGCCGCTCTACGAACAAGCGCGGCGTTAGTCGGCTTTTCCCAGGCGCTTCGACCGGCTGGATGCCTGCAAGGCACCCGGTTTTCTATGCTCGCGCAAGTTCAGGCTGGTACTTTCAATACTAGGATGGGAACTGGTCTTGTCCCAGTTACTGCGCCTGTCATAATGACGTAAATCACAGCAAGCGGCCCGGCTTTTTCCGGGCTCCTGTCCCAACCGGATGTTGAGAACGCAATGGCCAAGACCTTATACGATAAATTGTTCGACGAACATGTCGTGCACCAGGAAACCGACGGCACCTGTCTGATCTATATCGATCGCCACCTGCTGCACGAGGTGACCAGCCCGCAGGCCTTCGAGGGCCTGAGCATGGCCGGGCGCAAGCCCTGGCGCGTCAGCGCCAACCTGGCCGTGGCCGACCATAACGTGCCCACCACCTCGCGCCAGAACGGCATCGAAGACCCGATCTCGCGCCTGCAGGTGGATACGCTGGACGCCAATTGCGAACACTTCGGCATTACCGAATTCCGCATGAACGACGTGCGCCAGGGCATCGTGCACATCGTCGGCCCCGAGCAAGGCGCGACGCTGCCCGGCATGACCGTGGTCTGCGGCGATTCGCACACCAGCACCCATGGCGCCGTGGGCGCGCTGGCGTTCGGCATCGGCACCTCGGAAGTGGAGCATACCCTGGCCACCCAGACCCTGCTCATGAAGAAAAGCAAGAGCATGCTGGTGCAGGTGGACGGCAAGCTGCCCTTCGGCTGCACGGCCAAGGACCTGATCCTGTACGTGATCGGCCAGATCGGCACGGCCGGCGGCACGGGCTACGCCATCGAGTTCGGCGGCTCGGCCATTCGCGACCTGAGCATGGAAGGGCGCATGACCATCTGCAACATGGCCATCGAGGCCGGCGCGCGCTCCGGCATGGTCGCGGTCGACGAGCAGACCATCAACTACCTGCGCGGCCGGCCCTATTCGCCCAAGGGGCCGCTGTGGGACCAGGCCGTGGAATACTGGAAGACGCTGCATTCGGACGAAGGCGCCCAGTTCGACCGCGTCGTGCGCATCGACGCCAGCCGGATCATGCCGCAGCTGACCTGGGGCACCTCGCCCGAGATGGTGCTGCCCGTGGACAGCCGCGTGCCCGATCCGGACAAGGAAAAGGACGAAGTCAAGCGCAACGGCATGGAGCGCGCCCTGGAATACATGGGCCTGACGCCCAATATGCCCCTGACCGACATACGCATCGACCGCGTGTTCATCGGCTCCTGTACGAACGCCCGCATCGAGGACCTGCGCGCTGCCGCCGCCGTGGCTCGCGGCCGCAAGGTGGCCGCCAATGTGAAGCAGGCCATGATCGTGCCCGGCTCCGGGCTGGTCAAGCGCCAGGCCGAGCAGGAAGGCCTGGACAAGATCTTCCTGGACGCCGGCTTCGAATGGCGCGAACCGGGCTGCTCCATGTGCCTGGCCATGAACGCCGACCGCCTCGAACCAGGCGAGCGCTGCGCGTCCACGTCCAACCGCAACTTCGAAGGCCGCCAGGGCCAGGGCGGACGCACGCACCTGGTCAGCCCCGCCATGGCCGCCGCCGCCGCCATTGCCGGTCATTTCGTCGATGTGCGCTCGTTCAACTAAGGAGACTTCGCCATGCAAGCTTTCACCACTCATCAAGGCCTGGTCGCTCCCCTGGACCGGGAAAACGTCGACACCGACCTGATCATCCCCAAGCAGTTCCTGAAATCCATCAAACGCACGGGCTTCGGGCCCAACCTGTTCGACGAGCTGCGCTACCTGGACCATGGCGAGCCGGGCATGGACAATTCCAAGCGGCCGCTCAACCCGGACTTCGTGCTGAACCAGGACCGCTACCAGGGCGCCTCCATCCTGCTGGCGCGCCAGAACTTCGGCTGCGGTTCCAGCCGTGAACACGCGCCCTGGGCCCTGATGCAATACGGTTTTCGCGCCATCATCGCGCCGTCCTTCGCCGACATCTTCTTCAACAACAGCTTCAAGAACGGCCTGCTGCCCATCGTGCTCAATGAGCTGGATGTGGCTCGCCTGTTCGACGAGGTCAAGGCCTTCCCCGGCTACCAGTTGCGCATCGACCTGGAGCAGCAGCGCGTGATCACGCCGGAAGGCCGCGAATTGCCGTTCAACATCGACGCCTTCCGCAAGCACTGTCTGCTCAACGGCCTGGACGAGATCGGCCTGACCTTGCAGAAGGCCGACCTGATCCGGGAATACGAGTCGCAGCGCCTGGCCCGTCATCCCTGGCTGGTCGGCAATCCGTCCGCCTGAACACGCTCATGACAAAAGCGCTCCAGCCTGCCGGCCGGAGCGCTTTTTCCCTATCACCCGACTTTTACGCCTGAATTCATCATGACCTACAAGATTGCAGTATTGCCCGGCGACGGCATCGGCCCCGAAATCACGGAACAGGCGCAGCGCGTGCTGTCCGCCGTGGGCCTGGACCTGGACCTGGACATGACGGTGGTTCCCGTGGGCGGGGCCGCCTACGACCTGCACGGCCATCCCTTGCCGCCCGAAACCCTCAAGCTGGCGCAGGAGTCCGATGCCGTGCTGTTCGGCGCCGTGGGTGACTGGAAATACGATTCGCTGGAGCGTCATTTGCGCCCCGAACAGGCCATCCTGGGCCTGCGCAAAGCCATGGGCCTGTTCGCCAACCTGCGTCCGGCCATCCTGTATCCGCAGCTGGCCAACGCCTCCACGCTCAAGCCTGAAGTCGTGTCGGGGCTGGACATCCTGATCGTGCGCGAGCTGACCGGCGACATCTATTTCGGTCAGCCGCGCGGCGTGCGCACCGTGCAGGAAGGCGCCTTCGCCGGCGAGCGCCAGGGCTTCGACACCATGCACTACGCCGAAAGCGAAGTGCGCCGCATCGCCCACGTGGGCTTCCAGGCCGCCCAGAAGCGCAACAAACGCCTGTGCAGCGTGGACAAGTCCAACGTGCTCGAGACCTCGCAGTTCTGGCGCGACATCATGATCGATGTGGCGCGCGAGTATCCCGACGTGGCCCTGAGCCATATGTATGTGGACAATGCCGCCATGCAACTGGTGCGTGCGCCAAAAGAATTCGACGTGATCGTCACAGGCAACCTGTTTGGCGATATCCTATCGGATGAGGCTGCGATGCTGACCGGTTCCATCGGCATGCTGCCTTCGGCATCGCTCAACGCGTCGCAGCAGGGCCTGTACGAGCCCAGTCACGGCTCGGCCCCGGACATCGCCGGCCAGAACAAGGCCAATCCGCTGGCCACTATCCTGTCGGCCGCCATGCTGCTGCGCTATTCGCTCAATGCCGAGGAGCAGGCCAAGCGCATCGAGGCCGCCGTCTCCAGCGTGCTGGAGCAGGGGCTGCGCACCGGCGACATCCATGAAGCGGGCTGCGAACTCGTGTCCACCAGCGCCATGGGCGACGCGGTCCTTCAGGCTTTAAAATAGTATTCTTATAGTTTTTACATTATCGATATCCAGGTGGTATTACCATGACTCAAGCGGTAGGTTTGGTCGGCTGGCGCGGTATGGTGGGCTCCGTGCTCATGCAGCGTATGCGCGACGAAGGCGATTTTTCCCTTTTTCAGCCGGTGTTCTTCTCGACCAGCAACGCCGGCGGCGCAGCTCCCTCGTGGGCTGACGGCGCCGGCCCATTGCAGGACGCTCACGATATTGAAGCGCTCAAGAAGCTGCCCATCATCGTGACCGCCCAGGGCGGGGACTACACAAGCCAGATCTATCCCAAACTGCGCGCCGCCGGCTGGAACGGCCTGTGGATCGACGCGGCCAGCACGCTGCGCATGGACGAGAATTCCGTCATCGTGCTGGACCCCATCAACCGGAACGTCATCGATGCGGCCCTGGCCAAGGGCGGCAAGCAGTTCATCGGCGGCAACTGCACCGTCAGCTGCATGCTGATGGGCCTGGGCGGCCTGTTCAAGCATGATCTGGTCGAATGGATGACCAGCATGACCTACCAGGCCGCGTCGGGCGGCGGCGCCCAGCACATGCGCGAGCTGCTCACCCAGTTCGGCCTGCTGAACCAGTCCGTGGGAGCCTTGCTGGCCGATCCCGCCTCGGCCATCCTGGATATCGACCGCGGCGTGCTGCAGGCGCAGAAGGATCCCTCCCTGCCGCAGAAGAATTTCGGCGTGCCGCTGGGCGGCAGCCTGATTCCCTGGATCGACTCCGACCTGGGCAACGGCATGACGCGCGAAGAATGGAAGGGCGGCGTGGAGACCAACAAGATCCTGGGCCGCACAGCGCAGGACAAGCAGATCCCCATCGACGGCCTGTGCGTGCGCATCGGCGCCATGCGCTGCCACAGCCAGGCGCTGACCATCAAGCTGACCCGCGACGTGCCGCTGGACGAGATCAACGACATCATCGCCCAGGGTTCGAAGTGGGCCAAGGTCATCCCCAACGAGCGCCAGGTCACGATGCAGGAACTGACCCCCGTGGCCGTGACCGGCACGCTGGACATCCCGGTGGGCCGCATGCGCAAGCTGAACATGGGGCCTGAATACCTCAGCGCCTTTACCGTAGGCGACCAGTTGCTGTGGGGCGCGGCCGAGCCGCTGCGTCGCATGCTGCGCATCGCCCTGGGCGAGCTGTAACCATGACAGGCCGCCGGCGCGCACTGCAACTGCTGGGTCCGGCCCTGCTGTCGGCAGGCGTGCTGGCCGGCGCCGATGTCCAGGCCCTGGAGATCGGCCACAGCCGCCTGGTTTCGCGCCCGGACCAGCCCCTGCGGCTGGATGTGGGCATACGGAGCATCACGCCGGCGGAAAGCCTGTCCCTGCAGGCCGCGCCTGCGCCGCTGCCGGCCTGGCGGGCCGCCGGCCTGGTCCCGCCGGTGGACCTGGCTTCCCTGCAGGTCCGGCTGGAGCGCGACGGCCAAGGCCAGGTGCGCCGCATCGTCCTGTCGTCCGACCAGCCCTTTTCGGGCAAGGTGGCCGACATCCTGCTGCAGATCCGCAGCGACAGCGGCCAGGCCACGCATCAGGTCAGCGTGCTCGCGCCCGCGGCGGTGCGCGTGCAGCTCCCTGTGCGGCAGGCGCAGACCAGACGCGCCGCGCCGGTGTCCGTCTTGATTCCGGCGGCGCCCGCTGGCGCCGCGTCCGGACACAGCAGCGTGCAGCGCGTGCCCCAGGGCGCCATCCAGGTTCAGTCCGGCGACACGCTGCACGCCCTGGCGCGTCGCTATGCGGTGGACGGGGTGACGGCCTACCAGTGGATGCTGGCCGTCCAGCGCCTGAATCCGGATGCTTTCATCGGCCATAATCTGCATCGACTGAAGGCAGGGCAATCCCTGCAGGTGCCGGACATGGACCTGATGCTGTCGCTGGACGACGCCCAGGCCCGCCGCCTGTACGTGGACCAGGCCCGCGCCCTGCGCCAGGGCGGCCGGGTGCGCATGGGCCAGGCCGACGCCTCGCAGGGGGCCCTGCAAGTCGGCGCCGCGGTCCAAGCCGATCCCGAACAGGCCCAGGACCGTTTGCGCCTGTCCGCGCCCTCCGCGGCCGCGGACCACAAGCAGGCGGTCCAGCACCAGTTGCGCGATACCGGCGAACGGGTGTCGCAACTCGAAGAAAACGTTTCCAATCTCAGCCGCGCCCTGCAATCGCAAGGGGAGGCGGCCAAGGATCTGATCCTGGAGTCGGCCGGCGAACTGGGCCTTGCCGACACCAGCGCTGACACTCCCGCCGCCGGCCCTGAGCAGGGCGGGCAGGCGGGCGCGGCGGCGCCCCTCGCCGCTTCCGGATCCGCTTCCGTCGCACCCGGCCCTGAACAAGGCAAGATGGCCGGCGCAGTCAACAAGGCAAAGAAAACCGTGTCCTGGATACAAGAACACATGCTGGCCGTCATGGCCGTGGTCCTGGCCCTGATCGTACTGATCGTGACCTGGGTGCTCAAGCGGGCCAATTCCGCCAATCAAGACATCGACGATTCCCCGGCTCCCGTCAGCGAGGCCATGGTTCGCGAGAAGCTGGAAAAAATCAATCTGGATCTGGACCAGCCGCCTTCGGACGAGCCTCCCGTCCGTTCGTAAAGGCGGGGCAATGAGCACTCGCATCGCATTGGGCGTCTGCTACGACGGCGCGCCCTGGCTGGGCTGGCAGAGCCAGCCGGGCGGTCGCACGGTGCAGGATGTGCTGGAACAGGCCTTGAGCCGGTTCGCCGCGCATCCGGTCAGCACCATTTGCGCCGGGCGCACCGACACCGGCGTGCATGCCCTGAACCAGACCGTGCATCTGGATACGACGGCCGTGCGCAGCCTGGAGTCCTGGGTGCGCGGGGTGAACGCCTTGCTGCCGGAATCCATCGCCGTCCAATGGGCGCGCGAGGTGCCGGACGATTTTCATGCCCGCTTCTCGGCACAGGGACGCCATTATGCGTATCTGGTACGCCAGCATCGGGTGCGTTCGCCCTTGACGCAGGGCAGGGCGGCCTGGGTGTTCCGGCCGCTCGAGCTGGCCCGCATGCAGGAGGCGGCCGGGCATCTGCTGGGTGAACATGATTTCAGCGCCTTCCGTTCCTCGGAATGCCAGGCGGCCAGCCCGGTGCGCACGCTGACGCGCGCGCACATCGAGCAGCAGGGCGATTATTTCCTGTTCAGCTTCAGCGCCAACGCTTTCCTGCATCACATGATACGCAACCTGATGGGGGCGTTGATCTATATAGGCCAAGGCCGTCAGCCGCCATCCTGGGCGGCGCAGCTGCTGCAGCAGCGCGACCGGCGCCTGGCCGCGCCCACATTCGAAGCCAGCGGCCTGTATCTGGCCGGGGTGGATTATCCGCCCGCCTTTGGCCTGCCCGCCGCCGACCCCTATGGGCAACTGCGCGAGCTGACCGGCCTGCGCTTTGGACAAACGGGATGAAGCAAGCGATTCAATGTCCTGTTCTAAAGGGTAATTCCTTGGTTCGAGAGCCGTTCGGGCTTGCTTCAATCGTATAAAATGTGAAGCCTTTTCTTTTTGTAAGTATTCCAATCCATTTTTGGGCCGACTAACTTCCGGGTCCAGCCACAAGCTATTCCGGAACGCGACCATATCCTGAGCAAGGCCATGCAATTTTTATTACGTCTATCTAGCTTTATCGACCGCATCAATACCGCGGTCGGCAAATCGGTGACCTGGCTGACCCTGATCGTGGTCCTGGTCAGCGCCATCAACGCTGTGGTGCGCAAGGTGTTCGGGGTCAGCTCGAACGCCTGGCTGGAACTGCAGTGGTACCTGTTCGGAGCCATCTTCCTGCTGGCGGCCGGCTACACCTTCTTCGTGAACGAACACGTGCGCGTGGATGCCCTGGCCGAACGCTTCCCGCCGCGCCTGCAGGTGTGGATTGACATCATCGGCGTCATCTTCTTCCTCCTGCCCGCCGGCCTGCTGATCTTCTGGCTCTCCATCCCTTTCTTCCAGCAGTCCTACGATCTGCATGAACTGTCCTCGAACACGGGCGGCCTGATACGCTGGCCGGTCAAGCTGCTGATTCCCGTGGGCTTTGCGCTCCTGTGCCTGGCGGGCGTCTCCCACCTGATCAAGTGCATCGGCTTTCTGCGCGGCGCCTGCCCCAATCCGCTCAAGGGCTCGGGCGGCCCCAGCGCCGAAGAACAGCTGGCTGAGGAAATCCGCCAGATGGCGCAGGCCCAGCAAGCCGCAACCCCCGTTTCGAAAGGCCGGTAACGATGGAATTCTTTGTTGATAATCTGGCGCCGATCATGTTCTTCAACCTGATCGCGTTCCTGCTGCTGGGCTTTCCGGTGGCCTTCACCCTGGCCGCGATCGGCATTCTCTATGGCCTGGTGGCCATCGAACTGGGGCTGATGCAGCCCGCCCTGTTCCAGGCCTTGCCGCAGCGCGTGTTCGGCATCGTCGAGAACGATACCTTGCTGGCAGTGCCGTTCTTCACGCTGATGGGCTTGATTCTCGAGCGCTCAGGCATGGCCGAGGACCTGCTGGACACCATAGGCCAGCTGTTCGGCCCGCTGCGCGGGGGCCTGGCCATCGCCGTGGTGCTGGTGGGCGCCATGCTGGCGGCCACCACCGGCGTGGTGTCGGCCTCGGTGATCTCCATGGGCCTGATCTCCCTGCCCATCATGCTGCGCTACGGCTATGACCGCAGGCTGGCGACCGGGGTGATCGCAGCCTCCGGCACGCTGTCGCAGATCATTCCGCCGTCCATCGTGCTGATCATCCTGGCCGACCAGCTGGGCCGCTCCATCGGCGACATGTACCGCGGCGCCATGGTGCCGGGCCTGGTGCTCACCGGGGTGTACATCCTGTACATCGTGGCCATGTCCTACATCAAGCCCAAGTCCGCTCCGGCCCTGCCGCCCGAAGCGCGGGTCTATGTGGAGCCGGACGGCAGCCGCGGCCTGACTTCGCTGATCCTGCTGACGCTCCTGGCCTCGGCCGTGGCCTACTTCGGTTCCCAGCATTACTTCGCCACGCATCCGAACATCCCCGTGGACGAGCACATCGTCGTGATGCTTCTGTTGTGGGGCATCACGGCCTGGGTCATCGCCCTGGCCAACAAGCTGCTGCGCCTGAAGCTGCTGTCGCGGATCGCCGAGCGCGTGGTGTTCGTCATGATCCCGCCGCTGTTCCTGATCTTCCTGGTCCTGGGCACCATCTTCATCGGCGTGGCCACGCCGACCGAAGGCGGCGCCATGGGCGCGGTGGGCGCCATCATCATGGCCGTCTCGCGCGGCCGGCTGTCCTGGAAGCTGCTGCGCCAGGCCATGGAATCGACTACGCGCCTGTCCTGCTTCGTGGTCTTCATCCTGGTGGGTTCCACGGTGTTCAGCCTGAGCTTTCGCGGCATCAACGGCGATCTGTGGGTGGAGCACCTGCTCATCGACATGCCCGGCGGCCAATGGGGCTTCCTGATCGTGGTCAGCGTGCTGACTTTCCTGCTCGCTTTCTTCCTGGACTTCTTCGAGCTGGCCTTCATCATCGTGCCGCTGCTCGGGCCGATCGCCGACAAGATGGGCATAGACCTGATCTGGTTCGGCGTGCTGCTGGCGGTCAATATGCAGACGTCCTTCATGCACCCGCCATTCGGCTTTGCACTGTTCTTCCTGCGCTCGGTCGCACCCAAGGAGGACTATACGGACAAGGTCACCGGCGAGCGCATCAGGCGCGTGGCCACCACGGATATCTATTGGGGCTCGGTTCCCTTTATCATTATCCAGTTGCTGATGGTGGCGGCGGTCATGGTCTTCCCCGGCATGGTCACCCACTACAAGCACGGCGAAGTCCTGCTGGACGATTCCCAGATCCAGTTCGGCACCGAATCCACCTATGGTTCGGACAGCTACGGGCAGGATCCCGCCGCCGTCTTCCAATAAGACAGCATAGGTTCAACAACGGGGGCGCCAAGCCCCCGTTTTTCATTCAGGAGCAGCCATGATGCCAGCCCGTACCCGGGTCAAGATTTGCGGATTGACCCGGGAGCAGGACATAGACGCCGCCGTCCGGGCGGGCGCCGACGCCCTTGGCTTTGTGTTCTATCCCAAGAGCCCGCGCATGCTTTCCACGGACCAGGCGGCCCGTCTGCGCAGACGCATCCCCGCCTTCGTCCAGGCCGCCGGCCTGTTCGTGAATGCGCAGGAAGCGTTCGTGCGCGAGATACTGGACCAGGTCCGCCCCGACCTGCTGCAGTTCCATGGCGAAGAAAGTCCGGAGCAATGCCGGCTGTATGGCCATCCCTACATCAAGGCCTTCCGGGCCGGCGCGCCCGGCCTGGATACGGTGGAGGGCTTGTATCAGGCCTGCCTGGCGTATCCGGACGCCCAAGGCTGGCTGATGGACGGCTATCACGACGCCTACGGCGGCACCGGCACGGCCTTTGACGCCGAACTGATCCAGGGACTGCAGCAGAGGCTTGCCGGCCAGTCGCCTCTGCCGCCCCTGATCCTGGCCGGCGGCATGCGGATCGACAACGTCGCGCAGCGCGTGGCCCTGCACCGGCCCTATGCCATCGATGTGAGCAGCGGCGTCGAGGACGCGCCGGGCGTCAAGAACGCCGACAAGATCGTGCAGTTCATGCAGGCGCTGGCGCAGGCCTGAGCCTGGCGGGGAATCTTTCCACTTTCAAGGTGTCCATATTCCTTGGTCCGGCCCGCCGTGAGCGGGCCCTGCTTGTCCGGTCTTGTCAGGAGCCGTATTCATGCAAAGCATCCAGCTCGGTCCCTTTACCTTCGCCACGTCCTTGTTCGCCTTCATGGCGGCGGCCATTGCGGCCTTGTTGCTGGCCGCGTGGCTGGACAGGCGAAGCCGGACACGCGCGGAATCCGCGCTATGGCGCGGCTTGCTGCTGGGCCTGCTGGCCGGGCGCCTGGGCTTTCTCGTCCAGCAATGGGATTACTATCGCCATGCGCCCTTGAGCTGGATGGACCTGCGCGACGGCGGGCTGATGCTGCCGGCCGCCGTCGCGGCAGCCCTGGCCTACTGGCTGTGGCGCGGGCTGCGCGACAAGGCGATGCTGCCGGCGCTGTCGGGAGGCCTTGCGATCGGCCTGGCCGCCTTCGCCCTGATCATGAGCTGGGCGGGTGCCATGCAGACGCAGGAACCCCGGGTTTTGCCGGCGGTGGCCTTGCAACCCGTGCAGGCGCAGCCGGATTCGCCGGCGGGGCTGCAGGGCTATCAGGGCAAGCTGACCGTGGTCAATCTGTGGGCCAGCTGGTGCCCGCCGTGCCGGCGGGAGATGCCGGCCTTCAAGCAGGTGCAGTCCAGCCGCGACGATGTGCATATCGTCTTCGCCAACCAGGGGGAGGAGGCCGATGTCATCCAGCAGTACCTGGACAAGGAAAAGCTGGAGCTGGCCAATATGTGGCGCGATCCGCAGATGCAGCTGGGCCAGGCCGTGCGCAGCCGCGGCCTGCCCACCACCTTGTTCCTGGACGCGCAGGGGCGGCTGTTGGACGTGCGTGCCGGGGAACTGTCGGCCGCCACGCTGAATGACCGGATCGATCGTTTGATGTAGGAGTTCAGGCTCTGGCTTGCGTCGTCCGATCGGGCAGGAACCGGCTCAGCATGAAGTCGACGGCGCGCTGATGCGTCATGGCGGTGTCCGGGCGCGCGCCGCCGGCGGCCAGGGACTCCTTGCCGGCCGCATGCCGATACAGCGCCATGGGCGTGACGCCCAGTTCGCTTGCCAGACGCCTCATGCTCAGCGCCGCCGCCCCTTCTTCATCCAGAATCGTCAACGCCTGCCGTGGAATTTCGGACTGGGTCGGTCTGGGGCAAAAAAAGGTTTTTCGAAGAATCCCGGGGACTGAATTGTCAAGTCGATGCCGAACTGGTTTTTTGGAGACGCCGTTCAAGGTGCAGGAAGAGCGGACGGCGCTGATGGCTTGCCGGCGCGGCGCAGCGCGCCGGTGCCCTGGTCGAGGCGCGTGGCCGGGCGCGTCGTTAACTCCGGCGGGTTGCTCGCCCCCCAGGCGAGCAACAAGCGCCGCCGTCGAACAGAACGACGCTTAGCTCCCGTCCCCGCACCTCGCCTGCGGCAAGCCATCCGACCCGCCCCGTCCGCTCTTCCTGCACCTTGAACGGCTCAAAATGCCGATGGCATCGACCCGGCTATACGCATTCATGCCAAACAGAAAATTCAGCGGCTGGCTGATATGTTGTACGGCGCGCGCGGACGTCCCGCCGTTTGGGCCAAAACGACGGGACCGTTCTCGCGAGGCAGGCCGGGGCGGGCCGGCGGGCGAGTCAGGGCCTTCGCCGCAGGCGGGATGCGGGGGCGGGAGGCAAGGGGGCGTGCTGTTCGAGCAGGACGCTTGTGATTCGTCCAGTGGACGAATCACCCTGCGAGTTCACGCCCCGCCCGCCCCCGCATCCTGACCAGGGAACCCGCGCGCAGCGCGGGCGGAGGACCCAGCCAAGCCGGCCCGCCCCGGCCTGCCTCGCGAGAACCCGAGCTTCTTTCTGCTTGGCCCAAACGGCTCGTCAAACACGGAGGAATCCCCGGAATTCCTCGAAGAAGCAAAAAAAACCGCCCGGCAAGGGGCGGCAAATCAGCACAGGAACGTGGTCGGTCAGGCTTTCTGCAGCACGCCTTCTTCTTGTTCCTCGTGAGGGCGGCGGGCGTAGTGATTGGCGATCACGGCGCAGGCCATGAGCTGGATCTGGTGGAACAGCATGATGGGCAGCAGCGCCGGACCGATGGCGGCGCCGCTGAACAGCACCTGGGCCATGGGCACGCCGGTGGCCAGGCTCTTCTTGGAGCCGCAGAACACGATGGTGATCTCGTCTTCCTTGTTGAAGCCGAAGCGGCGCGCCATCCAGGTGGTCAGCACCAGCACCACGGCCAGCAGCACGATGCAGACCACGGTCAGGATCAGCAGGGACATGGGCGGCACGGCCTGCCACAGCCCGCCGATGACCGAGGCGCTGAACGCGGTGTAGACGACCAGCAGGATGGATGTCTGGTCGACGTTGCGCAGCCAGGCGCGGTTGCGGTCCATCCAGCCGCCGATCCAGGGACGCATCAGGTGGCCGACCACGAAGGGCAGCAGCAGTTGCAGGCTGATCTTCTTGATGGCGTCCAGGGTGGAGGCCGCCGAGCCGGCGTCCGCATCGAGCAGCAGCTTGAGCAGCACGGGCGTGAGCACGATGCCGATCAGGCTGGAGGCCGAGGCGCTGCAGACGGCGGCGGGAATGTTGCCGCGGGCGATGGAGGTGAAGGCGATGGCCGACTGCACGGTCCCGGGCAGGGCGCACAGGTACAGGATGCCCACGAACAAGGGCATGCCCAGCAGCGGCAGCAGAACGGGCTTCAAGACCAGGCCCAGCAGCGGAAACATGACGAAGGTGCAGCCGAACACCAGCAGGTGCAGGCGCCAGTGCGTGGCGCCGGCGATGATGGCTTCGCGCGAGAGCTTGGCGCCGTGCATGAAGAACAGCAGGGCGATGGCCAAGCCGGTGATCAGCTCGAAAATGACGGCGCCCTGGCCGTAGGCGGGAAACAGCGTGGCCAGGGCCACGACGCCGATCAGGATCAGGGTGAAATTGTCGAACAGCAGTCTTAGGCGAGACAACATGGC
Organism: Pseudomonadota bacterium; assembly: GCA_023425645.1. GTDB lineage: Bacteria > Pseudomonadota > Gammaproteobacteria > Burkholderiales > Burkholderiaceae_B > Alcaligenes. Next base: position 56,060 of record JAFACG010000013.1, read on the forward strand.
GATTTGAAAGAGTTGCGAAAAGGGACGGTTCACTTTACCGTAGACTTTCGTGGGTGTTTATCGTTAAACGGATATGGAACATCGAAAAGCGGACATTCTGGTGCATTCGGACGCCATTCCGGCAGGGTTGAGGCAATTGCGTTACCTGCCCAGGCCGCTCTACGGCCAGGAACGGGCCTTGCCCAACCAGGCGATTTCACGTCCGCACCGCCACCCCTGGGTGCAGTTTTCCTATGCGCTGACCGGAGTGATCGAGGTGCGCACCGCGGCCGGTCGCTTCATGGCGCCGCCGCAGCAGGCCGTGTGGGTGCCGGCCGGCGTGGAGCATGGCGTGCGCTGTTCGCCCGATGCGCAGATACGCAGTCTGTACATCGATGTGCAGGCCTTGCCGCGGCAGCACGAGCAGTGCCGGGTCGTGGCGGTGAACCGGCTGCTGCGGGAACTGATCCGGGAATTCAGCACCTTGCCGGTGCTCTATGACCGCGAAGGGGAACAGGGCCGACTGGTGCAGGTGCTGCTGGACCGCCTGCTGGCGGCGCCCGAAAGCGGCCTGATCCTGCCCTGGCCGGCGGATCCGCGCTTGCGCCAGGTATGCCAGCAGTTGCAGGCCCAGCCCGCGCTGGGCTGTACCCTGGAGGAACTGGCCGGGCAGCAGGGCGTGTCGGAGAAAACATTGAGCCGGCTGTTCCGCCAGGAGACCGGGCTGACCTTCCGGGCCTGGCGGCAGCGTCTGCGCATCATGAGCGCCTTGCCCATGCTCGAGCGCCATGAGCGCGTCACCGATGTGGCGCTGGCCTGCGGCTACGACAGCATGTCGGCCTTCGTGGCGGCGTTCCGCGAGCTGATGGGCCAGACGCCCGGCGAGTTCTTCCGCCCGCCGGCCGACGAGGCCGGGCTGTAGGCCCGGACGAAGCTCCACAGCAGCCGGCGCGCTTCGGGCGTGTCTCGCACCTGATCGGCCATGGCCTGCGGGTCCCGTCCCTCGGCCTGCAGCCCCGCTTGATTGCGCAAGATGCAGTAGCGCAGCAGTTCGGCGAAGAATTCCGGATGGAACTGGGCGGACCATTGCGCCGGGCCGTAGCGCAGGATCTGGTGCGGATCGTGGTCGGAGCCGGCCAGCACCTGGACGCCCGCGGGGATTTCCAGCACGCTTTGCTGGTGCGTGAGCAGGGCGTCAAAGCGCATCGGCAGGCCGGCGAGCATGCCATGTTCGCGGGCTTGCGGCCGCAGCGCCACCGGCAGGCAGCCCAGTTCGCGTCCCCGCGGATGGTAGTCCACCACGCCGCCCAGGGCATGCGCCATCAGCTGATGACCGTAGCAGATTCCCAATAGGGGCGTTCCGGTCTGGCGCCGCTCGCGTATCCAGTGCGCCAGCGCTTCGCTCCACCCCAGCCTGTCGGTGACCATGCACCAGGATCCGGTGATGACAACCGGCTCCGCGCAGTCGGCCTCGGGCAGGGCGGGGTCCTCGTCCACCCGCCATATCCGCAGGTCCACGGACAAGGGTTGCAAGGCGCGGCGGAACCAGTCCGCCTGGCTGCCGAAGCGCGCCTTCACGTCGGCCGGCGGGTCTCCGGCCTGCAGGATGTGCACCGCGCTCATGCCTGGCCCTTGAGCATGCTCCAGGTGGCCATGCCCAGACCCACCATGATCAGCGAGCCGATCACGTGGATGGCCACGCCCCCCAGGGCCCAGACGTAACGCTGCTGCAGCATCAGGGTCATGATTTCCGCGGAAAACGTGGAGAAGGTGGTCAGTCCGCCCAGGAAACCGGTCATGACGAAGACCCGCCAGCCTTCGTGCGCCAGGCCCAGTCCGCTGAAGCCGGCCATGGCGATGCCCATCAGATAGCCGCCGATCAGGTTGGCGAGCAGTGTGCCGGGAGGCAGGGTGGGAAAGAGGGTATTGAGGGTCTGGCTGAGCAGCCAGCGCGAGACGGCGCCCAGAGCGCCGCCGACGGCGATGTACAACACGGCAAGAGGCATGAACCGACCTTGATGGATGATGCGGCTGTCAGCGAGCTGTCAGCCGGTCACGATATATACGATAGAGCTCATGCTCATTATGCGCCCGTATGGTTGAAAACGCGATCTTGTCCAAAAGCCGCGACCCCATTACCGTAAGGGCACGCACGACAGACGGACGGCCGGACCTCGCCGGCACGCCCGCATCCTCTTGGAGACATCATGGCAAACATCTTTGATCAGGATCTGCCCAGGACGCCCGCCAATTACCGCGCCCTCTCGCCGCTGGATTTCATCGAGCGCAGCGCCAGCGTCTATCCCGACTATCCGGCGGTGGTCTACGGCCCGCGCGAGGGCGGCCTGCGCCTGAACTGGGCGCAACTGTATGCGCGTACGCGCCAGTTGGCCAGCGCCCTGGCCAGGGAAGGCATAGGCAAAGGCGACACCGTGGCGGTGATGCTGCCCAACACGCCCCCCATGGTCGAGGCGCATTTCGGCGTACCCATGTGCGGCGCCGTGCTCAATACCTTGAACACCCGCCTGGACGCGGCCACCATCGCCTACATGCTGGATCACGGCCAGGCCAGGGCGGTGCTGGTGGACAGCGAGTACGCCCAGGTGATGCAGCAGGCGCTGCAATTGCGTGAAAGCACGGAGCCCATTCTGGTCATCGACGTGGTGGACCCGTACTTCCAGGGGGAGGGCGGAATGATAGGCCGCCAGACCTATGCGGAATTCGTGGACGGCGGCGACGCCGGCTACGAGTGGCAGTTGCCGGCCGACGAATGGGACGCCATCGCGCTCAACTACACCAGCGGCACCACGGGCAAGCCCAAGGGCGTGGTGTACCACCATCGCGGCGCCTGTCTGAACGCCTTGTCCAACATCCTGGAATGGGACATGCCCAAGCATGCCGTCTACCTGTGGACGCTGCCCATGTTCCACTGCAATGGCTGGTGCTTTCCCTGGGTGGTGGCGGCGCGCGCGGGGGTCAACGTCTGCCTGCGCAAGGTGGAGGTCCAGGCCATGGCGCAGGCCATCATCGAGCACGGCGTCACCCATTATTGCGGCGCGCCCATCGTGCACTCCATGCTGGTCAATGCCGACGAGGACCTGAAGGCGAAGCTGCCGCGCGGCGTGTGCGCCATGGTGGCGGGCGCCGCGCCGCCGGCCGCCATGATAGAAGGCATGGAACGGATGGGCTTTGCGCTGACGCACGTGTACGGCCTGACCGAGACCTACGGCCCGGCGGCCGTCTGCGCCCAGCATGCGCCCTGGCAGGACCTGGACATCCAGGAACGCGCGCAGCGCAATGCCCGCCAGGGCGTGCGCTATCACTTGCAGGGAGGCGTACAGGTGATCGATCCGCAGACCATGCGTCCCGTGCCGCCCGATGGGCAGACCATGGGCGAGATCATGTTCCGCGGCAACATCACCATGAAGGGCTATCTGAAGAACGCCAAGGCGACCGAGGAGTCTCTGGCGGGCGGCTGGTTCCACACGGGCGACCTGGCCGTGTGCGAGCCGGACGGCTATGTTCGCATCAAGGACCGCAGCAAGGACATCATCATCTCGGGGGGCGAGAACATCTCGTCCATCGAGATCGAGGACGTGCTTTACCGTCATCCGGCCGTACAGGCCGCGGCCGTGGTGGCCCGGCCCGACGAGCGCTGGGGCGAGGCGCCTCACGCCTACGTGGAGCTGCGGCCCGGCGCCCAGGCCAGCGCCGAGGAACTGGCCGCGCATTGCCGACAGTATCTGGCGGGCTTTAAAATACCCCGGTATTTCAGCTTCACGGAGCTGCCCAAGACCTCGACGGGCAAAATACAGAAATTCGCCCTGCGCCAGCAGGCCCGCGAGGCGGCTGCGGACTGACCGCGGCGGCCCCCAACGCCCAGGCTGACCATGGTCCGGCCTGGGCTTCAAATCAAGTACAGGATTCTAGGAATGCCATCTTTTGACGTTGTATCCGAAGTCAACGCCCACGAACTGCGCAACGCAGTCGACCAGGCCAGCCGCGAGCTGGGCACGCGCTTCGACTTCAAGGGTACGGATGCCAAATTCGAACTGGAAGACGAGAACACCATTCTGCAGTCGGCGCCCAGCGTGTTCCAGCTGGAGCAGATGATGCAGATCCTGCGCGGCCGGGTGTCGGCGCGCGGCATCGACGTGCGCTGCCTGGATGCCGAGAAACCGCTGGAGAACGTGGCCGGCGCCCGCCAGAAGGTCAAGGTGCGCCAGGGCCTGGACCAGCCTACCGCCAAGAAGCTGGTGGCCGCCATCAAGGGCGCCAAGCTCAAGGTGGAGGCCCAGATCCAGGGCGACAAGCTGCGCGTCACGGGCAAGAAGCGCGACGATCTGCAGGCCGCCATCGCGCTGCTCAAGCAGACTGAGGTCGATCTGCCCCTGCAGTACCAGAATTTCCGCGATTGATTTTTCTCCGGCGGCCCGTGGCGGCCGCCGGCGCCGGTTTATGACCCTACGAATTGAACTCATGCGCGAGGACGATATCGATCACGTCCTGGTGGCGCAGGCCGATGTCTACGACCCCGACATCCTGGAAGATCGCAGCTTTTACCAAAACCGCCTGGACCTGTCTCCGAACAGCTGCTGGGTGGCGCGCGACAAGATGGGCGGGCTGCAGGGCTACCTGATCTCCTATCCCTGGGCCGGCGAGCTGCCGCCCGCCCTGGGCCATGCCTTGCCGGCTTTGCCCGACGATCCGGACCAGTGGTTCATCCATGATTGCGCGGTGTTGCGCCGCGCCCAGGGGCGCGGCGTGGCGGCGGCCTTGCTGCGGGCCGGCAGGCGCTACGCCTGGCATGCCGGGCTGCGGCGCTGCAGCCTGGTGTCCCTGGGCCCGGCGGTAGGCTACTGGGAGCGCTACGGATACCGGCCCGTCCAGGGCGTGGCGCCCGACGTGCTGGCCCGCAAGCTGGCGCAGTACGGCGAGCAGGCCTGCTTCATGGACTGCAGTATTGATATGCCGTCGTGACGCGGTGCATTACTCTCTGGAAGCGGCAGCCTTTCTTAGTTCTGTCATGGCCGTTATAGCTGACCGAAGCGGCTGCTCACCCATGTGCTGAGACAGCTCCGCTTTAGCGGACTCCCACACGGGAAGAGCTTTTGTCATAAGAAGACGCCCAGAAGAGGTCAAGTGTAGCCGTTTGCCGGCGCGGCCGCGTCCACCTTCTGTATGTATTAATCCTCGCGCCTGCAGATTCTGCACATTTCGGCTAAGAGTGGTGGCATCGACCCCTGCGCTGGTGGCGAGATCAACGACGGTGCAACTTTCGGTTGTCCCGATCCCGACCAGCAAGCCGAATTGCTCAGCAGTCAAGCCGAGCGGCTTGAAGCGGGTGTTGTAGTAGCGCGTGAGCGTACGCGCCATCGCACGAGCTTGAAAGCCAGGGCATTCTGTCGCAACAAGCTCCAAAGACTTCGCATCAAAATCATCCATATTTGCCTCTCGACAATGCTACCTGCATGTAATACTGTATATGCATTATTAAATGTATTTTTGGAGGTGTCCATGGCCGCGTACGTGCATGTCAATCTGCGTATCATTGATCCCGTGAAGCAGGCCGCGCTCGTTCCTTGGTTCCAGGCAGCCCTGGAAGAGGCTGGCGGGCGGATACTCTATTTCGGCCGTGTCGCGCACGTATTGGAAGGTGGTGATGAGCCTTTCCCAATGGCGGATATCTTCGAGTTCCCTACCTTGTCTCAAGCAATGGCTTTCTATAATTCGGAGAGGTACGCGCCCATCAAGGCCGAGCGCCAGCAGGCTCAGCAAGCAAGGATGTTCGTCGTCGAAACGACATAAGGGCTGTACATCAGGACGCCGGCTGGATTGATCACCCGTCACCTTGATTCGATTTGCGTGAAACTTTATGATTGGCCATAAATCAAAGTTAATCAAACAAGAGGTGCGTTATGACAGCAACAACCAAAGTGCTGACTGCACATGTCCCGCTCTCCTTGGCCGATAAAGTAGATCAGATTGCCTCGCGACTCGAGCGGTCTCGCGGCTGGGTCATGAAGCAGGCGCTGTCGGCCTGGGTCGCCCAGGAAGAGGAGCGTGATCGGTTGACTCAAGAAGCACTGTCCGACGTAGACGCGGGTAGCGTCATTGACCATCAGGCCGTGCAGATGTGGGTAGAAAGCCTTGGCACCGACCAGCCCTTGCCGCTGCCACGCTGATGAACCTGAAATGGACGGGCAAGGCGCTTTCTGATTTGGCGCGCTTGTATGAATTCCTGGCATTGGTGAATATGCCTGCAGCTGTGCGGGCGGCGCAGGCGCTAAGCCAGGCGCCTGCCATCCTGTTGGTCAACCCGCGGATCGGGGAGCAACTCTTCCAGTTCCAACCGCGTGAAGTACGGCGAATTTTGGTTGGAGAATATGAAGTTCGCTACGAAATCCAAGATTCGATCATCTATGTGCTGCGACTATGGCACACCCGGGAGGATCGTTGATGATCTGACAATGTAGTTGATGCATTTAACCTCGAAAGCCTTGGCAGTGATCAGGGCCGCAGGCGGTAGCCCGTGCGGAATATCCAGCTGACCAGCGCCAGGAAGACGGCCAGGAAGACCAGCGTCATGCCCAGGCTCAGCCAGACGTTCACGTCTGCCAGGTTGAAGAAGCTCCAGCGAAATCCGCTGATCAGGTAGAGCACGGGATTGAACAGCGTGACCTTCTGCCAGAACTCGGGCAGCATGTCGATGGAGTAGAAGGTCCCGCCCAGGAAAGTCAGCGGCGTGATGATCAGCATGGGCACGAACTGCAGCTTTTCGAAGTTGTCCGCCCATATGCCGATGATGAAGCCCAGCAGGCTGAAGGTCAGCGCGGTCAGTGCCAGGAAGGCCAGCATCCAGATCGGGCGGGCGATTTCGTAGGGCACGAAGCAGCGCGCCGTCAGCAGGATGATGGCGGCCAGGATCAGCGACTTGCTGGCCGCCGCGCCCACGAAGGCCAGCGTGACCTCGAAGTGCGAGATGGGGGCGGACAGGATTTCGTAGATATTGCGCGTGAAGCGCGGGAAATAGATCCCGAAGGCCGCGTTCGAGACGCTGTGGGTCAGCACCGACAGCATGGTCAGGCCGGGCACGATGAAGGCGCCGTAGGACACGCTGCCGATCTCGTTGATGCGGTGGCCTATGGCCGCGCCGAAGACCACGAAGTAGAGCGCCGTGGAGATCACCGGCGCGACGATGCTTTGCAACAGGGTGCGGCGCGTGCGCGCCATTTCATAACCGTATATGGCCAGGACGGCGTGCCAGTTCATGCCTGCGCTCCCACGAATTCCACGAAGATGTCCTCCAGGCTGCGTTCGCGCGTCTGGATGTCGGTAATGCCCAGGCCGGCTTGCCCTATGGCCGCCAGCAGGGCGCTGAAGTCGTGCTCTTGTTCCCGGTCATTGAAGGGGTACAGCAGCTGCAGCCCGTCGGGGGAGAGCTGCAGTCCCAGCGCGACCAGCTGGCCGGGCAGGGCGTCCACCGGCTGGGCCAGGCTCAGGCTCAGGGTCTTGCCGCCCAGGCGGCGCATCAGGTCCTGCTTGGTCTCCACCAGTTGCAGCTTGCCCTTGTTGATGAAGCCGATGCGGTCGGCCATGTCCTCGGCCTCTTCGATGTAGTGCGTGGTCAGGATGATGGTCACGCCCTGGCTGCGCAGCTTCTTGACCAGGCTCCACATGCCCTGGCGCAGCGCCACGTCCACGCCGGCGGTGGGCTCGTCCAGGAACAGGATCTCCGGCTCGTGGGACAGCGCCTTGGCGATCAGCACGCGCCGCTTCATGCCGCCCGACAGGGTGATGAGGGGGTTGTCCTTCTTGTCCCACAGGGACAAGTCCTTGAGGATCTGCTCGATCAGCGGCGGATTCGGGGACTTGCCGAACAGGCCGCGGCTGAAGCGCACCGTGTTCCAGACCGTCTCGAAGGAGTCGGCGCTGAGTTCCTGGGGCACCAGGCCTATCTTCCGGCGCGCCAGCTTGTACTGGTCCACATTGTCCGCGCCGTCCACCGTCACGGTGCCGCTGCTGCGATTGACCAGGCCGCAGATGATGCTGATCAGCGTGGTCTTGCCCGCGCCGTTCGGACCCAGCAGGGCGAAGATCTCTCCGCGCTTGATGTCCAGGTCCAGGGGGTGCAAGGCATGGTGGCCATTGGCGTATTGCTTGCTCAGGCCGCGCACGCGCAAAATGGCGTGGGAATCAGGAGTGTTCTGCATGGGCAGGAAGGTTACACTTGCGGGTTGCTGACAGGGTAAGAATGATCGCATGGATTTGAAGTCAACAAGCTTAACACCGGAGTCCCATAGGGATGTTCTGAGCGATGCGCAGGCCATGGCGCTGGCGCTGGAGCAGGCCGGACGCGCCGCCCGCATGGGCGAGGTGCCGGTGGGCGCGGTCCTGCTCGATGCGGACGGGCGTCTGCTGTCGGTGGGCGCGAACCGCACTATCTGCGACCAGGACCCCACCCAGCACGCCGAAATCGTGGCCTTGCGCGGCGCCACGCGGCAGGCCGGCAACTACCGCCTGCCCGGCGCCAGCCTGTTCGTCACGCTGGAGCCGTGCATGATGTGCCTGGGCGCCATGCTGCACGCGCGCCTGGCGCGCGTGGTCTGGGGCGCCGCCGATCCCAAGACCGGCGTGTGCGGCGGCGTGGAGTCTCTGCACCTGCACCCGACCCTGAACCATCACACCCGCGTCAGCGGCGGCCTGATGGCCGAGGAATGCGCGCAGGTGCTGCGCGACTTTTTCCGCGAGCGCCGCGCCCAGCAGAAAGCCGCGCGCCAGGCGCCGGCGCAAGGGCGGGATCAGTCCGGCTAGATTTGTCTTGGTACGGCCCTGCGTTAGAAAAATGCCTCCACGCTGCGATAGAATACCGGCACCCTCATCTACAAGGCCCACCATGAACATCCCCGAGCACGATCACCATCATCAGCACGACCACGGCCAGTGCGGCCATCTGGATCACTCGGGAATCTATCTGTTTTCGCCCTCCGGCCAGGTCCTGGAGCCGGAACGCCTGACGCTGGCGCAGCAGCGCCTGCGCGACATGGGATTCACCGTGGATGCGGATGCGGACGCGCTGGCCGTGCACGAGCGCTTTGCCGGCACGGACGAACAGCGCCTGGCCGCCGTCCAGCGCTCCCTGGCCCAGCCTCATCCCATCGTTATGGCCACGCGCGGCGGATACGGGCTCAGCCGCCTGCTCGATCGAATCGACTGGCGCGCCGTGGCCGACAGCGGCAAGCATTTCGTGGGCATGTCGGACTTCACCGCCTTCAACCTGGCCCTGCTGGCCAGGACCGGCGCGATCAGCTTCTCCGGGCCGACCGCCATCGCGGACTTCGGCTGTCCGGAACCTGACGACCTGACCACGGAGCTGTTCGCCGAACTGATGCGCGGCGAGCTGGAGCTGTTCAGCTTCGAGTCCGAGGACTCGGACGCCGTGGACGGGCGGGGCGTGCTGTGGGGCGGCAACCTGGCCGTGATGTGTTCGCTGCTGGGTACGCCGTATTTCCCACAAGTCGATGGCGGCATCCTGTTCCTGGAGGATGTAGGCGAGCACCCTTACCGCGTCGAGCGCATGTTGACGCAGCTCTGGCATGCCGGCGTGCTGAACCGCCAGCTTGCCGTGGTGCTCGGGCGTTTCACGGAATACCGCCAGGGCCCCAACGACAATGGCTTCGGCATGGATTCGGTCGTGCGCTGGCTGCGCGAGACCGTTAAGGTGCCCGTGGTCACGGGCCTGCCGTACGGCCACGTGGAGGTCAAGGTCACGCTGCCGGTGGGCAAGCAGGCCGGCCTGGCCACCGAGGACGGCATGGCCTATCTGGTCCTGGACGAACACGAACACTGACGACGGGCACTAACGGATTTCGCGGGCGCTTGCTACACTAGCGGGTTGAATCCAACCTTTTGCAAAGTGCTTTTACGTGATCTCCACCGCTAATCTAACGATCCAGTTCGGCGCCAAGCCCCTGTTTGAAAACGTCAGCGTCAAGTTCGGCGAAGGCAACCGCTACGGCCTGATCGGAGCCAACGGATCGGGCAAGTCCACCTTCATGAAAATCATCGGGGGCGACCTGGAAGCCAGCGCCGGCAATGTGTCGCTGGATCCGGGCGTGCGCCTGGGCAAGCTGCGCCAGGACCAGTTCGCCTACGAAGACATGCGCGTGCTGGACGTGGTCATGATGGGCCACACGGAAATGTGGAGCACCATGCAGGAGCGGGATGCGATCTACGCCAATCCCGACGCCACTGAAGAAGACTACATGAAGGCCGCCGAGCTGGAGGCCCGTTTTGCCGAGTACGACGGCTACACCGCCGAATCGCGCGCCGGCGAGCTGCTGATGGGCCTGGAAATCCCGGTCGAGCAGCACAACCTGCCCATGAGCGAGGTGGCCCCAGGCTGGAAGCTGCGCGTGCTGCTGGCCCAGGCGCTGTTCTCCAATCCCGACGTGCTGCTGCTGGACGAGCCCACCAACAACCTGGACATCAACACCATCCGCTGGCTGGAGGACGTGCTCAACAGCTACCAGAGCACCATGGTCATCATCAGCCACGATCGCCACTTCCTGAACCAGGTCTGCACCCATATGGCCGACCTGGACTACGGCGAATTGCGCGTCTATCCCGGCAACTACGACGACTACATGCTGGCTTCGGTGCAGTCGCGCGAACGCGTGCTGGCGGCCAACTCCAAGGCCAAGGAACGCATCAGCGAACTGCAGGACTTCGTGCGCCGCTTCGCCGCCAACAAATCCAAGTCCCGCCAGGCCACCTCGCGCCTGAAGCAGATCGGCCGCCTGAAGGCCGACACCATCGAGGTCAAGCCGTCCTCGCGCCAGAATCCCTTCATGCGCTTCGAGCAGAAGAAGGTGCTGCACCGCCTGGCCGTCACGGTGGAAGGGCTGGGCAAGTCCTACGACCGCCCCGTCATCGGCAATTTCTCGGCCATGATAGAAGCCGGCGAGAAGATCGCCATCGTGGGCGCCAACGGCGTGGGCAAGACCACGCTGCTGCGCCTGCTGGCCGGCGACCTGGAGCCCGACCGCGGTTCGGTGACCTGGTCCGAGAACGCCGACATCGGCTACATGGCCCAGGACGTGTCGGACGAATTCGAAACCCAGGACAATCTCTTCGATTGGATCAGCCGGTTCCGCCAGGCGGGCGACGACGACCAGTCGCTGCGCTCGGTGCTGGGACGCATGCTGTTCTCGGCGGACGACATCATCAAGCCCGTCAAGGTGCTCTCGGGCGGGGAAAAGAACCGCATGACCTTCTCGCGCCTGATGCTGGGCCGGCACAACGTCATGCTGCTGGACGAACCCACCAACCACCTGGACATGGAGTCCATCGAGTCCCTGCAGCTGGCCCTGGAGAAGTTCGCCGGCACCCTGATCTTCGTCTCCCACGATCGCGAGTTCGTCTCGGGCGTGGCCACGCGCATCATCGAAGTGCTGCCCGACGGCAAGCTGGTGGACTATCACGGCGGCTACGAAGACTACCTGGCTGCGCGCGAGCAGGCCTGAGGCCGCCGATGGCCTTGTTCACCCTGCTGGAGCCGGCCCGTTTCGAAGAGGACATCAAGAAAAGCCGCTTCCTGGCGCTGGCCGCCCCGGTGGACGGCGCCGCCCAGGCCCTGCAGTTCTTCCAGGAGAACAGCGTCCCGGACGCCACGCACAATTGCTGGGCCTACAAGATCGGCGCGGAGTACCGCTTCAACGATGACGGCGAGCCGGGCGGCACGGCCGGCCGCCCCATCTTGCAGGCCATCGAAGGGCAGAATTGCGATCGGGTGGCCGTGCTGGTGGTGCGCTGGTTCGGCGGCGTCAAGCTGGGTACGGGCGGGCTGGTGCGCGCTTATGGCGGCGCGACCGCTCAATGCCTGCGGCTGGCCGGCAAGCGCGAACTGATTCCCATGTCGCGGTTGCGCTGCCGCTGCTCGTTCAGCGATCTGGCGCTGGTCCAGTCCCGCTTCGAGTCCTTCGGCGTCCAGGTCCAGGACGAGCAGTTCGACGGGGAGGGCGTCTCCTGGGTCCTGGCCTTGCCGGCGGACAAGCGCGCCGGTTTCCATCAGGCCTTCGTCAACATGACCCGCGGGCAGGGCAAGTGCGCGCCCCTCCAGGCGGAGTGACCGCGCGTCTTTGCCCCGAACGGAGATTCTCCGCCACACCTGTTTCCCTGCCGGTATTTCTGCTGCTAGGGTAGGGGCAATGAATCCCTTGCCTTCTTCCTGCCTGGCTGATCAGCTATCGCGCATCCAGCGTGTGTTGCGCCATCGCCTTCCCGCCGGCCTGCTGGCCTTGTATTTGTACGGCTCCGCCGTGCAGAGCCGTTTGCAGCCCTACAGCGACATCGATCTCCTGGCGGTGGTGGATGCACCTTTGCCGGCGGCTGCGCGCCTGGCTCTGATGCGGGACCTGCTCTCGGTCTCGGCCTGGCCCGGCAGCGATCCGCATTGCCGAGCGGTGGAATTGACCGTGCTGGTTCGTGCCGATGTCGTGCCCTGGCGTTTTCCTCCTCGGCGCGAACTGCAATTCGGCGAATGGCTGCGCGAGGCGCTGCAGGCCGGCCAGGCGCCGCAGCCGGAACCCGATCCGGACCTGGCCATTCTCCTGACCCAGCTTCGTCAGCACAGCGTGGCCTTGCTGGGACCGCCGGCCGACGATTGTTTCGAACCGGTTCCCGTCCAGGACCTGAACGCCGCCATGCATCGCGCCGCGGCGCAGTGGGAAAAGCCTGCCGATTGGGCCGGGGATGAGCGCAATGTGCTCCTGGCCCTGGCGCGCATCTGGTTCAGCTTGTGCACGGGTGACATCGTCTCCAAGGACGCGGCGGCCGCCTGGGCTGCCGAGCGGCTACCCCAGCCCTGCAAAGGGGTGATGGTGCATGCCCGCGACGCTTATCTGGGCCTGGCGTCCGACCGGCTGGACCGGCAGCCGGAGCAGGTCCAGGCCTGCATTGCGCGCATCAAGAGCCGGCTTCCCGCCTGACCTCCTGGAAAACAGCCTCGCTCCAGGGGAAATTAAGCCAGGCGTCCTGCCTGGACGAAAAGACATGTTTTACGTACGAACCGGCGCGGTCGTAACGTGTTCCTTCGTCATAATGGCTGCATCCGAGTCGTCGTCCAGCCCCAGGCGCCATGCAGCACAGCCGGGTCGGGCGCGGCCTGTTCCCGGGGTGAACGCCATGTCCTACGAGACCGATGCCAGCGAGTGGCTCAACACGGAAGCGCCGCTCAGCCTGCGGGCCTTGCGCGGCCGGGTGGTGGTCGTCACGGTGTTCCAGATGCTGTGTCCAGGCTGCGTGCGCAACAGCCTGCCGCAGGCCAAAGGACTGGATGCGCTCTTCCCGCGCGAGGACCTGGCGGTCATCGGTCTGCACAGCGTGTTCGAGCACCATCACGTCATGACGCCGGCCGCCCTGCGCGTCTTTGCCGGTGAATACCGGCTGGGCTTTCCCATCGCCATCGACAGGCCGTTGGAGTCGGGCGTCATGCCGGCGACCATGAATCAATGGGGTCTGGGCGGCACGCCCACCCTGCTGGTGTTTGATCGGCAAGGCGAACTGGCCTTGCGGCACCTGGGGCATCTGGATGATTTGCGGCTGGGAGCTTTCGTGGGCCAGCTCATCGCCCAGCGCAGGCCCCGGGAGGCGGGCCTGGAACCCGCGGATCAGAGGGATGGCGGCCCGGTATGCACGCCGTGAATTTTCCACTTGGCAAGGATACGTGTTGAAAATTGCTGTTTTCGATACTTACGTGGTGCGTCCCGATGGACGCCGCATGCATTTCGATATTCTGGTGCATGAGCAGGACGATGCCAAGGCGCCGGACGTGGTGCTGGATCATGGCCGGCGCTATCTGAGCGCCAAGGGCGTACCGGCTGATACCCTGAGTGCGCGCGAGTGCCGCTTTTGCCATACGGAGATCGCCTCGCCCGCAGTCGAGAACGAGATCAAGCGCATCGGCTTTGCCATCATCGAGCTGGAGCATTGCGACTAGGCGCATGCGCCACGAAAAAACGCCAGGCACACAGCCTGGCGTTTTTGCTTGCGGCGCAGCCGTGTTCCAGCAGGCAAGCGCCTGTTCAGCGCAGACTTTACCTGGATGCCGGAATCAGTTCTGGGTCTTGCCCTGGGATTCCTGGGCGGCGATCTCGGCGTGAACCTTCTCCATGTCCACCGCCTTGACCTGCTCCACCAGTTCGTTGAGCTGCGAAGCCGACAGGGCGCCGGCCTGGGAGAACAGCAGGACGCGTTCGCGGAAAACCATCAGCGTGGGAATGGAGCGGATGCGCAGGGCCGCGGCAAGCTCCTGTTCGTCCTCGGTGTTCACTTTGGCGAAGGTGACGTCCTGGTGCTCGGCGGCAGCGGCTTCGAACACGGGGGCGAATTGGCGACACGGACCGCACCAGGGGGCCCAGAAGTCGATGATGAGGGGTTTGCCGTCTTCGACGGCAGCCTGGAAGGTGGCCTCGTTCAGTTCGATGGTGCTCATGGGGAGAGCCTCCGCATTAAAAAATACCCCCACGCTGCGCCTTTGGCTTGCTGCCCCCCCAAGGGGGGATTTTTACCTTAGGACGGCCTGGCGGTAAAAAAAAGCGGCTGGTGGACAGCCGCTCTGTTAGTCATGCGTTCAGTGTAACCGCTTTTCCAGCGACGCCAAAGCGGCGCCCCGTTCCGCGGCAGGGTTATTCATTCCGCATAGACGCCATACTTGATGATGAACAGGATGGCCACGATCAGGGTGGCGGGGTGGATGTCGCGCCAGCGTCCGGTGGTCAGCTTGATGACCACGTAGCTGATGAAGCCGAAGGCCAGGCCGTTGGCGATCGAGTAGGTGAAAGGCATGGCGAAAGCGGCCAGGGCGGCCGGCACGGCTTCGGTCATGTCTTCCCACTTGACCTCGGTGATCTCGCGCATCATCAGGCAGGCGACATAGAGCAGGGCGGGCGCGGTTGCGTAGCCCGGAACGGTGGCGGCCAGGGGCGAGAAGAACAGGGCCAGCAGGAACAGCACCCCCACGGTCAGGGCGGTCAGGCCGGTGCGCCCGCCTGCCTGCACGCCGGAGGCGCTTTCGACATAGGCGGTGGTGCTGCTGGTGCCCAGCATGGAGCCGGCCACGATGGCGGTGCTGTCGGCCAGCAGGGCGCGGCCCAGGCGGTTGGGGCGGCCTTCCTCGATCAGGCGGGCGCGCTTGGCCACGCCTATCATGGTGCCGGTGGCGTCGAAGACCTCGACCAGCACCAGCACCAGAATCACGTGGATGAAGCCGGTGTGCAGGGCGCCCAGGATGTCCAGCTGCATGAAGGTGGGCATCAGCGACGGGGGCATGGAGACCACGCCGCCGAACTGGCTGTAGCCGGTTGCGATGGACAGGAGGGTGATGGCCAGGATGCCGATCAGGATGGCGCCGCGCACCCTCAGGGCGTCCAGGGCGGCGATGATGAAAAAGCCCAGGATGGCGAACATGGCCCCGGGCTTGGTCAGGTCGCCCAGGCCGATCTTGGTGGCGGGGTTGGCCACGACGATCTCCGAGGTCATCAGCGCGATCAGGCCCAGGAACATGCCTATGCCGGCGGCGATGGCGCTTTGCAGGGACCTGGGTATGCCGCGTATCAGCCAGCCGCGTATGCCGGTGACGGTCAGCAGCAGGAAGATCACGCCGGAGATGAAGACCGCGCCCAGCGCCTGTTGCCAGGTGTAGCCCAGCGTGGCGACCACGGTGAAGGCGAAGAAGGCGTTCAGCCCCATGCCCGGCGCCATGCCGATGGGCCAGTTGGCCAGGAAGGCCATGATGAAGGTGCCCAGCGCGGCGGCCAGGCAGGTGGCCACGAAGACCGCGTTGCGATCCATGCCCGTGGAGGACAGGATGTCCGGATTGACGAAAATGATGTAGGACATGGTCAGGAAGGTGGTGATGCCTGCCAGGACCTCGGTGCGGAAATTGGTGCCATGCTCAGAGAGTTTGAATAAGCGTTCAAACATGGTCTTCCCCTCGTGGTTGATATGCTGTCGGAATCCCTTGGAGCGTGTGCAGGCTCCAAGATGGATGATGGATTTTAACCGTCACAGACACACTGTGTTGCACTCTTTATGCCTGCACAATGGACCTTTAAGAGAAGCTTGGCAAGAGGTGGCGCACGGGCAACAATTTGCCGACCTCGCCATGGCGGCGGGGTAAAATAATCGAATGAATATTCTTGGATTTGAAAGTTCCTGCGACGAGACCGGCGTGGCGCTGGTCAGCACGGAACGGGGCCTGTTGGCTCATGCCCTGCACAGCCAGATCGCCATGCACCGCGATTACGGCGGCGTCGTGCCGGAGCTGGCTTCGCGCGACCACATCCGGCGCGTGCTGCCCCTGACCCGCCAGGTGCTGTCGCAAGCAGGCCTGGCGCTGGACGAGGTGGACGCCATCGCCTATACGGCCGGTCCCGGGCTGGCCGGAGCCTTGCTGGTAGGAGCCAGCGTCGCGCAGGCCATAGCCTGGTCGCTGGGCAAGCCCACCATCGCGGTGCATCACCTGGAAGGGCACCTGCTCTCGCCGCTGCTGGCCGAGCCCCGTCCTGAGTTCCCTTTTGTGGCGCTGCTGGTATCGGGCGGCCACACGCAGATCATGCGGGTGGACGGCGTGGGCCGGTACGAATTGCTGGGCGAGACCCTGGACGATGCGGCCGGCGAAGCCTTTGACAAAAGCGCCAAGCTGATGGGGCTGGGCTATCCCGGCGGACCGGCCCTGTCGCGTCTGGCCGAGCAGGGCGACCCGACGGTGTACGATTTGCCCCGCCCCATGCTGCACAGCAAGGACCTGGATTTCAGCTTCAGCGGCCTGAAGACCGCGGTGCTGACGCGGTTGCGCAAACTGGAGCAGGAAGAGGGCGGGGTGACGCCGCAGCGGCGCGCCGACCTGGCCGCCGCCACGGAAAGCGCCATTGTCGACGTGCTGGCGGCCAAGGCCATCAAGGCCTTGAAGCAAAGCGGGCTGAAGCGCCTGGTGGTGGCCGGCGGCGTGGGGGCCAACCGGCATCTGCGCGCCCAGCTGCAGCAGGCGATGCGCAAGCTGCGCGGCGAGGTCTTCTTTCCGCCGCTGGAATTCTGTACCGACAATGGCGCCATGATCGCGTTTGCGGCGGCCATGCGGCTGCGGCATGGCCTGGCGGAACTGGATGCGTCGCAGCACGGGTTCGCGATCCGGCCGCGCTGGGACCTGGCCAGCGTCAACGAGCCGCTGGCGCAGGCAGGAGCCTAGGCTTTATTTTTTCGTGCCGGAGCCGATCTTGCTTTCCTTGCCGGTCATGAGGCGGCGGATGTTGTCCTGGTGTCGCCACAGCAGCAGGGCGGCGATGGCGATCAGGGCGGCGGCGGTCGCGCCGCTCATGGGCCAGGCCACCTTGGCCCCCAGCAGGTAATAGAAGGGCACGAATACGGCGCTGACGATGGCGGCCAGCGAGGAGTACCGGCTGACCCAGGCGATGATCAGCCAGGTGACCAGCGTGGCCAGCGCCAGCCAGGGCTCCAGGGCCAGGATCACGCCTATGGCGGTGGCCACGCCCTTGCCGCCCTTGAAGCCCAGGAACAGCGGGAACAGATGGCCCAGGAAGGCGAACAGGGCGCTGATGGCGGCCAGCGCCGGCGCCCAGCCCCAGGCGGCGATGGCCTGCTGGGTCAGGAACACCGCCAGCCAGCCTTTGAACGCATCGCCCAGCAAGGTCAGAACGGCGGCCTTCTTGTTTCCGGTGCGCAACACGTTGGTGGCGCCCGGGTTCTTGGAGCCAAAAGTGCGCGGGTCCTGCAAGCCCATGATTTTGCTGACGATCACGGCAAAGGGCAGCGAGCCCAGCAGGTAGGAAACCAGGGCCGTGAGCAAGGCGGCCGCGGCGAAGGGAAGGGCATTCATGGGATCGGAGCTCCACAATAATAGTTGCGCGGATTCTACCGGCCTTGCAGCAAAATACCAAAACCAGCGGGTACAATTCGCTACCCCTGTTAGATTTTTAACGGAAGTGAACGATGCGTATTCTGGTGTCCAATGATGACGGCTACAATGCGGCCGGGATCGAGGCGCTGCATCAGGCCCTGCAGGGCCTGGGCGAACTGACCGTCATCGCACCCGAGACCAATTGCAGCGGGGCCAGCAACTCCTTGACGCTGAACCGCCCCCTGTCGGTGCGCCAGGCCGCCAATGGCTTCTATTACGTCAATGGTACACCGTCGGACTGCGTGCACGTTGCCCTGACCGGGCTGCTGGACTTCCGTCCGGACCTGGTGGTCTCGGGCATCAACAACGGCGCCAACATGGGCGACGATACGCTGTATTCGGGCACGGTCGCCGCCGCCATGGAAGGGCACCTGTTCGGCATACCCGCCATCGCTTTTTCACTGATCGAGCGCGGCTGGCCCCATCTGGACAGTGCCGCGCGCATCGCGCGCGAGGTCGTGGAACGCTGCCGCCGCCAGCCCCTGGCGCCCAACACCCTGCTCAACGTCAACATTCCGGCCGTGCCCTACGATGCGCTCAAGGGCCTGCGCGTCACGCGTCTGGGCAAGCGCCATCCTTCCGAGCCCGTCATCCAGAGCCGCACGCCCTATGGCGATCCGGTCTACTGGATAGGCCCGGTCGGCCGGGTGTCCGACAGCGCGGACGACACGGATTTCGGCGCGGTCGAGCAACTGGCCGTATCGGTCACGCCGTTGCGCGTAGACCTGACCAATTACGAACAACTGGCCGGCATACGGGCCTGGGCGGAGTAGCCATGCGCAAGCCGGTCAACCGTTTTCCTTTTGCCGACGGCACGACGAATCGATTCGGCAAGTCCCGGCTGGGCAGCGGGCTGTCCGCCAGCAACAGCAACACGCGCATCGTGCAGCGCGGCCAGCTGCAGCCCGCGCCGGCTGGGGCGGTGTCACAGCAAGTGTCAACAAGTGTCAATCTTGGTTTGAACTCGGAACGCTCGCGTGGCATGATGGTCGAGCGCCTGCGCAGGCAGGGCATCGTGGACGAACGCGTGCTGGCCGCCATGCAGGCCGTGCCCCGCCACCTGTTCGTCGACGAGGGCCTGGCCAGCCGCGCCTACGAGGACGACGCCCTGCCCATCGGCTTTGCCCAGACCATATCCCAGCCCTGGGTGGTCGCGCACATGATCTCCCTGGTGTGCGACCAGAAAATACCTAACAAAGTACTTGAAGTTGGCGCCGGATGTGGTTATCAGGCTGCAGTTTTGGCACAATTGGTCAAAGAAGTTTACGCTATCGAGCGCATCAAGGGGCTGTACGTGGCGGCTCGCGACCGCATGAGGCAATTAGGCCTGTCGCAACGCGTTCGGGTGCTGTTTGGTGACGGAATGCAAGGTTACGCCGCCGCCGCTCCCTATGATGCTATCGTTGTGGCGGCAGCCGGTCCGGTCATTCCCCGGACCTTGCTGGAGCAATTGGCCGTCGGCGGGCGATTGATCGCCCCCGAAGGCACTACGCAGCAGCGCCTGGTCCTGGTGGAGCGCACCGGACAGGCCGGCTGGCGTCGCGAAGAACTTGAAGCGGTCCGCTTCGTACCGATGCGGTCCGGAACCCAGATTTAGTAAGACATTCTCAGGAGATTCATATGCAGCATGCAGTCAGGTTACCGATAACCGCTGCTCCCACCAACGTTCTGTGGTCCTTGAAGCCACGTCATTGCCTGGTGGTGGCTGTGGTCGCCAGTACCCTGTTGGCGGGCTGCGGGAGCCGTTCGGCCCGCGCGCCCGTCACTGACATGAGCTCCTCGTCGGCCTCCTCCGGCGCCGTCAGCACGGCCTCGGGCACCTATGTGGTGCGGCCCGGCGACACGCTGTACAAGATCGCTCAGGCCCATGGCATGGAGGTCGGCACGCTGATCAGCCTGAACCAGATCTCCGACCCGTCCATGTTGCGCGTGGGCCAGGTCCTGCGCCTGGACGGCAATACGTCCGTGGCGGCTGCGCCGCCGTCCTCCTCGGGTTCGTCCCAGACCTCGCCCGTCAGCCCGGCCACGCCCATCAAGACCGAAACCCCCGCTTCCGCGCCCCGCGCCAGCGACGCCTCCCTGATCTCCTGGGGCTGGCCTGCCACCGGCAAGATCATTCAGGGCTTCAACGCCTCCACCAAGGGCATCGACATCGAAGGCAAGGTGGGCGACCCCGTGGTCGCCGCCGCTGAGGGCAAGGTCATGTATGCCGGCAACGGCGTGCGCGGCCTGGGTTCCATGGTGCTGCTGGGTCACAGCAATGGTTTCATCACCGCGTACGCGCACAACAACACGCTGCACGTGAAGACCGGCCAGCAGGTCAAGAAGGGCCAGCGCATCGCCGACCTCGGCCAGTCCGACACGACTTCGCCGCGCCTGCACTTCGAGATCCGTCGCTCGGGCACGCCGGTCAATCCCATGTCCTATCTGCCGGCCCGCTGATCGGCGCGGCAGCGTGGATGATAAAGCGGCCCGCGGGCCGCTTTTTTCATGCCGGCGCGTCGCTCCCGAGGCTGGAAGCGCCTTTTCTGGAGCGTCGGGCTTGCGCCGCGCAGGGGCATGGCTTGCAGCCCGGGCTCGTTTGCCGGAGGGCGTGCGTTTTTTTCATTCTCCGCGCGGCCTCATTGTAAAATTGCCTATTTGCCTGCATTTCGTCGGGCGAGCGCGCAATCTTCCGCGGGCCGGGCGCTTATCTGGATTTTTATCGTATGTCTGATGTGTTGTTGATCGAATCGCTGGATCTGGAAGGGCGCGGCGTGGCCCACAAGGACGGCAAAGTGGTGTTCGTGGAAGGGGCTTTGCCTGGCGAGCGCGTGCGCGCCGAAACCGTGCGCTCCAAGGATTCCTACGACAAGGCGCGCATGACCGAACTGGTGCAGCGCTCCTCCCAGCGCGCCGAGCCGCCCTGTCCGAACTTCGGCAACTGCGGGGGCTGCGCCATGCAGCACCTGGAGCCGGCCGCCCAGGTTGCGATCAAGCAACGCGTGCTGGAAGACTCCCTGGCGCACATCGGCAAGGTCAGGCCCAGCCAGGTCCTGCCGGCACTGCACGGCCCATATTGGGGCTATCGCTACCGGGCGCGCTTTTCCACCCGTTTCGTGCCCAAGAAGGGCGGGGTGCTGGTCGGTTTTCGCGAGAAGAACGGCCGCTACGTGGTGGACATGACCGAATGCCGCGTGCTGCCCGCCAAGGTGTCGGCCCTGCTGGGGCCGCTGCGCACCTGTCTGGCGGGCCTGTCGCGCCCCGACCGGCTGCCGCAGATCGAGCTGGCCATGGGCGACCAGGTCACCGTGCTGACGCTGCGCCACATGGAGCCGCTGACGGCGGACGACATTGCCCGCCTGCGCGATTTTGCCAAAGTGCATGACATCAGCTGGTGGCTGCAGCCCAAAGGCCCAGAGACCGTGCACCCGCTGGAGCGCGATGACGCCGGCAAGCTGGCCTACGCCTTGCCCGAATTCGACTTGCGCATGCCGTTCCGCCCTACGGACTTCACCCAGGTCAACCATGCCATCAACCGCAGCCTGATCTCTCGCGCGCTGTCCCTGCTGGATGTGCAGCCGCATCACCGCGTGGCCGACCTGTTCTGCGGCTTGGGCAACTTCAGCCTGCCGCTGGCGCGCCGCGCCGCGGAAGTGGTCGGCATCGAAGGCAGCGCCACCCTGACCCAGCGCGCCGGCGAGGCCGCCCTGGCGCACGGCCTGCAGGACAAGGCCCGGTTCGCCACTTTGAACCTGTTCGAGGTGGACGTCAAATGGCTGCGCGACCTGGGCCGCTTCGACCGCATCCTGATCGACCCGCCGCGCGACGGCGCCATGGCCGTGGCCACCGCGCTGACCCAGCTGGCCCCCGAAGAACGCCCCGAGCGTCTGGTCTATGTGTCTTGCAGCCCGGGCACCCTGGCTCGCGACGCCGGCATTCTGGTCAACGAAGGCGGCTACACGCTGCAGTCCGCCGGCGTGGTCAACATGTTCCCCCACACTGCGCACGTGGAATCGATCGCGGTGTTCACGAAGTAAGAAAGTTGCGTTGATGCGTGCGCAGGGCTCCCCGCCTGCGCACGGCGAACAATTACAAATTACAAGACCAACGTACACGGCTCGCGCATCGTCGCGTATGCAGACGCCGATTCTACAGCGCTTGGTCCATGTCCAGCTGGAACTGAAACCCGAGGCGTATTGAGTTTGACGGCAATGGGTTGAATACGCAGGCCGGGGAGCACCGGGAGGTCTTTGGTTACTCAAGCATGAGTGTCCGCTGGCCCTGGGTCGAAAACAACGATTAACGATTCTGTCATAGGCCCCCTGTGGATGCTTCTATGGGGGGGACGATCAGCGCTTCTGATTCCTGTTTTGGTATCAGGGCTTAATCGCCTCAACAACGTTAATCATGCAATTTTCAAATTTTCTCGGGTCTCTTGATCCCACTCCCTCCGGCCTCCTGAACTGGAGGGATGATCCTCAGGCGCCGCCGCTACAGCGAAAAGATCTGGAGCTTTGCGCCCTGGGGGTGGTCGGCAATTTGGCTTACACGGCGCAGGAGGGGGCACGGTCAGTGGCACCCGCACCGGTGCGCCGCTGTCGGATCTACGCCCACCATTGACCGATAAATGTGTTGATGCGACATCCATCATCATCGCTGAGCCTTCGCAGGAGCGGGCGCGGAGCGAGGTTTTGCTGGAGATCCGTGCCAACAGCGCTCGCATTGGCGATCTGCTGGGCAGCCTGACGGCAACGGCGTATGAGCCTGACCCGCTTAGGCAGCGCTTGAACCACACCAGACTCGCCGAAGCATTGACCGCGCTGGACGTACCGCTGGCAGGTGATTTGTATTCGCTGAAGGGGGCGAAGTACTGTCTGGACACGTATTTGAATGAATTAACAGAACCCGATTTTATCGCTCTGCGCTTTGGGGCGTTGAGCAGTGCGAGATTCTGTAAAGACATTCTGGACCTGATTCCGACAGGCCTTGATGAAGCGTCGCGTATACAGGTGTTCCGGGCGCTGGTAAATATTGCAGAAGCCGTGGATCAGCGGGTGAACCAATTTGCCATGCGTGGGCCTATGTTTCAGCTCGCCGACCTATTGACCGCTGAACCTGTGGATGGGCAAAACTTGCGTAAGCAGTTGTTGATGCTTCCCATCTGCGCGAGCACGATAAGAGAGCATATTGAGATCTTGTCCATGGACGAGTTCAAGGCGCTGCTGGGCGCATTTCAGCCCGATGGTCTGAATGCCGCCCGACGGGCCCTGTCGCAGTTCGCTGATGATCGGGCGCAGCCGTCTCTTGCGATGTTGAATCTTGTCAGCACAGAATTGGACGTTCAGTTTCTTAGGCGGGCTCCGTCTGGGCTGATGCATTATTCAGTTGGTCTGGAAATGGCCTTGGGCGCGGGTAACAGGCTCGCCGCATCCAATGCTTTGTATCGTTTGAGTCTCGCGGTGAAGGACACTCGCCGGGTTTTTGGAATGCTGCCTGACTATATGAATAAGACTTTGCTGCGACAGGTCGAGCAGAGCATGGACCTGTTTCGGGATGATCAGACTCCTCCGGTGGGCCCGCTCAACGGGCAGTCCCTGCGCAAGCTGGATGATGGCATCCGCGCGAATCTGGGCGGCGCCGCGGAGGGCTTGCGCAGCTTTGGGTTGGAGCTGAAACCCGAGGAGCATTGAGCTCGACGGCATGGGTTGAATTCGCGAATCGAGGAACACGGGGTTGTATTTAGCCACTCAAACATGAGTTCCCGCCGGCCCTGGATCGAAAACAGTGATTAACGATTCTGCCATTGGCTCCCTGTGGATGCCTCTATGGCGGGGACGATCAGCGCTTCTGATTCTTGTTCTGGCATCAGGGCTTAATCGTCTCGACAAAGATAATCATGCATATTACAGCTACCCATACTATAGTGGACCCCAAATTTGAGACGGGGGTTTAAGCTGTCGTCCGCGAAAGGATGGTAGCGAATGAGTGAAGGTAAAAAGCGCAGGGTGCACAGCGCCGAGTTTAAGGCCAAGGTGGGACTGGAAG
>JAFACG010000041.1 GCA_023425645.1 Pseudomonadota bacterium
GTTCGCCGTCCTCATCGCGCGAGGAGTAATTGGACAGGATGTCGCCCTGGAGGCTGGCGCCCTGCAGGATGTTGATGTTCCGCACCCAGGCGTTGTCAGCAATCTGGATGGCCGCCTTGCGGCCCGAGAGCGGGCCGGACACGTCATAGCTGCTGACCAGCGCGCCTTGCAGGATTTCGGGCGGGGGCAGATACTGATTGTCCTTGACCCTCCATAGCCATGAACCGCGATAGTCGGCTTCGTCCCCCGAAGAATTGTGCCCGAAGTCGAACAGCGCGCCCACGCCGTCCTGTCCGTCGGCGCGCACCTCGCCCTGCTGCACGATGGTGTGGTGGCGCCCGTAGCTGAACTGCAGGCCGCGGCCGTACCAGCCCTGGGCATGGATGCGGGTGGCCTGGGGGATGATCAATGTGTTTTCGCTGCCGTCCACGCGCACGCCCACCCCGCCGGGGCCGGCGCTGAGCAGGTCGGCGGCCTGGGTGATGGTGTTGCGCTCGCCGTAGATGTGCAGGCCCAGGCCCTGGGTGGCCTGGTTGTATTGGCCGGGCAGGTAGGCGGTGCCCTCGGCGTTGCGCGCGAAGAACCCCTTATTGTTGGTCAGCGTGACGTCATTGCCGTAGACCGAATAGCCGAAGAAATTGCGCCGGTCGATCTCCAGGCCCATGTCTTGCAGGGCGGCGATCTCCGCTTCCATGAAGCCCGTGTAATTGCGATAGGGCTGGTGGCTCATCAGGCTGTTGCGCAGTTCGATGTGGCTCAGATAGTTCGTGTCCACGCCGGCTTGCGGATAATCGTGATTGCGCAGCATGCTGACCGGAATGCCCGGCATGGCGCCATCGAGCACTTCTTGTACGTGCTGGCCGGTGAAGTAGCCTTGGTCCTTGCGCAGGTCGAAGGCGTCGGGATTGTAGGGGTTATTGCAAGGGATGCAGAGCACGGCCTGGCCGGGTCGGGCGGGCTTGCCGTTGTCGTCGCGCAGGCCTGCTTCCCAGCGGCTCAGGTCGGAGTCGAAGTACGGCGTGTTGGTGCCCGAGCCCCCTTTGTCTCCGATTGAGCTCAAGATGCCCAGAGCATGGCCCAGTTCGTGGAATATGACGGCGCTGTAGTCGGCCTGACCCGTCAGAGGGAGCTGGCTGGGCGTGACAGGCGCGGTATCGAACGGCATCCTGCCTACGCCGATGACGGCCTGCGCTTGGCTGAAGTTGCCTTCTTTCAGCTTGTTCAACAAGGCGGCTTGCAGAGCTGTGATCGATATGCCGCTCGGATCATCTTTGTCTTTGCCCAGCAGGCTGTAGGCATCGGCGTTGACCGCCTCCATGCTGCCCAGATTGATGATGGCGGGTCGGTAGCCTGGCTTCAGGGTCAGGATTTCCGCCCAGCGCTCGAGCGCCGCGCGTACTTTTCGGCGGCCGTTTTCGTCCAGTGGAAACGTGGATTCTCGGCCGGCGGGGGCGTCCGGATCATGTATGTCGTAGATGCCGTCGCCCGGGTTGTAGATGCGAAGCTCGAAGGTCGCTTCGCCCTTTTTGTTGTAGATGATTTCGCTTTGGTAGGCGTGGGCAGTGGCCGAGGTCAGGGCGAGCAGGGTGACGCTGAGCAGGGATTTGATCTTGAAGCGCATTGAAACGGGTACCGCATGACAGCTGTTGGCAGATAGGAGCCGGCTAACGGTAACGAAAAGTGCTTTTTGGCGCTAGTTGTTTCTTCATTTGAAGGAGGACTTTGAGGAAACGGTACAACAAGCAGTTTTTTTTGCGTGCGGTTAAAGAAACATGGTCCAGAAGACGTAACCATGTTTTGGTATTAGAAAGGGAAACAGCAATGTCTCTGGATGCCTTGAATGGAGTATTGAGCCGCGGCACGTCGATGCAGTCAGGGACCGGGCCGCTGCAGGATGTGGCGCCGGCCGCAGTGGTGCCGGAAGGAGTCGGCGGCGAGCGACGCGGCCAGGCAGGCTTGCATGTGGAGATCTCGCCAGTGGGCAAGGCCCTGTCTCTTGCGGGCGGCGAGGCCGCCAAGAGCCGGCGCGACGAGGATATCGACAACAGCTCCTTGCCCGATGGGGTTAAGGAGTTGCTCAAACGCATTCGCGACTTGAACGAGCAGATCCAGAAGAAGATGATCGAATTGCGCCGCATACAAGCCGATCAGCGTTTGAACGAGCAGGAACGCGCCCAGGCCCTGGAGCGTGTGCAGGCTGAATTGAACAGTCTGAATGGCGCCTTGACCAAGGCCAACGCCATGTTGCTCAAGGCCATGGACGATGCCCAGCTTGATGGCGATGCACGCATGCAGGTGGCCAGTCTGCTGATGAAGTAAGTGACCCGGCGTCTGACAGAGGTGGCCATGCGCCGCCCCCGGCGGCGCCGCCCCTTTTTGGGGCCTTAAAACGTCCAGTTCAGCGATACATTGCCGCAGATGTCGGCCCGGCTGTTGCCCAGCAGGCGGGTGCCGGCCGATACGCCCAGGCGCAGGCGGCTGGCGGCGTCGCCGTCTTCGCTCAAGCTGGGACGGTTGTAGCACAGGTAGTCCAGCGCCAGCACCGGGCCGATGCTGCCGGCTTCGCCCAGCGGCCAGTTATACGCGGCCTGGATCCCGGCGGCCAGGGTGTGGCCGGTCCAGTCGGCCGAAGGGCTGGCCTGGTAGCCGGCGAAGTCGATGCGCCGGCTCAACTTGCCCTGCTCCAGCCCGGCGCGCAGCTGGGCTACCCCGCTCCAGCCTTGGCGCGCATCGGCGCGGTACAGGGCGTGCACGCCTGCGCCCAGTCCGGTCAGCGTGCTCTTGGCCTGGAAAGGGGCATCCATGTTCAAGCGCTGCTCGTTGGCCGTGGCGTGCAGACCTACGCTCCAGTCGCTGCCCGATGCGCGATGCTCGGCGCCGAACAGCACGCCATAGGTGTGGCTGCGGTGATCCACATCATTGCTGCCCAGCTGCCAGCGGTAGCGGCCGCCAAAGGGCTGGATGAAGGTTTGCCAGCCGTCCTTGCCCAGGCCGGGGCGCAGGCGCAGTTGTTCGGACACGAGCTGTTCGCGGCGCAGGCTGGCGGCCAGCTGCGCGCCGTAGGCGCCGGCGCTCAACTGGTCCAGGCCCTGGTTGATGTCGCTGCCATTGGGGTTGGAGAAGTCCAGCGCCTGGTAGACCGGTGCCAAGTTCTGACTATCGTTTGAGGTTTGCGCCAGGCCGCGGCCGACGGCGGCGGCGTTGGGGTTGGCGGCGTATTGCGAATACGCGGTCGGATTACGCTTGACGGCCCACAGGCCATCGGCGGCCTGCACGGTCAGCGTGGGCGAGGCCAGGGTGGCGGTCAGCCGATCGAAGGTTCCTTGGGTCTGGGTGGCCTGGAATACGGTATCTTGGCTCAGTGACCAATCGTTCGTATACCAATCGGGCTGCAGCTGCACGTGCAGCTCGCCGGCCAATTCAGCCAAGCCGTTCACTTCGATGCGGTCGTGCTGTCGAGTATTGGCCTCGATCAGGATGCGGCCTTGTGGACCCTGGATGAAGTGGCCGTTGATGCTCATCTGGCCAAAGGAATTGCCGGGGCTGAGGGTGCCATAGTTGGCAAAACCATTTTCAGGGTTGAGGGTGTAGGAGCTGGTGCCGCCCAGGGTGGCGCCGGGGTCCACGCGCAGGCCGTACAGCTCGTGGTTGCCATTGAGTGAGGTCGCCCCGCCGGCGATGACCACCGCCAGGTTGTCGCCGCCCTGGATATTGCCCTCGTAGTACAGGTGGAAGTTGGGGTCGGCTTGTGGCGTCGCCCGCCCTTGCGCATCGGCTTTCTGGCCGAAGCTCAGGCGAGTCAGGCGCAGTTCGCCGTCCTCATCGCGCGAGGAGTAATTGGACAGGATGTCGCCCTGGAGGCTGGCGCCCTGCAGGATGTTGATGT
>JAFACG010000014.1 GCA_023425645.1 Pseudomonadota bacterium
CGCCACGGTGCTCCTGCACCAGACGCACCGCGCGTTCACGAACTTCCCGGGAAAACTTGTTCTGCTTGCTCCTAGTGGCTCCATTCTCTCAACGGTTGGAGCCTCCGCAAAACCCGGGGCGATTCAGTCACACATTTCAAATCATCAAGTTGAACGTTGGCGATGCGGGCATTTCAAGCTTGAAGAACAAGTTATACGTGCCGCCCAGCGCGGAGACATTGAGTTTGTTGAGCAAAATGCTGAGCGTGATCCCACGAAAAAAGAGGGCCCCGGTGCCCGCCGCAACTGGTCTAGGCAGTCACGCGACGAGCGTCGTCATAGCGCAAAAGCGCACAATGAAAACGCGCATGAAGGTGTAGAGAACATAACGAAAGCGTCAGTACAGCGCGCTTTAAGACTCGCTGACGCCGCTCAGATCAATGATCCCGAGCTGCTGCGCCAATTCTTGCGTGACCAGGGCATCACAATGCGCTATGCCGGCACGCCGGGTCAAAAAGCTCATGGCGTCACATACCAATTAAATAACGGCCCCAGGCTCGCGGGCCGCAGCCTGGGCGCAAGTCTTGGAGATCTAAAGCGCCGCTACCACTGGACTGAGACTCCGGCATACCGGCGCAACCTACGTCTAAGCAGCGAACAGCAGCGTCAGTATCAAGATGCTCTGTCACGTTCAAAAATCACGCCCACAGATTTAGCTGATGCTGCGCCAGCAGCGGTACAGCGTCGAGCCAAAAAACTACGTGAGCAAGCCGCGAAAGCGGCCCCGCTGGCCGGTTCCGCGCCCGCCGAGGGCGTCGGTCAACGTCCAAAGCGTCGCAGCAACGACCCGTCTTTTAATAAGCGTACAACCCAAGCGGCCCCGGGGGGCCAGTCAACCAGGGCGCGGGCTGCGCCCGAAAAACCACTTCATGAGGTGAAAAACATGGCAATCGATTCAAAAGCGTTACTTGCAAGTCTGTCTGCTCTGCCAGTTGATGAAACAACCGCTATAGCCGGTGCGGTTGGCTCCGCTGCCGTTGGCGCAGTGCGCGAAACCATGTCTGATTCAGTCAAACCACACACGCTTTCTGAACAGCAGAAACGCTTGCTGCTTGACGCATTCGATCAGCGCGAAGCAGCAAAAACAGGCTTTTTTGAAGGCCCACTTTCTCTCGCTCATGAGCAGCTTGAACGCTTGAATCAACGGATTTCACAACATCAACAGTCCGAACCTGAAGATGGTATTTACTTGAAGAAAAGGCTTTTTCGTACGCCAGTTCTCACCGAAACTGATGAGCATAAAAAATGGCGTGAGTCACTAGAAAAAGGACGCGAACATGCTCAGAAGCTTGAAAGCCAGATTAGCAAAATGCAGCAGTCTGCATTCAATGATCCCGATTTGCTCAAAGCACTGCCAAAAATTACTCAAGCACACGATGAGCGACAGTCACAGCAACGCGCCGCAGCGCTAGAGACAGCAACGGAACGATATCAAAAAGCAGTCGAACAACTCGATAGCACGCCCGCCGGGACTGCGCGAGAGCGCTTATTTAGAACGATTAAAATCGCAACAGACGAGCATCCTGAACTCGCAGATCAAGAGCGCGAACGACGCGCAAATCGTGCAGCAGAAGAAGCTGCTAAACGCTCGCCCCAGCGTCATAATGATGACGAGTACGATGCTGTAGATCACAGACGCAATCGCAGTCTTGAACGGTAAATTACAGTAAAACAAAATTAATGCCGGTATAAAGACCAAGGAGAGAAGATTCATGACGAGCACTAGCTTTTTCTGCTTGTATTGCGAAGATGAAAAATCTGAAAATGAAAAAAGCCTTGAGCATGCAATTCCACAATTCATGGGTGGCGAGTTTGCCCCTCAACAATACATGCTTCAGAATGTCTGCAAGCAATGCAATAACAGACTTGGTCTCTTCATTGATGCTGCCTACGCAAAATCATGGTTCGTGACAAATGGTCTTAGCATTGCCGCTCATAAGCTATACACGACTCTGACTGACCCACCTTTTCCCTTGGTTTGCATAGGCCTAAGCAGGATCTCAGGGCTAATTATTGACGATGAGCAAGTTGCCGAACACTGGACCGGTCCATCTGGAGAAACGATCATTTGGCTTCGTGCAAATGACGAACGCCTGCATGGCTATTCCGGTGGCAATCCAATCGACAAGAAAAAGAAGCCGTCGACTGCATATCTATGCCTTACCGGGCAAGACCCAGTTCGCTGGCAAATCGGCATCGCAAGTTTCCTTCAAATGTTCAAGCACAAAAAGGTCCGAAAAATCCTCTGCGCGAAGATTATCGGACAGATCGAAGAGCTTCCTGGTTTTGATGTTCGGACGATGGACGATGAGTCAAACGTTGAAACCATCATGGCTGCCTTAAATGCAAACGGCGTCGGTTGTCAAGCTAGTTTTAATCTACGCTTCGATCAACGCTTCCTCGCAAAAATGGCATTAGGGGTCGGATGCTCTCTTTTCGGCGAGCCATATCTGGATACCGACATAGCGAAGGAAGCACGCAAGACCTGCTGGTCGAAGGATGGCAAGCCCGGCCAAACGCGGGGCAGCACGACATATAAAATGCTAGAAAATCCTCTTCTTCCCAAGCTCATCGGCTACCCTGGCGCTGTAGTGTTTGTCGTGATGATCACCGGCTCGTCCTATGTTTTGAGCGCCTCTATCGATCAGGCTATTCCCTTTGTAGTGGAACTAGCACCATCTACCTTGTCTAGCAATTTCATTAGCCGTGAGGATGGCTATACGCTGGTACTTGTTCCCGTCACTTGGCAAAGCCATCGAAATGACGCTAACAGAACTGATAGCTCACTCCTCGGGCACCCAAAAGCGTCCAGAACTGGAAGCCATCGATGCTCGTTTTCAAAAATCAGAAGAATTTTGGAGCCAACTAGCTCCAATCTAATACATAAAGCTGAGAGTTTGACTCAAACACAAAGGCCCACAAAATGAGGGCCTTTGTTTATTCCGACGCAAATGAGCCCCGTTGGGCCTGCATTTGCGCCAGGTTCAATTTCCTGAATTTACAGGAATTGCTCTTAGGTAGCTAACAAGCCACATACTGACAAAGTTTCCAGACCCCACTCGCGGGCCTCGGAGTCATTGACGCTTGCACTTTCACACTGATCTAGAAACTCTCGTTCAGTCACGATATTTTGAACACCACTAACGAGTTCTTCTACTGCAAACCATTGTTTCATAACGCACTCACTCTAAAAAATCAGGGCGCACAGCCCGTATCAAATTTCTAACCCGGATCAACAGAAAAGCCGCAGCTTCGTTCTGACTGTCTGTCTCCGAAACAAACAATTCAATCAGCACATTCAGAATCGCTTCAATTTCTTGATGTGCGCTCTCGATTGCGTCCCGTTGTTCCATACACATAAAAAAATCAGGCCGCCCGCGAGATCGGCAGCACATCGGCAAACGGCGCATCCCGCAACTGATCTAAATAGTCCGCCCACTTTTGGATCAACACGCGGCGTTCATCAAGCAGCATTGCTCTGTTATAGACTTCGCCGAGACTGCTTGCAGCTCCTTCAATTTTTGGCAGATGGCCGAGATGGCGGTCAGCAGCAGCCGCAACTTCTGAGCCGAATTTCTCTTGTGCGAGTGTCAAAAACGTAGTGCGAAAGCCGTGTGGCGTCACATCACGCTGAGTGTCGTAGCCGAGCGCCCGCAAAGCCGCGCCCAGCGTGTTATCGCTGATATGACGACCGGCTCGATGGCTTGCAAAAACGTATTGATTCTGGCCCGTCCAGCGCTGCAAATCCCGCAAAATTTCAACAGCTTGCGTCGGCAGCGGAACAAGAAAATCAGGACGCCTCGACTTGTCGCCAGCTCGCATTTTCATAATCTCAGCAGGAACGGCCCACAGACGATTATCGAGATCCAGTTGCGACCATTCCATTTTTGCGATCTGTCCGGGCCTCTGGGCAAGCAAAGGCAACAGATTCAAAGCAGCACGCACAACAACGCCCCGGCCCTCATAGCCGCGCATTGCGCGTAGCAGTTCGCCCAGGCGGGTCGGGTCAGTGATAGCCGGAAAGTTCTCTACCGTTGGCTGATGCAAACGGCCCAAATTTCGAGCAGTTCGCACAAAATCAGGAACGTCTGGAACGCCAAGATCACGGGCGTACTCGAAAACATCACGAATCACGCCACGAACTCTTAGCGCTGTCTCTCATTTCCCGGCAAGCTGTACAGCACGCAGCAAACCGGCAACTTGACGCTCCGTAATGTCTGCAATCGGAATGTCACGCAGCTCCGGCAACGTCCAATTTTCGAGCAACCCCCACTGCCGAGTTTTGTGTCCAGCTACCCACCCGCGAGCAACCGCAGTTTCACTATGCCAGCGCTTCGCAAGACGTCCAAACGTATCCAGCTCACGTGTACGTGCAGCTTCTTGCGCTGCTTTTTCAGCACGTTCAACGTCACGCGGGTCGTGACCACGGGCGACTAACTCCCACAAACTTTCAACGCGCTCACGCGCAGCACCAAGTGAGACTTGCGGATATAGCCCAAGGCCAAGGCGTGCGTTTTTTCCGGTCTTAGGCGAGCGATACAAATAAGACCATGACTTTGCGCCGGTCGGTTTGACGATCAAGTACAGACCGCCGCCATCCGACAACGCATACTCAACAAAGTCAGCATCATGACGCGGATCGATTGCACGCAAACGCGGTTTTGCTACGCGAATCTGTCTGTCGTTCAACTTCTTCACTGCCATTTCACTTTTTCCATGAAGATCCAACACGGGACCATCATGAGTGAAAATTAGAGTGAAGAAAACAGCCGGACAGCGGCGGACAAGGACGGACTTTGACGGACAAAACCGAACCTGAACGGACAGCTAGAACGCTCTAAATAATTGATTTTTTGGGGATTTTGGCTGTTGGTTCGGCGCGTGGCGAACAACATCGGAGAAGGGAATGGTAGGCAGTACTGGATTCGAACCAGCGACCTCTACGATGTCAACGTAGCGCTCTAACCAACTGAGCTAACCGCCTGCGGTGAAGAAATGAAATAATAGCCCTTCCCTGAAGTTGCTGTCAACACCTTTCTGCGTTTTTCTTCAAAAAAAGTGAACTTTTTTCTGCCGGCGGTTCGAGCAGGCGCCGGGAAAGACTTGGGAAATCCCCTAGCTCATTGTTAACAAAGGAATATTGAGCAGTTCCGCTTGGACTCTGCTCAGGCGGTGGTTTTTCATGGATCCCGGCCAAAGATACATAAAGACACACTCTACCTGTCTCCGCGCCGCACCATAACGCCGACGGGACCGCAGATTTTTCTATCCAGGATCACGGCGCAAAAATAAAATATCTGCTTTACGCTCTGGATGCGTATCGGGCCTGACCGGGTGCGCGTCTGTACCGGGACACCCTCGATCATGACTTCCTCTCATCTGCCCCCTCTCCCGACCGATTTGCGTGATCTGCCCGGCGTGCAGGAAAGCCCTTTGGACGCCGTCCGCTACGACCCGCCCAATGACGAGGTCTTTGACGAAAATCCCTGCCTGAGCTGCGGCGTATGCTGTTCGCATTTCCGCGTATCCTTCTACAGCGGCGAGCTGGCCGGCGAGACAGGAGGTACGGTGCCGGTGGAACTGACCACGAAAATCGGCCCCTTGCGCGCCTGTATGAAAGGCACCGAACAAGGCGGCGGGCGCTGCATCGCCCTGCGAGGCACGCTGGGCCAGCCCGGCATCCATTGCGCCATCTACCCTGACCGCCCCAACCCCTGCCGCGACTATCAAATCTGGGAAGCCGACGGCAGCCCCAACCCGGACTGCCAGCGCCTGCGCGCCAAGCACGGATTGCCGCCCCTGCCCCATCATCCCGACCCTCAGGCCCCCGCCGCTCCGGAACATGACAAGGCGGCCTGATCGATGCGACAAGTTCCTGCAACGCCGGCTCGCCAATGAGCCGGCTTTTTTTCGCGCTTCTCCAGGACAAAACGCAGTCCGCAAAAAGCCACCGCACCCCAGGGGCAAGGGCCGGGCAGCCCATGAAACACGCTACCATGGTCCTTTTTGTTGTAGGGCCGCCCGGCCCTGCGTTTTCGGGAGTGGATGCAATGAAATACCGCAAGCTGGGCAATACCGACCTGGACGTCAGCCTGATAGGCCTGGGCACCATGACCTATGGCGAGCAGAACAGCGAGGCCGACGCGCACGCGCAGCTGGACCTGGCCCTGGAACTGGGCGTGAATTTGGTGGACACCGCGGAGATGTATCCCGTGCCGCCATCGGCCGCCACGCAAGGACTGACCGAGCAATACATCGGCACCTGGCTGGCCAGGAGCGGGCGCCGCCAGGACATCGTGCTGGCCAGCAAGGTTGCCGGCCCCCAGCGCGACCCCAAGCGTCCCGGCCATATCCGCAACGGCGCCACCAGTCTGGACCGCAAGAACCTGGAGCAAGCCCTGCACGACAGTCTGCGCCGCCTGCAGACGGATTACCTGGACCTGTACCAGTTGCACTGGCCGGACCGCAGCACCGTCACCTTCGGCCAGCGCAGCTACCCCTGGAAAGACGAAGACACCGTGCCCATCGAAGAGACTCTGGAGGTGCTGCAGGACTTCGTGCGCCAGGGCAAGGTGCGGCACATCGGCGTATCCAATGAAACGCCCTGGGGCGTGGCGCGTTTCCTGGAACTGGCCCGCCACCGCTCGCTGCCGCTGATCGCCACCATACAGAACCCCTACAATCTGCTCAATCGAGTGTTCGAGGAGGGCCTGTCGGAGTTCTGTCATTACGATGGCCTGGGCCTGCTGGCCTACTCGCCCCTGGCCATGGGCGTGCTGACAGGCAAGTACGACCACGGCGCGCGTCCCGAAAAGGGCCGCCTGACCCTGTACGAGCGCTTCAAGCGCTACGACGGCCCCAACGCCCGCGAAGCCGCGCTGGCCTACAACGAGCTGGCGCGCCGGCACGGCCTGACGCCCACGCAGCTGGCCCTGGCCTGGGTGAACCAGCAGGCTTTCACCAGCAGCAATCTGATCGGCGCCACAACACTGGAGCAATTGCGCGAGAACATCGCCAGCGTGGACGTGACGCTGGACCACGAGCTGATCGCGGCCGTCAACGACATCCATGGCCGCTACCCGAATCCAGCTCCCTGAGCACGCTTCCTCGTGCAAGCCTTGCCGTCCTCGGCCAGGCCTGCGTCCGCAATGTCGATGCCGCTAGGCGCCCCTGCTTCAGGGTGAAGAAACTCCGGCCATAAGGCCGGGGCACCGTGCCGCTTTCAGCCGCTGCGCTTATGCCCCGCACCGGCGGACTCATTGCCACAATGTATGAAACACCGCTTGCGCCGGCTGTTTTTCCCATTTATGCTCAAAAAAAGCATAATAGAATTCGGGAAACAGGCACTCTGAAGCGATCTGGTCCGCCGGTTTTTTTTCATTTAATTATGCTCAATTTGAGCATCAAGGAAGATCATGCCTCAGCACTACCCTATCGACGTGTGCCAACCAACAAATGGCGCAGCCCTGCAACGTCATACGGCCTGGCAGGCCGTACCGGCCGCGTCCGCCAGCCCCGGGGCCGACCAGGCCCTGAAAGCGGAGCTGATCCGCTTGCTGGACGAACAGGACGCCGTTCTGGTGGCCCATTACTACACGGATCCGCAGCTACAGGACCTGGCGCTGGAAACCGGCGGCTGCGTGGGCGACTCCCTGGAAATGGCGCGCTTCGGCCAGGAGCATCCGGCGCGCACCGTGGCGGTGGCCGGGGTGGGCTTCATGGCCGAATCGGCCAAGATTCTCAGCCCCGACAAGCGCGTGCTGGCAGTGCACGACCAGGCCACCTGCTCCCTGGACCTGGGCTGCGCACCCGAGGATTTCGCTCTCTTCTGCGACGCCCATCCTGACCGCGTGGCGGTGGTGTATGCCAACACCAGCGCCGCCGTGAAGGCGCGCGCCGACTGGGTGGTCACCTCCTCCATTGCGCTGGACATCGTGCGCCACCTCCATGCCCAGGGCCGCAAGATCCTGTGGGCGCCGGACCGTCACCTGGGCGCCTACATCCAGCAGCAGACCGGTGCCGACATGCTGCTGTGGCAGGGCTCCTGCCTGGTCCACGACGAATTCAAGGCGGACGCGCTGCAGGCGCTGAAGCAGGCCCATCCGCATGCCATGGTGCTGGTCCACCCGGAGTCTCCGGCCGGCGTGATCGCCCTGGCCGATGTGGTCGGCTCCACCACCCAATTGATCAAGGCTGCCTGCCGGCATCCCGCCGACACCTTCATCGTGGCCACGGACCAGGGAATCCTGCATGCCTTGCGCCAGCAGGCGCCGGGCAAGACCTTTCTGGCCGCGCCGACCGCGGGCGAGAGCGCCGCCTGCAAAAGCTGCGCGTATTGTCCCTGGATGGCCCTGAACTCCCTGCACGCCCTGAAGGCCAGCCTGTTGCAGGGCGGCCCCGGCATACAGATAGACCCGGCCCTGGCCGCGGATGCGCGCCGTTCGCTGCAGCGCATGCTGGATTTCGCGGCAGAGCGCCAGACCAGCTTGCGCGTGCGGGCCGACCTTGCCGAACACGCCGCCCTGTTTCAGGACGTGGGAGCCGCCTGATGCAGACGCACGTACTGATCGTGGGCGCCGGCCTGGCCGGTGTGAGCCTGGCCTTGTCCCTGCCCCGGACCATGGCGGTCACCGTGCTCAGCCAGGCCCCCCTGCCCTGCGGCGCCAGCCCCCAGGCCTTGGGCGGCATCGCCGCCGTCCTGGACGCCGAGGACAGCCTGGAACAGCACGTGGACGACACCCTGGCCGCCGGCGCCTACCATGGCGACCCGCAAGTCGTGCGCCACATCCTGCAAGCCGCGCCGCAAGCCGTGCAATGGCTGCTGGACAGGCAGGTGCCCTTTGACCGCATGCCGGACGGACGACTGCATCTGACCCGTGAAGGCGGTCATGCGCGACGCCGCATTGCCCATGCGGCCGACGCCAGCGGCCTGGCCATCATGCAGGCCTTGCTGCGCGAGCTGGCGCAGGCCCCGCATATCCGCCTTCGCAGCCACTGCCAGGTGCTGGACTTGCGGCGCGACGAGCAAGGCAGCGTCGCCGGCGTGGACCTCTACGATCGCCGCCTGGGCACCCGCGAAACCCTCCGGGCGGACCATGTGGTGCTGGCGACGGGCGGACTGGGACGGCTTTACGCA
Source organism: Pseudomonadota bacterium (assembly GCA_023425645.1). Classification (GTDB taxonomy): domain Bacteria; phylum Pseudomonadota; class Gammaproteobacteria; order Burkholderiales; family Burkholderiaceae_B; genus Alcaligenes. Next base: position 9,176 of record JAFACG010000014.1, read on the forward strand.
CACAGCACCAACCCCGCCGGCGCGCATGGCGAGGGCGTGGCCCTGGCCTGGCGCGCCGGCGCCCGCATCCAGGACCTGGAATTCGTCCAGTTCCATCCGACCTGCCTGCGCGGCGACGCCGCTCCTCTGCTGCTGACCGAAGCCTTGCGCGGTGAAGGCGGCCATCTGCTGGATGCCCAAGGACGGCGCTTCATGCCCGACTACGATCATCGCGCCGAACTGGCTCCGCGTGACGTGGTGTCGCGCGCCATCGTCGAACAGATGCGCCGCGACGGGCGGGACCATGTCTGGCTGGACGTGCGCCACCTGGGCGCCGAGACCTTGCAAGCTCATTTCCCCCGCGCTCTGCAACAAGCGCTGCAGCGTCGCCTGGACCTGCGCCGCGACCTGGTTCCTGTTGCACCGGCAGCGCACTACAGCTGCGGCGGCGTATACACCGATCTGCACGGCCGCAGCTCGGCGCCCGGCCTGTACGCGGTGGGTGAAGTGGCCTGCACCGGCCTGCATGGCGCGAACCGGCTGGCCAGCAACTCCTTGCTGGAGTGCGTGGTCATGGGCCGGGCGGCGGCGCGGGCCATCGCCTCCAGCGAACAGAAAGCGCGCGCTCCCCTGACGCCCCCGCCCGCCGCCACGGGAACGGGCCCGCGGCCGCCGACCCTGCCCGCCCTGAAGGCGCTGATGCAGGAACACGTCGGCCTGCGTCGCCAGGGCGCCGGGCTGGCCCGGGCCGTGAAGACGCTGCAGGACTGGCGCGCGCTGTTGCAGGAAGGCGCGCCCACGCCCGACCGGCAGGCCATGGCGTTGCGCGTGGACACGGCCTGGCTGCTGGCACAGGCGGCGCTGGAGCGGCCTCTGAGCCTGGGCACGCATTTCCGGCTGGACTGAATTCGCGGCCTGCTGCCGCGCCGGCAAAGCAGAAGGCGCCGCGGCGCCACCTTGGTTTACCCTGATTGCCCTTAGGGCCGGCCAGGATTAATGTAGAAATGTCATCACAGGCGGTATGAAAGAGACCTGTTCGCTCAGGCGCCGACGGAGCAACCACCCCGGAATCTCTCAGGCAAAAGGATCGTACCAGCCCGACAATCTGGAGAGCGGCGCAATGCGCCCACCGAAGGAGCCCGGCGCCCGGCCGGATAAACTCTCAGGTCACAGGACAGATGGGGTATTGCCACCGACCGGCGGCAATTCACCTATCAGGAGCCTGCCATGTCTCACATCGCCGTCATCGGCGCCGGCATCACCGGCGTCACCACCGCTTACGCCCTCGTGCGCCAGGGTTTCCAGGTCACCGTCATCGACCGCCTGCGCTACCCCGCCATGGAAACCTCGTTCGCCAACGGCGGCCAGCTGTCCGCCTGCAATGCCGAAGTCTGGAACAGCCGCGGCACCATCATGAAGGGGCTGAAATGGATGATGCGCAAGGACGCCCCCCTGCTCTTCAACCCTCGCCCCAGCTGGCACAAGTACAGCTGGATGGGCCAGTTCGTGCGCGCGATCTCCGGCTACGAGCACAATACGGTGGAAACCGTGAAGCTGGCCATCGCCGCGCGCGAGCACCTGTACCAATGGGCCGAGGACGAGCATATCGACTTCGACCTGGAAAAGCGCGGCATCCTGCACATCTATCACACGGCCTACGGCTTTGAATCGGGCAAGCGGGTCAGCGAACTGCTCAAGCGCGGCGGGCTGGAGCGCCATACCGTAACCAACGAGGAAATCCACCAGATCGAGCCCACCTTGCAAGGCACCTATTATGGCGGATTCTTCACGCCGTCGGACGCCACGGGCGACATCCATAAATTCACGCGCGGCCTGGCGCGCGCCTGCGAGCAGCGCGGCGTGCGCTTCCTGCAGGACACCGAGGTGCTGGGCGTGCGCTGCGGCCCGCCCCACCAGATCCAGCTGCGCACCGGCGAAGGCGCCGAAGCGCAGAACCACAGCCTGCAGGTGGACGCCCTGGTGGTGTGCGCCGGCGTGGGCAGCCGCCATCTGGCCAAGCTGCTGGGCGACTACATCAACATCTACCCGGTCAAGGGGTATTCGATTTCCGCGTATCTGGACACGCCCGAAAGCCAGGCGGCCGCTCCCTGGGTCAGCCTGCTGGACGAGGAAGCCAAGATCGTGACCAGCCGCTTGGGCAAGGACAGGCTTCGGGTCGCCGGCACGGCCGAATACAACGGCATGAACAAAGACATCCGGGCGGACCGCATCGCCCCGCTGGTGAACTGGACGCGGCGCAACTTCCGCGACGCGGCCACGGACCGGGTGGTGCCCTGGGCGGGCCTGCGGCCCATGATGCCCGACATGATGCCGCGCGTGCAGGCCGGCAGCCGCCCCGGCGTCTACTACAACACCGGTCACGGACATCTGGGCTGGACGCTGTCCGCCGCCACGGCCCAGCTGATCACCGAACTGATCGTGCAGCGCCAGCGGGAAGCCGAGCCTGTTCGATCCGCCACCAGTCCGGCAGCAGCTGCTGCACCCGCCGCTGCCCGTAGCGCTCATCCAGCAGATGCACATAGCCCCGATCCTGTTCATCGCGAATCACACGGCCCGCGGCCTGTGTGACCTTGCGCAGGCCCGGATACAAGTAGGTGTAATCGTAGGCCCGGCGTTCCCCGAACAGCCGGGCCATGACTTGCCGCACCGACTCGTTGACCTCGTTGAACTGCGGCAGCCCCAGCGTGGCGATGAACGCCCCCAGCAGGCGGCGCCCCGGCAGATCCACGCCTTCGGAAAATGCGCCGCCCAGCACCGCCAGCCCGATGCCCCGCCCCTGGGGCGTGAAGCGCGCCAGAAAGTCGGCGCGCTGCTCGTCCGTCATGGACGGCGTCTGACACCACAAGGGCAGCTCAGGTGAACGCTGCTGCAGCGCCTGGCGCACCTGGTTCAGGTAGTCGAAGCTGCTCAGAAACAGCAGGTAGTTCCCGGGCTGCTCGGCATAGGCCTGCGCCACGATGCCGCACAGGCTGTCCAGACTGGCCTCGCGATCGGCATAGCGGGTTGAAAGACCCGCATACTGGCGCACCTGCAACTGCTCGGCCTTGTAGGGCGAAGGCACCTCCAGGATGGGGCTGCGTTCGGGCACGCCCAGGAGGTCGCGGTAGAAATCCACAGGAGTCAAGGTGCCCGAAAACAGCACGACCCCGTGCGCATCGCCATAGCGCTCTTGCAGGAACGGCGCCGGCACGACATTGCGGATGCGCAGCGTGACGCCATCGCGCTCCGCCAGCACATCGAACAGGGAATGAGCGCCGAAGCGCTCCGCCAGGTCGGCAAAGAACAGAACTGAAAAATAGGCTTGCAGCAAGGGGCTGTTCTGCGGCAAAGGATGGTCGGCCACATGGCTGCCCAGGCGCGCCGCCAGCTGCTCGCATTCCTGCAGCAAGGCCGCCGGCACGCTGTCCAGGCCCATCCGGGCGGTGCCCTCTTCCGACAGGCAGTCGTCCATGGCGCGCATCAGGCGGCCGAAATGCCGTTTCAGGGCCGACGGAGCCGCCTTGCGCACGCTGCGCAGCTCCGCCTGCGACAAGTCGGCCGAATACATGCTGCGCGCCCGATCCAGCAGATTGTGCGCCTCGTCCACGGCCACGGCGCTGCGCCATTGCTGGGCCAGGGTCTGGCCGTGCAGCATGGCGGAAGTATCGAAATAGTAGTTGTAGTCGCCGACCGCCACGTCCGTCCAGCGCAGCATCTCCTGGCTCAGGTAATACGGGCAGACGGCGTGTTCACGGGCCACGGTCTGCAGGGCATCACGATCCAGCACGGCCACTTCCACGGCCTGCCGGCGCGCCGCCGGCAGGCGATCGTAAAAGCCTTGCGCCAGGGGACAGGATTCGCCATGACAGGCCTTGTCGGGGTGCACGCATTGCTTGTCCCGCGCCACCAGCTCCAGCACCCTCCAGGGCGCCGGCGCGGCGGGCGCAAGGCGCCCCAGGGCGTCCAGCGCCATCTGTCGGCCGGAATTCTTGGCCGTCAGGTAGAAAAGCTTGTCCAGGCCTGCCTCGGGCATGGCTTTCAATCCGGGAAACACCACGGCCAGCGTCTTGCCTATGCCCGTGGGCGCCTGGGCCATCAGGCAGTGGGCGTCGCGCTGCGCCCGATAGGCCGCCACCGCCAGCTCGCGCTGGCCGGCGCGAAAGCCCTCGAAAGGAAAACGCAGTTCGCGGCAGATCTGATCACGCGCCTGCCTGTGCCTCTGCTCCTGCCGCGCCCACTGCTGGTACAGCCGGCATTGCTGCTCGAAGAATTCCTGCAACTGGGCGCGGTTGGCATACTCCGCCAGCGCCGTCTCCTTGTGCTTGTCCACGTGGTAATACACCACGCTGACGCTCAGGCCCTGCAGATCGCGCTCCCGGCACAGCATGGCGGCATACATCATGGCCTGCGCGCGGTGCAGGCGCCGATGATGTTCCGGAATGCGCTCGAATGCGCCCCGGTAGGTCTTGATCTCCTCCAGTCGCAAAGCCTGGGGATCGAAGCCGTCGGCGCGACCGCGCACCAGCAGGCCTTCGAATTCCAGCTCCAGGGGCACTTCGGCCTGATAGTGCTGCGGGCGCTGCAGCCGCACCTGTTCGTGACCTTGCATGCCCTCCCGGGCGCTGGGCGCCGGCGTGAAGCGCAAATCCAGATCGCCGCTGCGCGCGGTGAATTCGCACAAGGCGCGCACGCCTACCGCAAGCGCGTTCATGCCTGCGGCTCCCGGCTGACATGACACACCCGCGCGGGAATGCCATGCTGTTCGAAATAAGCCAGCCAGCGGCGCTGGTTGTCCTGGAGGCGATCGCCCGGCCCTTTGACCTCTATCAGTTCGTACCAGCCCTGGGCGGGCAGGAAACGGATCAAGTCCGGGAGGCCGGCGCGGTTTTCGCGCCAGTCCAGCAACATGCGCCGGAACACCGCCTTCAAGTGGCGGGCGGGAATGCAGCGCAGCGCCAGCTCCAGTGCGGTTTCCCCCAGGGCCGGCCAGACCAGCAAGGGGCATTGCATGCCCATTTTCTCCCGCCAGCGCCACCGTATGCAGTCTTGGTAGGACGGGCCGTCCAGCATGGCCAAGGCCTGGTCGAACAAGTCCTGGCGCCGCGCCACGAAGTCGGGACTGCCCCAGTCGGCCGGGCTGCTCTGGTAGGGGTGGAAAAACGCCCCTGGCAGGGGTGCGAACACGGCGTCCCAGCACAAGAGGCCGAACAGGCCCGGCAGCAGCGTGTTTTCAACGTAGTGCACGGGCGCCAGGTCGGAATGAAGGTGCGCCAGGACCTGCCATTCCACGCGCTGGCCGTCCTCGGGCAGAGTCAATTGAACGAGCTGCATGCGCGCCAGCGGCCGGGTCGGCTCCGGAGCCGGTTCCAGTTCGGCCGCCTGCGGCGCCAGCCGGCGCAGGCGCGGCAGCATGCGCGCCAGCTTCTGCGCTTCGGCTTCGCTCTCGGGCTGGGCCCAGGCCTGTTGAAACAAGGGCCAGGCGGCCGCCCCGTCCTGCCGGCGCTCCAGCACCCGCAAGAGCCTGTGCCGCGCCCCCGGCCAGGTGCTGCGCCGGTACGCCTGCTCGGCCAGTTCCCACCAGGCCTGGCGTTCCGCCTCCTGGCCAAGCTGGAACACGGTCTTGTCCTGGCGCCGGCGCAACCAGTCGCTGTCCGTGACGATGTCGAGCACGGCCCGCAAGCGCTCCATCCATTGCTGCGCGTCTGGCTGCTCGGGCGCCTCCCGCAGGCTGGACAGGGTCTCGTACAGGCGCACATCATCCAGGTGCCGGAAGGCGCGGCTGCCTTCATCCAGTACGATGGCCTCGTAGCGGTACAGGCCCAGGTCGCTGAGCACGAACTCCGACCAGTCCTGGTACTGATTGCCGAAGAACAGCAATTGCAGGCGCTGCGCCCATTGCGAGACGGCCTGCGGCAGGCGCAGCAATCCGCCGGCGGGATGAACGGCGCAGACCCATGCCGGATAAGGCCGGGCCTGCATGCCTTGCCGCGCCGCCACCCAGTCCCGGCATTCGCTCTTGCGCGCGCCCGAGGGCAAGGAACCGAACATCGCGCGCAACTCCGGCAGGGTATGCAGATGGAAGAGCTCGTCCAGGTCCAGTTGCGGATCGGCCTGGGCCAGGCCTGCATCGGATAGCTCCTGCACGGCCGCGGGCAGATCCGGGATTTCGGCATAGCGCAGCTTGTCCGTCCGGAACACGTCCGCCTTGCGCATGATGAGCCGTACCAGCAGCGCCTGCGCCGAAGTCGATACCTGCAGGAAGGCGTCGCCGCAGGCCAGCTGGCCGGGTTCGAGCAGGTCCAGGCTGTGCTGCCGCACCCACCGCAGAACCTGGTGGAAATTATGCAGATAGTAAAAAGGAGGAAGTTCGGGAGCGGCCATGGGCTGGACTGGGTATTTATCCAGCCATTCTAACACCGGCTCAGGCTGGACGCGACTCCAGATGATGCAGCCACAGCCTCAGCAAATCGTTCAAGGACTGTCTTTGAGCCGCATCCAGCCCCGTGAGCAGGCTGTCTTCATTGGCCAGATGGTCAGCGACCACCAGGTCCACCCGTTCCAGGCCCGCGGCGCTCAGGCGCACCAGCATGCTGCGGGCGTCTTCCGGGTCGGGGATGCGTTCCACCAGGCCGCGCTTCTCCAGTCCCTGCAAGCGATGCGTCATGGTGCCCGAGCTGACCATCAACATGGAAAACAAAGTCGTGGGCGCCAGCGTATAGGGTTCGCCGGCACGCCGCAGGCTGGCCAGCACGTCGAATTCGCCCAGCTGCAGATCATGGCGGCGAAAGCACTCGGCCATTTGCTTCTGTATCAGCAAGGAGCAGCGCGTCATGCGGCCCAGCAGCGCCATGGGCAGCAAATCCGGCAGGTCCGGGCGTTGTTCGCGCCATTGATCCACGATCGCATCAACGGCGTCTCGGTGTTCGGTTCCGGTCACAAATACCTCTGAGATTCTGTTTTATCTTGATATTAAGATATATGCGGCGTAGACTGCGAATTATCTCGACATCAAGATAAAATCATGACCCGCCTGCAACTCTGGCTCCTTACGCTCCTCACCGCCCTGGGCCCCGCCATCTGGGGCTCCACCTATATCGTCACCACCGAAATCCTGCCGCCGGGCCGGCCATTCATCGCTGCCTTCCTGCGCTGCTTTCCCGCCGGGCTGATGCTGTTGCTCTGGATGCGGCGTGCGCCCGCACGCGGCGACTGGGGCCGGGTGCTGATCCTGGCCGCGCTGAACATCGGCGTCTTCCAGGCCCTGCTCTTCATTGCCGCCTACCGGCTGCCCGGCGGTCTGGCGGCGGTCGTAGGCGCGGCCCAGCCGCTGGTCGTCATCGCCCTGGCCTGGGCCATGGAAGGCAAACGGCCCGTGGCGCTGGCCCTGATCGCCAGCGTGGCGGGCATTGCCGGCATGGGCATTCTCCTGCTGTCGCCGCAAAGCCGGTGGGACGCCTGGGGCATGGCCGCCGCCATACTGGGCGCTCTGTGCATGGCCTGCGGCACGTATCTCTCGCGCCGCTGGCGCAGCGGCCTGCCCGTGCTGGCCTTCACCGGCTGGCAGCTCCTGCTGGGCGGGCTGATGCTGGCGCCGCTGGCCTTATGGGTGGACCCGCCGCTGGACAGCAGCCTGACCTGGTCCCAGGCGGGCGGCTACGCCTATCTGTGCCTGGCCGGCGCCCTGCTGTCGTACGCCCTGTGGTTCCGCGGCATCGCGGTCCTGCCTCCGGTCGCCGTGTCTTCGCTGGGCCTGCTCAGCCCCATCACCGCCGTCATCCTGGGCTGGCTGCTGCTGGGCCAATCCATGACGGGCGCCAGCCTGGCCGGCATCATCCTGGTGCTGGGCAGCGTGCTGACCGTGCAATGGGCCAGCAGTCGCGCCCCTTCCCGACAACTCCTAAAATAAGCCCTCGATTCCTCAAGCAGCATCGGACAGTTTCAATGAGCAACCTTACCCACGACCTGATCAAGCAACGCGTTTCCACGTCCTTCTATGATCGCGACCGCGCCCTGGATCCGTCCGCCATCACCGCCCTGATCGATCTGGCGACCCGTGCGCCGTCCGCCTACAACATGCAGAACTGGAGCTTCGTCGTGGTCCAGTCGGAACAGGCCAAGCAGCGCCTGCTGCCCATCACCTACGGCCAGCAGAAAGTCGTGGACGCCGCCGCCACCATCATCGTCTGCGGCCGCCTGGACGGCCACACCCGCCTGCTGGACAAACTGCAGCCTGCGCTGGATCAAGGCGTGGTCCAGGAAGAAGTGGCCCGCAAATGGGCGGACGTGGCGCACCAGAACTACCACGACAGGGCGCAGCGCCAGCGCGACGAAGCCATCCGCTCGGCTTCCCTGGCCGGCATGACGCTGATGCTGGCCGCGCAGGCCCAAGGCCTGGCCACCGGCCCCATGATAGGCTTCGACGCTGACGCCCTGGCGCGCGAATTCGGCCTGGACGAGCAGGAAGTGCCCGCCATGCTGATCACCGTGGGCTACGCCTCGGAAGGCAACTGGAGCCAGAAACCGCGCGTGGACGTGCAGTCCGTGCTGCGCTTCGTCTAAGGCGCAACCTTACTGGAGCTGCGCCGGCAGATGCCGACGCAGGTGGCGCACCAGCAGGCCCAGAGCCGGTATGCGCCGCAGCTCCGGCGCATACAGCAGATGCACGGGCCGCGCCCGCGGCGTGAAGGCTTCCAGCACCGGCACCAGGCGGCCCGCGTCCAGGTCCTGCTGCAGCAGGACCTTAGGCTGCATCAGCAGGCCCGCCCCGGCCACCGCCGCGCGGCGCAGGGCCTCGCCTTTGTTGGCCGCGAAACCGCGGTGCGCCGGCCAGGACACGGGGCCGCCGGGCCCCTGCAGTTGCCAGGCCGAGCGCCCGCTCCACACCTGATGCCACAGGCATTGATGGGCCGGCAGCTCCTCCAGGGAGACGGGCATGCCGCAACGCTCCAGGTAAACGGGAGCCGCGCAGATCACCATCTGGTACAGGCCCACGCCATGCGCCACCAGATCCAGCCCGGCGGACGGCTCGCCCACCCGCAAGGCCAGATGCACCTGGCTTTGCCGCAAATCCGTCAGCGCATCATCCAGATCCATTTCGATGCTCACCCCTTCATGCTGCACACAGAAGCGCGCGAGCTCAGGCGCCAGCACGCACTCTCCCAGGGTGACCGCCGCCGAGATGCGCAGCCGTGCCTGCGGACGGTCGCGCCGGCTCTCGACCACGCGCTCGGCGCGGCGTACGCCCGCCAGCACCGCATAGGCTTCGGCCAGGTAGGCCTCGCCCACCTCGGTCAATTGCTGGCGCCGCGTCGTGCGCAGCAGCAAGGGCGCGCCCAGGCTGTCCTCCAGCGCCTTGACATACTTGCCCACCATGACGGCGGACATGTCCAGACGCGCTGCGGCGGCGGCGAAACTGCCGGCTTCCGCCACGTCCGCCAGCACCTGCATGGCACGCAAGACGTCCATGATGACTCCCTATCAAGAACAAACTCGAAGTAAACAATAGCAATTACTAACTACTGATTAGTAAAACACAAACCGCCGGCTACTGGGCGCTCCTGGCCCGAACGCGCACACTGGGGCTGTCCATCATTGAAAGGAGTTCATCATGAAAATCGTATTAGTCGGCGCCAGCGGCACGCTGGGCAGCGCCATTGCCCAAGAGCTGTCGGGAGATCATGAGCTGATCCGCGCCAGCCGGAGCGGGCAGGATGAGCAGGTCGACATTCTGGACGAGGCCAGCATACAAGCCTTGTTCGAGCGCGTAGGCCCCTTCGACGCCCTGATCTCGGCCACGGGCTGGGTGCATTTCGGCTCGTGGGAACAGGCGCAGCCTCAAGATATGGCGACCAGCCTGAACAACAAGCTGATGGGCCAGATACGGCTGACGTTGCTGGCCAGGCCCTTCCTGAACCCGGGCGGTTCCGTCACCCTGATCAGCGGCATCGTGGGCGACGGAGCGTACATCCGGGATGGCCTGGAAGCGGCCACGATCAATCAGGCCCTGCAGGGTTTCGTACAGGCCAGCGCCCTGTATTGGCGCGAGGGCCGCATCAATCTGCTCAGCCCTACCGCATTGCGCGAGTCCATAGCCGACTACGGCCCCTACTTTCCGGGCTTTGAGCCCATACCCGCCGCGCAAGCCGCCAAAGCCTGCCGCCGCAGCGTGGAAGGCGTGGAGACGGGACGCATCCTGCGCGTGGGCTATGCCTGAACATGCGCCGCCTGCGCTGTGCGCCGGGAGAAGCGGGCCTAGCCCGCTTCTCCCAGCACCTGGGCCAGGTCGGCAGCGAAATGCTGCGCCTGTTCGGCGCCCAGGCTGGCAAAGGTCAGCCTCAGGCCCTGCGCGGGCTGGCCCACGCCGAAAACCTGGCCGGAGCGCACCAGCCAGCCCCGCGCGGCCAGGCCCGCCAGTACGGGCTCGGCTTCACGGTCCAGCGGCACCCACAGATTGAAGCCATCGTCGCTGTCCCAGAAAGTGATGCGGTGCTTTTTCAGCGCCTGCATCAATTGCTGGCGAGCCTGCGCATAGGCGGCCTGCGCGGCTCGAGTCTGCGCCGTGAGGCCGACGTCCGTCAGGCCGTGCACCACCATCTGCTGCAGCAAGTGGCTGACCCATTGGGCGCCGGAAGCCAGCCGCTGGGACAGGCGCTCGGCCGTCTGCGTGTCCGAAGCCACCAGGGCCACGCGCAGATCCGGCCCCAGTCCCTTGGATACGGAACGGATCAGGGCCCAGCGCAGGTGCCCCGGCGGAATCACGTTGCGATAGGGGCTGTTGGCCAGCATCCAGAAATGATCGTCCACCATCAGCAGCACATCCGGATAGCGCGCCAGGATCTGCTCGATCTGGCGGGCGCGTCCGCGGCTGAGCGAACATCCGGTGGGATTATGCGCGCGCGGCGTCAGGATCAGGGCGCGGGCGCCGTCGGCCAGCGCCTGCTCCAGCGACTGCGGCACCATGCCCTCGGGATCCACGGCCACGCCCACCGGCTTCAGGCCCAGGGTGCGCACTGAATTGATGCTGTTCAGGTAACCCGGGTCCTCGATCCCGACCTTGTCGCCCGCCAGCAGGAACGCCTGCAGCAAGCGCTCGATGGCGTCGACCGCGCCATAGCTGACGTGATAGGCCGTGTTCAGCGGCGTATCCTTGTGAAAGACCTGCTGGCAGACGGCGCGCAGCTCGGGCATCAGCGGATCGGCGCCATACAGCGACTGGGCGCCGCCGCGCACGCCCTGGACCAGTTGCGCCGGCGTGGGCAGATGCTGGGGCGATGGGTTGCCGCTGGCCAGGTCCTGCAGCACCGAGCTGGCTCCGTGGCCCTCCCGGGCCAATTGGCGTATGGATTCGCGGATGCGCGTGCCGCGCCGGCCCTGGGCGTCCGCCACCCCGGCCGAGACCAGCCGCTTGTAGGCCAGCGCCACCGTGTTGCGGTTCAGCCCCAGCGTCTGCGCCAGTTCGCGCACGGGCGGCAGCACCTGTCCCGGCGCGATGTGCCCCAAGGCAACTTGCTGGCGGATATCATCGAAAAGTTCCTTCGCGTTGGTTCCCTGGATATTCATTTTGACCTATGACATAATGGTTGATGCGGCCCTCAGGGTCGTGCCTGTCTTCATTCATTCCCTTCTGGTGCGCCATGTCCGACTCCGCCCCTACCCTGCTTCATACCGAACATTATCCCACCTCCACCAGTGTAGAGGCATTTCGTCAACGCATTGCCCTGGTACAACAACGAATCGATCAGGCGTGCCTGCGCAACGGCCGCTCCGCCGGGGACGTACGTCTGCTCACCGTCAGCAAGACCTTCGGCACCGACCGCATCCGCCTGGCCTATCAGGCCGGCTGCCGCATGCTGGGCGAAAACAAGGTACAGGAAGCCGAACGCAAATACGAGGAACTGCACGAGGAACTGCCGGACCTGCAATGGTCCGTCATCGGGCACCTGCAAAGCAACAAGGCCAAATCTGTGGCGCGTTTCGCCTCCGAGTTCCAGGCGCTGGACAAACTGAAGACCGCCGAGATCCTGGACCGCCGCCTTCAGGCCGAAGGCCGCAGCCTGGATGTGTTCGTCCAGGTCAACACCTCCGGCGAAGCCAGCAAGTTCGGCCTGCCGCCCGACCAGGTGCACGCCTTCGTGCGCGAACTGCCGCAATTTTCGGCGCTGCGCGTCAAGGGCCTGATGACCCTGGCCCTGATGGACGCCGACCCCGACCGCGTGCGCCCTTGCTTCGCGCTGCTGCGCACCCTGCGCGACCAGTTGCGCAACGACATCGCTCATGCCGAAGGCATGCGCGAGCTGTCCATGGGCATGTCGGGCGACTACGAAATCGCCATCGAGGAAGGCTCCACCGTGGTGCGTGTGGGCCAGGCCATCTTCGGCGCGCGTTCCACGCCCAACAACTACTACTGGCCTGAAACCCAAGCGGAGACTCCATGAACCCCCTGCGCCTGATCATTCGCCTGAACGGCAAGGAACGCGGCCGCTTTCAATCCAGCCCTTGCTGCCCGCCGGACCAGTTGCGGCAACTGGCACGCCATCTCCAGACCCTGCCCGGCTGCGAACTGGAACTGCAGCAGTCCTGCGGCGAACGCCGCATCCTGGACAGCGGCCCCGCCGGGCTGCGCGTGCTCAGCGCCGAAATCCTCTACGAAACCGCCGACCTGGACGCCTGGCTGCGGGAAGGCCAGGAAGCCCTGACGGCCTGATCCGGCCCCCGCCGCGCGCGGGCTACGCATTCGGCCATACACGCATCTCGTTTTTCCGGCAAAGCGCACGTTGCTTGCACAATACATAAGCAAATGCTAATGTGTTGTCATGATTGAAAACGACATCTTCAAGGCGCTGGCCGATCCAACCCGCCGCGCCATCTTCGAAAAGCTGGCTCAAGGCAGGATGAACGCGACGGCCTTGCGCGCCGGCATGGATATCAGCCAGTCCGCCATGTCCCAGCACCTGGCCGTACTGCGCAATGCCCGACTGATCCAGGAAGAGCGGCAAGGCCGTTTCGTCAATTACGAAGTCAATCCGGACGGCCTGGCCTCCATCGCGCAATGGCTGTCCCGATACCGCGCCTACTGGCCCGCGCGGGTGGACGCCTTGAAATCCCTGCTCAAGGACATGGATCAATGACGCCCCCCGTTTCCCCGCCCTTGCACGAGGGGCTCGTGCTCGAGTACGAGCTGGACGCTCCGCCACAAAAAGTCTGGCGGGCGATCAGCATTCCCGAGTATCGCGAGGCCTGGCTGCCCGGGCGGGCCTTGGCGCAGGCCGAGCCTGTATCCTCGGAGGCTCCCGAACAAATCCGCTACCGGCTGCGCGACCCCGCGCCCCCCTTTCTCGAGAGCCAAGTCACGTTCCAGATCAGGCCCAACGACTCGGGCGGAACCACGCTCACCATCATTCATGAGCCACCCGGCACGACTTCGTCCGCGGCGGCAAACGACGACGCCCCCTATCTTCTGCTCGCCGCCTGATGCCGCAGGCCGCAAGCCTTCATTTCCAAGGAAACATCATGAACGACGTCATGCAGCTCGTACCCATGGTCGTAGAACAGACCGGCCGCGCGGAGCGATCCTTCGACATCTACTCCCGGCTGCTGTGCGACAGGATCATTTTCCTGAATGGGGAAGTCAACGACGCCGTCGCCGCCCTGGTCTGCGCGCAGCTGCTGTTCCTGGAATCGGAACATCCCAGCAAGCCGATACAGCTCTACATCAACTCCCCCGGCGGAGTCATCACCAGCGGCCTGGCCATCTACGACACCATGCAGTTCATCAGCCCGCCCGTGCATACGCTGTGCATGGGAACGGCCCGCTCCATGGGTTCGTTCCTGCTGATGGCCGGCGAGCCGGGCGAGCGCACCGCCCTGGCCAATGCCAGCGTGCACGTGCATCAGCCCCTGGGCGGGTTCCAGGGGCAGGCCTCGGACATGCTCATCCATGCCGAGGAAATGCAGCGAACCAAGCAGCGCATCACGCGACTGTATGCCCGGCACTGCGGCCGCTCCTACGAGGACGTGGAGCGCGACCTGGACAGGGACCGCTACCTGACCGCCGAACAGGCCCGGGAATGGGGCCTGATAGACCGCATCATCACTCATCGAAGCGGCGCGAACCGAGACCGCTGAGGACCGCGCCCATGCGGCGAACCTTGCGGCCTGCCTTGATCCAGATGCAAAAACACCCCGAAGGCCGGGCTTGCGCCTGCCTTCGGGGTGTGTCGTGCACAGGGCCTGGCCGGCCCCGGCAATGAATGGAACTTAGCGGTTGACCTGCTTGGCGGGCAAGGCGTAGGCCAGCAGGCAGCTCAGCAACAGGCTGCCGGCGAACAGCCACAGCGCGGCGCTTCCCGAACCGGTCAGATCGGTGACCCAGCCGATCAGCGAGTTGCTGATCAGGCCGGCGATGTTGGCCAGCGAGCAGGCCAGCGCAAAACCGGTGGCGGCGGCAGTGCCTTTCAGGAAGGTCGCGGGCAGACTGAAGAAAACCGGCACGGCGCCCATGATCACACCCGAAGCCACGGTGAAGCACAGCACGGTCATCCAGGCGTTGTGCGTCACATAGGTGCTGGCCACCAGGGAAATGGCGCCGATGGTCAAGGGCACGATCAGGTGCCAGCGACGCTCGCGGCGGCGGTCGGAACTGGCGCCGATCCACAGCATGCCGACCACGCCGGCCAGGGACGGAATCGCCGTCATCAGGCCGATCTGGAAGGGATCCTGCACGCCGGCGGCGCGGATGAAGGACGGCATCCAGAAACTGATCGAATACGTGCCCAGCAGGATGGAGAAGTCGATCCCGCCTAGCATCCACACCTTCAGGTTGAAAAAGCCGTCCTTGAAACTATGCTTGACGCCCTTGCCTTCGGCGTCGTCCGCCTTCAGGTCGGCAGCCAGGCGGGCTTTTTCTTCCGTGCTCAGCCACTTGGCCGAATGGTAGTCGTTAGGCAGGGCCCAGAAGGTCAGGATGCCCAGCAGCACGCTCGGGATGGCCTCCAGGAAGAACAGCCACTGCCAGCCGCGCCAGCCGTTCAAGTGGTCGAAATGGCCGATGATCCAGCCCGACAGAGGGCCTCCGATCACGCTGGACAGGGGCAGGCCGATCATGAACAGGGCGATGATCTTGCCGCGCCGGTACGTGGGGAACCACAGCGTCAGGTAGTACAGC
This sequence comes from Pseudomonadota bacterium, assembly GCA_023425645.1. Classification (GTDB taxonomy): domain Bacteria; phylum Pseudomonadota; class Gammaproteobacteria; order Burkholderiales; family Burkholderiaceae_B; genus Alcaligenes. The sequence goes on from JAFACG010000014.1 coordinate 24,318, forward strand.
ACGCCGGGCAGAAAGCCCGCTTCGGCCGCGCCCAGCACGAAGCGCAGGATGTAGAACTGCGTAGGCGTGGTCACCATCATGGTCAGGCCCGACAGCAGGCCCCAGGTGATCATGATGCGGGCGATCCACAGCTTGGCGCCGACCCGCTCCAGAATCAGGTTGCTGGGCACTTCGAACAGGATGTAGCCCAGGAAGAACAGACCGGCGCCCAGGCCATAGGCGGTCTCGCTCCATTGCAGGTCCTCGAGCATCTGCAGCTTGGCGAAGCTGACGTTGATGCGGTCCAGATAGGCGGCCAGATAGCAAAAGCACAGGAAAGGGATCAGCCGCCAGATGATCTTCTTGTACAGGTCCTGATTGTGTGTCGCGTCCATCGCGACCGCAGGACTGGTAATGGATGAATGCACCTTGTAAATCTCCAGATAATTATTGATTTGCCTGGTAAACTAGAAAACTCCGCATAGACAGCGCCATCCATTGACACAGCGCCACACTAAAGCCTTGCCGCCCCCAAGACAGCAAGCAGCATCAACTGCCCGCAACTTCACACTTGCGGCCGGGCCGGCACAGCAGCTGTTCCGATCCGGCCAGACGGCTCCATGCCCGGCGCCTCCCCCAAGAAGGACGACCAGGCATGAACCGCGCGAGAAACCCGTGCCGGCGGGCGGGTCGCTCCCGCCCCCCGGCACCCATCAGGCTCAGGCGGACTTCAGTTCCTGGCCGTACAGATCGTAGCCATAGACCCAGGCCGGATCTTCCTGCGTGCGCAGGAAGGTATTGGCGTTGGACACGGACTGCACGCGGGTGGCGCGCTCCTTGCGGTTGGCTTCGTACAGCTCGAATGCGCTGCGGTAGTCGCCCAGGCCGGTTTCCTGCAGGCAGCGGGTCAGCATGGCGGCATCCTCGATGGCCATGCAGGCGCCCTGGGCCATGTGCGGCTTCATGGGGTGGCAGGCGTCGCCCAGCATGACCAGGCGGCCGCGGCTCCACAGCGGCAGCGGATTGCGGTTGCGCAGCGGCCACTTGGTGATGCTCTCCGTGGACTTGATCAGCTTCTGCACGGTCGGATGGTAGCCTTCGAAAGCGGCCAGCATCTCTTCCTGCGAGCTGTCCACGAATGCGCCCTGGAAGTCCCAGGCTTCGTGCGGAACGCCGGTCACGAAGTAGTATTCGTCACGCTTGCCGGTGGTGTAGTACACCATCATGTGGCGATCGTCCGTCCACCATTTCACACAGTCTTCGAAATCGTCGGCATACTGGGCCAGCTTGTCGCCGCGGATCAGGGCGCGGTGGGCCACCCAGCCGCTGTAGATCGGGTCTTCCACGCCCAGCAGGGTTTCACGAATCTTGGAATGGATGCCGTCGGCGCCGATCACGATGTCAGCCTTGACCCGGGAGCCGTCCGCGAACTCCAGGCGAACGACATCGCCTTCGTCCACGATGGTTTCCAGGCGCTTGCCGAAATGGACTGTGCCGGGCTTGATGCTGGAGATCTGCAGGGCGTGCATGTCGCCGCGGTGCACGGTGATGTAGGATGCGCCGTACTCCTTCTTGGCGAATTCACCCAGCGGGATGCGGGACAGGTAGTCGCCCGTCTCGCCGTCGCGGCTGAACCAGAAGTCGGGGTGCGAACCCATGTCGTCCAGGGCTTTTTCCAGGCCCATGCGGCGGAAGATCTTCATGACGTTGGGGCCCACGTGGATGCCGGCGCCCAGACGCGAGAACTCGGGCGCCTGCTCGAACACTTCCACGTCAAAGCCTGCCTGCTGCAGCAGAGTCGCTGCAGCGGCTCCGCCAAGACCTGCTCCCACAATCGCAATCTTGACCGTTTTTTCCATTTATAAGCTCCTGATCACGGCGTCCGGAGAATGACGCCTCATACACATTTTTTAGTAGTGTACACACTATTTATAAGGATGAAAATAATGTGCCGCACTAGGGTTTGCACTAACTTGTCAAGCCACGCAGATTGATTTTTATCAAGAAAATATCTTTCGATACCCCCTGTAAATCAAGGATAATCCAAAAATAGCCAGCGCCTGGCCCAGGACCCCACCGCCTTCTTGAGGAATACTGAAAAATCCTCGCAATTTAAGCGTATAGACTAATTTAAAACGCAGCACACTCTATATAGGAACTTTCCTGGAGCAAACGCCGACTGATCTGGACCAGGCGCTGGCAAGCCGCGCGCAGTTATACTTGAATATTGGATCAGCGCCAGGCCTGCCCACCGTAAAACAACATACACAATGACTATGCAGCCCAACAACTCCCTCCCGGACGCCGACGCCCTGCCCTATGACGTGACCGAACAGATCGGCCACCTGCTGCGCAAGGCAGGCCAGCGGCACACCGCCATTTTCCAGCAGCACGTAGGCGACAATCAGCTCACCGCGATCCAGTTCGTGACCCTGTGCGCCTTGCGCGATCATGGCGCCAGCTCCCAGACCGAACTGGTCGAGGCCACGGCAGTGGACCAGGCCACCATACGCGGCATCATCCAGCGCCTGAAGTCCCGGGACCTGATTGAACTGGCCCCGGACAAAGACGACCGGCGCAAGGTCATCGTGGACCTGACCCAGGAAGGCCGGGCCCTGCTGGATCGCGTCATTCCGCGCGCCAAGAAGATCAGCGAATTGACCATGGGCAACCTGAATCCGGCCGAACGCGTCGCCATCATCTACCTGCTGCGCAAAATGATAGACAGCGATCTGGAACCGCAGAGCGACTGACCCGCGAAACAGCCTTCGGGCTGTTTTTTATTCGCGCCATAAGATATATTTCAAATACATCTTAAATTGCATTCAGCCATGATCCCCCTGCACACCTCAGCCGCATCTTCCCGCCCGCAATGGCGCGCCTTCCTGGAACTGGGCTTTCGCCCCCTGTACCTGCTGTCCACCCTCTGGGGTGCGGTCAGCATCGCCTTGTGGCTGTACGCCCCCGGCTGGCTCGCCCGGGCGCCCCTGCCCGGCCTGTACTGGCACGCCCACGAAATGCTGTGGGCCTTCATCGGCACCATCGCCGTCGGCTTTCTGCTGACCGCCAGCGCCACGTGGACGGGCCGGCGCACGATGCGCGGCCCCGCCCTGGGCATCCTGTGCCTGATATGGATCGCGGCCCGCTTCTGCCTGCTGGCGCCGGGCGGCCTGCTGCTCGCCCTGGTGCTGGACGCCCTGTTCTTTCTGGCCGCCGCCGCGGAACTGGCGCGTGTCATCCTGCTGGCCCGCAACCGCCGCAACTACGGCATCCCCCTGGCCATGCTGGCGCTGGGCGCCAGCCACGCCCTGTTTCTGTACAGCCTGCTGCAGGGGCGGGACCCCATGCCCTACTTCTACAGCGGCTTCTGGACCATGGCCCTGATCACGCTGCTGATCGCGCGCCGCGTCATTCCTTTCTTCGCCATGCGGGCCATCCCGGGCCTGACCATTCCCATGCAGACGCGCAGCGGTCATTGGCAGATGGGTCTGAGCGTGCTGGCCATCGCCTTGTCCCTGATGGCCTGGCGTCTGCCTCTGGCCGCCGCGCTGGCCGCGCTGGGGCTGATCGCTCTGGTGCAATGGGTGCGCTGGCGTCCCTGGGCCAGCCGCCGCACGCCGCTGTTATGGATCCTGTACCTGGGCTATGCCGGCCTGGCGGCCGGCCTGCTGTGCGCCGCCGCCTACGAGGCCGGCCTGATGCAGCGCGCCGCCTGGCCCGTGCACGTCCTGGGCCTGGCCGGCTTCAGCGTCATGATCATCGGCATGCTGACGCGCACCGCCCTGGGCCACCTGGGCCGCCCCCTGAAATCCTCGCCCCGCCTGGTGCTCGGCTATGCCTTGCTGCTGGCCGCCACGGCGCTGCGCCTGCTCGCCCTGGTTCCCAGCACCTGGAGCCTGCCGCTGCTGCACCTGGCCGGCCTGTGCTGGATCCTGGCCCTGCTCAATTACCTGCTGCAATTCGTTCCCATGCTGATACGTCCGCGCCTGGCTTGAACGCAGCGCGCACGCCACACCAGGGGCGGCAAGTCGGCCGGGCCGCGCGGGCAGACCTTCCTGCACGGCCGGCGCCTGCTTATACTGAACGGGCACGTCGGCCTGCCATTTCCGGCCCGGCCCGACGCGGGAAGGATCCATCCGATCCTTGATTGTCTCCTGCCTGCCCCATCATGCCTGCTTTCACGGCCCGCGCCCGCCTGCGGCGCACTCCGCTTCTGGGCCTTGCCGCCCTGCTGCTTCCCCTGTCCGTCCAGGCCGCCGCGCCCGACTGCCATGCCATCCGGGACCTGGCCTTCGTAGGCCATATGGACGACGACCTGCTGTTCATGAACCCCGACCTGGCCAACGCCATCCAGGCCGGCGGCTGCGTGCAGGTGGTCTACCTGACCGCCAGCGAACGCAAGGACGGCCTGGACTATATGTACAGCCGGGAGCGCGGCGTGCGGGCCGCCTATGCCTACATGGCGGGCCAGCCGGACGAGTGGGACGAAGAACGCCTGGCGCTGGGCCGTTACTCCCTGGCCCATTTCACGCTGCGCGGCAATCCCAGGATCCAGTTGAGCCATCTGCGCCTGCAGGACCCCTGGCTGGGCAAGGGCTGGGGCAGCCTGACGCCCCTGAGCCAGGCCGAATCCATGCCCGGACAGGTCGTACGGACGCTGGACGCGCCTGAACAAAGCTACACGCGGGACGATCTGGTCCAGACCCTGTCGGCCCTGATCCGCCGGTATCGCCCCACCACCATACGCTACCTGGACGATACCAACCCCGTTCCCTACACCAAGCTGTGCTGGCGTTGCCCGGGCCATGGCCATCCCGATCACATCGCCAGCGCGCGCCTGGTGCGCGACGCCATGGCCGCCGTGCCCGGCAACTATGCGCAGATCGGCTACCTGGACTATCCCACCCAGGAGCACGACAGCAATCTGAGCGTGGCGGAAATCCAGAGCAAGACGGACATCTTCCGCCGCTATGCATGGAAGGACGGCCACTATTGCAAAGGCCCCGAAAATTGCCAGGAGCCCGCCGGACCAGCCGCCGCCTGGGTGCAGCGCGCCTACTACGCCAGCCGCCACAATTCGGGCGCCGACCTGCTGGTGGACGCCTCCGGCCAATTGTCGCTGTTCGCCGCAGGCGAGCAGAACGATGCCGTCAACCAATGGGATCCGGCGCTCAAGCGCTGGAACACCCTGGGCGGTCGCACCGCCGATGCCTTGACCGCCTTCCACTACCCCGACGCTGCCCCCGGCCTGTTCGCCCGCGACGCCACCGGCGGCATCTGGGTCAACCGCCAGCAAGGCAACGGCCAATGGCTGGGCTGGCAAGCCGTGGCCGGCGCCCGCCTGCTGCATGTTCCCGTAGTGGCCAGCGGCCTGTCCCTGGCGCTGGGCATGGGCACGGACGGCCTGTTCCACTGGAGCGCGCCCAACGGCCTGGACCACGGCTGGACGCCCTGGCAGGCCCTGCCCGCGCTGGACCAGGCCTACAGCCAGGCCGCCATCGTGGCCGACGAGAACGGCTTGCCGCACGTCTTCGCCGTCACTCAGGACGGACGCCTGTTCCAGACCCGCCAGAACGAAGCTCGCCAATGGCGCCCCTGGCAGGCGCTGGCCGCCCCGCCCAGCAATGGCGGACTGGGCGCCATCCGCAATGCGCAGGGCCGCATCGAGCTGTATCTGCGCGACAAGAACAGCCAGCACCTGTTGCGCTTGACGGAGCAGGCCGGATCGTCGGCCTGGAGCGCCGCCCATGACATGGGCATACGCTACGTGGGCCGCCCGGCGCTGGTCCTGGATGAACACAAAGACGTGGCCCTGGCCGTGCTGGAGTCCCCGGGCGGGGCCATCCTGCTGGCCGACAAAGACGCGGTGACACGCCTGGAAGAGCATGCCGCCTCCCAGCCCGCCCTGTACGAGCAGCACGGCGTGCTCTACCTGGCCAGCCGCCCTGTGGGCCCCGTGCAAAGCTATCGCCTGCAGGCCCGCCGCCACGGCGAATGGTCGCAGACCGCGCTGATCGACAAGCTTCCAAGCGGAGGCGGCGCGTCATTCGCCCCCGTGGCCGAGCCCACACTGCGCGCGCAGGCTCAAGCTCCGGTCCGCAACCCTTGAACACGTTCTGACGCCTTGAATAGAGTCATTCGTAACAAAAATGCCAGACCTGGGCAGGCGCCCGTCCTCAAGAGGGCTCATAGACAACGGCGGCCGAATGCGGCCCGGCGGCGAGCGGAAAGCACAGGGATGTAACAGCAGATCGACGTTTCGAGTTGCATTCTGTTGCCTGCCCCTGCGACGCCAAACGCCACTCCAGTACAATCATGGCCGCTGGCGTCCGTCATAGGGGCCGACCGATTTATTCTTACTCATACAGAAACCATGAAGCCTTCCACTCTATTCGCCGCCATTCTCGGGGTTCTCGTCGGTGCCGGCGGCGCTGTCTATTATTACCAGAACCAGGCCGGCGTCGCTCCCCAGGCCAAGCCGGCCGCCATGTCCGCCGCCGGCCCCGCCGCAGCCCTTGCCCTGGACCAGAAGACCGGCGGCGAACTGACCAGCCAGAGCTTCCTGAACCTGAGCGACGGCGTGCGCAGCGCCCTGTACGAGGTCAAGGCCGAAGCCGGCCAGATCGTCAAGATCTCCGTAAGCGGCCCTCTGCGCGCCCAGATCAGCGTGCTGCGCAACGGCGAACTGCTGACCCGCAGCCCACGCTGCGACGAATGCCCGACCAGCGCGGAGAAGGACAAGACCACCACCCTGGGGTTCCGGGCGGATTTCAACGACACCTACCAGATCGCTGTCAGCGGCTACGACACCAGCGCCTACGGCCCCTTCCAGGTCGTGGTCACGACTCTGAAATCCTATGCCGGCGAGCCTCTGACGGCTGGGCAGAATATCAGTGACTGGGCGCTGGGCGGCCAGAAGCGCTACCGTCTGAATATCGAGAAAGAAGGCCTGTACAGCATCGCCATGAAGGCCGAGCAAAGCAGCATGGACCCCTACCTGACGCTGATGGACCGGCGCGGATCCGAGCTGGTATCGGACGATGATGGCGGCGAGAACATGGACGCCCGCATCCAGGCCTACCTGAAAGCCGGTGAATATATTGTTCAAGCCTCCTCCGCCAATGGCGCACAGAGCTTCCAGGGCGGCTTCAGCCTGGAGATCCAGGCTCACGACATCGCGGCCGAGCCGGACCTGAAGAACGGCGACACGCTGAACCTGGACCAAGCCAGCCGCAACGGTCTGTTCACCGGCCAGACTCAGACCTACACGCTGAAGGTGACCGAACCCACGCTGGTCACCCTGCTGATGGATACGCAGGGTTTTTACGCCGACTTGCATATGGATCAACTCAGCGGCGTGCATACCGGGGACAACGCCAACCAGCAGCGCATCCGCGCCGTCCTGCAGCCCGGCGAACACCGCGTCAGCATCTCGGGCTCCATGCAAGCGGGCCTGTTCACCTTGAGCGCCTCGGGCCAGCCGGCGCCGGCCAACGCAGGCGGCGGTACGCTGCGCGTGGGCGAGCCCCGCCAGGCCATCATGCTGGAAGGCGTCACCCGCGATACCTACAAGCTGAACGTGCGCCAGGCCGGCCGCTATGTCATCGACATGACCTCGCCGGTCTTCGACACCTACCTGGTGCTGAGCCAGAATGGCCAGACCATCCTGGAAGACGACGACAGCGGCGGCGACATGAACGCGCGCCTGGAAGTGGACCTGCAGCCCGGCGAGTACGAGCTGCAAGCCGTGTCGCTGGGCGACAGCAGCCGCGACATGGAATACGAGATCGTCGCGCGACGCAAGTGATGCCCCTGCCTGGAGCGTCCGAATGAAAAAACGGCCGGAAAGATCTTCTTTCCGGCCGTTTTTCCTATCCGTCGCTGTAACGAAGCCGCCAGGTGCGCGATGAGCCGGCCCTCCGCCTTGCTGGATCGCCATATGCACGAGAACCCCGACACCGAACGAACAAGCCGTTGCGCAAAGCCCGTCAGTATAGCCCCAGCCTCACCAGCACGGCCTTGAGTTCAGCCTGCCCCGGCTCATCCAGGACCTGCAAGGGGGCGGGCAGGCAGGAGGGGCCGGCAAGACCGATCAGCTCGGCCGCCGTGGCCGCCACCCGCAAACTGCCGTATCGCGCATTCAGATCCCATAGATCCTGCCAACGGTCGGCCAAAGCCTGGGCCTGCTGTCCCCCTCCGGCCTGCGCCACCTTGCAGATGGCCAAGGCGTCCTGCGGGAACAACCCGCCCAGGACCGAGCACCATGCATCGCAGCCAGCCGACAGGCCGGCTACGGCCGACGCATCGCCGCTGACGCCAAGGCTGACATCGGCCGGCAGCAAGGCGCGCAGGCGGCCGACCCGTTCCTGCGCCTGTTGGGACTGCAGAGGCACGGCGGGTATCTTGATGGCGCCCACCCTGGACAGGCCGGCCAGCCGGCCGAGCAAATCGTCGCTGCAGGAAAAATGTGTGGTCGACGGATTGTCGTAGACCACCAGAGGCAGGGACGATGCGTCGTTGACCGCCCTGAAGAGTTCGAAGACCTCGTGATCGCGCAGGATCTGGTAGGACATGGGCGAGAGCATCAAGGCGCCGGCGCCGGCTTGCTGGGCGTCCTCCGCCAGCGCCAGCACCTGGCGCGCGGCCAGAGCGCTGATGCCGACGATCACCGGAATCCCATCCGCCGCCTCCACCGCCAACTGCGCAATGCGCCGGCGCTCCTGCCTGTCCATATAGGCGAAATTGCCGGTGGACCCCAGCACGCAGATGGAATCCACCCTTGCCCGCCGCAACCGGTCCACCAGGCGCCCGAACGAGGCCTCGTCCGGCCTGCCCTGGGCAAAAGGCGTCAAGGGATAGGCGCATAAACCCTCCAGCATCTCAGATACTCCATGCTTAAACCATTATTTTATCATAGAACAAAATAAAGAAAAGCGTCTGAAATAACCGGACACAAGAACTAGGGCAGAATCACCCCCAGGGTCTCCCAGAACCCGGCCGCGCCTGCGGGTGTGAGCAGAACGGCGCGCGAAGCGTCGGACCGTCGGAGCCAGCCTCGCTCGCACAGCAGGCTCATGAACTGTACGCCCAAAGGCCCGGCCAGATGCGGTACGCGTTCCGTCCAGCCCAGACATTGCCGCGCCAGGCCGCGGCGAGTCGGCCGTATGGCTTCGACATCCAGCCCCAGATCGCTGAACCAGCGCGCGCCGGCCGGCGTGACGATGAAGCGTCGGTCCTCCCCCGGCTGGAGGTAATCCTGGTCCAGCAGGGCGCAGGTGACAGCCACTGCGACCTGCCCCGCCAGATAATCGTAGCAACGTCGGCAGAATCGCAAACTTCGTTGCTGCGGGCTAAGGGCCATCGGCCTGGGCGTCGCGCCAGGACGGATCGCCGCGAGCTGCTCCAGCGCCTGGGCGACGTGGGAATCGGCCAGACGGTAGTACCGATGCCGCCCCTCGGTCTCGACCAGGACCAGTCCGCCCGCGCGAAGCTTGGCCAGATGCGCGCTGGCCGTCTGCGCACTCACCCCCGCGGCGCGGGCAAGCACGCCTGCCGGATGCGCGCGTCCGTCCATCAGCATCGTCAGCATGGCCGCCCGGCTTGGATCGGCGATCAGAAAGGCAGTCGCGGAAATGTTGAAGAAAGTGGACATGGCTGTCTCCTGCTCGGCAACTGAATGCTAACCCATCACCGTTTCCGCATGGTTCGCCACGCATCGAAGCATTGCCAGAACCGGGCCTGGTACTGTGCTGGCGTACGGACGGCGCCCGTCCATTCGACTCCCACCGAGCCCGCCATGACCTCTTCCCCTTTCCGATTCGTATTGACGACGCTATGCCTGGCCGGCCTGGCGGCCCAGATCGACACGGCCGTGGTCAACCTGGCAATGCGCCCCATCGGCCTGGACCTCGAGGCGAACATGCGCTCCCTGCAATGGGTGCTGGACAGCTACAACCTGGCCTACGCCGCCTTGCTGCTGACAGGCGGCCTGCTGGCCGACCTCTATGGCCGACGCCGGACATTCATCGCCGGCTCGGCAATCCTCAGCATCGCGACCTTGATGTGCGCCGCCGCGCCGTCCACGGAAATCCTGATCGTCGCCCGGGTCTTGAGCGGACTGGGCGCCGCCCTGCTCGTACCCGCGTCGCTGGCCATCATCCGCGTGGCATGGCTCGAACCCGCCGAACGCAGCCGGGTCCTCGGGATCTGGGCGGCCTGCAACGGCCTGGCGATGGCGCTCGGTCCGACGCTGGGCGGAATGCTGATCGAATACGCCGGCTGGCGCAGCATTTTTCTCGTCGTCGCCCCCATAGGCGCGACGGCGGGCGCGCTGGCCTGGTCCTGCATCCCGGAATCGTCCGATCCGGGGAAGCGGCATTTCGACGGCGCCGCCCAGTTGTCCGGAGCCGCCGCCCTGGGCATGCTGGCCTTTGCCGCCATCGAATGCCGCGAAGCGCCGTACAGGGCGTTGGCAGCCTTATTGGCCGGCGCAACCGCCCTGGCCGTGTTCGTCCGCATCGAGGCTCGTCAAGGCTCGAGCGCCATGGTGCCTCCGGCCTTGTTCCGATCCCGCCCATTCCGCGGCGCCATGGCGGCAACGGCGGGGATGACATTCGGCATGTATGGCGCCTTGTTCCTGCTGCCCCTGGCCTGGCAGGACGCCGGACGTTTCGGCCCTCTGGGCGCAGGTATTGCGCTGATGCCCACGGCGTTGACATTTGTCGCAAGCTCGCCCTGGTCGGGCTTGCTGGCCGTCCGGCATGGAACCCGGCCCCTGGCCGCAGGCGGCCTCATGCTTGCCGGAGCAGGCCTGCTGCTCATCGGCGTGGAAGCGCGGTCGCCTTGCATCCTCGCACAGGAGATCGGCCTGGCCCTGACCGGCCTGGGCATGGGCCTGGCCACCGGCCCTTTGATGGGGGCGGCGGTCGGCGCTGCACCTGCGGAACGATCCGGAACCGCCAGCGCCCTGATCAACGTCGCCCGCATGATGGGAGCCAGCCTGGGGGTCGCCTTCCTGGGCGCCCTGTTTGCCATGCCGTCGCATCCAGCCGACGGGCTGCGCGCCGCCATGCTGGCCGGCGGCGCCATCCAGATCGCCTGCGCCGTCTTCACCTGGCGCGCCATTCCTACGCAGGCACGCAGCCCACATTGCGCCTGAAACACGACGGCGCGGCGCCGGACTCAGAAGAATTCATCCAGCAGGCGATAGAACTCCATCCGGCCTTCATCCGCTTCCAGACCGTATTCGTGGAAGAACACGTCCACCCACTGCGGACCGAAATTGTGCTCGATGCTGCGCGCCGTCAAGGCCAGGTCCTGGAAACGGTCGGCCACGCCCAGGCGGCCGCAGTCGATGAAGCCCGTGAACCATTTGCCTTCCAGCATCAGGTTCGGCAGGCAGGCATCGCCGTGCGTGACGACCAGATCCTGCGTGTCCGGCCGGCTGGCCAGCAGCTCCTCCCACACCTGCGCGGCGCTCCATCCCTGGCGCGGGCCGTCGAAGGCCGACTCGTCCACCAGCCCGGCCTGCAGACGCCGGCCCGCATCGGCCAGCCTATGTTCCAGGCGATGGTCGAAAGGGCAATCCTCGATCGGCGTCTCGTGCAGAATGCGCAAGGCCATGGCGGCCGCCCGCAGCACCAGGGCCGGCTGCAGGTCGAACGCGGTCGCCATGTCCTGGCCGGGCACCGAGCTCATCAGCAGGTAATGCCGGCCCTCGTGCCGCGAGGCATCGAGCACTGCGGGCGCGGGCAGGCCCACCTGGGCCATCCAGCGCAAGCGCTCGATTTCGCCGGGCAGTTCGCTGAGAGCCGTTGCCGGCTCCGTCTTGAGGAAGACATCCGGCTGGCCGGCGCGCACGATGCGGAACACATCCGCTCCCGACGCCCCAATGGTCTGGCGTTCGAAGCAGGCCTGCGTGAATTCCATGCGCCACGGCGGGGGCACATATTCTTGAGCCTGCTCTTGGGACACCCATACGTTCATCTGACTGGATTCCTTCGACGCCGTCACGGCGCCTTGTCGTTCTTCATGCGCCCGGTACCTCGGGCCTCGCCCCCGGAGCGGGGCAGTCGAACATGCTATCGCCATGTCATTACGAAAACAAACGATCAATTCTGGGGGTCGTTGAACAGCGCAGCTTATCCATGACGGCCGCTGAGATCGGTGCTTCCGATCGAGCAAGTAGTCATTTCCTCGGCCGCGAGACCGCCCTGCGCCTAGGAATCATGGGGTAGGAAGAGCAAATTGTGACGAAAGGCCTTCTTCGTTCAGTACAGCATATTCGTGTTCATGCCATTCAAGAAAACACGCCAATTCCTGGTCGTTATACGAAGGACCAGGAAAGGCACTCTTGAATGCCCAGCAGAAGTACAGGACCAGGCTCATTCCGAACAAGATCAAATAGATGAGTTTGGACTCTATCAGATACTGTTGCGTGACCAAGGTCGTCACCACGCTTGCGCACACCGTCACAAGAAACGATATGGCCCTACCCATGCGAGGCCGGCGGCCATCCCGCAGCGTCGCCTCCATCGTCAGAAGCGAACGGGCCCGCAAAATTGCCTGCAAATCCATGCCCGAGTCCAGCAACTCCTGCCTGAACATCAAGTAGCGCCGGAAGCGATAGCCAAGAGAGAAATGACTGTCCAATTTGCCGTACATCCTGGTCAAAGGGCAACGATCGACAATCCAAAGCCGGAAAAATAAAGCCGCCAAGGCGCCTGTGACCAGAGATATGAAAAGACATACGGAGCAGTGTTTCCAGACACTAACCCCGCCTGTTGCCAGAAAGGCCAACAAGAGCAGCCCCGCTCCGAAACGGCTCCTCTTGGAAGCCGTCTCCCATGCCTCACGCACAGCGCGCCAACTCGACGCTTTCTTGTAAGCCTGCATCACTGCCATCGACGGCTCCAGTGAACGACGCAATGTATAGTCAGACAACATCCCCTGCTCCTGAAATGACATCATTTTTATGCGTACCGGACTTGCTCCTGGCAATGACAACGCACGATTTTCAGCTTAAAACGGAACCAATGGCGCGTATCGAATGCTTCAACTCATTGTCTCCAGCCCCTTCGACTCCAACATGTGCATCAAGGACAAGGCGTTGGGTATGGCTTGCCCCGCCGCGGTATTGTCGAAAATGCACCAGGCCCTTTGCCCCGCCCGGCGGGCAGCGGCGATCCGCGCCGCCGCCGCGGCGATGAACGCCTCGTCATACGCCGAATAGTACATTTGGGGCGCGCCGTGCAGGCGCAGGTAGAGGATATCGGCCTCGCCGACAGGCTCGACTCCAGGCACCGGCGCTGGATGCGCATGAACACAGGCAATGCCCTGCTGCCTGAACATCTCCCCCGCCGCCGCGGTGAACCAGCTTGCATGACGCGGTTCGCAGACGATGGGAACGCTGACCTGTCCGCGCAGCAAGGCAAAGAAACGCGCCGCTTCCAATACATCGAGGCGCAGGCTGGGCGGCAACTGCACGAGCAGGCAGCCCAGCTTCTCGCCCAGCGACGCAAGCTGGTCCACGAACCGGAGCAGGAGGTCGTCGACGTCGCGCAGCCTGCGCTCGTGGGTGATGGTGCGCGGCGCCTTCACGCTGAACCGGAAGGCGTCGGGCACGCTCGCCGCCCAGCGCGCATAGGTCTTGGCCTGGTGCTCGCGATAGAACGAAGAATTGATCTCCACGGCCGGAAACACCTGGGCATAACGCTCCAGATGGGTGCCCTGCACGGGGAAATGGGCAGCCGTCGTGGAGGACAGCGCCCAGCCGGCGCACCCCACCAGAACCGGCGACTCCGCAGAAAGGTTCTTTTCGTATCCGGGCATCCTTCCCTCCTTCACGAACCTCGGCCGCTCGGACTCCATAACCGGGGCAGAGCGCGAATCCGCGGCTTACGCCAGACCATGGAACTCGAACAGCGCCGCATAGATCCGCCGGATCACGGCCTGCTTGTTCTGGTTGTAATCCTGCACGGTGCCCGCCCCCACCCTGGCCTGCAGCTTGGCCTGGGCATAGGTCTCGCGATCCTGCTCATGCCCGCGCAGCCAGTCGCGAAACAAAAGATGCCGCACATGCTCGGGGCATTCCGGGCCGAACACATGCAGATTCACGCGCGGCGCATGATGGCGCAGCATGCGGTGCCCGTACCAGGAGCGCTCGCGTATCGTCAGCACATAGCCCAGCTCCGCCAGAGCCGGCACGTAGGACTCCTCCTGCTCCGGATCGGCCACGATCAGATCGATGTCGATCACCGGCTTGGCCGCCAGGCCCGGCACCGCCGTGGAACCCACGTGCTCGATCGCCAGCGCCGCCTCGCCCAGAACGGCGCCGATCTGCGTCTTCAAGGTCTCGAAGCGCTGCGCCCAGACGGGATCATACGGCTCGATGGCAATGTCCTCGCGCGTGGGCTTATCCACCACCCAGGGATTCTCATTGGGGTCGCCAGCCTCGAAATAGGTAATGCCTTCAACGTGGCGCCAGAGAAATTCTTCAGCCATCAACGGTTCCTTTATATCTTGCCCGCCAAAGGGTGTTCGTGTTCATGAAGTTCTTTTCAGAATGCGGCGCGACTCGTTCAACACGCGGGCGGCCAGGCAGGCTGCTGCTGAGTAAGGCAGTGTATGCCGCCCCCGCCATGAGCAAGGTAAGTGATTTTTACCGGCACGATTTCACATGCATCTGCTTATGCCACCCATGCCGCACGATGCTGCCCGGCCAATCAGAACTGCTCCCCCTGCAGCCGCGACAGCTCTTCCCGCAGGATCGCGACCACGGCGTCCACCGCCGGCGGCAGGGAGCGCGCCGAACGTATGCACGCTTGCAGGCGGACCCGAATCACGGGCGCCTTCAAGGGAAGATAGGCGAGCCGCCCCGTCGCACGCATTTTCGCCAGGCCTATGGATGTCTGGAACGCCACGCCATGCCCGCGCATGGCCAGCTGGCGCATCAATTCAATGGAATTGGTCTGCGCGATCAGCCTGGCCTGTGCGCCGTGCTTTTCCAGCAGCGGCGCCACCAGGGCGTGCAGCGCCAGGTCCTCGGAGGCCAGGATCAGCGGATAGGCCGCGCATTGGGCGAATGACACGGAGCGGCGGCCGGCCAGGGGGTGTCCGGCCGCCACGATGGCGCCCAATGTGAACTCCCCCTGGCCGACACTGCTCAGTTCGGGGTGCGCCGGCAAGCCAAAGCCGATGCCGATATCCACGTCGCCGGCGCGGACCTGATCGGCGATGTCCGCCGAACCCATGGTGCAGGTATGGATGGTGATCCCGGGATGCCGCTGCATCACCCTGTCCAGCACCAGGGGCAGGAAATCGAGGCTCAAGCCCTCGACGGCGCCCAGCTTGACCTCGCCGCCCTCGATGCCCATCAGGCGCTCGATTTCCGCTTTTGCCCGCTGCTCGTCCTGCAGCACCGTGAGCACATGCCGGGCGAATATCCGGCCGGCTTCCGTCAAACGCAAACCGCTGGGCAGGCGTTCGAACAAAGGCGTACCGATCTCTTCCTCCAGGTTGAGCAACTGCCGGTTCACCGCCGAGCTGTCCACATGCAGTTGCCGGGCCGCTTCCCGTATCGATCCCGCCCGTCGGATGGCATCAAAATAGCGGATGGATCGGGCATGTATGCTCACGTTGGCGCCTTGTCTGAACAGGGAGGAAGCGGCGGGTCGCTGCCGCCCCATCATTTAACTGCATTGACGGCGCCTAGTACATCACCGCGGGACCGGCCGCCGCGGTCTGCCTTTCGCGCTTGATCTGCTCCCAGGTGCGCTTGAACCATTCGGCAATGGCCACGTTCTGTTCGAACAAGGAGTACTTCACCCCGCCCCCATAGTCAGGCATGTCTATCATGTCCGTGGTGATGTAGCGCAGCGGACAGTCCGGCGTGTCCCGGTGGTGACGCAACACGCGCCGCACCACTTCCTTGCACGGCTCCACGCGGTAGGCGTTCCAGTGCTGGTGCCACTGGCCCGGCGCGGGCTTGAAGAATGGATACTGGCAGGCCCGCCCGTACGTGCCGCCCTCCTTGAGTTCCCAGGGATTCTTGGGGCCATTGGGCGACACCGGCCGTATCTGGAGCCAATGCGTCATGTTCATGCCTATCCACTCATCGATCACATTGCCTTCCTCGTAAGGATCGATGATGAAGGCCCCGGCTTCTATGTCGCCGCGGATGCCGCTGACATCCTGCTCTTCGGGGTTGTCGACCTTCAACAGCACATGGCTGTGGTCCAGCACGAAGTTGAAGGGCACGCCGCGCCGGCGCACCTGCTCGGCCACCGGACTGATACGCCGCAGATCCTCCGACCACATGTAGATGTGCACTTCGAAGCCGATTTCGATGCCTATCCTGCGGCCCAGATCGTAGGCGTGCAGGTAGAAGTCGACCACCTCCTGATCGGTGACCACATGGCCTTGCGCATGGCGCGCGAGCAGCATGATGTTATGGAATTCGCCCCCCGCTTCCTTGCACAGGCGCAGGTTCTTCTCCAGCAGGCCTTCGTCCCGGCCCGCCGTGTAGGACCACAAGCCGGTGCGTATGGGAATGCCGTGCTTGTCGGCGGCCCGCAGGTACTCCTTCTCCGCTCCCGGTTGAGGCATGCGATCGAAATGATCGAACACTCCCGACTCCTTCAGCATGCGGAACTGCTCATCCACCGACACAGGCTTCGTATGCTGTATGCCCCGGCCATTGCAGCCAATGGAAAACTCCATGCTTGATCTCCTTGAATACTGGTTTTTTCTTTTGCCGGGACGGACTATGCCCCGGCCTTGTCGGCAGCGCCCTCTTCAGCCTGCAGACGCTCTATCATTTTTCGTATGCGCGCCGGCGCATTGTCTATCCCCAGCCGGGTGTACTCGCGCACGCCGGTGCGCTCCTGCTCGCACTGGATGCGAGCCAGAATCTCGGCGTCCTCCTCGAAGGTCAGCGTCATGAAGCGCACGACATCGTCCGACACCTGCGCATCATCCGGATGATAGTTGCGCACGTGCAACCAGAAATAATGGGTCGTGGACTCTGTTTCCGGAGTCAGGAAATTGAAGCTGTAGGACCGGAAGCCCTGGTCCTTGTTGTCCTCGGTCGGCTCGACGCCGGCATCCACACAACCGAAATCGACACAGGAAACAGAAGGCAGGTGCAGATAATAGTATTGCCAGCGATCCGTCATGCCCTGGAAGTCGGCCATGCGCTCGACCAGCGGCACCGGCGGCGCATTCCGGATCCATCGATAGGCCAGTACATGAGAGTCGCCCTGCTCTATCTTGACGCCGACGTTCTCGCCGGCTGAATTGCCGATGGTTTTCTTGTGCACATACGTCGTATGGGCGGGATCGACCAGGTTGTCGGTGATGTTCAGGTAGTTGGTCTTGAAATGCAGGTACTGCCCGTCCACCAGGCCCCAGCCATCCTCTTTGTAGCGAGGCACGTCGACGATGGCATGATGGTGCGCCAGGGCCGGATCGCCCATCCAGATCCAGACCGCACCGTACTTCTCCTGCAAGGGGAAGGAGCGCACCCTGGCGGTGGGCGGGATGTTCTGCTGTCCGGGAATGCGCACGCAAGCTCCGGAACAGTCGAACTCCATGCCGTGATAGCCGCATTGCACATGATCGCCCTGCAGCTCGCCCAGCGACAAAGGCGCCAGCTTGTGCGGGCAGCGGTCCGCCAGCGCCGCGGGCGCGCCGTCCTCGCGACGGTACAGCACCACCTGCTCGCCCAGAATGGTGCGCGGCAACAGCCGGCGGCCGACCTCTTTGCTCCAGGCCGCCACGTACCAGGCATTTTTTACAAAAGTCCCCATTCACGTCTCCATTTTTTAGAAAGGCAGAAAAGACCGGACTCACGCATCCAGCACCAATTCGTCGCTTCGAGCCCGGGACACGCACACGCACATCAGGCGGTCCTCTTCGCGATCGCTGTCCGACAGCGCATAGTCGCGGTGCTCGGGCGTGCCGGCCAGCACGCGCACGGCGCACACGCCGCATTCGCCGCGGCCGCAATCGAACATCGGATCGACGCCCGCCTCGACCATGGCCTCGAGAATCGACTGTCCGGCCGGCACGTCCAGCGTCAAGGCGCTGCGCTGCAGCACGACTCGGCAGGGACGATCCTGCTCCCGGGACGCCGGTGCGCCGAACAGTTCGAAATGCACGTGACTGGACGGCCACTGCAAGGCCTTGGCTGCGGCGATCACCGCATCGATGAGGGGACGCGGGCCGCATACATAGACATGCCGCCGCGCCGCCGGCTCGCCCAGGACCTGCATGACGGACAAGCCTTTGCTTGGTTCGCCCTCATCGAAGTACAAACTGGCGCGCGGACCGCACAGCGCCTGCACGACCTCCTTGTAGGCCATGCCCTGCGGGCTGCGCGACGCATAATGCAGAACATAGGGCATGCCGCTCGAGGACAGCGCATGCGCCATCGACAGGATGGGCGTGATGCCGATTCCCCCGGCGATCAGGACCGCTTCATGCTCCTGGTCGCACAAGCCGAAGTCATTCCTGGGCAGTCCCGCCTTGAGCCTGTCCCCCACCTGAAGCGCATGCATGAAGCGCGAACCGCCGCCTCCCTGGGCCTCGAGCTTGACGGCAATCTCATACTGGCCGGACTGCCGGGTGCTGTTGATCAAGGAATAAGAACGATGCTTCACCGCGCCGCCGTCCGGCGCCACGTTCACCATGATGTGCGCCCCAGCCGCAAACACGGGCAGGGACCCGCCGTCGGCGGCGCGCAAAGTGATTGCCTTGATCTGCGCAGTCAGCGATTGAACATCGCTCACCACCAGCTCCAGCGGCCACTCAGAAAAACTGGACATACGTTCTCCCTCGATCCGGTGCACAAGAGCGTCCGGACCCTGCTTCAAAGAAAAATCAAACTCTTGGAAAAAGCCGGCGTTCAATCAAGCGGCAGCGGTGTCTTTCATCATGGGCTCCTTGTTTTTTGCTTCTGATTCTTGTGATCAGTATAGTGAGCCGGATGCGCTGTTCATATTGGCAAATAAACAGCATGGCGCTGCAAATTTTGCAGCATTCGGAACGCGACCTGTTCTTTCGTGTGGCGACGCACGGGGCCGGCCCGCAGGCACAGCTTGCCGCAGCCTGCATAAGAAAACGCCCCGTCACTGTCGAATCACGGACGGGGCGAAAAAGCGGCGCCCTTGGAGCCTGCGCCAAGCGGCAATGGCGCCCGGGGCGCGCCGCACCCTCAAGGTTCTACATGACGCAGCAAGCCCCGGACGCGAGCCTGTTCGAGTTCGCGCAGGACCTCGTCGCGCGACTTGCCCGGCCCTTGTGACATGACGACGGGATAGTCACTGTCCGCCACGTTCAACAGCCCTTGGGCTCGCACTTGCTGCAGTTCGCGCTCCACCTGCTCGCGCGACTTCTCCGGCCCGCTCCGATCCAGGATCGGATAGTCGCTGTCTGTCACGGGGATCAGGCCCCGGCTGCGCGCCTGCTCGAGCTCCGCCCTCACCTGCTGGCGCGTCAGACCGTCCTGGCCATCCGTACCGGCAGCCTGTACCCAGCTCGCAGGCAGGACAAGCGCGGCCACCATGCTTGCGGCCATGATTCGTACTTTCATCTTTCAACTCCTTTTAAAAAACGCTTTCGGTCTCGGCGGCTCCAGGACGTTCCTTTCCCGCTCCAACCGTGCGCATGACAAGAAAAACAAACTAACAACGTTAGATTAAAAGCAAAAAAATATCGGCTGGCGGCTCAGGAAACCGGCGCCGCGAACGGCGGCACAATGGGATTGGGCGGCGATGAACGCAGTCCCATTGCCAGAAGCAAAGCCGTCAGGCTGGTCCAGAACACCAGGTTGAAGCCGTCGATATAGGCGATGACCGGGGACTCGCGGGCCAGGACCTGAGCAAGCTGCGCCAGTCCTGCGCCCGCCCTTTCGATCGCCAAGGGCGATCCCGCCTGCACGTGCAGGTCCAGGGAAGCCCGGCTCAGATCGCCGGCGATGCGCAGCCAGGCCGTCATCGCGGTGCCCGCCAGCACCGGCGTCAAGACACGCGCCACCGGCACGTAGGCGCCCAGCGCCGCCGCATGGACCGGATTGAGATTGGTAACGAACGCCGCGATCAGACCGATGAGCATGATGCACTCGCCTACGGACTGCAGGATCAGGATTCCAACGAACTGCTCGACCCGCCAGTCATGCGAGAGTTGCGCGCCCATCCGGGCCACCAGCGCAATCACGATCAGTCCGGCCATGATCAGGAGCCGAGGCTCGATCCTGCGGCCCAGAAAGACCGCAAGCGGCGTGCACGCCAGGTAGGCGGCGAACGCAATCAGGGCGGCCGTGCCCGTCTGCATGGGCTTCAACCCGCCCATCAGGCCCAGAAATGCCGGGATCAGCAGGGAGGTCGGAGTCATCAGCACGCCGAACAGGCAGGCGATGGCCAGGCAGATGCGGATGTTCCTGTTTCCCAGAGGAGCCAGGGCGCCGAACAGGGACGGATGGCGCGCCGCGCGCAGGACGGCGGCCCCGAACAGGATCAGGCCGCCCGCCAGGCTGGATGCCACCAGGCCGGAATCCATCCAACCCAGGCGCTCGGCCGGCTCCACGCCCAGGAAGATCAGCCCCAGGCCGCCGCAGAACAAGGCCATCCCGCCCCAGTCGGTCCGGCTCAAGCCGTCCTGGTCCACCGGCGCCATGGGCACCGCCTTCCAGACCAGCAAAGCGATCAATGGCCCCGCACCAGCGGCGGTCCAGTAGATCCAGCGCCAGTCCAGCTCCTCGACGAACCAGGCCGACACGCCCATGCCCGCGTCCATGCCCGTCGACACCCGCAGGCTGTACGCCGCCATGACGAGCAGCCACAGTCCGGGCCGCACGCTGCGCAGCGCCAGCGAGACCGTCAAGGGCAGGTACACCCCCAGGCACAGCCCCGCAAGCAGATGCAGGGCCACCAGGGCGGGATAGTGGTGGGCGCAGAACGGTATGGCCAAGGTTGCGGCCCCCAGGACCAGGCTAGGGATGCACAGCACGCGCGCCGGCCCGATCGTCAGGGCCAGCCAGGGCACGACGGGCATGGTCAATAGCTGCGCCCCGTTCAAGGCCGTTCCCAGCCAGGCGGCTTCCAGCACGTCCAGCCCGAACTGGCCGCGCAGGTCGGGCAGCGCGGCGGAAAACAGCCTGCCCTGCAGCGTGGTGAGCACGGCGCCCAGGAAAATGGCGGCCACGGTCAGGGACGGGCGCGCAACAGCGGCATTGGCAAGAAGACGAGGCACGCGCGCCATCATCGCCGCCCTCCCGCCGCCTGCGCGAGCGGACGCTGGTAATCGAGGACCACGTCTCCCCGCGTGTCGATACGGGTCTCGACCGACATGCCCGGCCGCAGGCTGTCCAGTCCCTCCTGGCCCGGTTCGAGCTCGATGCGCACCGGAATCCGCTGCACGACCTTGGTGAAATTCCCCGATGCATTATCCGCGGGCAGCACGGCCGACTTGGCGCCGCTCATGGGCGCCAGCTCCCCCACCCGGCCGCGGAAACGCCGCCCGGGCAAAGCGTCCACCGCAATCTCCACGGGCTGGCCGCGGCGCACATGAGCAAGCTGGGTTTCCTTGTAATTGGCCATCACATAGGCCTGGCCGGACGGCACGATGGACACGACCTGCGTTCCAGGCGACACCGGACCGCCCAGCTGCACATGGCGCCGGCGCAGCACGCCGTCGAACGGCGCCACCAGACGCGTATGCTCCAGCTCGCGCTGCGCCAGCTCCAGGGCCGCCTGCGCCGCCTCCGCATCGGCCTGGCGCAGGCTGCGCTGGCCTTGCAGCACCTCCAGGGTCTTGCCGTCCAGCTCCGGCTGGGCCTGCGCCGCATCGCGCAGACTCACGGCATGGTCCAGTTCAGCCTGGGCGCGCTCGAACAGTTGGCGCGACAACGCGCCCTCCCGGACCAGGTCCGCCTGCCGGGCGGGATCGCGGCGATACTGGCGTACGGGCACCTGGGCGGCGCTCAGCCTGGCGCGTTCCTGGGCGACGCCGGCCTTCTGCTGAGCCAGCTCCGCATCCAGATTGTCCAGGCTGGCCTGCGCCCGGTTCAAGGACGCCCGGGCGGCGGACACTCGCGCCTGCGCGTCGCCATCGTCGATGCGCGCCACCAGCTCCCCCGCCTTCACCGGCTGATAGTCGCCCACCGGCAAGGCCCGGACGTAACCGGACACCCTCGCGCTGAGAATCGCCGTGTCCGATTCCACGAAGGCATTCTGGGTTGTCTGGACGGTGCGCCGGCTGGTCCACGCATCCCATTGGCCGGTCGCCGTCGCAACCAACGCGACCATCGCCACGCACGCCACCCAGGGCGCCAGGCGCCGAATCATCGTCTTTCGTTCCTGCATACTCATTCTTTTTCTCCTGCCACATCATTCGTGGCGTCAAACCCGCCCCCCAATGCCCGGATCAACTCCACGCCCAGCGCGGCGGAACGGACCTTCAGGTCCAGGCTCCGGCGGCGCTCCTGCAACAGCGCATCCTGGGCGTTGAGCACGGTCAGGTAATTGCTCAGCCCTCTTTCATACTGGCGACGGGCCAGGTCGAACGCCGCCTGGCGGGCGTCCAGCGTTTCTTGCTGCGCCTGTTGCTGCGGAGCCAGGGAATCGAGCGAGACCAATTGATCAGCCACGTCCCGCACGGCGTTCAACAGTGCCCGGTTGTAGCTTTCCACTGCGGCATCCAGTTCCGCGCTGCGCGTCTTCAAACGCGCCCGCAGGCGGCCGGCATCAAAAATCGGCAGGCTGATCGCCGGCTCCACGCCGTAATGGCGGCTGCCGGCGATCAGCCAGTCCCCCAGGCCCAGGGACAGGCCGCGTCGGGCGAGGCCGGCAAATGCGCGCAGGCTGATATTCGGATAGAAGTCCGCCTTGGCAGCCTGGGCGGACTGCGAAGCGGCCTCGACCCGCCAGCGGGCGGCCACGATGTCCGGCCGCCGGCCCACCAATTGCGCCGGCACCAGCAACGGCGCCTCATCCGCGCGCATCGTCGTCAAGATGGGTGCTGCATCAGACAGAGCGTCGACAGGCAGACCCGCCAGAGCCGCCAGGGCATGGCGCTGCAGGCGCGCCTGTTCCAGCAGGCTGCTGATGTCTCGCCGGCTGGACGCCACGTCGGCCTGCGCCTGCCGGTACTCGACATCCGTGTCCAGCCCGGCTTGCCGCCGGTGTTCCACAATCTGCACAGTCTGCTCGCGCAGCGCCAGCGCCTGCTCCGCCTGGCCCTGCGCCTCCACCAGACGGGCCAGTTCGAACCAGCCCTCCGCCAAGCGGCTGGCCAGGAGCAGTCTTGCCTCATGGACTTCCGCCTCCCGCGCCGCCGCCTCGCCCAAAGCCGCCTGGAACGCCGCGCGCTGCCCGCCCCAGAAATCAAAGTTGTGATGGATCTGGGCGCTGACGACGCCTGTGGTTCCATAAGAGCCCGCCAAAGGGGGGCCCGCATCATATTCTTGCGCGAAGCGCTTGCGCTGCACGCTCCCCGTCGCATCGAGTTGCGGTCCGCGTTCCGCCTGGACCTGATCGGCCAGAGCGGCGGCCTGCGCCAGCCGCGCCTGCGCCATGCCCAGATCCGGGCTGTGCTGCAGCGCCTGAGCAATCAACTGGTTCAGCATGGGATCCTCATAGCGCTCCCACCACTGGTCCTGCGGCCAACGGACTGCCGCCTGCCGCTGCGCGCCGAACGATTCGGCGGAATAAATGCCTTTTCGGGAACCTTTGTCCACATCCCCCATCCCGGCGCATCCCGCCAGCATCGCGCGGAGCAGGCTGGAAAAAATGATTGGCTTCATATCAACCTAACAGTGTTAGCTTATTTTCAAATGATAAACTAACATCGTTAGATTCAAAACTCATTTTCAGGAAGGCGTTGCATGAAAGCACCCAAGATCCAACGCGACCATGTCATCCGCACAGCGCTGAATCTGCTGGACCAGGACGGGCTGGAAGGCCTGACCATGCGCAAACTGGCCCAGGCGCTGCAGGTCCAGGCCCCTTCCCTGTACTGGCACTTCAACAGCAAGCAGGCCCTGATCGACGGCATGGCCGACGCCCTGGTCGACTCCGTCGCCCGGTCCTTCCCCGACGGCCAGAACTGGGATGCGCGCGTGCGGCAGGTGGCCGGCGAACTGCGCCAGGCGCTGCTCAGGCACAGGGACGGCGCGCGGGTCTTCGCCGGGACCTATGTCGTGACGGACAATGTGCTGCGCACGGGCGAAGCCATGATCTCCGCTTTCATCCAGGCCGGCGCCGCCCCTGACCTGGCCGCCGCTTCCAGCTTCAGCGTCACCTACTTCGTGCTGGGCCTAGTCACCGAAGAGCAGGCGCTGGGCCCAGGAAGCACGCTGGACCTGGTCACGCGAAAACAGGCCTTCCTGGCCTGCGCACAGGAAAAATTCCCCCAAAGCTGGACAGCCCGCGACGCCATCTTTTCCGAAGACTTCAACAGCCGCTTCACGACAGGGCTGGACCTGCTGATCAGCGGCTTCAGCCAGCGCATCGCAGAAGCGCAGCCGTAAAGATCCGCTTACATAGAAAATGCCCGCCGGTTCTTGCCGGCGGGCATTGGGTTTCAAGACACGAAATCAGGCTGGCTGGCGAAATGCCGCCTGGGTCAAGCCTGTACCGTATGCCCTCCAGACAATGACGCACGGTAGTGTCCCGGCGTTTGCCCAAGCACCTTGCGAAAGGCGACACCCATATGCGACTGATGGGCGAACCCGCAATCGGCCGCAATGACGGACAAGGGCGCGGCGTTTCTCCGCATCATGGCGCGCGCAGCCTGGACGCGGGTTTCCACGATGAAGGCATGCGGGGTCATGCCGATCACTACCGGATGAGACGGAGCGGGCCAAAATGCACCGCATCATCTATGAAGAGCTGTGCACGGGCATGACCCGGGATGAATCACGCCGGACCTACCAGCGTGTCATCGAGTCATTCGCACGGCGCGGCGCCGACGCGGTGATACTGGGCTGCACGGAAATCACGCTGCTCATCAAACCGGAGGACAGCATGCTCCCTCTGCTGGATACGACAGGGCTGCACGCCCGCGCGGCCGTCGACTTCGCTCTTCAGGGCCCCTGTGACGCCTGCTTCGGGTCCACGCCCTGGCCAAAGGCGGAAGAGCCCCGCCCAATGGCCGAACATGCAGCAGGACCTGGCCGGGCATCAGGAACCGACCGCCCCTGCCGGGTTGGACTCCCCTGCCGCATGCCGGGCGGAGTACCGGGCCAGAATGGGCAGGAGCGCCACCGCCACCACCGCGCATCCGGTCGCGGCAAGGCCCAGGATATTGAACAGGCGCGTATAGATGGGCAGCGTCTGCAACGGATCGGTCAAGTTCACAGGTACGTGGGCGATATTGGCGACTACGCTGCCCAGGTATTGCGCCACCCCCGTTGAAATGAAATACGCTCCCATCATGAAACCCGACATGCGCGCAGGCACATAACGGGCGATCATGGCCAGGCCCAACGCACTGACGAGGATCTCTCCCATCGTGTAGAAGAAATAGCCTGCAACCATGAGCCAGGAAGAGACCGTGCCCCCGTCCGCCAGGTACTCGGCGGCGCCGAAGATGAAAAATCCCACGGCCACGGTTACGAAGCCCAGGAAGAACTTCACGGATATGGGCGGATCCATGTCGCGGCGGGCCAGCCAGTCGTAAAGCATGGCCATGGGGGGACTGGCGATAATGATGATGAGCGGATTCAAGGCCTGAAACTGGGCAGGCGAAAAGTTGAACAGATGCACACCCAGAATATCGAACGCGGGCCGCACGTTATGCAGGGCGAACAGTGTCAGCGAGGTGGCCATCTGCTGATAGAAAATGAAGAAGAAAATACTCTGCAGCGTCAGAATCAGCGCCACCGTCAATCCGGCGCGCTCAGGCCCCACAGTCTTGCGGATCATATTGCCGAAGATGAGCAGTACGATGAAGCTCGCGGTATATATGCATATGGCCGCCAGCTCGCCATGCTGCAGCACGAAGGCCACCATGGCAACAACCGCCGCGCTGCCGGCCAGTACGGCCAGCAAGGCCCAGAGACGCAGGGGCCGGGCATCGGAAGGCGAATTCACTCTGGCCAGCGTCTGTCGCATGAACGCATAATTGACCAGCCCCACCAGCAAGCCGGCCAGGCTCAGGGCAAACGCCTGGCGCCAGCCCCAACGCGCCTGTATCCATGGGGTGGCCAGCATGGACAAGGTGGACCCGACATTGACGGCCATATAGTAGATCGTGAATGCGCTATCCAATTTTTCGGGCGTGTCGGCGAAAATCTGACGCACAAGGTTGCCCGCATTGGCCTTGAACAGGCCATTGCCCACGACAATGACGCCCAGGCTGACAAAGAGCGCCGTCACGCCATGCCCGCCGGCGGCAAGCAGGAAATAGCCGAGGGCCAGAACCATTGCGCCCAGAATCATGGTGCGCCGGGTGCCCAGCACCTGGTCGCCGATCCAGCCCCCAACCGCGGGCATGGCATAGACCAATGCGCCGAACACGCCCCAGGTCAGGTTGGCCTGGACATCGGGGAACCCCAGCCGGCCAACCATGAACAGCACCATCAAGGCGGCCATGCCGTAAAAACCGAAACGCTCCCACAATTCTATGAGCCACAAGGTTGAAAAAGAACGGATTCGTGGTGAAAAGGTGGCGAACAGCATCTCTCCCTCCTTCTGCCTGGGGCAGGGCAAGCATCAAATGATGTGGCTTAGAAAAATTCCACCGGGACGTTGATCATCAATCGGACGGAATCGCTGGTCGCATCCGAATAGTGCGCAGAGCAGACGTGATGCATCACGGAGAGCGCCACCGTCGACCCTTTCAGCGGTGACGACTGAACGGTATAGGCGGGAATCACCCCGACTTCGTAATGGGGCCCATGCACCGGTTCGCTATTGGACCAGTACAGATCACGTCCCGGAGTCCCAGGAGACATGTGGTACGCGGCATTGCTGGCATCCGCGCCCCAGCCTTTCACTCCCCAGAGGGTGATGTTCAAGCCCGGCGCGCCGTAGTCCCGCATATCAATGGCATAGCGCAGTTGGATGGAACGCTCGTGCGGCGCGTTGTAGTCCACGTCCATGGAGTTGGCCAGACGGATGTCGGCGGTTTCTCCCAGGTAATCGAAGAACTGATCGCTCAGTATCTGCTGGAAGGCCAGCGTCACGGCATGCGCTCGATGGCGGGCTGTCAACGCGATGCTGTAGGCGTCATTGCGGATGTCCCCGCCGCGCGCCTGCCCGGTATCCTGGGTGTGGTAATAATCCACGCGCCCCGTCCACTGCAGATCCTCGGGCTTGCCAATGCTGTGCTGAGCGCTGACATAGAACCGGTTCCATACGTCGCGGGCCTGATTGGCGCTCACGGTGAACTGGGTATCCTTGCCGGCCTGGTACGTGCCGCCTACATAGGAAAATCGCGAAACAGGCGCCCGAGTATATTCCGTGGTGAGCCGTTGCAGCCTGTCCTGGCCGCGGGGCACGACCCTGTCGACGCTGCCCGCCGTCAGCTTCAAGCCCGGAATATCCTCGCTGACGAAGGAGCCGCCCCTGAATGTGGGAGGCAGAGCGCGGTTGTCATGCGGCACCAGGTAGTGGGCATCCGCCTCGGGCAGCAACAGGCCGTACTTCAGCAGGCTGTCCTTGGCGCGGGCCTGCACGTCCCATTGCCCGATATAGGCCCACCCACGTTGTTTCCAGCTGTCCGGCGAACCGGCGTGCGCCATATTTCCCGCATGCTTGTCGGCCGCGAGCGTCAGCGCGGAGAACAAGGACGCGCTGGCGGCAAACCCGATCGGCCCTGGGGTCCAGCCGGATGAAATCCACGGCCGTGCGCCGAGCACCGAGGCGCTGCGTTCGGGTTGACCTTTCATGTTCAGGTAGTCGTTGTAGCTGCGCAGCTTCAGGCCGGCATGGCTGCCCCGGAAAAAACCCTGGTCATCGGCCGGCGGGCCGGACTCCCCTTGCGCTTGCAAGGGCAAGGCCAAGGTCAACGCCCAGAGCGCAAAAGCAAGCGCACACAGACGGCGCCGGTGAAATAAAAAGTGAAAAGGCCAGCAGTGGCTCATAAAGGGCTCCTTTGCGTGACCAGACGATTGTCACGCTTCCAAAAACAGCGGTTTCAGGTAACGCCGGAATTTCTGGCAGAAAAATGGCGCTTGTTGACGCCAGCATTGGATTGCCGTCACTTTTGATGACCATGAATCCATGGAACGTAAATTTACTCCTAAGCTTTTTTTATGGCACTCTGGATTACCCTGACAATGCAATATATTAAATATTCAAGCCCATCAATAAATCGGATTATTTATTGTAATTATTAATAATTCTTATCGCCATAACCCACCCAAAACCAAGGACATCTAAATGTAAATTTTAATCGCTGTGTTAGAGCAAGACTTTAATCATCATTGAATATAACGAAAAAAATCATTTCGGATATTTTATATTCCAAAACAGAATCATTCGTGCTTAAAAAATATATGGCGTGTACGTTTTTTATTATTGATCCGCCTCGGGCCATGTACCTGGGCCGCGTCATGTTCAACATCTTGACGCCTCCCACGCCTGCCCATGCCAGATGCGGCCAGGCCGCAAGAAGCCATGCCTGCCCCTGTGTGCTTGAGCAGATTGACCTTGGCTTCAGCCGGTACCCAGCATACAGCCCTCCGGAAGTTTGCTAGCGTATTAGTTGCGCTTATTTGCTTCCACAACCACCTGGAGCGCAAAAAAACCATATAGTACTTAACAAGTTTATTATTGATAAAATTTCAAAAACAGCAAAAAAAACATTCAATTCACAGAAACACATCATTATCAACCAATTCACCATTAAATAAAAAACAAACATTTTCAGCATTAAGCAGAATTCGAAAATTTACAGCCACAAAATCAGGCAAACTAACAAAAATCCACTTTAAATCAGATTCGAAAATCCTTGACAGCCATCCAAAAAAACTTGCTAAATTTATTTTATCCATAAACCGCGCCACCCATATCAGCAAAAAAATCAATCCACTTATAAATATCATATTTAGAATGGCAAATAACCACACCGCTCAAGCTCTCTAGCTAATCACACTAAAACCAAACCAAGGGCTATTTTTATTATGAGGTTCAACCATGCCGGAAATCGAAGAGTCTGTGCATCTCCTGAGCCACAGGCCTGAATGGCGTATCCAGGCGAAAGAAGAAGCCTATCGAATCTCCAAGGAATTAGGCATACCCATTTCAGACATCGAACACATTGGAAGCACAGCCGTCGAAGGCCTGGTGGCCAAGCCAATCGTCGACCTGATGCTGGGTACAAGGAAACCGCCGACCGAAAAATTCCACGCTGCGCTCGCGGCGCTGGGCTATGAATGGCTAGGCGACTTTCCGGGACGTTCGTACTTTCGCAAGAGAGGCGAGCGCAATTTCAATGCGCATGTCGTCGTGAAAAATGGCGACCACTGGAAGAACAATCTCTTGTTGCGCGATTACCTGCGTCGCAATAAAGCTGCCCGAGCACGGTACGCCCAGGCCAAGCAGGCCGCCATTTCATCCGGTCACGCCACGCTGCTGTCCTATTCGGCCGCGAAAGAACCGGCCCTGTCGTCCTTGCTGCGGGAAGCGGCGTCAGTTCACAAGAAGAACCAGTGAGCTTGCTTGTTTCGTCCGGCGCCGATTCACCGCAGCTCCAGTTTCGCCAGCGAACGCTGAATCCGCAGGTAGATCACATGATCCAACCATGCTCGGAACCGATCCAGCAATGCGTGCGGATGATATTGCTGCAGATCCATTCCGGCCTCTGATGGCGACACTCTTTCCGTTCTTGACACCAGAAACCCAGGAGACGAAAGCTTGCTGCTTGCCGGCGGGCGCCATCGCTGGACAAACTTATTCCTGAAGCAACGGCCGCCTGAGCTTTCTTTGCCCGCAGACCCTGCCCATCCGGCAGACTCGCCCTGAACACCTTCTTGGTTCAAGCCCTGGACCATCTGCCGGCGCCACGCCTAGAACAATCTTCTCCTGCGCGTGTCGGCAGGTTCGTCCAGTTCCAGCCCAAACTGACTCAAATACCAGGCGGCATTGCGCAGGTTCTCCACGGTAGCGTCATCCAGGCGGCCCAGTGATGCGGCATTCAGCGCCCCATGTGCATTATTTTGCATGTCCCGGAACAGAAACAGGCTCGGTTCGACCAGCCGGCTCACCTCTTGAACCGTTCTTATAGGATAGGTAGAAATTTATAAGACCGCCGAACCGTGCTTATAAAAAGACCCAACTCATTCAAAATCTGCGATGCGGCGAGCTGATTCCTTGTCTTCCTCGCTTGACGCAAAGCGTTGCCGAAACTCTGCAGAGGCTGACGAAGCCGTGCATAAATCTCGCGCGCCACTGCTTTGCGAATATCGAGCAGCATGGTGTAGGCCTGCTGCTCTTCCCTCTCAGTGACGATGTCGCGCATCGCAGATCGAGCTCTATCAACACATTTCTGTCCAAATAATATCGACATGCCTGCCAAATTCGTCTCGGACACAGACCGGAGATAAATTTTCAGCATGGGCTTCTCAGCGAACAAACTTAACAAAGACGTTGCCAGCTCCTGCCCACGCTCCGCAGGGGCCTATAGTGGACCCCAAATTTGAGACGGGGGTTTAAGCTGTCGTCCGCGAAAGGATGGTAGCGAATGAGTGAAGGTAAAAAGCGCAGGGTGCACAGCGCCGAGTTTAAGGCCAAGGTGGGACTGGAA
>JAFACG010000047.1 GCA_023425645.1 Pseudomonadota bacterium
CGTCAGACCGTCGAGCAGATCAAGAGCCGGGCGGGCAATCTGGGCGCGCGCTGGCTGCAAGGGCGTTTCGGCGGCAGCCTGCTGGGCGAGGATGACCGGCAGCTGATCAACAATGCCGGCTTCGAAGACGTGGAGACGGCGCGCCGCTACTTCGTGCTCGGCCGGGTGGGCTTGAGCGTGGCCTTGATCGCCTTGTTCAGCCTGTTTCCCCTGACCCGGCGCCTGAACGACATGCTGCCCTTCCTGACCGTGTTCCTGGGCTTCGCCCTGGGCTGGATGCTGCCCAAATGGTGGCTCATGCGCCGGGCCGCACAGCGGCGCGTGCAGATGTCGGCCGAGCTGCCCTTGTTCGTGGATCTGCTGCGCCTGCTGCAGGGCGTGGGTCTGTCCATGGACCAGACGCTCTACACCATCGAGCGCGACTTCAAGGACGGGCTGCCCGTCATGGGTTCGGAGCTGACGATCGCGGTGGAGCAGTATGCCCGCGGCCGCACGCGCGAGCAGTCGCTGGAGCGTATCGCCCACCATTTCGGCAACGAGGACCTGTCCGTGATCTGCCGCCTGATCGTGCAGGTGGACCAGCATGGCGGGGCCATGCAGGAGCCCTTGCATCGCTTCGGCGTGCGCCTGCGCGAACAGCGCCGGCTGGAACTGAAGGAAAAGGTGGGCAAGCTGACGGTCAAGATGACGGGGGTGATGGTGCTGACCTTGCTGCCCGCCTTGTTGATCATTACCGCAGGGTCGGGCTTTCTGGCCCTGTTTCGAGGTTTGAGCCGGGTGGCCGGAGGATGAGCATCATGAAATCCCATGCACGCATGCGCAGATTGGCGGCCCTGGCCGTGATGACGGGCGGCAGCTTCTTGCTGGCGGCCTGCTCCAGCACGGATTCCGCGTACGAGCTGATGCGCCAGCAGCAGGAGCAGGAGGCGTTTCTGCAAAGCAAGGAAATCGAACACTGGGAAAAGCGCAAGCCCAGCGACCGACAGATGGCGGTGCAGATGCTGCAGGAAACACAGAAGCAGGGGCGGTACTTTGCCTCCCTGGCCTATGCGGACGCCATGCAGAAGGAGTACGGCGCCGATCCCGAGATGATGGCCCTGCGCGCCGAGGCCCTGCGCCAGACCGGCCAGCTGGAGCAGGCCGCCGCCACGTTCAAGTCCTTGCTCGGCACGCCGGTGAGCGCGCGGGCGTACCAAGGCCTGGGCCTGATTGCCGGCTCCCAGCAGAATTTCGAGGCGGCCGCCCATTACCTGGCCAAGGCGGCGGGGCTCGATCCCACCCAGGCGGCGCTGCAAAGCGACCTGGGCTATGCCTACCTGCGGGCCGGCCGGCCCGACCTGGCCCGTCTGGCCCTGGGCAAGGCGGCCGAGCTGGAACCGGACAATCCGAAGATACTGAGCAATATGGCCCTGTACCTGCTGGTCAGCGGCGCGCCGCAGCGCGCCCAGTTCGTCATGCAGCAGGCGGGCATGAACGAGGCGACGCAGCAGGCGGTGGCGGAGATGGCCGGACAGATCGGCCGGGAGCTGGAGCAGTTGCATGCGTCCCGCCAGCGCGAGCAGCTGCTGGCGCGGGCTCAGCGCGCCCGGATTGTCGATGCTCAGTTCGCCGGGGAAGCGGCGGCGTCGGACGGGTCGCCCGTCGCAAGCCGCCGGGTGGTCGTCAGCCAGGACGGACAGGCGCCCGTTGCCCAGCCGTCGCCGGCTGCTCGTCCGGCCGCCCTGGTATCGGATGCGGGGCTCAACCGGCCTTTGCTGGAAAGCCTGGCTCCAGCCTCGGCTCATTGAAACAAAGCTGCTTATTCAAGGATGTGACATGAACCATCGACAATTTCTGGCCTGCTGCTCGGTTCTCATGGCGAGCGCTTCGATTGCGCAGACTCAGCCGCCCCTGACGGGCGCCATGGCTTCGGAGGCGACCTCGTATCCTGTGGCGCCCAGTCCGGCCGCGGCGCCGGCTCCCGCCGAGCCGGCCCAGCCTCCGGCGGCCGAACGCCAGCCCTATGAAATATATCGCCTGACGCAGGAACAAGTGCACCCCTGGCCCGAAGTCGAAGGCCTGCCGGTCCACGTGCAGAATGAGCGCCGTCACATTCCGCCCGTGCTGCAGGTGGGCGAGGGCACGCGCAGCCTGATGAGCATGCAGGCCGATCCGCAGCGCGAGGGCAAGGAGCTGCCGGTGGCGGGCGCGGCGGCGACGCTGGCCTGGGAGCGCTATCTGAACAGTTTCAAGCATCCGATTCCTGAGTACATGCAGGAACGGGTGAAAACCAGCGGCAAGAATTAACAGATCGCGCAGTGTAGCGGGAGGAGGCACTATGAACTGGTTTGGCATTCGAGAGCGGGCGCAGCGAGCCGATCGGCAGACGGGTTCCGTGATCGTGCCCGCCGCCGCCGCTCTATTGGTGGGTCTGGTCTTGCTGGGCGCGGCGCAATTGGGCCAGAACTTCTATGCCAAGCGCGATCTGCAGAATGCCGCCGACCTGGCGGCGCTGGCCGGTGCGCAGTCGCTGGGGGCGGGCGATGAGCTGGGCTGCCTGGAGGCCCAGCGCATGGCGGCAGTCAGCCTGCGCAGCCAGGAAGGCTCGCCGGCGGCGGGCCTGACAGGCGATGGGGTGGACGTGCTGTGCGGGCAATGGAATGGTGGGTCTGAAGACATGGCGCAGCGCTTCACGCCGGGACTGCCTGCACGAGCTGTACAGGTGCGGCTGAGCTATCAGGCTCCATCCTTGTTTCCTTTCCTCTCGCCTGCGTCGATCGATGCGGTGGCGACGGCCAATACCAGTGAACCAATTGCCACGTTTTCAGTGGGCAGCCGCTTGTTGTCCTTGAAGAAGAACGGACTGGTCTATCAGCTTCTGAAGGGCGTGGGCTTGAGCGCCGATGATTTGCGGATTCTGGACTCGGACGGTCTTGTCAATACCTCGATCACTCCTTCCGGTTTACTCAAGGCCTTGGGCCTGCCTGCTACGGTGATTGCGGGCGTGGGCACTCCTGATGAACTGGCCCGACTGGAACAGTTGACCTTGGCCGATGTGCTTCAGGCCAGCCTGGACGTGCTGGAACAACAGAGGACATTGGGCTTGGATGTCGGAGCCTTGCAGGATTTTATTCGGATACTGCTCGGGGTTGGCGCGCTCGATGTGCCCATTAAATTATTTGGAGATGGTGGCATCCTGGCGGTGGTCGATGGGGTCGATCCTTTGTCGGCCTTGAATGTGAAGCTCGATGTTTTGCAGTTGCTCGGGACTGCGGTCGTGGTCGCTAACGGTCAGAACCTGATCAAGCTGGATCTGGCGGCCTTGCCGCTAGGCGACCTGAGCCCCATCAATGCGAAGCTCCAGATCGTCGAGCCGCCCAGCATCGCGGTGGGTGGAGTTGGGGCAACAGCCAACTCTGCAGGAATCAGGCTTTATGTGAAAGTCGACGTGCCTTTGGTGATCGCCCGCATCAAGCTCAATCTGATTGTTGAAGCGTCGCAGGCTCAGGCTAGGCTGGAGAATGTGTGCTATCCCCCTCTTCAAAGTAATCAAGCAGCGATTTCAGCAAAGTCATCCCTGGTGAATGTATGCGTGGGCGAGTTCAAGAATGTGAGCAATTTTTTCTCCACGGAAAACAGTTGTGTGGAAGCCGGGTTCGGAGATGTGTCGCCGCTGAAGGTTATAGAAATGCCCTTGCTGGGCGCTTTGAAGGTCAAGGTGACCCAATCCATACCCATGGTCGTGGATGAAACGCCCAAGGTGTTCACTGCCCCTCCCTCGGAAGAGGCCGAGCAAGTCTTTCAGGCTAAGGGAATTAACTTGAGCAAGCTTGTAAAAGACATTGTCGACACGGTCCTGGTGGGCGTGCTGGGCGATTTGCTGGGCATGGATGCAAGTCTGAGCTCGACTCCTAAAGAAGAGCGCAAGAAAATTGCCAACTATCTGGTGGGCGACGGTGCTGGGGAAAGCATTTCGAAAGTGGTTGCTGATAGCACGTGGTCGGATGAAAGGATGAAAGCGTTAAGGAATCGCTTTATCAGCAATGGATTGATCGGCGCGTTAAGCGGGACATTGTCGATCGTCGATGGGGTGCTGAAAACCGTAGTGGCTGCGCCTCTGTCGGACTTCGGCTGCTTGTTCGCGGGCATAGGTGGGGAAGAGAAGCTGCGGCAATGCCGAGTCAATGCAGTAGAGAAGCTGGTGTTGTCGGATGCCAGTCTGCTTGGAACATTGCTGAATCTGGTGATCAATTTACTGGATCCCGTTCTGGACCTATTGAGCAAGGTGCTGTATGGCCTGCTGCAGTTGCTGGGCTTGGACCTGGGGTCTCCAACCGTGAAGCTTCACGATGTGCAGTGCGGGACGCCGTACTTGGTCCAATAGAGACGCTGTCTGGATAAAGAGTCACGCCATGAGTAGCAATTTCATCAGCAATGAACCTGTTCTGTACGTATGGGAGGGAAGCTCCGACCTGGCGGCGCGCGCCGAGCGCGCGATGGAAAATTCATCGGTGGCGGTGCTGCGCGTGGATCCGTCCCTGCGGCTCGATGCCGAGACGCATGCCACGCGCCACGCGGTCGCGCTGGTCTCGGTCAGCGTGATGACCGAAGGGCGCTTCGAGCAGCACGAATGGCTGGTCGAGCACGCCGTTCCCGTCATCTGGGTGGCCTCAGAGGAGCGCAGTTACGATCCGCGCTTCTATCCCTCCGCCTATTCCTATACCTTGCCCCTGTCTTTCACCGGCGCCGAACTGCGTACGCTGGTGGCCAAGCTGGCCGGACTGGTGGCCCAGGTCGAT
Source organism: Pseudomonadota bacterium (assembly GCA_023425645.1). Classification (GTDB taxonomy): domain Bacteria; phylum Pseudomonadota; class Gammaproteobacteria; order Burkholderiales; family Burkholderiaceae_B; genus Alcaligenes. The sequence goes on from JAFACG010000047.1 coordinate 4,779, forward strand.
CGCCATTCCCAGGGCGGGCCGCGGCCGCTGGTGGCGGTCTCGCCCATCATGCGCGCCTTGCTGGCGGAGGCGGACATGTACGCCGACAGCGGGGCCAGCGTGCTGATCCATGGCGAGACCGGCGTGGGCAAGGAGCGCATCGCCCAGCTTCTGCATGAGCGTTCGTCGCGCGCCCAGGGGCCGTTCGTGCCGGTGAATTGCGGCGCGGTGCCCGAGGGGCTGTTCGAGGCCCATTTCTTCGGTCATGCCAAGGGTGCGTTCACCGGCGCCATCGGCGCCCACAAGGGCTACTTCGAACAGGCCGATCAGGGCACGCTGTTCCTGGATGAGATCGGTGACTTGCCGCTGCACCAGCAGGTCAAGCTGCTGCGCGTGCTGGAGCAGCGCACCGTCACGCGCCTGGGCGCCACGCAGGAGATCCCCGTGGACTTTCGCATGGTCGCCGCCACCAACAAGAATCTGCTGGGCCTGGTGCAGCAGGGGCAGTTCCGCGCCGACCTGTACTATCGCCTGGCCGTGGTGGAGCTGGTCATTCCCAACCTGGAGCAGCGCGGCCCGCAGGAGAAGATCGCCATTTTCTGCGCCTTGCTGGAGCAGGAGCTGCAATGCGACGTGGAGGACATTCCGCAGTGGGTGCTCGATGCGGTGGGCAATATGCGCTTCAATGGCAATGTGCGCGAGCTGGCCAATCTGGTCGAGCGGGTGGCGGTCATGAGCAAGCAGTTCGGCGCCTGGGAGTCGGTGCAGCTTCGCCAGGTGCTGGAGCGCTTCAATGCGCCCATCATGCCGCCGGCCCTGCCCTCGGGCAATCCGGCGCTGCTGCGCGAGTACGCCGAGCCGGTCCCGGCCTTGAGCGCGCACGAGCAGGAGGAGCGCGACCGCATCGTGGCGGCGCTGGACTCGCAGGGCTGGCGTCGACAGGATACGGCCGCCGTGCTGGGAATTTCTCGTAAGGTTTTGTGGGAAAAGATGCGGAAATTCAACATAAAGGCACAAGGCGCAACAACGGACGTTTAGAATACGCACTGTTCTCTACGTCGAGCGAATCACAACAAATTGATTTTCAAGGGAAGGGTATGGTGAACCTTAGTCGCAAGACAGGCATGGCTTTGTCGCTGGGTGTGCTGTTTGTGCTGTCGGCGTGCAGCTCGGTGTCTCTGGTGCAGGAGCCGGAGCGGCCCGTGGTGGCGCAGACCCAGGACGAAGCCGTTCAGGATGTGGAGCCTGTCGCGCCTGCGGCCGCGCCTGCTGCGCCGGCCCGTTCCGCCGCCGCGCTGAACACGACCGTGGCCGAACTGCAGCAGCTCATCCAGGCCCGGGGCGTGCAGGAATTGCGCACTGCCTACAACGGACGCTACGGCGCCAGCCTGCTGTTTGCTTCCGAGAACCTGACGTATTACGTCGCCCTGTTCCAGCAGCGCGAGTTCTGGCGCGTCTTCAAGACCACCGACGCCTCGCTGGCCGAGCGCATGTATACCCAGTACCGTCAGGACACGGTGGACTATGCGGCTTCCGACCTGGAGCGCATCAAGCTGCAGGCCGAAGTCGCCCGCACGGAAAAGGAACTGAACCAGAGCGCGGACCAGCTGACCATCCTGCAGAACGACCTGGCCATGCAGCGCCAGCAGGAAGCCCTGGCCATCGCGCAGCGCGAAGAGGCGCGCCGCGAGGCGCAAGCCCTGGCCGAGCAGGAGCGCGAAGCACGCGACCAGTTGCGTGAACTGCAGCGCCAGATCAAGGAACTGGAGCAGCAGCGCGCCGGCATGCTGGAGCGCCAGAAGCGCCGTTGACGCCTTGACATCAAAAAAACCCGCAACGTCTGCCGGCGCTGCGGGTTTTTTTCATGGGACGGCCGTGGTCAGCGCGACAGGTAGCGCATGGCCTCTTCCAGCCCCGCCGTGGTGACCGGGTACATATGGCCGGACATCAGGTTCTCGATGATGGCGATGGACTGGCGATACGGCCAGTAGGCGCGGGGTTCAGGGTTGAGCCAGGCGGTGCGCGGCCAGTGCTCCCGCAGCCGCTGCAGCCAGGCGGCGCCGGTCTCCTTGTTGTAGTGTTCCACCGAGCCGCCGGGCGCCATGATTTCGTAGGGGCTCATGGTGGCGTCGCCCACGATGATGACGCGCCAGTCGTCGTTGTACTTGCGCAGCAGGTCCCAGGTGTCCAGGCGCTCGTCGTAGCGCCGTGAGTTGTGCCGCCAGACGGTCTCGTATACGCAGTTGTGGAAGTAGTAGGCTTCCAGGTGCTTGAATTCCGATCGGGCTGCCGAGAACAACGCCTCGACCTGGGCGATGTGGTCGTCCATGCTGCCGCCCACGTCCAGCAGCATCAGCACATTGACGCGATTCTGCCGCTCGGCGCGCATCTGCAGATCCAGCATGCCGGCGTTGCGGGCCGTCTCCCGTATGGTGCCGTCCAGGTCCAGCTCGGTGGGCGCACCTTCCCGGGCAAAGCGCCGCAGCCGACGCAGCGCCATCTTGAAATTGCGCGTGCCCAGTTCCTTCTGGTCGTCGTAATCCTGGAACTCGCGCTTCTCCCAGACCTTGACGGCGGTCCGGTTGCCAGCCGACGGTCCGCCCAGGCGTATGCCTTCGGGATGGTAGCCTCCATGCCCGAAGGGCGAGGAGCCGCCCGTGCCTATCCATTTGCTGCCTCCGGCGTGGCGTTCCTGCTGTTCCTGCAGGCGCTGCTTGAACAACTCCAGCAGCTTGTCCAGGCCGTGCTTTTCCAGGGCCGCCTTCTCTTCCGGGCTCAGGTGGCGAGTCAGGGTCTGGCGCAGCCAGTCCTCGGGCAGGACCTTGCCCTGTTCGAGCGCCTGCAACTGGGGCTGATAGAACTCGCCGAAGGCCTGGTCGAAGCGGTCATACAGGGTTTCGTCCTTGATCAGGACCAGTCGGGCCAGATTGTAGAAATCGTCCAGGGTGGGCGGCATGATGCCCCGGCGCAGGGCATCGAGCAGCGTCAGGTGCTCCTGGATGGAGACGGGCAGGCCCCGGGAGCGCAGGTGGTAGAAGAAATCAAGCAGCATGGCCGTGCCGCCGCAGGCGGTCCAGCAGGTGGGCGCGGGATTCGGGCCATTCGCCGGCCAGCAGGCTGTACATCATGGTGTCGCGCACCGTGCCGTCGCGCCGCGGCGCATGGTGGCGCAGCCGGCCGTCGAAACGCGCTCCCAGGCGGGTGATGGCCTGCTGGGACGCGAAATTGAAGTTGTCGGTGCGCCAGCCCACGACCGCGGCGCCCAGGGTGTCGAAGGCGTGCCGCAGCAGGAGCAGCTTGCTGGCGGTATTGACGTGGCTGCGCTGGACGCGCCGCGCGTACCAGGTGTAGCCGATCTCCAGGCGCGCCACGGCGGGCAGGATGTCGTGGTAGCGGGTCGTGCCCACCGCCTGGCCGCTGAGCAGGTCGCGCACCAGGAACGGCAGCATGTGGCCCTGCCGCTGGCCCTCAAGGGCGGTCTGTATGTATTGAGCCGCCTGGCCGGGGGCGGGCACGCCGGTGATGCGCAGGTTCCACAGTTCGCCGTCGGCGGCGGCCTCTTCCAGCAGGGGGGCGTGCTCGGCCAGCAGGGGTTCCAGGCGCACGCCCCAGCCTTCCAGGGTCAGCGGGACGATGGGAGCGCGAAAGGCAGTATTGTTCATGTCAGCTCCGCCGCTGGGTTTTCTGGCTCATGGCGGCCAGGCGCTGCATCAGGCTCAGGTCCTGTTCATTCTTGAGCAGGGCACCCGCCAGCGGCGGCAATCCCTGGTCCAGTTCCTGCAGCGCGTCGGCCGGCACGTCGTTGGCCAGCAGCAGGTGCAGCCAGTCCAGGAATTCGGAGGTGGAAGGTTTCTTCTTCAGGCCCGGAACATCGCGCAAGGCGAAGAAAGTGTCCAGGGCGCTGGCCAGGATGTCGCTGCGCAGGTCCGGGTAATGCACGGCCACGATCTGCTCCATCGTTGCACGGTCGGGGAAGCGGATGTAATGGAAAAAGCAGCGGCGCAAGAAGGCGTCGGGCAGGTCTTTTTCGTTGTTGGACGTGATGATGATCAGGGGCCGATGGCGCGCCTGCACGGTCTGGCGCGTCTCGTACACATGGAACTCCATGCGGTCCAGTTCCTGCAGCAGGTCGTTGGGGAATTCGATGTCGGCCTTGTCGATCTCGTCGATCAGCACCACGCTGGGCTGCTCGGACTCGAAAGCCCGCCAGAGCACGCCCTGCACGATGTAGTTGCCGATGTCGCGCACTTTCTCCTCGCCCAGCTGGGAGTCGCGCAGGCGCGAGACGGCGTCGTATTCGTACAGGCCCTGGTGCGCCTTGGTGGTGGACTTGATGTGCCACTGCAGCAGCGGGCGATCCAGGGCGCGCGCCACTTCCAGGGCCAGCAGCGTCTTGCCCGTGCCGGGCTCGCCCTTGATCAGCAGGGGGCGCTGCAGGCTGAGCGCGGCATTCACCGCCAGCTTCAGGTCGTCGGTGGCGACATACTGGTCGGTGCCTTCGAAGGTGGCGGGCGTACCGGAACGGGAGGCGGTGGTCATGATGCGGATCCTGTGACTGGCATGAAATGTTGATCTGTCAAGAATGGTTTTTCAGGGATAAACACTAGTATCAATCATCCTTGGCAATTATCATACAATCGACTCAGTACTCGTCGGTCAGCATCACAAAAGGCAGGTGTCGCGTTATCCCACCCCGTGCTGTAATTGACGCGAGAGCCTGACCCGGACCGTTTTCAACTCCACGACAAAGCGAATAGCGATGATGAAGTTGCAAATGAAGCGGTATGTCTCTTCCATTCTTCTGGTCTCGTCCACCTGTCTGGGGCCCCTGGCGCTGGCGCAGGACGCTCCGGCCGCCAAGGCTGACCCTCAGGCGGCCCGCGACAAGGTCTCCATGTGCATAGGCTGTCACGGCCTGCCCGGCTACAAGGCCAGCTTCCCCGAGGTCTATCACGTGCCCATGATCGGCGGGCAGGGGGCGGCCTACATCCAGGCCGCGCTCAAGGAATACGCCAGCGGGGCCCGTACCTTCCCGACCATGCAGGCCATCGCGCAAAGCCTGTCGGAGCAGGACATGGCCGATATCGCGGCGTACTACGCCGGCACCAAACAATAAGAAGGGGGGCAAGCATGAAAAAAGCAGTACTGCTGATGGCGCTGGGGCTGGCGACGTCCTGGGCGGGCGGCGCCCTGGCGGCCGACGATCTGAAAGCGGCGGGCGAAGCGGCCTGGAAGAAGTTCAATTGTGCGTCCTGCCATGGGGCCGACGCCAAGACGCCGCTGAATCCGGAATATCCGATACTGGCCGGGCAGCATGCGGACTATCTGCGTCAGTCCCTGATGGCCTACCAGCGCGGCCAGGCCGGCGCGCCGGCCACATCCAACATCCGCAAGAACGCCGTGATGGGCGCCATGGCGTCCACGCTCGCCCAGTCGGACATCGACAGCATCTCGGCCTGGCTGGCCAGCCTGCCGGGGCCCTTGTCCGTGCGGAAATAAAACCTTCAGTTGCGCGTGGCGTGCCGCAGGATCAGCTCGATGTAGCGTTCATTGTTCAGCGGCGCGCCCAGGCGCTGGGCCTCCCAGATCACTTCCCCCAATGCTTCCATGATGACGTGCGCGGCTTCGTGGCGGTCGTGCGTGGCCAGCAGCCTCTGGTAGGCGGCCTTGATGCCTGGCGGCTGGTCGATGGACAGCTGTTCGTCTATGGCCAGATGCATGGACAGGTGCAGGAAGGGATTGGTGCGTCCCTGTTCCACGGAATAGTCCTGGGCCACGGTGTCGGGGTTGCGCAGGTCTTCGTGATATTCGGGGTGCTGCTGCATCAGGTCCACGGCCATGGTCTCCAGGGCGGTCAACAGATGGCCGCCCTGGTGCTTCTGCCAGGCTTCGATGAAGAATTGGCGAACCTGCTCGCGGGATGGATTGAACATGGTTTAGTCTTGAAATAAAAAGTCGGCCGGGCCGGAGGGGCGCATTGCGCCCGGGCATTTTACTATCGGGCCGCCATTTGCGCGGGCTGCGCACGTCGGCGCCTGGGGCGTGTAGAATCAATGATCCGCACAGAATGGAGACATTCTTGGCAAACATCGAGTCTGCAGGCGCATGATTGCGCAGGAATAAGTTAAACTCTTATATAAGACTCCGGAAACGCCGACGCGTTCCGTGTTTAGCCATTTTCTATTATTGGAGCACAACTGGAGCATCCATGTCTTATCAGCACATCAAGATCCCCGCGTCGGGGCAGAAAATCACGGTCAACGCGGACTTTTCCCTGAACGTCCCCGATCAACCCATCATCCCCTACATCGAGGGTGACGGCACGGGCGTGGATATCTCGCCAGTCATGATCAAGGTGGTCGACGCCGCCGTGGCCAAGGCCTACGCCGGCAAGCGCAAGATCCAGTGGATGGAAGTCTACGCCGGCGAAAAATCCACCAAGGTCTACGGCTCGGACGTCTGGCTTCCTGAAGAAACCCTGGATGCCGTCAAGGACTACGTCGTCTCCATCAAGGGTCCCCTGACCACCCCCGTGGGCGGCGGCATCCGCTCCCTGAACGTGGCCCTGCGCCAGCAGCTGGACCTGTACGTCTGCCTGCGCCCCGTGCGTTATTTCAATGGCGTGCCGTCGCCCGTGCGCGAACCCGAAAAGACCAATATGGTCATCTTCCGCGAGAACTCCGAGGACATCTACGCCGGCATCGAGTTCGCCGCTGAATCCGAAAACGCCAAGAAACTGATCGATTTCCTGCAGAACACCCTGGGCGTCAACAAGATCCGCTTCCCCGGCACGTCCGGCATCGGCGTCAAGCCCGTGTCGCGCGAAGGCACCGAGCGCCTGGTGCGTAAGGCCATCCAGTACGCCATCGACAACGACCGCTCTTCCGTGACCCTGGTCCACAAGGGCAACATCATGAAGTTCACCGAAGGCGGCTTCCGCGACTGGGGCTATGCCCTGGCCCAGAACGAGTTCGGCGCCGAACTGATCGACGGCGGCCCATGGTGCAAGTTCAAGAATCCCAAGACCGGTCGCGAGATCACAGTCAAGGATTCGATCGCCGACGCCTTCCTGCAGCAGATCCTGCTGCGTCCCGCTGAATACGACGTGATCGCCACGCTGAACCTGAACGGTGACTACATCTCCGACGCCCTGGCTGCCCAGGTCGGCGGCATCGGCATCGCTCCCGGCGCCAACTTGTCCGACTCCGTGGCCATGTTCGAAGCCACGCACGGCACGGCGCCCAAGTACGCCGGCAAGGACTACGTGAACCCCGGTTCGCTGATCCTGTCCGCTGAAATGATGCTGCGCCACATGGGTTGGACCGAAGCGGCCGACCTGATCATCTCCAGCATGGAAAAATCCATCACATCCCGCAAGGTCACCTACGACTTTGCCCGTCTGATGGAAGGCGCCACCCAGGTGTCCTGCTCCGGCTTCGGCGAAGTCATGATCGAAAATATGTAATCTAGTCCAGTTCGAACTAGTTTCATATGTAAGTCCCGGTTTTCTAAGGAAAGCCGGGATTTTTTTTGTCCTATATAGTCCAGATTGGTCCGGGGCCATCGGAGGCGAGCAGGGCCATATCCGGGGCCATATGTGCTAGCATGGCCCCGACTCTGCTTTTAGGTGGCCCCATGTCTCGCTCATTCAACTATGTCCTTCGCCCGACCATGATTGACGCTGCAAAGCCAAAAGAAAAGGCTTACCCGTTAACTGATGGGGGCGGCCTGTACCTGGACATTCTCCCGACTGGAACCAAGGTATGGCGGTACAAGTACCATTTCGGCGGAAAGCGGGACAAGCTGACGATCGGAAAGTACCCGGCTATCTCGCTTAAAGAGGCTCGGGGGCGCCATGAGGAACTGCGTGATATGGTGCTGCGCGGCTTAGACCCTAAAGTCGTCCAAGCCGAATTGAAGGAGCAGAAGCGACAGGATGAGGCCAAGGGCGTGACGTTCGAGGAATATGCGAGGACCTGGGTGGCGGAGACGCTGTTTTATAGGTCTGCAGCGTACAGGGCCCAGCAATTGCGCTGGCTGGAGTCGTTCGTGTTTCAGCACATTGGGGCCAAGCCTATCGGCAGTGTGGCCCCGCGGGACGTTTTGGATCTGCTGGCCCCAATTCGGTCGACAGCCGTAACCGCGGAAGGGGTGCGGTCCCTTATACAGCGCATTTACAATTATGCGATCCGCAACTTGGTCACGGACTCGAACCCGGCTCTCATGATTAAAGGCGCGGTTTCGGTTCCACGGCCCCAGCACCATCGCCACCTATCCGAGAAAGAGCTGGGCAGATTCTGGGCGTTGGTGCCCCGCCAGGGGGCGCATTTTACGACGCAGGCGGCGACGAAAATGCTTTTTTATACGATGGTTCGGAAAAGCGAATTGATCCGCGCAAAGTGGTCGGATTTCGATTTAGACGCGGCTATTTGGGAGGTGCAGGCTGAGCGCATGAAGATGCGTAAGCCGCACCGGGTGTATCTGCCGCGGCAAGCGATGGAGCTGCTTTCGGTGCTTAAGCCGATGACAGGCCACCAAGAGTATGTGTTCCCGACGATCTACAGCGGTTCCGGCAGAGTTGCCCCAATGGGTGAGGCGAGCTTGAACCACTTTTTCAAGAGAATTGATTTTGGTGTGCAGGGTTTCGCGCCACACGGCACTCGTGGGACCACAGCAACATTGCTGCGTGAGCATGGGTTCCGTTCCGAGGTCGTGGAGCTGTTGCTGTCGCATGCACCTGCCGGCATGGTCCAGGCCGCCTATAACCATGCCGAGCTGGGCCAGGAACGCCGGGCGGCATTGCAGTTCCTGGCCGACTATCTTGATAAGCTGGCTGATCAGTCATCGGACTGACCCTCGGCGAGCGCTAGAACATCGCGCAGCCTCCAGGCGACGGTACGGCCTCCGATGCGGCGGCCTGCTGGTGCGATTCCTTGCTTAACCCATTCGTACCAAGTTGACCTGCTGATAGGCAAAATACCTGGTTGTCCTGTCTTGGGGTTACGGCAGATTTCCGGGACACGCACCCAGGCGTCCGTGGGGTACGCTAGAGGGGCAGTGGGCGGCTGCGTGGGCCATGGGCGGGGCAAAGCGGGGGATGTATCGTGTCGCTTCATTCGTCCTCCATTAAAAGCCCGGCACAGGGCCGGGCAGATTCCAATATCTAGCGGTCACGGCGAGCATGGTCGTGATTGTTTCGGTCACGGGGCTGGCTCCTGCGCTTCAGGCGGTACGGTCTCGCCGTATTTACTGGCGACGTAGGCGCGCATGGCGGCGATCAGCGGCGTGGGCCCGGCGCCCGAGTTGCCGGCTGTCTTGTTGACCTTCGCCATCCAGTCGCCGCAGTCCCATAGCTGAATCCGCTCGCGCTCGATGATCGGGCCGCCATGCTTCCAGTCTCTGCTTGGGCTGTAGAGCGTGTTCCCATCTGCTTGGACATGCTCGACAAAAACAAAGCCACCGTTCTCGGTAGGTCCTACACGGCGAAGTTTCGCATTGCTTAGCCCTGCAGCTCGCGCTACCCAGTAATCCAGCTCCGCGCCGGTCAGTTCAGATACTAGTTGCATTGGCCTGCCCCCCCTCATCTTCCTCGGCCTGCTTAAGAATGTTGGCCATCCTCCAGCATTGCTGCGTGAGCAGCTTCACCCGATCTTCGTCATTGAGCACGGGCATACAAACGAATTCGACGCCGGCCCTGGTGAGTTCCCGCGCCACCTCCATGGCTTTCCGCAAGTCTATTGGGCTGGCGCGCATCATTGGCCTGCCTCCTTACGGGCTGCGTCGATGGCGGCGTCATTGATGATCTCGTATTCCAGATCACCATCGCCATCCTCGTCCTCGACTGCTGTTATGCGAACGGACACGTTTGGCAGACGGATTGCTCGCTGCACCTCTACAACGTCTCCTACGCTCAGGTCACGATTACACTGCACCTCTACGAGTACGTTATGGAGGCTGTCCTGGCATCGCTCCGGGTCATCGTCATCCCAGAACATATCCGGCTCCGCATCCACCTTGTCGGCGTCCGTGTCTTGGGCTGCATCGCAGTTCTCGCAATGCCCAGCAGCAGCGATGAAGCCCGCGCCGTAGCTGTTGGCGGGGTAGAAGTCACCGCAGCCGCAGGAAACCATGTCGCCGTCCTGCTGCGCCTGAATGCACGCCTTCACATATGGCAAGACGCCTTGTGGCCGCGACATTGCATCAGCCCAAAGATACTCAAGCTCTGTCCCTGGCGCGGGCGCTGGAAGCAGGTCTCGAATTTCCACCAGCGCGTCCTGCTGCGCCTGGGCGTCATCCTTGGCGATCGACCACGTGTAGTTCAATTCGTTCTGGACTCGAAGTTGAAGTTCACGCCATGCCGTCTTTGTTGGCGATGGCCCTATGTCTCGACATTCTGCCCAATGAAACGCCGCATCGAGTATTCGCTGTTGGCTGTCTACAATGTCAGCTTCTGGGGCATTGGGCTGCGCCTTGGCAGCCAGCTCTTTCACCGCAGCCGCGATCTGCCCGCGCAGGAATGCCGGCAGCGCGGTGTTTTCGGTCGCGCCGCGCAGATACTCCAGATCTGGCTTGCTTGGCACCAGGCTATCGGGGAGGGGCTGCGTCTGTGCAGCGGCACACAGCGCCGCATATAGTGCGTCCTCGCTGTCGTAGACGCAGTGCTCATTGCGCAGGACGGCCCGCATGGCATCTGTCAGCGGGGGCATTGTGGGCTGCGCCTGGGCGGCAACGGGGGCTTGAGCATCGCCTTCAATGGCGGGGACCATGCGAACAACGCCATCCGATCCTTTGGCGAATGCCCAACCAGCATGACGCGCCGCAGCGTGGATGGCTTTCAGCTCCAGATCCGGCTCCGCGCTCACAGGGGCGGCGTAGAGCGGCTCCATTTCGTGATGCGCTTTGACAGCTAGGGCTTTCGCCGCATCGGTTGTGGCGTGCCATCCGGTTGGTGTCTTGTACCTCCACGCCACCGGCTCCTGGGTGTTGGTGCTGCTCATCGGTTCTTCTCCTTCAGCAGGTGGTATTCAGTATTGGGGGCGGCGTTCGACACCACCGGGATGAATGCACGTGTGCCGTAGACCTGGGCGGCGCGCTGCAGGTTGATGGATTCCTGACTGAGGGCCTGGACGGGATTGCGGCGCATGTCGTCATGCATGTGCTGGTTCTGGCGCATTGGCGGCCTCCTTATGTTCGTCGTATTTCTGAATGCCCCAGGCCAGTGCGTAGCAGCACCACATGAAGCGGCCCGTGAATTTTGTGAAGCTGTGTTCGAACAGGTCATCAAACTGCCAGCGCGGGCGGCCTGAGCTGGGGAGTCCGGGGCTCCAGGAAAAGTCATATGCGGCTATTTGGGCGCGCTCGTCGCCGTCATCCACGTAACGAAGCACTCGGTCTTCCACTTCTTCCCATAGCTCGCGGCGCTCTACTGCGTTGAGAGACCCGTCCTCTTTGGCGGCTTTGATCCAGTTTTTGCGGTACTCGTTGATGACTTCCTTGAACCTGTCCTGATCGAACTCAGTTACGCTGGCTCGGTGGCTATTCCCATCAACGGCCTGCAGCTTTTGGGCCCAGTAGCCTGGGTTGATGCCCAGCTGCTTGCCGTGCCGCTTGGAATACTCCCGGTCAGTGCGGAAGAACTCGAACATATCGTCCAGTCGCCAGAACACATACGTGCCCATGTCGCCCGTGTAGCAGAGGCATCCCGGCCAAGTGACCAGATCGAAGTGCATGCACATCGTGCCGGGCTTGCGGAATCGGACATGTCTGTGCAGGCCGTCCTCTTTGATGATTTCCATGACGTGGCTTTCCACGTCCTTCAAGAATCGTTCTTCGGTGGTCATGGCTGTCCTTTCATGGCGTTGATGGGGGCATTGATCATGGCTCCTCCGGGTCAAATTCAATGATTACGTTCATGAAGCGGATCTCGCCGCTGGGGATGTTGAAGAGCCAGTTCAGGCCTGCTATCAAGCCGGCGGTCAGCGGGTCGCACTTGATGCGACGCAGGGCTTGATATCTGGTCATGTCTTGGCTCTCCATCCGTTCTCACCCCACACCACACACCCGATATCGAGCTCATGGCAGAGGGATGCATATCCGTTGTTGAAATGACCGTGCCTGCGGCATTTGTGCAGCAGCACGCGGGGCACAGGGTCATGCTTGAGGGTAAAAAATTGCCCCGGCTCGATGTGTCGAAGGCGGGGCAGGGGTCTTGCGTAATCGGCTCGTCTGGCCATGCGGCCTCCGTTTTCATCTACTGGGGCGCCGGAACGTCTACTCCGGCGGGGTGGATGGCAGATTTATCTACCTGGAGTGCTAGACGTGCGTTATTTTTCGGCTGGGTACGTCGGCCATCGTCAGCGGCTTGGCTGGGAGCATGTAGACTCGGCCGTAGCCGTCATCCATTTTTGAAACGGCTCGGACTACTACGTCCTTGCGGTGACGTGCGCTCAACCACTTGCGCATGGCGTTGGCGACTCGGTTCACGGCCTCAGAATCCACTTTGATGCACTGACCCGGGCGCAATCGCTTGAATGTGTCGTCGTATTTGGTGGCCGTCAGGCGACGGGCCGGGAATGGGGTGTCGTCGATTTCGAACATGATGGTCCTCAGAGGCAATATGCGTTGCGGGCGAGCAGGGGAGCGAATGGGATGTCGTCGTCCATGTCTGCCATCCCGCCGCCGTTGCTCTGTTCGGCGTACCGGTTGCGCTGGGGCTGTGGCGGCCGCTGCGGAGTCGATTGGCTTGCTGGCTGCGCCTGGCGCGCGCCGCCCTGTGATCCTTCACGCGAACCGTGCAGGGTTATTTCATCAACGCGGATATCGGGACTGAGTTGCTTTGCGCCATCCCGGTTTTCCCATTCCCGCAGGGTGAGGGTGCCGAATACTGTTACAGGCAATCCCTTGGTCAGGTGCTCGGCCAGTCCTTCACCACGCTTCCCCCATATTTGGCAGCTAAACCAGTTGGTGGTTTTGCGCTCGCCGTAGCCCACGTCAGAGGCCAGGCGGAACGAGCAGATAGCGTCGCTGTTGCTGGTGTAGCGGATTTCCGCATCCGCGACGATGCGTCCAGTTGCCGATATTTTGTTCATGCCATTTCCAGGTGAAGTTCGTCAAATTGCTGGATTACCTCCAGCACGTATTCGCGTGCGGCCTCTACGCGCTCACGCATGAGGCGTTCTTTTTCAAAGTCGCGCTCGACCAACCAGCCGGTCAGTCGCATGTGCTTTGGGATGTGCGAAACGATATGCATTTGTAGAGGCTCAAAGCCGATCAGGCGCTCTGGCGTGTCAACTAGGGTATGAACTACCTCCCACTCGTCGGCATCCCACAACCACATGTAAGCCCGCATTTGCCACTCGTACACCTTGTCTCCGCAGTCGGCCTGCCAGCCAGGGAATGTTTTTGCAGACCAGGACGACTTAATGTCGTAGCCTTTTCCGGCCGCCGCGTCGAACAGGTCACATTCGCCGGTGATCCAGTCGTTGGTGCGACGTTCCGTGTTCTTTTGAAGGTGTAGCCCGCGAACGTCGTTGAGCAGGTCAATCGAGTCTTGTTCTACCTCGATACCCTTTGCCATTTCCTTGCTGCCAATCTCGAACTCAATGCCGAAAATTTCCTGCTTGGCGAGCTCGCGCAGATAGGTCTTTGCGCCGACGGACAAGATGCCTTCGCATTTGGTGCGCGGGTCCGTCATGATCTTGCCCACGCAAGAGGCACGGATTTTTAGGTCACGCATCCTGCTTCTCCTTCAGTTCTGCACCGCGCTCTTGGACGGCTTTGGCGAATTGCTTGTAGCCATCGGGGTCACGAGACTCCTGGAAAACTTTGACGCCAGCCTTCATCGTGGTTTGCAGTTCGTCCCGTGTTAGCGCGGCGGTTGCTTTTTTGCACCATTCATCCCTTACGGACTGCATGTGTGCCTCGCGCTCGTCTTCGGCCAGGTGGCGTACCAACTCGGCATCCAGATCCTCAAGGTCCTGGCTGAACATATCGGATGCGGCAGTCACGTTCAGCACCATGGCGATCTTGGCGCGTTTGCAGGCCATCTTCAGGACGGTGTTGGCCAGGTCGGCTGGCTCAGTACGGATTTGCTCGACGGTGTAGTGGCCACCAGCTTTCCGTCCATATTTCACCCGGCGCATGTCCTTGGGCGTGTCTTCCCATTCCTTGGTGCACACGGCCTTGCGCCATCTATACTTTTCCTCGTCGGTAGAGGCCTCGCCCATGCCTGAGCCCAAAGCGACTCCAGTTGCTTGGTGCCGACCGATGCACTTGACCCGGTACCGGACGAACCCAGGCCCTGATAGATCCTCAACCTCGTAGTCATCGGCAATGCGAAACGTCATGCAAAGCACTTCGGCTCCTGGTTTCAGCAGCGTGGGCTTGTCGCCGGCCCCAGGGATGGTGCCGTAGTGCACGTTGGGCTTCATTACGGATCGCATGACCTCTTGAACCGTGATCACATGGCGCGTTACTTCCGTGACGGAGCTGCGGCCCTCGTGCTGCGGGACGATGCTCGCAGCCGGGCGCTCAATGACTTCTGTCATGTCGTACCTCAATATTGAATGCGGATGTTAGGGATGAGGCCCTTGGCAATCAGAATGACGGCCCGCTTTGCGCACTCGTCGGGCAAGCCGTTTTCGATGAAAGCGGCCAGGGCGGCGTTGTTGATGCTGGCCTTGTGCGCGATATCGGCCTCGCGTTTTCGCTGCGCTGCCTCTGCGGCCGCTTTTTCGTCGGCCTGCCGCTTGATTTCTGCCTGACGTGCGGCTTCGGCTGCATCTTTTGCGCGCTGCTCGGCGGCTAGCCTCTCTGCTTCGGCGCGGGCCTCGGCTTGCCTCTGGCGTTCGATGGCTTCGGCGCGTTCCCGCTCAGCCCGTTCCGCTGCGGCCTTGGCATCGGCTTCGCGCTTGGCTGCTGCATCACGTTCGGCCTGGGCTTTGGCTTCCGCATCGGCGCGGGCCTTTTCAGCGGCTTGGCGAGCTATCTCGGCCTCGCGGTCTTTCTGTTCCTGCTCGGCTTGCTTTCGGCGCAGCTCTGCCAGTTCCGCTTGTTCAGCCTCGTACTGCTCGCGAGCGGTCAGGGCCGTGCCCAGGATTTCCAGCGCCTTGGCTTTCACCCGGTGGGCTTCTGCTTCGAACTCTTCCCAGGATTCGCCGACAGCCACTTGCTCAACCAGGACAAGACGTTGTCGGAGGCTTTCTGCGTCGAGGCTACCGATATCCGTTGCATGCTGCGCAATGTCGGCGAGGTTCGCTCTGTGTTGCGCTATACGGCGATCTTCCGCTTCTTCCCATTCCGTCAGCGGCTTGCGGATCTCGTCGCGCAAGGCGTCCATTTTGGCGTTCCAATCCCGCCTCTGAGCATCAATTTTCTTCGGCACTTCTTTGTATTCGGCAGACAGCGCCGCGCCCAGCTTTTCAATCGCGGCTTTGGTACGACTCACCTTGTAGGCGTCGGCGGCGCAGGCCTCGCGGTCTTTGCGCTTACTCATGTCGTACACAGTACCGCAGACCTTCTCGCGCACCTGTTCGACGTAGTGATCCAAGCCGCCCGGCGTGGTGAAGGTGGCTAAGGCGGTTTCTGCTGGCGGCAGTTCGATGAGTTCGGTCATGTCATGCTCCAAAGGCGCGGGCAGCCCAGGCCGGCCCGTAAAAAAGCAGCCCGCAGGCTGCCAGTGCCAGAATGATGGTGATGGGCCAGCCCCAGGGCGGCCTGCTGCTGTTGGTTGCCCATCCTCCGACGCCGTCGTATGGGTTGCGGCGCCGGGTGCGGGGGAAGCCGGGGTTTTGGCTATGAGGCATTTTCCGACCTCTTTTTGAGTAGGTTCCGGCCCATCACTGCAACGCGCCGGCGAGCGACAGCCAGGGCTTTTCTCGCCTCTTTGCGTTCTTGGATTAGCAGATGGGCTTTGAGGGCGTGCTGACACTTCTCCGCCAGAAAGCCTTCAATATCGTCCTCATGATTGACGTAGTAGTACTGCCTGCCATAGTTGCCATCCGACTCGTAATTTTGCTCATAAGCGAGCTTCAACCAGTCCTTCGGCTCTGGCCCACATGGCTTGTATTGCGCTGACCAGCTCTCACTGATTGCTTCTCCGATTTGTCGAGAAAGTCCATCAACGACGTCTTTGGCCTCGATCATGGCCATCACTGCATATTCGAGTGGGGTCATGTTGGCTCTCCCGATAGGGCGGGGCGGGTCGAGATTGGTGTGTGCCATTGGGTGTCGAAATCACGCATGGCTGCGTCTGCAGTGAAGCCAAATCCAGCTACACCCTGAACCAGATCAGCGCCATACAAAGCGCAGTACTGATCGCCATCGACACTTAGGGCTGGGCGATAAAGTACGCTTGGCCGCATAGTTTCATCTGAAATTTTGCGCTGGATTTCGATGGCCGCTTCTGCGGCCTGTTGGGCCAGTACTGCGGCATTGTGCTGAGCATTTAGGACGGATTGCTCGGTTGCGTAGCTCATGGCTGCCTCCAAATGCGGATAGTCTCGATCCAGATCGCGGCTACTGCTGCTGCGCCAAGGGAAATTGCGGAATATGCGGTGAACTCGATCAGCACGGCAGCGCCTCCAGTTCCTCAACGGTCATTGCATCGTGGCTGGCGTCGGCCCATTCCTGAATAACTGCGCTGATGTAGGCGTTGAGCCCATCCGAGTATGCCGGGTCGTTCGTTAGCAGGGCTCGCAGCAGCGACCCGATAGCGTTCGATTGTTCGTAGACGGTGAGCGTGTCAGCCAGGACTTCCAGCAAGTCCTCGCGGGTCTTGGTCCTGATCGGCTCTGGCCAGCCCCAGGACATGCGTACAACTGGAATCTGGCCGATCAGGCAGTCCTTGATCTGTTGGGCGATATAGGCGCGGCGGCGCTCCGCCAGCTCGTACGCGTCTATTTCACGCATAGCGATAGCGTTCATGGTGTGCTCCGATGGGGTGCGCGCCGCGGCGGGCGCTGGTGAAGGGGTAGAGGGCGGTCACCGGCTAAGTCGGCTTCACGCGATGTGCGGCTTTGACAGGCTCGCAGTGGCCCTCTGATAGCAACCCTCTCGCGGATAAAGCACCGCTTTGCCACGCATTACCGTTTTGGGATTGAAGGGATTTGCCGGCGTCGCTAACACGTCGGCGGAAGGTTGCTATCGGAGGGGGGGCCCGTTTAACGTCCGGGCCAGACGGGTCGGATTGACAGCGTTACCCGCCGCTCCTTGCCTCGTATCGTGGGCCAGCCGCGAAGCTGCATCGTAGTGGCCCGAGTTGTTCCACCACGCCACGTCCCGCGTATAGTGGCTCGGGCATGCCGACATCCGCTTCGATTGCTGGAGGCATTGGGTGCAGGCCACATCCTCCGTAACTTTCCTGCACTGCTGGTTGATGGTCCCCGTACTTTCCGGGGTGTCATGATGATGGCCGGCGCCGACTGGCTTAGCGCAAGCTATAGCGTGTTTCCTGCGTGGAAAATACGCTTCGCCGCGACGTAAGCATCGTGAGCCTCTCTGGCACTTCCAAAAGTGCCGAGATGTTTGATCTGCCCATTGATCCTGATCTGAGACCGCCACTTATCGCTGGAGGAAGCCCGGTATACGCCGAGCAAGCCGGATGACTGATTATTTCTCTTCGCCCGCCTCAGATTCTGAGTGTTCATAGAAGCGCAGACATCACGTAGATTCTCGATTCTGTTGTCTAGTTTGTCCCCATTAATATGGTCAATGTGCCCTATTGGCCAGTCGCCTGTTACGAGAGCCCAAACTACTCTGTGCGCGCCCGTCTCTTTGGAATCGATACACACACGGCGGTATCCAGTCGAATTTATATACCCCGCCTCTTTCCCGGGGCGCGCTGAGCTTCTGGCAACTTTCCAGAAAAGCGAGCCGGTTGCGTAGTCGTAGGTAAATAGCTCGTGCAAGCGAGCAACGCTGATTTTCATGCGCTCCTCTATAAAGTCTATAAAGTTATGACTCCGAAGTGATGTCTTCGCTGCTGCTCATATGCGAGTCATGCAGGCGTTGATTGCCTTTGCGATGTCGACAAGGAACGGTGGATCTTCCGACTCGTAGAGCGTTGTCACTGCGTCCTCCGCTTCTTCCAGCGCCTCGCGCACCTTGGCGGCGGCGTAGGCTTCCATTTGATAGGCGGTGAAGCTGTAGGCAACATCATCGGGGCCGGGCCCAGTTGTCACGACCGCCGGCTCCGGCATCATTACCTTGCTCATGCCTGCTCCTTATCGTCTTGTCTGTCGTGCTTGCCCGGGAAATCAGCGGGCCAGCGCATTGGCTTGTCCATTTCAGTCTCCTGTTCCATCCATTCAGTAGGGCAGCCATGCCATGATCGGCTTGCCAGTGCGTTTGCTGACCGCGCCGTCGGGCCGCTCGCCGCGCACCATTACGCGCAGGCCGTCATGCCCGACGGTCTTTCGCGCCAGCTCAATCCAGTCCTGACAGAACTGCGGCGCATCAAACTCAGGCGACACCTGCCGATGCTTGCCTGATTCCAATATCTTGGCAGCCTGGTCCGCGTACCACTGGCGCAGATCCTCTGGAGTCATTTTCTCCAGCTCTTTCTTGGGCGGTGCTTTACGCGCCGCCAGCGATTTGGCCAGCGGCTCGGTCATGCCAAATACACAGAATGCGGACATGGCGTCCTCCTATCTCCGGGAATGGGTTTTCAGACTGGCAAGCCGTGTTCGCTCATGAATTCCGCGCCGCCCATTTGAATGAACTCGGCGCATTCGGCGTAGCTGCCACAAAACAGCGGCTTGGCGACTTTGCTGACGGCGAACGTGGTTTTTCGATAACCGCCGCCGCTCGCGCACCCAGCGTATGCATGGGCCGGCTTCATCTTGAAAACTTCGAACCCTGCCGCGGATTCGCGGATAGTCATGCGGTTGTAGTTCATGCCTTTCTCCTATGTCATCCGTCAGCACCCTGGTTCAAGGCGCTGGTGGATAACTCCTGCCCCTGCGAGATACCACGACGCTCGGGGCAGGTTGCCGGCTTGCACGGCGCACCCGGTTGGGCCGGGTGTCGTCTCCCTGGTAACGTCGCCGCCAGGGTATGGGCGCTGCCGAAGCAGTCCTCCAGGCTGTACGCGTTGAGTGCAGAGTCTCATTCCGCCGCATACAGGCTCAGTCTCTCCTCGAAACCGAAACTGGGATTTCACAGGTTTATCTCCTGCCCCCGTGCAGTCGGGCAGCCGCGCAATCCTTGCCGCAAGGGCAGGGCGCGGTATTTATCGGATGGGAGCTGGTTAAAGAGCATCCGCCTTGGCGGTCGCAGCCGTTGCTGCTGGCGCTCTCTGTACCGTTACTAAGCTGGCCCGAGTCCTAGGCTGTTCTGCGGTGGTTGGTGAAGCGTTGGATGAATAATCGCATATGCGATTACGTTAGTCAAGCGCAAATGCGATTATGACAAGTCCAGACAGCTCATCGCCTAACTTTTTACAAAAAAATAGTAATTTTGGTTACTTTCAAGCTAAAAAATAAGGAGCCAAACGGCTCCTTGTCTCACGATCTTCTGTAGTACTTCCTATGCTCGACCATCGTGCCGATAATCTGGATGCGATGTTGATCACTGCGCATTGATGGGTAGTCCTGGTTCAGAGGCATCAGCTCGAACACCTCGTGGCCGTCGTTGTCAATGCGCAATAGGCGGTACTTTTTGAACGTCGCTTCCTCGTCGCTGTTCTTGGCGACTACGAAATCGCCAGGTCGCGGGCTGACCTCACAATCAACAATGATACGGTCGCCCTCGGCGAAAACCGGCTGCATGGAATCGCCCTTGATCTGAAGCGCAAAGGCCCGCTCGGACAGATCCAGGTCGGTCAGCAAGTACTCCATCCCCTCGAACGTGAAGTTTTGACCCGGGTCGCAGAACACGCCGGCCTGCACGTAGTTCAGCAGGGGAATGCGGCGTTCGCCCACAGCTGCAGGGATTACGTTTGCGTCGAATGGTTGTGAACTGACTTCTTTAATCGGCCGCATTTGACCTCGACCTGTTTCAAGCCATTCAGGTAGCACGTTCAGCGCCCTGGCGATCTGGAGCAGCTTCCCGCTACCTTGATTGCGCCCATTCTCTATGCTGCCAATAGTCGATTGGCCCGTGCCGATTAGCTTGGCTAGGGATGCTTGCGAGAGCCCTGCTTGTTCTCTGGCAGATTTGA
>JAFACG010000049.1 GCA_023425645.1 Pseudomonadota bacterium
CGAATGTACGGGTGCAATCTGAATCGTCCTGCCGGCATGCAGTGAGCGCTTGGCAAACCAGGGGCGTCCATGTACGGGGGACGAACCATCGCGCGAGTTCAGAATGCGCCCGGAGCGATCCGCCGACCAGGGCACCGGTGCGCAGCACCGGCAGGTCGTCAGCCCAGTCCAGCCGAGACAAAGACCAGACCGGCGTCTCCAAAAGCAGAATCTTCCAACAGACAAACCGCTTTCCGCCTTTGGTGGCATTCCCAGGGGCGCGCCGGCATCTGTTCATTACCTGCTTGGCTTATGAAAAATCTGTCCAATAGCCCTCCTGCCGTTTGCGTAGAATTTTGTCTCTAAGGGTTTTTTTGAATAAAAAGAGCTATAGAACGTACTTTATGATTTAAGCATAAACCAAACTTGTTCAAAGGAGGCAGGGATGATGTACGACAAAGCAGTGCGCCTGGCAGGGTTCGGGTTGATGCTGGCCGCCGCCGGCGCGGCGGCGCAGGCCGCCTACCCGGATCGCCAGCCCATCAAGGTGGTGATCCCCTACGCGCCGGGCGCGGCGGGCGATGTCGTGTTCCGCATCCTGCAGCCGGAGCTGACGCGCGAGCTGGGCCAGACCCTGGTGGCGGACTACAAGACGGGGGCGGGCGGCAACATCGGAGCCTTGAACGTTGCCCGGGCCGAGCCCGACGGCTATACCTTGCTGCTGGGCGCGACCAACAACTTCGTCATCAACCAGTACCTGTACAAGAACCTGGGCTTCGACCCGCTGAAGGACCTCAAGCCCATCGGCAAGCTGGTGGATGTGCCTGCCTTCATTTTCATCAACGCCCAATTGCCCGTCAAAACCTATGCCGAGTTTCGCGACTATGCCGCCGCGCACCCCGGCGCCATCAACTATGGCACGCCGGGAGCGGGCACGACTCCCGACCTGTCCGGCTGGCTGGTCTCGGACGCCGTGAAGGGCAAGATGGTGGGCATCAACTACCGTGGGTCGGGTCCCGGCGTGCAGGCCCTGCTGGGCAACGAAGTGCAGGTGTATATCGGCGGCTATGGCATTGCCACCTCCTTTCTGCCTACCGGCAAGATCCGCGCCCTGGCCGTGTCCGCCGAGCAACGCTTCAAGGATCTGCCCGACGTGCCCACGACCCGCGAACTGGGCATACCGGAAGCGGTGGTGAACAACTGGTGGGCCCTGGCCGCGCCCGGCGGCACGCCGGATGAGGTGGTGCAGGCGGTGGACAAGGCGGTGCAGAACGTGCTGGCTCAGGACGATGTGCGCAAGAAGCTGCTGGAACTGGGCTTTGTGGTGACGCCGGGCAATGCGGAACAGTTCGCCGCCGAGCTGGGGAAGGAGGCTCCGTACTGGAAAGCGGTGATCGAGCGCGCCAACATCCGTATCGAGCAGTGACATGCGGCCGCCATTGTTCTATCGGCGCAGCGGGCAGGGGCCGGCCTTGCTGCTGCTGCATGGCTACGCATCTTCATCCTTGTTCTGGGAGCCCTTGCGCCGCGAGCTCGAGCCTGACTTTGACGTGATTGCGCCGGATTGGCTGGGCTTTGGCCGCAGTCAGTCGCTGGAGCCTTGCCGTACGGTGCAGGAGTTTGCCGGCCGCGTCCTGGACCTGGCCGACTTTCTAGAGCTGGAACGTTTCCATGTGCTGGGGCATTCCATGGGAGGCTTTCCTGTGCAGGAATTGCTGGTCAGCCACCCCCGCCGTCTGGCGTCGGCCACCTTGTACGGATCGGGGCTGCGTGTGGACAAGGCGCGGCGCTTCGAGTCCATTGCCCAGACCATGGAGCGGCTGGAGCGGCAGGGACCCTTGGCCTGTTCTTTGCCCGTGCTGGAAAAATGGTTCGCCCGGCCCAGGAGCCATGTCGAAGAGCGTGAACTGTGCAGGCGCGCCTTGCAGGGCATGACGGTCGAGGGCGCGGCGGCGGCCTTGAACGCTTTCGAGTCCGTGGACTATACGGGGCGGTTGGGGCAGGCGCAGGCGCCTGTCCTGGTGATACTGGGGCAGCACGAACGCAGCCACCCGCCGGCCAGTGCGCTGGAACTGGTGCAGGCCATGACGCAGGCGAGCCTGTGCGTGCTGCCCGACTGCGGCCATGCCGCGCATCTGGAACAGCCTGTTCTGTTTGTCCAGGCGCTCAGGCAGTTTCTCCTGCGGCGGGAACGGCTGCAGGACTCCGTCCCGGCGGCCTGCTGATGGAGTTGGCCCCAGCTGCCTGTATTTTGCTGAAGTCGAGCTACGGTGCTTGACAGCTTGGGTTTATCCTTGCATAATTCTATCTTTCAGTCGGGGGTCGTTAGCTCAGTCGGTAGAGCAGCGGACTTTTAATCCGTTGGTCGCGCGTTCGAGTCGCGCACGACCCACCACCTTAAGCTGAAACATGAAACAAGGCCGCTTTCAGCGGCCTTTTTTTCTTTCATTTTGTGCCGCCTGAAGTAAAGACGCATCGGTCTTGAGGCCAGCGTTTCTTTGACGCCTTGCAGGGGCGCCTTTGGCGCCGCGTCTGTCCAGTTTCGCTTGATATCGCCATGCGTGGCGAGGCTGCGCGAGGGCGAGTGGTCAAGCCGGGATGGAGCAGGTCTGGAGCCGTCGCCAGGAGGGTCGCGTCTCGGCAGGGGCTCATATTTCCTGCTGCTATATGCATCTGCTCATTGCCGGATTTGCTTTATGGTAAATTTCGCTTTCAGGTCAGGCGCTTATAACTCGACTGACTAACGTATTTAGGCTGAGTCCACCTTGATTCGTCTTGAACATATTTCCAAAACCTACACCTCGGCGGGCAGGTCGGTTCACGCATTGCGCGACATATCCCTGCAGATCCGCCAAGGCGAGGTCTTTGGCATCATCGGCCGCTCCGGGGCCGGGAAAAGCACGCTTATCCGCATGCTGAACCTGCTCGAGCAACCCAGTACCGGACAGGTCTGGGTACAGGATCAGGACATTACCCGTTTTTCCAACGCCCAGCTGCGCGCCTTCCGCCAGAGCGTAGGCATGGTGTTCCAGCATTTCAACCTGCTGCATTCGCGCACCGTGCTGGACAATGTATGCTTTCCGCTGCGCCTGGCCGGCGTGCCGCGCGCCCAGCGCCAGCAGCGCGCGCTGGAGGTGCTGCATCTGGTGGGCCTGCAGGACCATGCCCACAAATATCCGCGCCAGTTGTCCGGCGGGCAGCAGCAGCGCGTGGGCATCGCGCGCGCCCTGGCCAACCGGCCGCAGCTGTTGCTGTGCGACGAGGCCACCTCGGCCCTGGATCCCGAAACCACGCAATCCATCCTGAGCCTGCTGCGCGAGATCAACCAGGAACTGGGCCTGACCATCGTGCTGATCACGCACGGCATGGATGTCATCCGGTCCGTGTGCGACCGCGTCGCCGTGATCGACGCCGGGCAGATCGTCGAGATGGGAGAGGTGCTGGACGTGTTCCTGCACCCGCACCACGCGACCACGCAGTCCCTGCTCAGCGAAAGCGGCGTGGACGCCGACGGCTGGCAGGAGCTGGCCGGTACGGTGGGCGGCCGCCTGCTGCGCCTGAGCTTTCGCGGCGCCGCGACCACGCAGCCGCTGCTCAGCCGCGTCACCCGCGAGCTGGGCCTGGACGTCAGCATCCTGCAAGGCGCCGTCAGCCGCATCAAGGGCGAACCCTATGGCCAGCTGGTGGTGGCGGTGGAAGGAGACGCTTCTTCCCAGGACCGCCTGCAGGCCTTGCTGACCGAGCTGAACATTGAATCCGAGGTGCTGCGGCCATGAATTTCACCAATCTGGACTGGGCGCTGATCGGCGAAGCGACCCTGGATACCTTGCTGATGACGGGCGTGTCCCTGGCTTTCACCGTCATCATCGGCTTGCCGCTGGGCGTGCTGCTGTTCCTGACCAGCCGCCGGCAGATGCTGGACAATGCCTGGGTCTATCAGACACTGTCCCTGATCGTGAACGTGCTGCGTTCCGTGCCGTTCCTGATCCTTCTGATCGTCATGATCCCCCTGACGCGCGTGCTGGCCGGCACGTCCCTGGGCGTGCCGGGCGCCATCCCGCCGCTGGTGCTCAGCGCCGCGCCGTTCTTCGCCCGTCTGGTGGAGAATGTGCTGCGCGAACTGGACCCCGGCGTGAACGAAGCCTGCCGCGCCATGGGCGCCGACTCTCGCCAGACGGTGCTGTGGGCCCTGCTGCCCGAGGCCACGACCGGCATCGTGGCGGCGGTCATCGTCACGGCCATTGCGCTGGTGGGCTATTCGGCCATGTCCGGCGTGATCGGCGGCGGCGGCCTGGGCGACCTGGCCCTGCGATTCGGCTATCAAAGATATCAGACGGACGTCATGGTGGTGACCGTGGCGATCCTGGTGGTGCTGGTGCAGCTCCTGCAGGTGTTTGGAGATGCCATGGTGGCTCGCTTGAGCCGAAAATAAGTCCGGCTGGTGCCTGAAGCTAGGGTGTCGGCCCCTTTCTCGCAATGGAGTTGTTCATGTCTTTGAAGAAATTCGTACCCGTTCTGGCCCTGTCCGTGTCGGCGCTGTTCGCCGGCGCCGTCCACGCCGCCGACAAGCTGTCCGTGGCGGCCACGCCCGTGCCGCACGCCGAACTGCTGGAATTCGTGAAGCCCGCCCTGGCCAAAGAAGGCGTGGAGCTGGACATCAAGGTGTTCACCGACTACGTGCAGCCCAACCAGCAGGTTGCCGACGGCCACATCGATGCCAACTTCTTCCAGCACAAGCCCTACCTGGACAGCTTCAACAAAGAGCACAAGACCGACCTGGTGTCCGTGGGCCTGGTGCACGTGGAGCCTTTCGGCGCCTACTCCAGGAAGGTCAAGAGCCTGGACGAACTCAAGGAAGGCGCTCTGGTCGCCATCCCCAATGACCCCTCCAACGGCGCCCGAGCCCTGTTGTTGCTGCAAAAGGCGGGCGTGATCACGCTCAAGGATCCGTCCAACATCCAGGCTACGGCGCGCGACGTCGACCAGAACCCCAAGAAGCTGAAGTTCAAGGAACTGGAAGCCGCCACGCTGCCGCGCGTGCTGGCCGACGTGGACCTGGCCCTGATCAACACCAACTATGCCCTGGAAGCCGGCCTGAACCCCACCAAGGACGCCCTGGTGATCGAAGGCGCTGACTCTCCCTACGCGAACCTGATCGCCGTGGCCGCCAAGAACAAGGACGATGCCCGCGTGGCCAAGCTGGTCAAGGCCCTGCACAGCGACGAGGTCAAGACCTTCATCGCCGACAAGTACAAAGGCGCCATCGTGCCTGCATTCTGATCCGCGCCCAGGCCCTGATCCGCATGCTTGAAAAACCTCGGGATTTCCCGAGGTTTTTATTTTTTTGGACGTCAAGAACGCATCGCTTCCCACCGCTTCAGGTACGATAGGCCTAGCTCGGCGCAGGCCATAAGCCCGGCGCCGATCCGGGCTGAATCATCGTACCGGCCTTTCGCAGGCCGGAACCTAGAGAGGAGCTGTTGATGTTCAATAAGAAAATGAAGACACTCGTGGCCGGCCTGACATTGGCCCTGGCCTTGCCTGCCGGACAGGCGCTGGCCCAGCAGGGGAAGGAACTGGTCGTGGCGACGGACACCGCCTTCGTGCCGTTCGAGTTCAAGCAGAATGGCAAGTACACGGGCTTCGACATCGATCTGTGGGACGCCGTGGCCAAGAAGGCCAAGCTGAACTACAAGCTTCAGCCCATGGACTTCAATGGCATCATCCCCGGCCTGCAGACGCGCAACCTGGACGTGGCGCTGGCGGGCATCACCATCCGCGACGACCGCAAGCAGGTGATCGATTTCTCCGATCCATATTACGAAAGCGGCCTGGCCATCCTGGTCAACGCGGACAATTCGGACATCAAGTCGGCCAAGGACTTGGAAGGCAAGACGGTGGCCGTGAAGATAGGCACCGCGACGGTGGACTACATGCAGCGTTCGGTGCCCACCGCCAAGCTCAAGCTGTTTCCCAATATCGACAATGCCTTTCTGGAGCTGGCCACGGGCCGCGTGGACGCCGTGGTGCATGATACGCCCAACGTCCAGTACTACGCCCAGACCGGCGGCAAGGACCGCGTGAAGGTCACCGGCGCGGTCAAGAGCGGCGATTTCTACGGCATCGCCTTCCCCAAGGGCAGCGAGCTGGTGCCCGTGGTGAACCAGGCCCTGAAGGACATCCGGGCCGACGGCACCTACGACAAGCTCTATCAGAAGTGGTTCGGCAAGCAGCCTGACTGAGTCAGGCCGTGTGCAGTACGAAGCGGTGATCACGTGGCAGTCGCGGGTCGCCGCTTTTGTTTTTCCGCCGCGCGCGCCGCGGCGCGTCACTTAACGCAAAGGTAGCATCGTGACTTTTCAATGGGACGCTATCTGGGGGGCGCTGCCCAGCCTCCTGGAAGGAACGAAGATGACCTTGCTCATCACCGTGATGGGCTTGGCGGGCGGAACCGTATTGGGTTTTCTGACCGGCGTCATCACCACTTACGTGCGGGTGCCTGTCACCCTGCGCAATGCGCTGCTGGCCGTGCTGGGCCTGATTGCGCTGGGTTTCCTGGGCCGCGGCATCTTCTGGATGATCAGCCACTGGTTCGGCAGCGTGCCGGGCTGGGTCTGGAGCGCCCTGCAGGCGCTGGTGGTGGTGGCGCTGCTGGGAGGCCTGCGGCGCTCGCTGCTGGTGATCCTGTCTTTCCTGTGCCAGGTCTATGTGCTGGTCATACGCGGCACGCCCATCGTGGTGCAGGTGATGTTCATCTACTTCGCCCTGCCCATGCTGGCGAACATCCGCATCGACGGCCTGACCGCAGCCATCTTCACCCTCATGATCAACTCCGGCGCCTACATCTCCGAAATTGTCCGGGGCGCGCTGCTGTCCGTGCCCAAGGGCTTGAAGGAGGCGGGCGAGGCCATGGGCCTGCCGTTCCACAAGATCCTCACGCACATCATCGGGCCCGTGGCCTTTCGCCGCATGATCCCGGCCATGGGCAACCAGTGCATCATCAGCCTGAAGGATTCCTCGCTGTTCATCGTGATCGGCGTGGCCGAGCTGACCCGCCAGGGACAGGAGATCATCGCCAACAATTTCCGTTCCGTGGAGATCTGGGGGGCGGTGGCCGTGATCTATCTGATCCTGACCGGCCTGATCGCCCTGACGCTGAAGTTCATCGAACACCGCATGAGGATAGTATGAGCATTGTCGAGTTCAAGAATGTGACCAAGCGCTTCGGCCAGAATACGGTGCTGGACGACATCAGCCTGAACATGGACAAGGGCGAGGTCGTGGTGGTGGTGGGGCCTTCCGGATCGGGCAAGTCCACCTTCCTGCGCTGCATCAACAAGCTGGAGGACATCCAGTCCGGCGACATCGTGGTCAACGGCCTGAGCGTCAACGGCACGCCGGCCCAGGTGCGCGAACTGCGCCGCGAGGCCGGCATGGTGTTCCAGCAGTTCAATTTGTTCCCGCAGATGACGGCGCTGGAAAACGTGATGTTCGGCCCCATCCATACCCGCGGGACCGGGCGCGCCCAGGCTCGTTCCCAGGCGCTGGACCTGCTGGCCAAGGTCGGACTGGCCGAACGTGTGGACCATTACCCCAGCGAGCTGTCCGGCGGCCAGCAGCAGCGGGTGGCCATTGCGCGTGCGCTGGCGATCAAGCCCAAGCTGATGCTGTTCGACGAGCCCACCTCGGCCCTGGATCCGGAATTGCGCCAGGAGGTGCTGAAAGTGATGCAACTGCTGGCCGAAGAAGGCATGACCATGGTGGTGGTGACCCACGAGATGGACTTCGCCCGCCGCGTGGGCAGCCGGCTGCTGTTCATCGACCAGGGCAAGGTGGCCCACGACGGTTCGCCGGCCGAACTGCTGGCCAATCCGCCCAGCCAGCGCCTGAAGGACTTCCTGCAGCACGTGGCCTAGTCCGGGCACGATGGCGCGCCAATAAAGAAACCGGCCAGCAGGCCGGTTTCTTTGCTTTGCACGAGTCAGTCAGCGCGAGACGTAGATGGTGCGGGTGGCGCTGACGCGCTCCGAGCCTTCGGCTTTCACGCGTATGGTGATCTGGCGCGGCGTGAAGCCTGCGGGCAGGTCGGACAGGCCGTCGATGTAGGCGTAGCGCCCGACTTCGAAGGCGACCGCGGGCAGGTCGATGCTGCCGTTGCGGCCATTGCCGTAGCGGCCGGCGGCGACCATTTCCATGGTGCCCTTGAAGGCCGCGTCCTTGCCCTTGTCCTGCATGATCAGCACGAAATGGCGCAACTGGCCGTCGACCACGGTGAACTCGGCGGCCCGGATGCCGGGCGAGGTGCCGCGAGGATCGGGCGGCATGGCGTCGGCGAACAGGGCGATGTCCTTTTCCAGCTTGTCCACCTTGGCCTGCAGGCCGCCGACCTTGCTGTCCAGTGCTTCTTCCTTCTGGCGGGTTTCCTCCAGATCGCGGCTGGTCTGGTTCAGCTGACCCTGCAGGCGCTGCTTGTCGGCGTTGGCGCTGTTCAGGTCATAGTGCAGCTGCTCCGACTGTTCCACGGTCAGGCGGGGCGGACCATAGCTTTTCTGCAGGAAAAGAAGGCCGCCGGCGCCCAGGGCGATGCCGGTCAGCAGCAGTACGAGCCAGCGCGGCACGCGGCGCTTGCGGCGGCTGGAACCGTAGGCGGTGGGTTTGAATACGGCGCGTTTGGAGGAACCAAGCATGAGAACAATTGTTCCTGTCAGACATGCGGGCTTGCGCGCGGGCAAGTCCTGTTTACAAAACCAGACAGCATAGTCGTCATTTGGAGCGTGGGGGCGCATTCAGCCGGCATTGTTGCCCTTTGTTGTGCCTGGAAACGTTTGCTGCGCTGTCCCTGAGCTTCAGTTTACCGTGAGGCCGTCAGCGATTCCAAGTGCTGATTCAAGGCGTGCAGGCGTTCGGACGTGCCCACGTCCATCCAGAATCCTTCGTGCAGGCTGCCCAGCACCTGTTGCCGGGCGATGGCTGCGTGCAGCAGGGTGGCCGATTTGGCGGGCTGGCCCTTGGGCAAGTGCGCGAACAGCTCCGGCTTGTAGACGCCCAGGCCGCTGAGGGTGGCGCTGCGCGCGCCGGGTTCGTCCTTGGCGCACAGGCGGGCCTGGCCCGCCCGCATGCCGAAGTCGCCGTCGGGGTGGTGGGGCGGATTAGGCGTGAGCACCAGCCAGGCCAGTTCGTCGCCCTCGCGCAGGCGCTGCGCCATGGCGAAAGCCCGGCCGGGATCCCAGTCGCTCCAGACGTCGCCATTCATGACCAGAAAGGGTTCGCCCTGGAAGAAATCGAGCGCGTTGGCAATGCCGCCGGCGGTCTCCAGCGCACTGGACTCGGGCGAATAACGGATGCGCAGCCCCCAGCGGCTGCCGTCGCCCAGGGCGGCCTCGATCTGCTCGCCCAGCCAGGCGTGGTTGATGACGACGTCGCGGATGCCGGCGCGGGCCAGGGCCTGCAGATGCCAGACGATCAGGGGCTGGCCGCCGGCGGGTATGAGGGGCTTGGGGCAGGTGTCGGTCAGGGGGCGCATGCGCTCGCCCCGGCCGGCGGCCAGGATCATGGCGCGCATCAGACCGTCATTCCCAGCACGGTCTGGCGGCCTTCCAGGCGGTTGAGCAGGCGCAGCAGGCCGCTGAAGGCCTGGTAGCGGCTGGCGACCTGGTGCACGTACTGCAGCAGGCGCGGCATGTGGTCCAGATAATGATGCTTGCCGTCGCGCAGCGACAGGCGCGCGAACACGCCCAGGATGCGCAGGTTGCGCTGCAGGCTCATCCACTCGTACTGATGGTGGAAGACGGCGAAGTCGGCCGGCACTTCCAGCCCAGCTTCCACGGCGGCCTGCCAGTAGCGTATGGCCCAGTCCAGCTGCTGTTCCTCCGGCCAGGTGTGGCGGGCGTCCATCACCAGGGAGGCGATGTCGTAGGTGATGGGGCCGGCCAGTGCGTCCTGATAGTCGATCACGCCTGGTTCGGTCTGCCCCGGCAGGGGCATCATCAGGTTGGGGCTGTGGAAGTCGCGGTGCACCAGCACGGTGGCGGACTGCACGTTGGCCTTGACCAGTTCGTCGAAGGTCCTGCGCAGCATGTCCCGTTCCTTGTCGGTCAGCTCGACCTGGCGGTAGCGCTGCACGTACCATTCCGGAAAGACCTGCAGTTCTTCCAGCAGTCGCGCCTCGTCGTAGGCGGGCAGGCCCGTGGTGTCGGCCTGCTGCATCTTGACCAGGGTGAGCAGGGTGCTGCGGTACAGCTGGTCCAGCGCCTTCTGCTCCATGGGCGATTGCAAGGCATTGTAAAAATTGTCCTTGCCCAGGTCGCTCAGCAGCATAAAACCCTGTTCACGGTCGACAGCGATAATGTCGGGCACGTTGATCCCGGTGGGCGCCAGCAGCTCGGTCACGTGCAGGAAGGGGCCGCAGTCCTCCCTGGCCGGCGGCGCGTCCATCAGGATCAGGCTGCGGCCGTCGGCCTGCAGGCGGAAATAGCGGCGGAAGCTGGCGTCGCTGGATGCCGGTTGCAAGGTCTCCAGTTGCAGGCTGTAACGGTCTTTCAGAGTGGTCAGCCAGGCGATGGCTTGCTGCAGGCGAGCGTCCGGAGTAGGAGAAAATGGAACTGACATGAGATGATTCGGTGCAGAGGATCGTAACGGTTTGATGTTTTAGCAGTGCCGCTAAACGGCAGGCTTAACTATAATACCGGCTCGCCAGGGTTTTCAGCACCTGGCGCGAGCAAATGTGCAGCACACAACTGGAGGCGCATTCTTAGTGCGAGTCGCGGCGTGGTCTTTCGTTTTGATGGTGGCCGGCCTGGGTACAGCCCAGGCCCAGTCGTCCGTCCGTCCGTCTCTGCAGACGTCTCCGGAACTGCAGGTGCGCAAGCTCCAGGAAGAGGACATGTCCGTCTACCTGATCGGGGACGACATGCAGGCCAACGAGGACGGCACCCTGCGCCTGCAGGGCAACGCCCAGGTGCGACGCATCGATTCCGTGGTCAAGGGCGACCGCATCGACTACAACGAAAAGTCGGGTCAGGTCCGGGTGCGCGGCAACGGCCTGATCATGCGCGACGGCTCTATCGTGCGCAGCCCGGAGTTCGACTACAACCTGGATGCCGAGACCGGGCGCATGACCATGCCGGAATTCTGGCTGGGCGCCACCGGCGGCAGCGGCACCGCCACCGAAGCGGACATCCTCAGCAGCAATCACATGCGCCTGTCCAAGGTGGTGTATTCGGGCTGTCCTTGCCCTGAACCCGCCTGGTACATCAAGTCCCCCAAAGTGGACCTGTACTCCAAGGAGAACGAAGGGGTCGCGCGCAACGGCGTGCTGTACTTCAAGGGCGTGCCGCTGCTGTATTCGCCCTACCTGACCTTCCCGCTGCGCAAGGAACGCAAGTCCGGCTTTCTGATGCCCACCTACGGCATGTCCACCCGCAGCGGCATGGACATCAGCGTGCCGTACTACCTGAACCTGGCGCCCAACTACGACGCCACCCTGACCCCGCGCGTCATGCTCAAGCGCGGCGCCATGCTGGGCGGCGAATTCCGCTACCTGGGCGATACTTTTTCAGGCGAGCTGACCGGCAACTACCTGCCGCATGATCGCGAGCTGGGCTTCAAGCGCTGGCTTTTCATGGGCCAGTACCGCCAGGCGCTGCCCGCCAGCTTCTATCTGAACGCCGACATCCGCCGCGTCTCGGACGACGATTACTTCCGCGACTTCAGCAGCTTCGGCTTGAACGACTCCACCATCCAGGACCTGGCCAGCACCATCAACCTGGGTTGGGGCGGCTCCAAGTACTTCCGTGCCAATCTGAGCGCCACGCGCTACCAGACGCTGCAGGATGCGACCACCACCTATCGCCAGCCGCAGTTCGACAAGCTGCCCGAACTCTATCTGGGAGCGTCGCGCTACAACTGGGGCGGCATGGACGTGGCCAGCGACAACTACGCCACGCGTTTCCGCATGCCTTTCTACAGCGGGAACCTGCGTGAATTCGATGCTTATCGGGACCGGCACATCGCACCGGACGGCACGCGCTTTTCTTCCTATACCACGGTGGCCTATCCCATCGTGCGCCCCGGCTGGTACATCACGCCCAAGGCCGGCCTGCACATGAGCCAGTATTCCACCGACTGGTATCCCGGCGAGCTGCCTCAGTACGCCAATCGGTCCCGCACGCAAAGCCGCGTGCTGCCCATCCTGTCTCTGGACTCGGGCATGACCTTCGAGCGCGACACCTCGCTGTTCGGCAATCCTTCCATCCAGACCCTGGAGCCGCGCGTCTACTATCTGTACGTGCCGTACCGCGACCAGTCCACGCTGCCCTTGTTCGACACGAGCCTGGCCAGCTTCAACTTCGCCCAGGCCTTCAGCGAAAACATCTATTCCGGCGGCTGGGACCGCATCTCCAACGCCAACCAGGTCACGCTGGGGCTGACGTCCCGCTGGCTGGACGCCGACACGGGCTTCGAGCGCCTGGTGCTGCAGGCTGCGCAGCGCCTGTACTTCGACGACCAGAAGGTGACCCTGGGCGAAAAACCGCGCACCAGCACCCGCTCGGACTACCTGGTGGGCGCCAGCGCCGCGCTGACCAATACCTTGTCGGTCAACTTCGACGCCCAGTTCAACCCCGAGGAGAGCCGCCGCAACCGCATGTCCTCCGGCCTGCGCTGGCGGCCCAAGCGCCTGGCCACGCTGGGCGTGAACTACCGCTACGAGCGCAATCCCGACCAGGTCCTGGATCCCTCCTATGTGCCCGCTCCGGATGATTTCCGCGGCAAGGAGTCCATCTCCGTGACCGGCCAGTGGCCGCTCACCAACAAGGTCTATGCGGTGGGGCGCTACGACTATTCCTTCCAGGAAAGCCGCGGCACCCAATCCATCCTGGGGCTGGAGTACAAGGGCGACTGTTGCTGGACGGCGCGCGTGGTGTTGCAGCGCTATGCCGTGTCGGCCAAGGAAACCAACAAGGCCATGTTCTTCCAGCTGGAGCTCTCCGGACTGGGCGGCATCGGCAACGATCCCATGCGTCTGCTGCGTGACCGCGTGATCGGCTATGAGCCCGTATCGGAGCCCGCACCGGAAAAAACGATCTACGAGAGGTATGAATAATATGCGTTTCAGCTTCAAAAACCGTACCCTGGCGCTGGCCCTGACGGCCGCCATGGGCCTGGGCGCGGCCCAACCTGTCTGGGCGCAGGCCAAGCAGGACAAAGCCAAGGCGGCCCAACCGGCCGGCCCGCAGTTCGTGGACGGCATCGCGGCCGTGGTCAACGACGAGGTCATCACCCTGCGCCAGGTCGAGCAGGAGGCGGCTCAGGTGCGCCAGCAGCTGCAGCATCAGAAGATTCCCGCGCCGGAACAGGATGTATTGCGCAAGCAGGTGCTGCAGCGCCTGATCAACGAGCGTCTGGAGCAGCAGGAAGCCCGCACCATGGGCATACGGGTGACGCCCAAACAGGTGAACGAAGGCGTGCGGCTGATCGCCACGCGCAACAAGATGACCGAAGCCCAGCTGCGCGCCGAAGTCGAGAAGAACGGCATCAGCTGGGACCAGTACCTGACCAACCTGAAGCAGGAAATCCTGCTGGATCAGCTTCGCATGCGCGCCGTGGACAGCTCCATCAACATCACCGACGCCGATATCGACACCTACCTGCGCGCCCAGGGCGGCGCCGGTCTGGCATCCCTGGGGCAGTCGGCGGCCCAGCATCAGGATGCGCCGGTCACGCTGGCGCAGATTCTGGTGC
The DNA here is from genome assembly GCA_023425645.1 of Pseudomonadota bacterium. GTDB lineage: Bacteria > Pseudomonadota > Gammaproteobacteria > Burkholderiales > Burkholderiaceae_B > Alcaligenes. The sequence goes on from JAFACG010000049.1 coordinate 13,720, forward strand.
GAGTGCCGGAAAATGCCGACGCCCGCGAAGAGGACAGGCTGCGCCGCAAGGCCGAAGGCCTGCTGGCCCAGGCGCGCTCGGGCGCGGATTTCACCGGCCTGGCGGCTTCCAGCTCCGATGGACAGGAAGCCCTGAGGGGCGGCGTGCTGGGTACGCGGCCGCTTTCCGACTGGCCCGACCTGTTCGTGCAGGCCATCCATGCGCTGGAGCCCGGCCAGGTTTCCAATCTGGTGCGCAGCGGCCAGGGGTTCCACATCCTGAAGCTGCTCGAGCGCGGCGGCGCCGGCGCGCCCGTCACCACCACGCAGGCGCCTGGTGCGGGCGCGGTGCAGTCCGGTCCGATGATGGTCACCCAGACGCACGCCCGCCACATCCTGGTCAAGCTGTCCAAGGTCATGACTTCCGCGCAGGCTCGCCAGCGCATCGAGCAGCTGCAGCAGCGCATCAACAACGGCGAATCCTTTGAAGACCTGGCCAAGCGCTATTCGGAAGACAGCAGCGCGCCGCAGGGCGGCGACCTGGGCTGGCTGTCGCCCGGCGAGACCGTGCCGCCTTTCGAGCAGGCCATGGACAGGCTGGAGCCCGGCCAGATCAGCGGGCCGGTGGAGTCCCAGTTCGGCTGGCACCTGATCCAGGTTGTGGAGCGCCGCACGCGCAACATGGAAAACGAGTACAAGCGCATGCAGGCGCGTCAGGCCTTGTTCCAGCAGCGCGCCGAGCCGGCCTTCGAGGACTGGCTCAACGGTCTGCGCGGCCGCGCCTACATCGACAATCGCCTGGACCCCGACTCCAGCACGCGCAAACGTTAAGGACAGGTATGGCGCAGCATCAGGCGCGCAAGCGTTTTGGACAGAACTTCCTGGAAGATGAAGCCATCATCGACCAGATCATCCGGGCCATCGGCCCGCGTGCCATCGACAATATCGTGGAAATCGGTCCGGGCCTCTCGGCCCTGACCCGGCCGCTGACGCAGGCGGTCGAGCGCCTGCGCGTGGTGGAAATCGACCGTGACCTGGCGGCGCGCCTGCGCCATCAGTATCCTGCCGGCAAGCTGGAAATCATCGAGGCGGACGCCCTGACGGTGGATTTCGGCGCGCTGGGCCCGCAACTGCGTGTGGTGGGGAATCTGCCCTACAACATTTCCAGTCCCCTGTTGTTTCATCTGCTGGGTTATGCGGACGCCGTGGTGGACCAGCACTTCATGTTGCAGCGCGAGGTCATCGATCGCATGGTGGCCAGGCCCGGCTCGTCCGATTACAGCCGGCTGTCCGTCATGCTGCAGTCGCGCTATCGCATGGTCAAGCTGTTCGAGGTGCCGCCCGAAGCCTTCAACCCGCCGCCGCGCGTGGTGTCGGCCGTGGTGCGCATGGTGCCCTTGCCGGCGGACCGCCCGCAGGCCAGGGACGCCGGCGCGTTCGAGCAGGTGGTCGCGCGCGCCTTTGCCCAGAAGCGCAAGATGCTGCGCGGCGGACTGGGCGACTGGACGCCGCACATTGCCTGGGACGATCTGGGCATTGCCCCCACCGCCCGGCCCGCGGACCTGTCCCTGCAGCAGTACATCGCCCTGGCGGACCACTTGTTGGACAAGGGCGTGCTCGGCGCGTGACAGATCGGCGAGGCCTCGTAAGGCCGCCTGATCAGCCGAAGAACCAGTAGCACACTCCGATGGAGGCCAGCACGCCGGCCAGGTCCGCGATCAATGCGCAGGGCACGGCGTGCCGCGCGCGCTGTATGCCTACCGCGCCGAAGTACACGGCCAGCACATAGAAGGTGGTTTCCGTGCTGCCCTGCACGGTAGCGGCCAGCAGGGCGGGGAAGCTGTCCACGCCGTGATGCTGCATGGTCTCGATCAGCAGGGCGCGCGCCGCGCCTCCCGAGAAAGGCTTGACCAGAGCGGTCGGCAGGGCGTCGATGAAGCGGGTGTCCAATCCCGACAGGCCCACCAGCCAGCGTATCAGGTCCAGGGCGATATCCAGCGCACCCGAACTGCGCAGAATGCCCACGGCGCACAGCATGGCCACCAGATAGGGCAGCAGGTCGCGGGCCACGGCGAAGCCTTCCTTGGCCCCCTCGATGAAGCAGTCATAAAGCGCCACCTTGCGGCGCCAGCCCACCAGCAGGAACAGCCAGATGATGCCCAGCAGGGTCAGATTGCCCAGCAGGGAGGACAGGGTCTGGATGGCCGCCGAGCTGAGCGTGGCCAGCAGTGCCATGAAGGAGCCCAGCACCACGGCCAGGGCGGTGAACCAGAGCAGCAGGACCGGATCGAGCAGGCGCAGCCGTTGCACCAGGGCCACGCACAGCAGGCCCACCAGCGAAGAGGCGGTGGTGGCCAGCAGGATGGGCAGGAACACCATGGTGGGATCCGTCGCCCCCTGCTGCGCGCGATACATGAAGATGCTGACCGGCAGCAGCGTCAGGGACGAGGCGTTCAGCACCAGGAACAGGATCTGCGCGTTGGTGGCGGTGTCCGGCCGGGGATTCAGGCTTTGCAGGGCCTTCATGGCGCGCAGGCCGATGGGCGTGGCGGCGTTGTCCAGGCCCAGGCCATTGGCGGCGAAGTTCAGGGTGATCAGTCCCAGGGCTGGATGGCCGCGCGGCACTTCGGGCATCAGGCGGGCGAACAGCGGCGTCAGCCAGCGGCCCAGCACGTCGATCAGGCCGGCCCGCTCGGCGATCTTCAGGAAACCGAGCCAGAGCGTCAGCGTGCCGAACAGCAGCAGCATTAGCTGCACCGACAGGGCGGCCATGTCGAACAGGCTGCGCACCATGTGCGCGAAAATCTCGCTGTTGCCCTGGACCAGCCATTGGTAGAAGCCGCTGACAGCGGCGATCAGGAAAAAAACCAGCCAGAGAGTATTGAGCATGTTGTCGGCAGTGCGCGAAGGAACAAAGGGCCACGCAAGATTGTCGCAGACTCAGGGCATTAAGGTGATAATGAAGATTGAGCACGGCATCATGTTGGAACCTGTTCAATGTCTTTTCATAGCGCCTGCCCGTACTCCCGCCGCGTCCATCTAGACGAGTGGCGCCGCTCATGCACCGCGCCTGAGCAAGCCGCGCAACGACGAGGGGCGTGGCGCGAGCACGGGCCCGAAAGGTTACCCCTACCAGCTGCGTCCGCGGCGTTGCAAGTACTCGCCGGGCTACCAGCCCGGCTGCGCCTTGCGTCTTGCATCCACGAGCCGGTAGGGGGAACAGGCGCTATGAAAAGACATCGAACAGGTTCTTAAGGAGACATTATGGACTGGAAAGCCTGGCGCAGAAAATGGTTGACGGTTCCTTTGTACCGTCTGGGACGGGATGCCCTGCCACGCTTGTCAGCCACCGAACAGCAGGCCATAGACGCTGGCGACACCTGGTGGGAAGCCGAACTGTTTTCCGGCCGGCCCGACTGGCAGAAGCTGCTGGCCGTGCCGCCTGCGCGGTTGACGATGCAGGAGCAGGCCTTCCTGGACGGTCCCGTGGCGCAACTGTGCAAGATGCTGGACGAATGGGACAACCAGTGGGTGCGGGGCGACCTGCCTCCGACGGTCTGGGCCTTTCTGCGCGAACAGGGTTTTTTCGGCATGATCATTTCGGCCGAATACGGCGGCCTGGGGTTCTCGGCCTATGCGCATTCGGAAGTGGTGCGCCGGATCGCGGTGCGTTCCATCACGGCCGCCGTCACGGTCATGGTGCCCAATTCCCTGGGGCCGGGCGAGCTGCTGCTGCGGTTCGGCACCGACGAGCAGCGCCGCCATTGGCTGCCGCGCCTGGCAAGCGGCCAGGAGATTCCCTGCTTCGGTCTGACCAGTCCCGAAGCGGGCTCGGACGCCGCATCCATGGTGGACACGGGCGTGGTCTGCCGGCAGGACGTGGACGGCCGCTCCGTGCTGGGAATACGCTTGAACTGGTCCAAGCGCTACATCACCCTGGCCCCGGTCGCCACCGTGCTGGGCCTGGCCTTCAAGCTGCAGGATCCGGAAGGCCTGCTGGGCGATGAACCGGAGCCGGGCATCAGCGTGGCGCTGGTCCCCACCGACTTGCCCGGCATCACCATCGGGCGCCGGCATCTGCCGGCCATGCAGGTGTTCCAGAACGGTCCCACGCAGGGCAAGGATGTCTTCGTGCCCATCGACGCCCTGATCGGCGGCCCGGCCCAGGCCGGCAAGGGCTGGATCATGCTGATGAGCGCCCTGGCCGCGGGCCGGGGCATCTCGCTGCCCTCGCTGGCGGCGGCCGCCTGCGTGTTCTCCGCCCACACCAGCGGAGCCTATGCGCGCGTACGCACCCAGTTCGGCATCCCCATCGGCAAGTTCGAAGGCGTGCAGGAAATGCTGGGGCGCATGGCGGGCAATGCCTACGTGGTGGAGGCGGCGCGTCGCATGACCTGCGCCGGGCTGGACCAGGGCGTCAAGCCGGCGGTCGTCTCGGCCATCATGAAGCTGCACTGCACCGAGCGCATGCGTGAATCGGTCAACGCGGCCATGGACGTGCATGCGGGCAAGGCCGTCATCGACGGTCCGAACAATTACCTCTCCAGCCTGTATCGGGCGCTGCCCGTGGCCATCACGGTGGAAGGCGCCAATATCCTGACCCGCAGCCTGATCGTCTTCGGCCAGGGGGCGATCCGCTCCCATCCCTGGCTCATGCAGGAGGTCAAGGCCCTGTCCGATCCGGACGAGCAGCAGGGCGAGGATGATTTCGACGCCGTCATCTGGCGCCATCTGGCTCACAGCGTGCGCAATGCGCTGCGCGCCACCGGCATGGCCTGGACGGGCGGCCTGATCGGCCGCTGGCCTCGCCAGGCCGGCGAGATCGCGCCGGTCTATCGGCGCCTGGACCGCTATGTCGCCGCGTTCGCGCTGCTGGCGGAATGTGCGTTGCTGTCGCTGGGAGGCAGCCTGAAGCGCAAGGAAATGCTGTCCGCCCGCCTGGGCGACATGCTGGCCGAACTGTTCCTGCTGTCCGCCGTGCTCAAGCGCTGGAACGATGAAGGGCGCCATCATTCCGACCTGCCCCTGGTGCACTGGTGCGCGCGGGACAGCCTGGCGCGCCTGGACAGGCGCATGGACGAGGTTCTGTCCAATCTGCCTTCCCGCCCGCTGGCGTGGCTTCTGCGAGTGCTGCTGCGGCCATTCGGGCTGGCGGCGCGCCCGCCGTGCGATGAGCTGACCCGCAAGGCGGCCGGGATCCTGCTGGAATCGTCCAGCTCGCGCGGCCGCCTGGTGGGCGCGGTCTGGGAAGGACATGACACGCCCTCCGTCGCCTTGCTGGAACGCGCCTTCAGCCTGGCGGTGCAGGCCCAGCCGCTGCTGGACCAGGTGCGCAAGGCCGGCCTGGCCGACTGGCGCATCGCGAGGGACAAGGCCGCCATTACCATCGAGCAGGCCGCCCTGATCGAGGCCTATCAGCAGGCGGTGGCCGATGTCATTGCCGTGGATGATTTCCCGGCGGACGCCTTTGCGCGGACCAATGGCAGCGGCGGCGGCCCGGACGGTTCCCAGCCGGCCTGACTCTGGTTGTTGCCAATTCTTGCGCTTGAGCTCGAGCGTGCCCCGGCACGCGTGCCAGAGGATGCGTTCCCTTACCAAATTCCGTTTTCCATGCATGGGAACGTCTTTAAGCTTGGGCTGACAGGCAGGCTTTGGGCGGAGGGCCGCCGGCCTGCGCTGCATTGCGCAAGGAGACTGACATGCAGAAAATGATTTTCGTGAATCTGCCGGTGACGGACTTGCCGCGGTCCGTGGCGTTCTACGAAGCCCTGGGTTTTACCAACAACCCGCGCTTCACCGACCAGAGCGCCGCCTGCATGGTATGGAGCGAGGCCATCAATGTGATGCTGCACACCCACGAGCGGTGGCGCACCTTCACCAACCGTCCCATCCCCGCCGCCGAGGCCAGCGAGGTGATGCTGGCGCTTTCCTGCGAGAGCCGCGACGCCGTCGATCGCATGAACGAGGCGGCCGCCCGGCATGGAGGAACGGCGGACATCAACCCCAGGCAGGACCTGGGCTTCATGTACAACCGCAATCTCGCCGATCCGGACGGGCATGTGTGGGAGGCGGCCTGGATGGACCCGGCCGCCATGTCCGGCGGCTGAGGCGGGAATCAGTCCACGCGGCCCTTGGCCTGGATCAGCTCGATCTTGTAGCCGTCGGGATCTTCCACGAAGGCGATGACGGTGGTGCCGTGCTTCATGGGACCGGCCTCGCGCACGACCTTGCCGCCGCGCGCCTTGATGTCTTCACAGGCCTTGTAGGCGTCTTCCACTTCCAGGGCGATGTGGCCGTAGGCGTTGCCCAGGTCGTAGGATTCGGTGTCCCAGTTGTGGGTCAGTTCCAGGACGGCGCCGTCGGCCTCGTCCTGGTAGCCGACGAAAGCCAGTGTGAAGCGGCCGTCGGGGTAGTCCGACTTGCGCAGCAGCTTCATGCCCAGCACTCCGGTGTAGAAGGCCAGGGAACGGTCCAGATTGCCGACACGCAGCATGGTGTGCAGGATACGCATGGGTAAAAGCTCCTTGAGTTCAGCCTGCCTTACAGCAGGGGCAGGGTGCCCGGGTCATGTTGCCGCAGATGGTTGCGGGCGCGCATGAAGTCCGGATAAAGCGTCTCGACCAGGGCCCAGAATCGGGGGCCATGGTTCATTTCCTTCAAGTGGGCCACCTCGTGGGCGACCACATAATCGATGACGGACGGCTCAAAGTGTATCAGCCGCCAGTTCAGCATGATGGTGCCGTCGCTGCTGCATGAGCCCCAGCGCTTGGCCGGGGCCGCCAGGCGCAGTTTCCGGGCCGTCAGCCCGGCCGCCTGGAGATAGTGCGCCAGGCGTTGTTCAAACCACTGCCGGGCCTGCTGCTGCAGCCAGGCCTGGGTCAGTTCCTGGACGCGGCGCGAGTCGGCCTGCATGGGCAGGGGCAGGCACAGGCAGTCGCCGGCCTGCGGAGCCAGGGGCGAGCCGCTGAAGCTGATCTGCTGGGCGGTCGGGTCCAGGGCCAGCCGGATGGAGGCGCCCATGTAGGGCAGGCAGTCGCCGTCCTGCCAGCGCAGCCGGTTCAGGGCCAGCTGTTCGCGTCGTTCGCGGTATTCCTGCAGCTTGCGCACGACCCAGTCCGTCTTGCGCTGCAGGACCTGCTCGGCCTGGCTCAGCTTGATCCAGGAAGGGATGGAGACGGTCAGGCCGCTGTCGTTGATGGTCAGGCCCACGGTGCGGCGCCGCGAGCGTTTCAGCTGGTAGCCTATGTCGTGGCCGTCCAGCACGATATGGCGCCACTGCACGCCCGCGGGCAGGGTGTCGGGCTTGACGGTCAGCGGCGCGGGCGCCCTGGCGGGCAGGGCGGGCTGTTCGGCGGACGGCGCGGGCCGCTGCTCGGGGTGGGGAAAGGCGGTGTCAGGAAACAGCGCCAGTTGTGGAGGTACCGGCATAGCGTTCGGGGTTCAGGACGCGCATTTCGGTTTCGATCCATTCCTGCACGCGTTGGTTCAATTCTTCGGGCGTGAGGCCGGCAGGATCGATGGGCGGACCGAAGGAAACCGTGACCAGCCCCGGCGTCTTGACGAAGGCGTTGCGGCGCCAGCACTCGCCGGCGTTGTGGGCCACGGGGATGACGGGCGTGCCGGTGCGGCTGGCCAGCAGGGCGCCGCCCATCTTGTAGCGGCCTGTCGTGCCCGGCGCGGTGCGCGTGCCTTCGGGGAACAGCAGGGGCCAGCGTCCTTCGTCGATGCGCTGCTGGCCTACGCGTATGACCTGTTCGAAGGCGTCGCGGCCTTTGGAGCGGTCGATGGGAATCATGCGCAGCAGGGCCAGGCCCCAGCCGAAAAAGGGTACGCGATGCAGTTCTTTTTTATAGACGAAGCAGACCTGGCGCGGCATGTGGCCGGGGAAGAACAGGGTCTCCCAGGCAGACTGGTGCTTAGACAGGATGACGGCCTTGCCGTCGGGCAGGTTCTCCCAGCCTTTGGTCTGCCAGCGTATGCCCAGGATGACGCGCGCGCCCCACAGGGCCAGGCGCGGCCAGCCCACGGTCAGACGGTAGCGCCAGTCCAGGGGCAGGGGAGCCCACAGCAGGCAGGCGAAGGCATAGGGGATGACGGTGACCAGCAGGAAGAGCTGGTAGAGCGTGGCGCGGATGATGCCCATGTCAGGTCTCGCTGAGCCATTTGTCGACGACGGCCGCCAGATCGGCCTCGATCCGGGTGCCCTCGGGCAGGCCGCCTTTTTCCAGGGTGCGCAGTCCCTTGCCGGTCTGCACCAGCCAGGGCGCGCAGCCCAGCGCGGCGGCGGCCTGCAGGTCGCGCAGTGAGTCGCCCACGGCGGGCACGTTCTGCAGGCTGATCTCGTAGCGCTGCGCGATGTCGCGGAACATGCCCGATGCCGGCTTGCGGCAGGCGCAGCCGTCGTCCGGTCCGTGCGGACAGATGAAGATGGCGTCGATCAGGCCGCCGTGCAGCGCCAGTTCGCGGCGCATCTTGGCATGGATGGCGTTGAGCGTGGCCATGCTGAACAGGCCGCGCGCCAGGCCCGACTGGTTGGTGGCGACGACCACCTTCCAGCCGTTCTCGGTCAGGCGCGCGAGCGCCTCCAGGCTGCCCGGAATGGGAACCCATTCGTCCGGGCTTTTGATGAAGGCGTCGCTGTCCTGGTTGATGACGCCGTCCCGATCGATGATGGCGAGCTTCACTATCGAGCCAGCCCCGAAATGTCGGCCACCTGGTTCATCAGCTGGTGCAGCTTGCCCAGCAGGGCCAGACGGTTGGCGCGCACGGCCGGGTCGTCAGCCATGACCATGACGTCCTGGAAGAAGGCGTCCACGGCGCTGCGCGCCTGGGCCAGGGTTGCCAGGGAGGCGTCGAATTCGCCGGCTTCGAACTGCTGCTGCGCCACCGGCTGCAATTGCGCAACCAGTTCGGCCAGCTCGCGTTCGGCGGGCTCCACCAGCAGGGCGGGGTCCAGCGCGGCCAGTGCGCCATCGGCCTTCTTGAGCAGGTTGCTGACGCGCTTGTTCGCGGCGGCCAGGCTGTCGGCCTCGGGGCGCTGCGCAAAGGAGGCGCAGGCCTGGATGCGGGCGTGCACCTGCTCCAGCGGCGGCTGCAGGGCCAGGACGGCGTCGACCACGTTGCGGTCGTATTCGTTGCCCAACTGGTTGCGGTAGCGCTCGTAGATGAAGGACTGCACGGCCGGCACGGTGTCGGCGGCCAGCACGCCGTCCTTGAACAGCGAGGCGGTGTGGTTCAGCAGCGCGCCCAGGTCCAGGCTGCGGTTGTCGAAGTAGCCGCCGCGCTCCAGCTGCTCGTAGGCGCTGATCAGGCCCAGCGCGGCGCGGCGCAGGGCATAGGGGTCGCGTTCGCCCGTGGGCGCCAGGCCTATGCCCCAGATGCCGACCAGCACCTCGGCGCGCTCGGCCAGGAACAGCACGGCCTGGGTCAGGGTGCGGGGATGCACGGGCTGGTCCAGGCGGTGGCGGTACTGCTCGCGGATGGCCAGGACCACGTCCTCGGCCTCGCCGTCGGCCTGGGCATAGTAGGCGCCCATCACGCCCTGCAGTTCGGGGAATTCGCCGACCATGTTGGAATTCAGGTCCGCCTTGGCCAGCAGGGCGGCGCGCTGGGCGCGGGCCTTGTCCGCGCCCAACTGGTCGGCGATATAGCCGGCGACGGCCTGCAGGCGGTCGGCGCGTTCCAGCTGCGAACCGAGCTTGTTGTGGTAGACGCTGTTGGCCAGCGTGGCCACGCGCTCGGCCAGGGGCAGCTTGCGGTCGGTCTCGAAGAAGAACTGGGCGTCCGCCAGACGGGGGCGCACCACGCGCTGGTTGCCTTCGATGATGTTGACCGGGTTGTCCACGCGCATGTTGCTGACGATCAGGAAGCGATTGGTCAGCGCCTGGGTGGCGGGGTCGAACAGAGGGAAGTACTTCTGATTCAGACGCATGGTCAGGATCAGGCACTCGGAGGGCACCTTCAGGAATTGCTCGTCGAACTCGCCCACGTAGATGGTCGGGAATTCCACCAGGGCGGTGACTTCGTTCAGCAGGGCCTCGACTTCGGGGTCCTGGCCCAGCGTGGCGTTCAGGGCGCGGGCCTGGTTTTCCAGGTCCTGGCGGATCTGCTCGCGGCGGGTTTCGAAGGAGGGCACGACCTTGCCTTGCTCCAGCATCTGGGCGGCCCAGGAGTCGGCATCGCGGATGTCGAAGGGGGTATCGCACATGAAGCGATGGCCGTGGGTCCGGCGGCCGGCCTGCAGGCCCAACGCGCTGACGGGAACGATGTCCGAGCCCCACAGCGCGACCAGGCCGTGAGCCGGGCGCACGAAGCGCACGCTGGTGACGCCGTCGGCCAGCTGGTAGCGCATGACCTTGGGGATGGGCAGGTGGCCTATGGCCCAGTCCAGGGCCTGCTGCAGACCGTCCTGCAGGGCGGCGCCCGGCGCCACGCCGCGGGCGTAGAGATAGTCCTGCTTGCCGTCGGATTCGCGCACCAGGTCGCCCGCGCCCAGGTGGCCCAGGCCCTTGGCGTCCAGGCGCTTGGCCAGGGCGGGGGCGATCTGGCCGTCCTCGGTCAGGCCGATGTGGGCGGGCATCAGTTTTTCAGTGTAGGGCTGGTCGTCGGCCTGCTTGTGCACGGCGCTGAACCAGGCGGCCAGGCGGCGCGGGGTGGCGTAGGCGCGCAGTTCGCAGCCCTCGGCCAGCAGGGCCTGTTCGCCCAGGATCTTCTGCAGGCCTTCGGCAAAGGCCTGGCCCAGATGGTTCAATGCCTTGGGAGGGAGTTCTTCGGTGAAGAGCTCGACCAGCAAAGGTTGCGTGTTGGAGGCGCTCATTCGCTGGCCTCCGTGATGTTCTTGGTCAGCATGGGGAAACCTAGGCGTTCGCGGGAATCGTAATAAGCCTGCGCCACGGCGCGCGACAGATTGCGGATGCGGCCGATGTAGGCGGCGCGCTCGGTGACGCTGATGGCGCCGCGCGCATCGAGCATGTTGAAGGTATGGGCGGCTTTCAGGGTCTGTTCGTAGGCGGGCAGGGCCAGCGGCACGTCGATCAGGCGCTTGGCTTCGCCTTCGTGGTCGTTGAAGTGCGCGAACAGCACTTCGGTGCTGGCATGCTCGAAGTTGTAGGCGGACTGCTCCACTTCGTTCTGGTGGAAGACGTCGCGATAGTAGATGCGCTGGCCGTTGTGGCCTTCGGTCCAGACCAGGTCGTAGACGCTTTCCACGCCCTGCAGGTACATGGCCAGGCGCTCCAGGCCGTAGGTGATCTCGCCGGTCGTGGGCGTGCAGTCCAGGCCGCCCACCTGCTGGAAGTAGGTGAACTGGGTGACTTCCATGCCGTTGAGCCAGACTTCCCAGCCCAGGCCCCAGGCTCCCAGCGTGGGGTTTTCCCAGTCGTCCTCGACGAAGCGGATGTCGTGCGCCTTGGGATTGATGCCCAGCGCCTCCAGCGAGCCTATGTACAGGTCCAGGATGTTCTCAGGGGCGGGCTTGAGCACCACCTGGAACTGGTAGTAGTGCTGCAGGCGGTTGGGATTGTCGCCGTAGCGGCCGTCCTTGGGGCGGCGCGAAGGCTGCACATAGGCGGCGCGCCAGGGTTCGGGGCCTATGGCCCGCAGGAAGGTCGCCGTGTGGGAGGTGCCGGCGCCGACTTCCATGTCGTAGGGCTGAAGCAGCGCGCATCCGTGCTTGTCCCAGTATTGCTGGAGCGTAAGTATGATTTGCTGAAAGGTGAGCATGAGCAAAGGCCAGTAAAGCGAGAAGCCGCAAAATTTTTCCATTTTACCGTGAACTGCGCGCTTGCAGCATAAAAGCACCCGCCGCCGGCCCGGGCCGCGCCGTCCGGGCCACGGGCGGGGCCTGCCCCGCCTCAGCGGGTAGCACAGTTTTAGACGTATGATATGCGTTTATTCAAACTTCGCTTATTTGCCGGCTTTATCTGGCCGGCGTCTCAGGAGGCCATATCCATGGGTGAACTCGTCAAGCTCGAACGCATCGGCAAGGTGCTGCTCATCACGCTGAACCGTCCCGAGGCGCGCAATGCGATCAACCTGGAGACGGCCCAGGAGCTGGCCCAGGCGCTGGACGAGCTGGACGGCAGCCCGGACGTGGCGGTGGGCGTGCTCACGGGCGCGAACCAGACCTTCTGCGCCGGCATGGACCTGAAGGCCTTCGCCAAGACCGGCCAGCGTCCCTACGTGGGCGAGCGCGGCTTTGCCGGCATCTGCGAGCGCCCGCCCCGCAAGCCCCTGATCGCGGCCGTGGAGGGCTATTGCCTGGCCGGCGGTTTCGAGATCGCCCTGTCCTGCGACCTGATCGTCGCCTCGCGCAAGGCTTCGTTCGGCCTGCCCGAGGTCAAGCGCGGCATCGTGCCCGGCTCGGGCGGCATGGTGCGCCTGCCCAGCCGCGTGCCCTATCACGTGGCCATGGAAATGGTGCTGACCGGCGGCATGTACCCGGCCGAACGCATGGCCGAGCTGGGCCTGGTCAGCCGTCTGGCGGACGAGGGCCAGGCCTGCGGGCAGGCCCTGGAGCTGGCCGCCCGGATCGCCGCCAACGGTCCGCTGGCCGTGCAGACCGCCAAGCGCATCATTGCCGAATCGCGCGACTGGCGCCAGGCCGACATGTTCGACCTGCAGCGTCCGCGCATCGCCGCCATCTTCACCTCCGCCGACGCCAAGGAAGGCGCCACCGCCTTCGCCGAGAAGCGCGAGCCTGTCTGGCAGGGCAAGTAATTTCCCTTCGTTTCACTCCGTTTTATAGACGCCACCATGACCACGATCAAAGAAGACGATCTGATTCAGTCCATCGCCGACGCGGTGCAGTTCATCAGCTATTACCATCCCTCCGACTACATCCAGCATCTGGCGCGCGCCTACGAGCGCGAGCAGAACCCGGCCGCCAAGGACGCCATCGCCCAGATCCTGACCAATTCGCGCATGTGCGCCGAAGGTCATCGGCCCATCTGCCAGGACACGGGCGTGGTCAATGTGTTCCTGAAGGTGGGCATGGGCGTGCGCTTCGACACCCAGCGCTCCTTGCAGGAGCTGTGTGACGAAGGGGTGCGCCGCGGCTACCTGAACCCCGACAATCCGCTGCGCGCCTCCATCCTGACGGATCCCCTGTTCACGCGCAAGAACACGCGCGACAATACGCCCTGTATCGTCAACGTCGAACTGGTCGCAGGCGACCGGGTCGACGTGCAGGTGGCCGCCAAGGGCGGCGGTTCGGAAAACAAGAGCAAGTTCGTCATGCTGAACCCCAGCGACTCGCTGGTGGACTGGGTGCTGAAGACGGTGCCCACCATGGGCGCCGGCTGGTGTCCGCCCGGCATGCTGGGCATCGGGGTCGGCGGCACGGCCGAGAAGGCCATGCTGATGGCCAAGGAAGCCCTGATGGAAGACATCGACATGTACGAGCTGCTGCAGCGCGGCCCGCAGAACAAGCTGGAAGAGCTGCGCATCGAGCTGTACGAGAAGGTCAATGCGCTGGGCATAGGCGCCCAGGGCCTGGGCGGCCTGACCACCGTGCTGGACGTGAAGATCAACACCTTCCCCACGCACGCCGCCTCCAAGCCCGTGGCCATGATCCCCAACTGCGCCGCCACGCGTCATGCGCATTTCACCCTGGACGGCAGCGGCCCTGCCGAACTGACGCCTCCGCCGCTGTCGGCCTGGCCCGACATCCACTGGGCGCCCGACTACAACAAGTCCCGCCAGGTGGACCTGAACACCCTGACGCCGGCCGAGGTCGCCTCCTGGAAGCCCGGCGAGACCCTGCTGCTGTCCGGCAAGATGCTGACCGGCCGCGACGCCGCTCACAAGCGCATCCAGGACATGCTGGAAAAGGGCGAGTCCCTGCCCGTGGACTTCACCAATCGCGTCATCTACTACGTGGGCCCCGTCGATCCCGTGGGCGACGAGGTCGTGGGTCCTGCGGGCCCGACCACGGCGACCCGCATGGACAAGTTCACCGACATGATGCTGTCCAAGACCGGCCTGATCGCCATGATAGGCAAGGCCGAGCGCGGCCCGGTCGCCATCGAGTCCATCCGCGCCCACAAGTCGGCCTACCTGATGGCCGTGGGCGGCTCGGCCTATCTGGTGTCCAAGGCCATCCGCGGCGCCAGGGTCATCGCTTTCGAGGACCTGGGCATGGAAGCGATCTACGAGTTCGACGTCAAGGACATGCCTGTGACGGTGGCCGTGGATTCCGAAGGCGTGTCGGTGCACAATACCGGCCCGGCCGAATGGCGCAAGCGTATCGCCGAGATCCCGCTGGTCGCGATCTGAGTCCAGCTCGGCGGGACGCTCCTCCCGCCGCATGAAGCATGAAAAAGCCCGCGCAATGCGCGGGCTTTTTTCGTGTCGCCCTGTGTCCGACGGCTTCAATCCAGCGGAGCGATGTCCTGGTCGCCGACGCGGGCCAGCGAATCGGACAGGCTGCCCTGGGCCAGACGCAATCCGGGGGCCAGCTCCGCCAGGGGAACCAGCACGAAGGCGCGCTCGTGCATGCGTGGATGGGGCACGGTCAGGCGCCCGTGGGAGATGGACACGTCGCCGTACAGCAGCAGGTCCAGGTCCAGGGTGCGCGGCGCGTTGCGGTACAGGCGGGTGCGGCCATGCTCCAGTTCGATGGCCTGCAGGCGGTCCAGCAGCTCCAGCGCCGACAGGGTGCAGCGCAGGCGCGCCACGGTATTGGTGTAGTCCGGACCGCCGGCATCGACCGGCGCCGTGCGGTAGAAGCGCGCCAGCTCCAGGTCCTGCACGCCGGGCGTGGCGGCCAGTTCGGCGGCGGCGGCCTCCAGCGTCTGGCGGGCCTGTCCCAGGTTGGCGCCCATGCCCACGTAGGCGGTGACCAGGGGCGCGCTCATGCCTCGATGCCGCCGGCCTGCTGGGTGCGCTTGGCGTTGGAGCGCCGGCGGCGATTGCGGCGCTGGCCGCTGCGGGGCGCGGCGATGGCGCCGGCGGGCTTGCGCACGGCGATCATCTCGCTGCGCTCGTCATCGCCTGCATTGGCCAGGTCCATCCACCATTGCGCCAGCACGCTGTCCACTTCCTTGGCTTCGGCGCGCAGTTGCAGAAAGTCCACGGCGGCGCGAAAGCGCGGCTGTTCGGTCATGCGCCAGATGGCGCGGTTGGCGACACGTTCGAAGCGCGGCTGCATGAACCAGATCTCGCGCATGTCGGACTGGTAGCGTTTCTGGATGGGCATGACGCGGGTCTGCGACTCGATGACCATATCGGCCGCCTCCAGCAAGGCTTGCTGGGGATGCTCGCCTTTGTCGCAGCGCAGCAGCCAATCCTTCTGGACCAGTTTCCAGAGCAGGCAGGCATAGATGAAGCTGGGGCTGACCGACTTGCCGGCGCGCACGCGGCTGTCGGTGCGGGCCAGCGCCATGTCCAGGAAGGCCTCGCCGTCGGGCAGGTTCTGCAGGGGCTCGATCATGGGCAGCAGCTTGTTGTGCAGCCCTTCGTCCTGCAGGCGGCGGATGCAGTCCATGGCGTGCCCGCAATTGAGCAGCTTGAGGGTCTCGTCGCACAGGCGCGATTCGGGCACGTTCTCGATCAGGCGCGAGAGGCGCTTGATGGGCTCGTGCGTCTTCGCTTCGATGGACGCGTCCAGCTTGGCGGCGAAGCGCACGGCGCGCAGCATGCGCACGGGGTCTTCGCGATAGCGGGTCTCGGGGTCGCCGATGATGCGCACCAGGCGTTCTTTCAGATCGGCCACGCCGTTGTGGTAATCGATGACGGTCTCGGACAGCGGGTTGTAATACAGCGCATTCAGGGTGAAGTCGCGGCGCGCGGCGTCGTCCTGCAGCGTGCCGAATTCGTTGTCGCGCAGGATGCGGCCGTGCTCGTCGGTCTGCTTGCCGCTGTCGTCGGCCCGGAAGGTCGAGGTCTCGATGATTTCCTGGCCGAAGACCACGTGCACCAGCCGGAAGCGCCGTCCTATGATGCGCGCGCGCCGGAACAGGGCGCGGATCTGCTCGGGCGTGGCGTTGGTCGCCACGTCGAAGTCCTTGGGCTCCAGGCCCACGATCAGGTCGCGCACGGCCCCGCCCACCACATAGGCTTCATAGCCGTGCTGGCTGAGGACTTCGCAGACCTTGACGGCATGGCGCGAGACCAGGCGCCGGTCTACGCCGTGCTCCTGGCGCTCGTAGCGGCGCGGTCCGTTGGGGCGGGCGCGCTGGGCCGGATTCAGGAGCCGGCTGACGAATGTTTTTATTGTCCGTTTAAGCATGCGTTCGATTTTACGATTTGCTGTCCATCATGTCAGCGAACAGATCGATGACGGCCCAGCCGCGCTCGACGGCCACGCTGCGCAGGCGGTCGCTGGGATTGGTGGCCACGGGGTGGCTGACCACCTCCATCAGGGGCAGGTCATTGGGCGAGTCGCTGTAGAACCAGCTGCGCTCGAAATCGGAGAGGGTCTTTCCCATGCCTTGCAGCCACTGGTTGACCCGGATGATCTTGCCTGCCTGGAAGCTGGGCACGCCGGCGATCTTGCCGGTGTATCGACCGTCGAGCATTTCCGGCGTGGTGGCGATCAGGTGCTGCACGCCCAGGGCGGCCGCGATGGGACGGGTGACGAATTCATTGGTGGCGGTGACGATGGCCACCAGGTGGCCCTGGTCCTGGTGCTGCGCCAGCAGCTCGCGCGCGGCCGGGGTGATGGAGGGCAGGATGATGGCCTGCATGAATTCGTCCTGCCAGGCGAGCAGTTCCTCCTGAGTGCCGCGGGTCAGCAGGCCCAGCATGAATTCGGCCGACTCCTCGGCGGTGAGCAGGCCCTGGTTGTAGCGTTCCATCAGGTCTTCATTGCGGCGCACGGCTTCGAGCGGGTCGCCGGCGCGGCCGCTGCGGGCCAGGAAGTCCGCCCATTGGTAATCGCTGTCCAGGGGAAGCAGGGTGTGGTCCAGATCGAAAAGGGCGATAGAGGAAGTGGCAGTCATGACTCAGGAAGAGGATTGGGTCCGGCTGTTGGCCAGCAGTTCTTTGAGCAGGGGCAAAGTGATGGGGCGTTTCTTTACCAATGAATAATTGTCCAGCGCGTCGACCAGGGCGCTCAGGCGATTCATGTCGCGCGCGTAGTGGGTCAGGATCCAGGCGATGACTTCGGCCTGAAGCTGCAGGCCGCGCGCCTGGGCCCGCTGCTGCATGGCCTCGGCCCGGTGGGCGTCCGACAGGTGCTCCAGGCGAAAGACCAGGTCCCAGCCCAGCCGGGTGCGCAGGTCTTCGCGCACGGACATGGCCTTGGGCGCGCGGTCGCCCGACACCACCAGCGTGAAGGCGTCCGTCCGGGTGGCCGATTCGCGCCAGCGATTGTACAGTGCAAACACGGCCGCCTGGCCGGCCTGGTCGAAACGTTCTATATCGTCCACAGCCACCAGCCCGGGCGGGGGCCTGTCGTCGGTCGCGATGCGAAGAATGGGTTGCGGGGGATCATCTGCACTAAAATAGCGGCTGTCATCCCGGCTGGCCATGGCCCGCAGCAAGTGCGTGCGGCCCGCGCCGGGCGGTCCCCACAGATAGACCGCACGTCCTGGAGCGCACTGGCGCAGGGCCTGCAGCGCAGCCTGGTTCGCTCCGGCAACAAAGTTGTCCAGAGAAGCAGGCGGCGCTGGAGATATATCCAGAATCAGTTGCTCGGTCATGTGTCGTACAATTTCGTCCAACTCGCAATTTTCACATATCCCACGGCTTTTCTCATGAAAAACAATTCTTCTGTTTCCCTGACCTACCGCGATGCAGGCGTGGATATCGACGCGGGCGATGCCCTGGTCGATCGCATCAAGCCACTGGCCGCCAAGACCATGCGCGCGGGCGTCATGGCTGGAATCGGAGGCTTTGGCGCACTGTTCGAAGTGCCTGCCCACCTCAAGGAGCCGGTGCTGGTTTCGGGGACCGACGGCGTCGGCACCAAACTGCGCCTGGCATTCGACTGGCAGCGCCATGACACCGTGGGCATAGACCTGGTGGCCATGAGTGTGAACGACATTCTAGTCCAGGGCGCCGAACCCTTGTACTTCCTGGATTATTTCGCCTGCGGCAAGCTGTCGGTGGACACCGCCGCCCAGGTGGTGGGTGGCATCGCCAAAGGGTGCGAACTGTCCGGCTGCGCCCTGATCGGCGGCGAGACGGCCGAGATGCCCGGCATGTACCCCGAGGGCGAGTACGACCTGGCCGGCTTCGCGGTCGGCGCGGTGGAGAAGTCCCGCATCATCGACGGCAAGTCCATCGCCGCGGGCGATGTGGTGCTGGGCCTGGCCTCCAGCGGCGCGCACTCCAACGGCTATTCGCTGATCCGCAAGATCCTGGCGCACGCCAACGCCAAGCCCACCGACGAGCTGGACGGCCGTCCCCTGGCGGACGTGGTCATGGAGCCCACCCGCATCTACGTGAAATCCGTCCTGGCCGCCCTGGCCGCGCACGGCACGGACATCAAGGGCCTGGCCCACATCACCGGCGGCGGCCTGCTGGAGAACGTGCCCCGCATCCTGCAGGATCACCTGACGGCCAGCCTGCGCCGCGATTCCTGGACCATGCCGGCCCTGTTCCAATGGCTGCAGGCCAACGGCAACGTGGCCGACGAGGAAATGTACCGGGTCTTCAACTGCGGCATCGGCATGGTCATCATCGTTTCCGCCGAACAGGCCCAGGCCGTCAGCGCCACGCTGCAGGCCCAGGGCGAGCAGGTCTGGACGTTGGGCGAGATCGTCGAGCGCGCAGAAGGCCAGCCCCAGACCGTGGTGGTCTGACGCGCACGCATTCCGCTGGCGGCATAGTAAGAGCCCGATCCCGCTGCGGGGTCGGGTTTTTTTTGGGGGGGAGCTGGTCCGGTCCTGTGCTGCGCCGGGTCAGCCGTGCTGTCGATCAGCCTTTTCAAGCCGCGGGCCAGTACTCCCGCACGATCTCGCATACCTGTTGGGGCGCGTCGGACGCCAGGCAATCCACCTGGCGGCGTTCCGGCTCGCTGCGCAGCCAGGTCAATTGGCGCTTGGCCAGTTGGCGGGTGGCCGCGATGGCCTGCTCCACGGCCTGCTCCAGGCTGGTTTGTCCGTCCAGGTAGTCCCAGATCTGCCGATAGCCCACGCAGCGCACCGACGGCAGGCCAATGTGCAGGTCGCCGCGTTCGTACAGGGCGCGCACCTCGTCCACCAGTCCCTGTTCCACCATGGCGTGATAGCGCTGGGCGATGCGCGCATGCAGCTGCAGCCGGTCCGAGGGCTCCAGGCTCAGCGTGACGTAGTGCAGGCCGTCGTCCTGAGCAGGGCGCTGCTCCTTCAGCCAGACACTCATCGGGCGACCGCTGGACAGGTAGATTTCCAGGGCGCGCTGGATGCGCTGGCTATCGTTGGGCGCCAGGCGGGCGGCCGTCTCAGGATCGACCTGCGCCAGGCGCGCATGCACGGCGGGCCAGCCTTCCTGCCTGGCCTGCTCGTCCAACTGGTCGCGGATGGCCTGGTCTGCGCCGGGCAGATCGTTCAGGCCCTCCCGCAAGGCCTTGTAGTACAGCATGGTGCCGCCGCACAGCAGCGGCAGGCGGCCGCGGGCGCGGATGTCGCGGATCAGGGCGCCGGCGTCGGCGGTGAATTCCGCAGCCGAATACCGCTCGGCCGGGTCGCGGATGTCCAGCAGGTGGTGGGGGATGGCCGCCTGCTCCTGTGCCGAAGGCTTGGCCGTGCCTATGTCCATGTCCCGGTAGATGGTGGCCGAGTCCATGACGATGATCTCTATCGGCCAATGCTGCGTCAGCGTGTGGGTGGTCGCGCTCTTGCCGCTGGCCGTGGGGCCGGCCAGGCACAGTATGGGTAAATCCGTCATTGTCCACGCATGAAGAGTTTGTCCAGTTCGCTGAGTTTCCACTGGAACCAGGTAGGGCGGCCATGATTGCACAGATCGGCGCGGTCTGTCTGCTCCATCTTGCGCAGCAGGGCGTTCATCTCCGGGATGGTCAGGCGCCGGTTCGCGCGTACCGCGCCGTGGCAGGCCATGGTGGACAGCAGCTCGTTGCGCTGCTCGGCCAGATGGCGGGACGAGCCGACCTGGGCCAGGTCGCGCAGCACGCCGCGCGCCAGCGATTCGATGTCGCCTTGCGCCAGCAGGGCGGGGACGGCGCGTACGGCCAGGGTGGCGGGGCCGGCGGGGCTCAGGGCCAGGCCCAGTTCGGCCAGGGTGTCCTGGTGTTCGTCCACCAGGGCGATGTCGCTTTCCGTGCAGGCGAAGACCACCGGCACCAGCAGGTCCTGGCGGGGCAGTTCGCGCCCGTCCAGCGCTTGCTTGAGCTGCTCGTAGACCACGCGCTCATGCGCGGCGTGCATGTCCACCAGGATCAGTCCCTGGCGGGTCTCGGACAGGATGTAGATGCCGTGCAGCTGGCCCAGCGCCATGCCCAGGGGAAATTCGTCCGGCGCGGCGTCATCCGCGGGCGCCTGGGGTTCGACGGGGCGATACAGGCTTTTCCAGTCCGTGGGACGCGCCATGGCGGGTTCGCGCAGGCTGAAGCTGGACTGCCAGCCCTGGCGGGCCGGATGCGTGTAGGGCATGCCCGTCACGGCGTGGGATTCGCGCTCCTGCGGCGCCAAGCCCGCTGGGACGCCGGCGGAGGAGTCCGCAGGGGCGGGCGCGCCGGCGGGCAGAGGCATGGCGCCTACGTGCGTGTCGCCGGCCATGCTGCCCTGCGCCAGGGTCTGGCTCAGGGTCTGGAGCACGAAGCGGTAGACCGCGCCGCTGTCGCGAAAGCGCACCTCGTGCTTGGCCGGGTGCACGTTCACGTCCAGGGTGGACGGATCTATGTCCAGGAACAGCGCATAGGCCGGCTGGCGGTCGCCGTGCAGCACGTCCGCGTAGGCGCTGCGTATGGCGTGGGCCACCGTGCGGTCGCGCACGAAGCGGCCATTGACGAACAGAAACTGCTTGTCGGCGCTGGGACGGGCATGCGCCGGGTGGATGATCAGGCCGCGCAGCCCGATCAGCCCCTGCTCCTGCCCCACGGGCAGGCTCTGGTCCACGAAATCCTTGCCCAGGATGTCCAGCAGGCGCTGTTCCAGCGAGCCGGCGCGCCAGTGGCGCTGGGGCTTGTCATTGTGGAACAGGCGAAAGGCGATCTGCGGCTGCGCCAGCGCGATGCGTTCCAGGGCCGTGACGCAGTGGCCGTACTCGGTGCCTTCGGTGCGCAGGAACTTGCGGCGCGCAGGGATCTCGTCGAACAACTGGCGCACGTCCACGCGAGTGCCGATCTGGCCGGATGCGGGTTCGGCGCCCGGTTGGCCGGGGACGTATTCCCAGGCGTGGGCATCGTCCTGCGTGCGTGAATTCAAGGTCAGGCGCGCCACCGAGGCGATGGAGGGCAGGGCCTCGCCGCGAAAACCCATGGAGGCCACGGATTCCAGCTCGTCCAGCGTGCGTATCTTGCTGGTGGCGTGCTGCTGCAGGGCCAGCGGCAGTTCATCCCGGGGAATGCCGTGACCGTCGTCGCTGACCGAGATGCGCCGTATGCCGCCGCCGTCCAGGCGGATCTCGATGGAGCGGGCGCCGGCGTCGATGGCGTTTTCCAGCAGCTCCTTCAAGACCGAGGCGGGGCGCTCGATGACCTCGCCGGCCGCGATTTGGCTTACAAGCAAGTCGGGGAGTGGGATAATACTGCGGCGTGATGACATGGGGCGTCTTGCCTCGTGTTTGATCGGTGTCGGGCCGGCTGTTGCGGGCCCGCGGGTTTTAAACGGTAACGGTTTATTTTACTAGCTTATTCTATGATGTCCGTCCGGCCGTCCCAAGGTAAAACGCGCCTCCTTGGGGATGAGCCCGGGCCCATGGCAATCCCTGCGGACCGCCATGCGCCTGGCGAATCGGAGCGGCAAGCCGAAGGCGCGGCGCGGTTTCTTTTTGGTGTCGAGATATGCCCGATTTATTCAGCATGATTCTCCATATTGACCAGTACCTGGGCATCTGGGTCGAGCAATATGGAGCCTGGATCTACCTTATTCTGTTCCTGATCGTATTTGGCGAGACCGGCCTTGTGGTCCTGCCTTTCCTGCCGGGCGATTCGCTCCTGTTCATCGCCGGCGCATTCGGCGCTTCGGGCATGCTCGATCCTGTCCTGCTGGGCGGCCTGCTGATCGTGGGCGCCATCCTGGGAAATACAGTTAACTATTATGTGGGGCGTTTCATCGGTCCCAAGGTGTTCACCACGGATTCGCGCTTCCTGGATCGCAAGGCCCTGATCAAGACGCACACCTTCTATGAAAAACACGGCGGCAAGACCATCGTGATATCCCGCTTTCTGCCCATATTCCGCACCTTCGCGCCGTTCGTGGCCGGGGTGGGCCAGATGAACGCCCTGCGTTTCCAGCTCTATAACGTCGCCGGCGCCGTCCTGTGGGTGGGCGGCCTGATCACGCTGGGTTTTTTCTTCGGCAACGTGCCTTTCATCAAGGCGCATCTGAACACCATCGTGCTGATCGGCATCAGCGCGGCCGCGGTGCCCGTGGTGGCGGGCGCGCTGTGGAAGCTGTTCAAGCGCAAGGCCAAGGGCGATGCGCCCCTGAGCTGACTGTCCAGCGAAGCGCCGGGGCGGCACATGCCTGTTCCGGGCGCCGACAAAAAAAACCGGCCTGGGGGCCGGTTTTTTTTGGGAGCGGATGTTTCAGCCGCGGCTGGCCAGGGCCGGAAACTCCGCGAAATAGCCGCGTATGCCGGTCAGCATGGCCTGGGCGATCTTGTCCTGGTGGGAGGCGCTGCGCAGCAGACGTTCCTCTTCGGGATTGCTGATGAAAGCGGTCTCGATGAGGATGGACGGGATGTCCGGGGCCTTGAGCACGGCGAAGCCCGCGCGCTCCACATTGTTCTTGTGCAGGCGATTGATCTTGCCGATCTCGCCCAGCACGCGCGAGCCGACCTTGACCGAATCGTTGATCTGCGCCGCCGTGGACAAGTCGAGCAGGATCTGCGCCACCTGGCGGTTGTGCGAGCCCAGGTTGATGCCGCCGATCAGGTCGGCGTCGTTTTCCTTCTTGGCCAGCCAGCGGGCCGCCGAGCTGGTGGCGCCGTTCTGCGACAGGGCGTAGATGGACGAGCCGCGCGCGCTGGGCTTGATCCAGGCGTCGGCGTGGATGCTGATGAACAGGTCGGCCTTGACGCGCCGCGCCTTCTGCACGCGTACCTGCAGCGGCACGAAGAAGTCCGCGTCGCGCGTCAGGTAGGTGCGCATATTGGGCTGGGCGTCGATCAGGCGCTTCAGGCGCCGGGCGATGCTGAGTACCACGTCTTTCTCGCGCGTGCCCCCGGGGCCGATGGCGCCCGGGTCTTCGCCGCCGTGGCCGGGATCCAGCGCGATCAGCAGGGGGCGGTTGGGACTGCCGCTGGTGCTGGGCGCCGAGGGCGGCGAGGGCACGGCCACGGGCGGGGCCGGCGTGCGCGCCACCGGCGGCAGGGACTGGCCCTTGACCGTGGGCACGGGAGCGTCGGATGAATTCTGAGCCAGGCTTTCCAGCACGGAGGCCAGCGGATCGTTGTCGTCCTGGATCTGCAGGGCGACCAGCGGGTCCTGGGCGATGCGCGGATACAGGTCCAGCACCAGGCGGTATTTGTATTCGCCCACGGGCTTGAGGGTGAAGATCTGGGGTGCGACGGCCTGCTTCAGGTCCAGCACCAGGCGCACCACGTCGGGGCGGTTCTGGCCCACGCGCACGGAGCGTATGTAGGGATCGTTGGGGCGGACCTTGGACACCAGTTCCTCGATGGTGCGGTTCATGGTCAGGCCCTGGATGTCCACCACCATGCGGTGGGGATTCTCCAGCGTGAAGTGCTCGGCCTTCAGTTCGCTGTCCATCTCCAGCGTGACGCGGGTGTATTCATCGGCGGGCCAGGTGCGGACGGCGACGATCGTGCTGGCCTTGGCCAGGCGCGGGATCACGGGCAGCAGGAACAGGGTGGTGGCCGTGGCGACGAATCGGCGACGAGCCTTGCCGGGGGCGCCTACTTCTGCTGGCTGGGGGCGAGTGTCGTAATCCATAGCGTTCCTTTGGCGCTGTGTGCATCCAGGGTGGCCAGACGACCGTCGCCACAGTAATCCAGGTGTAAATCCAGGTCGGGCGGGGGCAGTAAATTCCCTGCTTTTTCAGGCCATTCGATCAGCACGACCGCATTGTCTTGCAAAATATCACGAAAACCAGCATCCACCCATTCTCGTGAATCGCTAAATCTATAGAAATCAAGGTGATAGAAGTATAAGCTAGAAACTTTATAACTTTCAAGCAGGGCGTAGCTGGGGCTCTTGATCCGGCCGGCGACGCCGCAGGCGCGCAACAGCGCCCGCACGAAGTGCGTCTTGCCCGCGCCCAGGTCCCCGTGCAGGTGGATGCGCCCGCCGGGGCCCATGCCCGGCGCCTGCCCGGTCAGCAGCGGCGCGAAGCGTTCCGCCAGACGGGTGGTGGCTTCCTCGTCCGGCAGGGTCAGCGTCAGGGTGTCATGTGTCATGGCGTTCAGCCGGCGATGGCCAGCCAGAATGGAATGGTGAAGCCGGCTAGTATAGTGCCGATCGACATGGTCAGTGCGACCAGCCGGCTGTCCCCGCCCATGCGCGCCGCCAGCACGTGCGCCGAGGAGGCTGTGGGCAGGGCGGCGAAGACCAGCAGCATCTGGCGCTCCACGGGGCTCATCTGCAGCAGCCAGCCGGACAGCAGGGCCACCAGCGGCAGGGCCATCAGCTTGACGACGGCCATCCAGCCGATCAGCGGCCCGGCCTGCCGGGCGCCTTGCACCGACAGGGTCGCGCCCACGCACAGCAGGCCCACGCCCAGGGCGCAGGCGCCCAGGCGGCTCAGCGCCACCTCCACCGGACCGGACAGGGGCAGGCCCAGCAGGTTCCAGGCCAGGGCCAGCAGCGTGGCCAGGATCAGGGGATTTTTCAGCAGCTCGACCCAGATGCGCCCTTGCTGGCCGCGCGCCAGCACGGTCACGGCCACCATATTGGCCATGGGCACCGAAAAGCCCACCAGCAATGCCATGACGGTCACGCCCGAAGAGCCGGCGATGGCGCTGGCCAGCGACATGCCCAGGTAGGTGTTGAAGCGGAAGGCGCACTGCGTGACCGAGGCGTGCCGGCGCAGGTCGGGCTTCAGGACGGGCAGGGCCAGCCAGGCCAGCGCCGTTCCGGCGGCGATCAGGGCGGCGGCGGCCAGCAGCAGCGTCCACGCTTCGGACAGGCTCAGGGGCGTGCGCGTGATGGAGTGGAACAAAAGGGCGGGAAAGAGCACGTAGTACACCAGCTTTTCCGCTCCCTGGAAAAACTCGGCGCTGAAGCGGAAACGTTGCAGGAGCAAGGCTCCCAGGGCGATCAGCAGGAAGTCGGGCAGGATCAGCGAGAAAATGGCGGGCATGGCGCAAGTGATATCGGCGGGCGTGCAGGCCTGTCCTGCATCAATAGGTTTTGCATTATTTGACTACGCTTTCGATCAGCTGCGCTACTATTGATGAGCACCCCTTACCCAGGGGGAGGTACCAAAAAGAAGCTTTCTCAGGAGAGACACCCTATGACATCTACGCTCCATCGACGCTTTGCGCTCTTATCCCTTTGTGCAGGGCTGGCCGCAGTCGGATTCAGCCAGTCGGCCCGGGCGGCCGAAGACTACCCCAAGCAGGCCATCCGGGTCATCGTGCCGTTCGCGCCCGGCGGCTCCACCGATATCGTGACGCGCATCGTCACCAAGGGCATGAGCGAGGTTCTGGGCCAGTCCATGGTGGTGGAGAACAAAGGCGGCGCCGGCGGCGCCATTGGAGCGGCCGAGGCGGCGCGCGCCAAGCCCGACGGCTACACGCTGTCCATCGCCACCATTTCGACGCTGGCCGTCAACCCGGCCTGCCGCCCCAACGACCTGCCCTACGATCCCTTGAACGATTTCGTGCCGGTGACGAATTTCGCCAACCTGCCCAACGTGATCGAGGTCAATCCCAAGTTCCCGGCGCAGAACTTCAAGGAGTTCGTGCAGCAGCTCAAGGAAAATCCCGGCAAGTATTCCTACGGCAGTTCGGGCACCTGCTCGGTGCTGCACCTGTTCGGCGAGGCCTTCAAGCTGGCCACGGGCACCGACATCGTGCACGTTCCCTATCGCGGCGCGGGCCCGGCCGTGGCCGACGCGGTAGGCGGCCAGATCAACGCCATGTTCGACAACCTGCCTTCGTCCATGGGCCAGATCCAGTCCGGCAACCTGCGCGCCCTGGCGATCGCCTGGCCCGAGCGCCTGGCCGCCCTGAAGGACGTGCCCACGCTGGCCGAGGAAGGCTATCCGCAGCTGAACAGTCCCGCCTGGTACGGCCTGCTGGCCCCCAAGGACACTCCACCCGAGATCGTGGCCAAGCTGCATGACGCCGCCGTGCAGGCGCTCAAGTCCCCCGAGATCATTGCCGCCCTGGAAAAACAGGGCGCCACGCCATCGGGCAACACGCCCGAGGAGTTCGCCAAGGAGATCAAGGAGCAGTACGACTGGGCGCACGACGTGGTCAAGAAAGGCAACATTAAGCTGGAATAAGGCCCGCGGCTCTTGCTGCAACAAAAAACCGGCCCTTCGGGGCCGGTTTTTTTTGCCTTAGCAGCGGGAATCAGACCCGGTTGGCCTGCATCACCGTCAGGGCCGTCATGTTGACGATGCGGCGCACGGTGGAGCTGTAGGTCAGGATGTGCACGGGCGCGTTGGCGCCCAGCAGGAAGGGGCCGATGGCCACGTTGCTCCCGGCCGCCGTCTTGAGCAGGTTGTAGCTGATATTGCCCGAGTCCACGTTCGGGCAGACCAGCAGGTTGGCTGCTCCCTTGAGGGTGGACGTGGGCAGCGTGCGGTTGCGCAGGGCTTCGTCCAGGGCGCAGTCGGCATGCATTTCGCCGTCCACTTCCAGGTCGGGGGCGTTCTCGTGCACCAGTTCCAGGGCGCGGCGCATCTTGGGACCGGAGGAAGAGGCGTCCGAGCCGAAATTCGAGCGCGACAGCAGGGCCACCTTGGGCTCCAGGTTCAGCGAGCTCAGGGCCTTGGCGGCTTCCACGGTGTATTCGGCGATCTGTTCGGCGCTGGGATCGTCGTTGACGTGGGTGTCGGTCAGGGCCACGGTGCGCTCGCCCAGCAACAGGATATTCATGGCGGCATAGACGCTGGAGCCGGGCTTGCGGCCGATCATCTCGTCGATGTAGCGCAGGTGGGCGTGGTAAGAACCTATGGTGCCGCAGATCATGCCGTCGGCATCGCCCAGGTGCACCATGGTCGCGCCGATCAGCGTCAGGCGGCGGCGCATCTCCACGCGGGCCATTTCCTTGCTGATGCCGCGGCGGCACATTTTTTCCCAGTACGTGGTCCAGTACTGGTGGAAGCGGTCGTCGGACTCGGGGTTGGTGACTTCCACGTCCACGCCCAGGCGCAGGCGCAGGCCGAACTTCTTGATGCGCGACAGCAGCACGGCGGGCCGGCCCACCAGAATGGGGTGCGCCAGCTTCTCGTCCACGATGACCTGCACGGCGCGCAGCACGCGCTCCTCTTCGCCTTCGGTGAAGACGATGCGCGCCTTGCCTCCTTCGCGCACCAACTGCTTGGCCACGGCGAACACCGGCTTCATGAAGGCGCCCGAATGGTAGACGAACTGCTGCAGCTTGGCGATGTAGCCGTCCAGGTCCGACAGCGGACGGGTGGCGACGCCGTCCTGCATGGCGGCCTGGGCCACGGCCGGCGCAATGCGCACGATCAGGCGGGGATCGAAAGGCTTGGGAATCAGGTAATCGGGGCCGAAGCTCAGGCCATAGCCGCCATAGGCGGCAGCCACGGTCTCGTCCTGCTCTTCTTCGGCCAGCGCGGCGATGGCGTGCACGGCGGCCTTTTCCATGCCGCGGGTGATGGTGGTGGCGCCCACATCCAGCGCCCCGCGGAAGATGTAGGGAAAGCACAGCACATTGTTGACCTGGTTCGGGAAGTCCGAACGGCCGGTGGCCATGATGACGTCCTCGCGCGCGGCGCGGGCGGCCTCGGGCAGGATCTCGGGCGTGGGGTTGGCCAGGGCCATCACGAAGGGGCGGTCGGCCATTTTCTTGAGCATCTCGGGCTTGAGCACGCCGCCGGCCGACAGGCCCAGGAACACGTCCGCGCCGTCGATCACGTCATTGAGGGTGCGAGCCTCGGTCTGCTTGGCAAAGCGAGCCAGCTCGGGCACCTGATGACCGGGACGGCCCGCGTAGACCACGCCGTCGATGTCCGTGACCCAGACGTTCTCCTCGGGCAGGCCCATGTCCACCATCAGGTCCAGGCAGGCCAGGGCGGCCGCGCCGGCGCCGGAGGTCACGACCTTGATCTTCTTGATGTCCTTGCCCACGACCTTCAGGCCGTTCATGAAGGCGGCCGTCACGCAGATGGCCGTGCCGTGCTGGTCGTCGTGGAAGACCGGGATGTTCATGCGCTCGCGCAGCTTGCGCTCGACCTCGAAGCACTCGGGCGCCTTGATGTCTTCCAGGTTGATGCCTCCGAAGGTAGGCTCCAGCCCGGCGATGATGTCCACCAGCTTGTCCGGATCGGTTTCGTTGATCTCGATGTCGAACACGTCTAGGCCGGCGAATTTCTTGAACAGCACAGCCTTGCCTTCCATGACGGGCTTGGAGGCCAGCGCGCCGATATTGCCCAGGCCCAGCACAGCGGTGCCGTTGGAGATCACGCCCACCAGGTTGCCGCGGCCGGTGAAACGGAACACGTTCTGCGGATCGGAGACGATTTCCTCGCAGGCGGCCGCCACTCCGGGCGAATAGGCCAGGCCCAGGTCGCGCTGGCTGACCAGCGGCTTGGTCGCGGCAATGGTGACTTTGCCGGGAATGGGGAACTCGTGATAATCCAGGGCGGCCTGTCGGTCTACCGTCGTGCTCATGTCATCCTCTTTTGCAAGCTGCCGGCCAGCTGGCCGGCAAGAAACCGGTTGTCGGGCGCCGGCGCGGGCCGGCTGTAGTCATGGAGCCAGTGTAGATAAACCTTCGGGGAGCGATATTCGGGTTTATTATTACCCTATCAGCAATTGCTTATGGATGTGTATGGACTTGCCCGATTCCACGGACATGGTGCATCGGCTGCTCAGCCGCCTGAAGCTGCGCCACCTGGCCCTGCTGCTTCATATCGACAGGCTGGGATCCTTGACCAAGGTGGCCGAGCACATGGCCACCAGCCAGCCGGCCGTGACGCAGGCTTTGGCGGAGGCCGAACAGGTCTTCGGCACGGCCTTGTTCCTGCGCTCCTCGCGCGGCATGGCGGCCACGGCCCAGGGGCGGATCGTGTTGTCTCGTGCACGCGCCATGCTGCAGGACCTGGAGCTGCTCAGCCTGGACCTGCAGGCGCACGCGGCGGGGCGGCAAGCCCATCTGCGGCTGGGGGTCATACCCCTGGTGTCGGGCAAGCTGATCTCCAGCGCCATTCACGACACGCGCCCGCAGGGGCAGACTGTATCCGTCAGCGTATCCGAAGGCCTGACCGAAGACCTGCTGGAACAATTGCTGGATCACTCCCTGGATTGCGTGGTGGCGCGCACCTCGCCCGGCCTGAACATGAAAGGCGTGCGTCACGAGGCCTTGTACTCGCAGCATCCGCGCCTGATCGCCAGCCGGGAACTGGCCGGGCGCCTGGGCCGGCGCAGGCTGGACTGGGCGCAGCTGCAGGATCTGGACTGGATCCTGGGGCCGCGCCGTACGCCCATGCGCCGCCAGGTGGCCGACCTGTTCCTGAAGGCCGGCCTGCTGGAGCCGGTGCCCAGCGTGGAGACCGCCTCGCCCAAGCTGATCGGCGAGCTGATCGCCAACAATCCGCGCGCCGTGTCCGTGGTGCCCACGGAGATCGCCGAGGAGCTGGTGCGCGTGTCGGGCGTGGCCATCGTGCCTTATTCCTTCGAATGGACGCTGTCGCCCATTGCCCTGTTCACGCGGGTGGCCGGGCCGCATCGGCCAGTGGACGTCCTGTTCGGCCAGGCGCTCAAGCGCCTGTGCACGGACAAGACCGTGCCGCTGGAGCGCGGCGCGTTCTTCTATTGAGCCGTCTGGGCGGCGGGTGAGTAGGTGAGCGCCACGCGGCGCGACTGGGTCAGGTACAGGGACCAGACCACGGCATGGACCAGATGGTGCATCAGGCCCTGCTGGTGGGATTGCAGGGCGTAGGCCTGCGCATCGTGCTGGCTCCACAGCATCATGCTGGCCAGGTAATAGCCGGGTCCGGCCAGCCACAGCACGGCCAGCGCCCACCAGACCGTGCGTTTGTCGTAGAAGCGGCGCAACGCCACGATGGCGCTGAAGAACAGCAGCCCGGCCGCCCATGCCAGGGGGATCTGGCCGGGCCCGAAGGGGCCGTTCTCGTAGGCGTTGCCCACGGTGGTCAGCGCGGACAAGACCAGGCTCAGCGACAGGGCGATCAGCCACCCGCCGTAACCGCCGGGACGGCCTGAGGCGGCGAAACGACGATCCGGCAGGCAAAAGCCCAGTACGACGAAGACCAGCACCAGCAGGGGCAGGGCGTTGGCGAGAAAATCATTCATGAAGACAGTCCGGGACAAAAAGCGGCCGCCTGGAAGCGGTCCAGCTTGAACTGTAGCTCAGACTGGGGACCATAAAAATGCGCGCTCCCATATAGGCAACATGCGTCTTGGCATAGTGCTCCGGTTGGCGCAGACGAGGTTGGATAATGCTGGCGGCGGGCCTCGTAATGCTTGTCTGCTGTCGCCAGCCAGCTGGTAACCTGGCGCGGCCGGTTGCCGTGGCTGCTATAGGCTGAGCGTTTTACGTCAGGCCTGTTTTTTCTCAAATCTCCGGTTGGCTCATTCACGTATTTTCTCTGCTAAAAGAAAGAGAAAACCAAGTACGGCGATTACGGAGGAAATGGAAGCGATCACCCGAAGCCAGTAAACAATCAGAATGCTTGGGCTGCTTTTATCGCTATCCCATCCTTTTCCGATTATTCCGCTTGCTGTACATGCAATGAAGGATAAATAAGCGGCAAGACTGAACGGGATCATGACGATGTATTCCTTTCCTGGAAATATGCGCTCCATGGAAAATGTCAATGCGATAAGCGATACGCCTCCCACGCACGTCGAGAGATGGGCGACGCGCCAGAGTTCCGTGACGGATGCCGCTTTACGCCCCTTTGACAGGCCATGAGGAATACCAAGCAGAGTGCCCAATGAAAATAGGATCAATCCATGTAGTAAATAGGTTTGCATAGATTATTCTCTTAAAAATGAGATTTTGATGCGAAGGATTCATTATTTTTGGGGCAAGGGTAATGATGATAACGTGTCAGTCATGGCGGGAGAATGAATCGTTATGCATTGCTTGGAATAAGCTTATGGGATGGGCTTTGGATTGAATATAAGGTATGGGGGAGGTTTTTTCTCTCGGTCCGGCGGGCAGGCGCTCGAGCAATCTATTTTCGACAGCTTGTGTCTTTGGGCGGCGCGGGCCGCTTGTTCCGCCTCCGATATGTCCGCCTTGATGAGGCTCGGTCCCGTGTTGTTCAGCCAACGTTGTTCCTGGCCTTCTATGGAAGGCTTTCACGGAAAACGTCTTACTGATAGACTTACGCCCTGCTTTCCCGATCTGGACGCGTCAGTAGCCTGCGGATTGCGCGAGCCGTACGGAAAGCCCGTCGGGCCCATAGTTAAATGGATATAACTTTCCCCTCCTAAGGGAAGATTGCAGGTTCGATTCCTGCTGGGCCCGCCATCTACACCCCTCCTATACTCTTGTAAGACCACGAAAACCCGCCAAAATCAAGGGGTTCAGCGCGTTTTCACTCACGCGTATACCCACGCCAGCCCACACACAAACACGGTTCACCGTGCGGTATGTGTTGGCATTCTTGTTGGTATCGATTTTCTGGTCTCGCAGGATGCCTACAAATACCCTTACAGATTCGCAATGTCGTGCTGCTCAGGCAACGGACAAGCCCCAAAAGCTCTTTGACGGCGGCGGGCTGCACCTCTGGATCTCCAGCAAGGGGGAGAAGGTGTGGCGCATGGCCTACCGGTTCGAAGGCAAGCAAAAAACCATGTCATTTGGCGCGTATCCGGAAGTGGACCTGGCCGAGGCCAGGAGGCGGCGCGCTGAAGTACGTGAGCAGTTGCGCGGCGGCATTGACCCCATGCTTGATCGCAAGTTGGCCAAGAAAAAATCTATCACGTTATTGCAGGCCTCCCATACCTACTGGGAGGGGCGGCAAGATCTGTCCCCCTCATACCGCAACAATGCCATCCGCGGCATTGAGATGCACCTGGGGCCCGTTTTGGGCGGCAGGGAGCTGTCCAGCATCACCCGCGAGGATCTGCTGACCGAGCTCATGCGCGTCGATGCCGCTGGGCGATTGGTGTATGTGCGGAAAATTCGCAACTGGGTCAGCCAAGTTTTCGAATGGGCGGTGGAGCAGGGCATGGCGCAAATCAATCCGGCGGCGTTGATCAATCCGCAAAGAGCCTTCCGCCATTCGGAGAAGGGCCAGCAGGCCGCGCTGGAGCTGCATGAGGTGCCGGAACTGGTCCGCCAGTTGAATTTCCAGGGCGACCTGTTGAGCGCCTTGGCGTGTAAGCTTTTGGCGTTGACGTGGGTCAGAACCAAAGAATTGCGGTTTGCGAAATGGGATGAGTTCGAAGGGGATGTGTGGCGGGTTCCGGCTGAACGGATGAAGCAGCGCCGGCCGCATGTAGTGCCGCTGAGCAGGCAGGCCATGGATATTCTGGACGTGCTCAGGGTGAGGGGCGTGGCAGCGACTATGTGCTGGCCAGCGAGGGCTCTATCAAGCGCCCGATTTCCGAGAATACGGTTCTGTACTTGTTGTATCGCATGGGCTATCAGGGACGCATGACAGGGCATGGGTGGCGTGCCGTAGGCCCAGCGCCTGCATCAGGCGCTGCACCGTCTTGTGGTTGATCAGATCGCCCGCCTGGCCAGCACCGAGGTGATCCGGCGATAGCCGTAGCGACCCTTGTGATGGGCATAGATGGCACCGATCCTGGCCTTGAGCGCGGCGTACTTGTCCGCGACGCCCTGTGCCTTCTGATGGTAGTAAAACGTGCTGCGCGACAGTCGGGCTGCGCGCAGCAACAATGCCGGCGGGTGTGCTGACCTCAATCCTTGGACCATTTGCGCTTTTTGACGAGCGCTTCGGTCCGTTCCGCTTGGATCAAGGCCTTCAATTTTTTTAGGTAATCGAGCTCCGCACGCAGATAGGCATTCTCTTTGCGCAACTCGTCCTCGGTCATGTCTTTGGGGGCCGGTGCCGGGGGATACTTGTGCGGCATGGGACGTCTACCTTTAGTTCGCGCCGCCAGCGCGCCGACTCCCCCCGCATCATACTGGCTGCGCCAGATGTTG
The DNA here is from genome assembly GCA_023425645.1 of Pseudomonadota bacterium. Lineage (GTDB taxonomy): Bacteria > Pseudomonadota > Gammaproteobacteria > Burkholderiales > Burkholderiaceae_B > Alcaligenes. The sequence continues at coordinate 47,047 of JAFACG010000049.1, forward strand.
ATGCTGCCCGCGTGACGAATGTCATAAAGTGCCGCAGCCTGGCGATCCGACAAACCATCACGATCTATCCGCTCAAGCACCCTCTGCTTGAATGCCGCATCGTAATGACTGAACTTCTTGGCCAGCCCCGCACTGCCGTGCTGCTCATAGCTGGCCACCCAATGGCGCAGCAGCGAACGCTCGATCCCATGGCGGCGCGCCACTTCTCGATAGCTAAGCTTGCCCGATAAGTAATGCCTTGCCGCCTTGAGCTTGAATTGCTCATCGTACTTCGTCATGAAAAACACCCCGAAGGTTGGATGGGTGTCCAACTTTTGGGGTGCAGTTCACTGCGCTGTGACCCAACCATTTAAGACAGCATCGTTAAGAAACTTTTTGCTGCGAAGGTGTTACTCACTGTGCATAGGCGCCATTGAGTGGCCTATGGATGGATTAACACAACACGATAAGGAAAGAGTCATGCCTATTGATATTCAGGGAAAAGCAACTTTGATGAGCTCTGCTTGTCGAACAACGCTTGACCAACAAACAGTGACGAGCGCACAAGCGGCAGCGGCGAAGAACAAGTCGCCTGCTACTGTCTGGGCCAAAATTAAGGACTGGTTTTGCGGGACGCAAGAGGCAAAGGTAAAGCACCACCTGTACATCATGTTTTCGGAACGAACCGCTCCGCAGCAGAAAGTCGACAGTTTCAATGCGCTGAAGGACATGGCAGGAGCGAATTTCCGGATCCGGTTTTTGCCTCCAGATGGCAATGATACCCGCTATCGCTTAGATTTGGGTGACGGCGAGCCTGTCGTTTTATTCAACAGCCCGAACGAGGGCCCGTATCGGGTGATCAATGGCCCGGCCGCGCACCAGGACGCAGACCAGTCCAATGTGCAGGCCGCGCACCAGTCCCAGGCCGTCCCCCCCAAGCCCTCAACCAAACGCGTGTCCATGACTATGGTCGATGCCATGCGAAATGTCCTGGAAAATGCCAAGCGAAATCCTCCCCAGTTCAAGACCGCGGCCGAAAGTCTGTTGTTTCACGGAAAGTACGTACAACCAGTACAAGAATCTAGTCGAGGTCATGCGAAAGCTTCCCCTGTCCAGTCCCTGTCTCCCCAGCCCTCAGCCGAAGATCGGCATGGGAAATGGGCCGAGGCATCTTCCGACGACGGGCTAAGTGTCGAATTCTAGGCGAAGTTATGGATTGCCACTACGCCATGTAGCTTCTGCCTAGGCCCCGCCGAGGCTCTGTTCCAGGCCCTGTTGGGGCCTGGAACACGTTTGGCATGAGGACGATTGCCTGGCTCCTAAACGTATGCGGTGAGCGGAAATGCGCCGACTGTGATACGGCCCGGCCAGCCTGCAGGGGTCAATTAAATTCAGACTCAGAGATTGTTTTTTTTTTACTGCGGTGCGTGATTCGTAATAGATGGGCGTGACGTGCCCCAGCCGACGTTGAGTCCCTGGATCAGGGAACGCGACGCGTCCTCCTGTTACGGAGATAGGGCCATGGAGGTGAATGCGATTCCTTTGACCCGGAGCAGAACATAAAGACGCGAGCCATTTGAACGCGCTGTTGAGAGCCAGCCAGGTTTTGCTCGGTGGGTCTTTTTATACCAAGGAGTTCAGCATGGATTACGTCCAAATCCCTAATCAGCCGGTTGTTCTAGAGCAGCAGGTTGGCCCAGATCCGACGCCGTACATCGCGCCGGGCGCTCTGGGCACGGTCGGCAACCTGCAATTCAGTGCCCAAGACGGAGGTACGGCACGAGCCAGCAGCCCCAGTATGCGCGAGCGCATACGCTCTTGGTACACCGAACTGAGATTCTCTTTTTCCGTGTCCGATGAAGCACATTATCAGCATGACTATGAAAAGGAGGTTTTCGAGAACAGCCGGCGCGTCGGGGATTTGCTGGGCAGCTTGACGGCTCACGCGCACGATGCAGCGGGCCTGACCAGGATA
>JAFACG010000008.1 GCA_023425645.1 Pseudomonadota bacterium
CGAATGTACGGGTGCAATCTGAATCGTCCTGCCGGCATGCAGTGAGCGCTTGGCAAACCAGGGGCGTCCATGTACGGGGGACGAACCATCGCGCGAGTTCAGAATGCGCCCGGAGCGATCCGCCGACAAGGGCATCGGTGCGCAGCACCGGCAAGCCGTCAGCCCAGACTGTCCCCCAGAACTCTTGAACGGCGTCTTCACAAAGCCCATCTCTACTATCGATCAGCCGACTCGTCCCTGCAAACCGGCGGTAAACCCTGTACATGCGCCATTAGGCCAAAAAAAGCCCGGCGAAAGCCGGGCCTTTGCTCGTCCGCGCCTGCAGGCGCATAAAGCCTTCTTTACTGCTGAGGAGCGTACAGATACAGCTCCACGCGCCGGTTCATGGCGCGGCCTTCCGCCGTGGCGTTGTCACCGATTGGCGAGTTCGGCCCGCGACCCTCGACCATCAGGCGGCCCTGGCCCACGCCTTGCTGGGTCAGGTAGTTGGTGACGGCGCTGGCGCGGTTCACGGACAGCGTCTGGTTGGTCTGGGCGGAGCCCGTGCTATCAGTGTGACCGATGGCCTTGGCGCGCAGTTCGGGATGCTGGACCATGGCGCGCGCCACGCTGTCCAGCACCGGCAGCAGGGCCGGCTTCAGCTGGTACTTGCCCGTGTCGAAGGAGACGCTGCTGGGGATGTTGACACGCAGGCTGCCGTCGGGCATTTCCGTGACGTCCACGCCCAGGCTGGTCGCGCCGGACTGCTGGACATCTTTCTTGATGCCGGACCAGTTGTAGGCCGCAATGCCGCCGGCCAGGGCGCCGATGCCCGCGCCGATGGCCGCCGCCTTGCTGCTGTCCCCGATCAGGGCGCCCAGGCCCGCCCCCACGGCGGCGCCTGCCCCCGCTCCGACGGCAGTGCGCCCGCCCGTACCCATATTGTCCATGGTGCCGCAGCCGGCCAGAATGGCGAAAGCGCCTGCACATGCCGCCAATTTGGCAGAACGAATGGAAATTGTCATTCTTTTCTCCGTAATCTCGAAATTAAGTACAAGGGCCTATCGAGCGCCCCTATGCTAGCAAGGCGCGCATAGACTCGGTGTTACAGAATGGTTCCAAACACCTCTGTTAACAATTCTTGATCAAACGGACTGCACTTCACCTGCACGATGCCCGTCCATGACGTTCACCGGACGGCCAGGACCTAGAACAACTCAGCGCCGGAACTGGCCACAACCTCCTTGTACTTCTTCAGGTCATTACTGACAAGCTCGCGGAACTGCTCCACCGTGCCCGGCTCGGCGTCCGAACCCATCACGGCCAGCGCCTGGCGCACGGACGGCTCGGTCAGCGCCTTGGCATAGGCATCGTGCAGCTTCTGCACGATGGGTTGGGGCGTGCCGCCTGTCACGAACACGCCGAACCAGGTCCCCAAATCGAAGGGCTGAACGCCTGCCTGCTCCATGGTGGGCACGTCCGGGAAGAAGTTGGAGCGTTCCGTCGTGGTCACGGCCAGGGCCTTGACCGAATCGGCCTTGATCAGAGGCGCGGCCGAGGCTAGGTTGTCGAACATGAAATGCACCTGGCCGGCCAGCAGGGCCGTCTTGGCCGGGGCGGCGCCCGCATAGGGCACGTGTATCGCATCGATCTGGGCGCGCGTGTTCAGCACGGCGCCAGCCAGGTGACCCGCGCTGCCGTTGCCGCCCGAAGCGAAATTGAGCTGGCCGGGATGCTGCTTGGCGTAAGCCACCAAGTCCTGCACCGTGGCGATCTTGTTGTCCTGAGCGAATTCCTTGTTGACGATCAGGATGTTGGGCACCGAGGCCACAAGGGCGATGGGCTCGAAGCTCTGCACGGGATCGAAGGGGACGGTCTTGTACAGCCAGGGATTGATGGCATTGATGGCCACGGCTCCCATCATCAGCGTGTATCCGTCCGGCGCCGCCTTGGCCACGATGCTGGCGCCGATATTGCCGCCGGCGCCCGACTTGTTCTCCACGACCACGGTGCCCAGGTCATCCTTGACGCGCTCGGCCAGCAGGCGCGCCATGCTGTCCAGCGGGCCTCCAGGCGGATACGGCACCACGAACTGGATGGGTTTGGAGGGAAAGGCATCTTCGGCCATGACGGCGGGCGCGGCCATCATGGCGGCGACTCCCGAGGCGGCCAACAGCCACTTGCGTGCACAAAACATCGAACTATCCTTCAAGTAAAAAAATTAAGCGGCGCCTTCGGCTTGCCGCCCCCCAAGGGGGCGCTTTTTGTCTTGGGTGATGCGGCATTCCGACGGCCCGGCGACAAAACATGCCTGCGCACAGCGCAAGCGTAAAAACCACGCAGGCTCAGTGAATGATCTGGCTGAGGAATTCCCGCGTGCGCTCGTTCTGGGGAGCGTCAAAAAACGCATCCGGCGCATTCTGCTCGATGATCTCGCCCTGGTCCATGAAAATGACCCGGTCGGCCACCTTGCGCGCAAAACCCATTTCGTGGGTGACGCACAGCATGGTCATGCCGGTTTGGGCCAGCTCGACCATGACCTCCAGCACTTCCTTGACCATTTCCGGATCCAGCGCCGAGGTGGGCTCATCGAACAGCATGATTTTAGGCTCCATGCACAGCGAACGGGCAATTGCCACGCGCTGCTGCTGGCCGCCGGAGAGCTGGCCGGGATATTTCTGGGCCTGTTCGGGGATGCGCACGCGCTCCAGGTACTTCATGGCCATGGCCTGGGCCTGAGCCTTGGTCTTGCGCAGCACCCACATGGGCCCCAGCGTCAGGTTCTCCATGACGGTCAGGTGCGGGAACAGATTGAAGTGCTGGAACACCATGCCCACATCGCGGCGTATGGCCTCGATCTGGCGCAAGTCATTGGTCAGCTCCACGCCGTCCACGATGATCCGGCCCTGCTGGTGCTCTTCCAGCCGGTTGATGCAGCGGATCAGGGTGGATTTGCCCGAGCCGGAGGGCCCGCAGATCACGATCCGCTCTCCCCGGCCCACATCCAGATTGATGTTGCGCAGCACGTGGAACTGTCCGTACCACTTGTTGACGTTCTTCAGCTCAATGATGGCCTCTGCCATGCAAAACTCCTAGTAGGGTCGGCCGCGGCCCGCACCTGGCGCGCCGCGGCCTGTCTCAGCGTTCATACCCGGTCTGCAGCCGGCGCTCCAGGGCGCGGCTGTAACGGGAGATCGAATAGCAGAACACGAAGTAAATCAGGGCGATGAACAGGTAGGCTTCGGTGCTGAAGCCGCGCCAGGCCGCATCGGCCAGCGCCACCTTGGCGGCCTGGGTCAGGTCGAAGATGCCTATGATCACCACCAGGGAGGTGTCCTTGAACAGCGAGATGAAGATGCTGACCAGCGGCGGAATCACGATCTTGAGCGCCTGCGGCAGCACGATCTTGCGCATGGTCTGCCAGTAGCTCAGGCCGATGGACTCCGCGCCCTCGTACTGCCCCTTGGGGATGGCCTGCAGGCCGCCGCGCACGGTCTCGGCGATGTAGGCGGCGGCGAACAGCATGATGGCGATCTGGGCGCGCAGCAGCTTGTCGATATTGAAGCCTTCGGGCATGAACAGAGGCAGCATCACCGAGGACATGAACAGCAGGCTGATCAGGGGCACGCCGCGGATCAGCTCGATGTAGACCACGCACACGGCCTTGACCGCCGGCAGGCGCGATGTGCGCCCCAGGGCCAGCAGCAGCCCCAGCGGAAAGGCAAAGGCAATGCCGAAGGTGGCCAGGATCAGGGTCAGCGGCAAACCTCCCCACAGGCTGTTCTCCACGTAGCTCAGGCCCAGCACGCCGCCCCACATCAGCACGCCCACCACGGTCAGGCCGGCCAGCCACAGCAGGGGCAGCCAGGGCTTCCAGAACCAGCTCACGCAGCTGCACACGATCAGCAGCGTCAGCAGGATGGAGGCCAGCAAGGGCCGCCACTGCTCGTCGTAGGGATAGATGCCGAACAGGATCAGACGGTGCTTCTCGCGAATGAAGGCCCAGCAGGCTCCGGCGCTGGCACGGCAATCCTGGGCTGTCCGGGCGTCGAAATTGGCCTTGATGAACAGCCAGTCCACCAGGGCGGGCACGGTCATCAGCAGCAGCCACACCACCAGGACGGTCAGGATGGCGTTCAGCGGCGAGGAGAAGAGGTTTTCGCGCAGCCAGCCGATCGGGCCGCGCTGCAGCGGCGGCGGGGCCGACAGGGTCGAGGTGTTCTGACTCATTAGCGCTCCACCAGGGCGATGCGGTTGTTGTACCAGTTCATGAAGATCGAAATCGACAGGCTGACGGTCAGGTAGGCCGCCATGATGATCAGGATGCCCTCGATCGCCTGGCCCGTCTGGTTCAGCGTGGTGTTCACCACCGATACGATGTCCGGATAGCCGATGGCCACGGCCAGCGAACTGTTCTTGGTCAGGTTCAGGTACTGGCTGGTCATGGGCGGCACGATGACGCGCAAGGCCTGCGGCAGAATGACCAGCCGCATCATGCGGCTGCGGGTCAGGCCCAGCGCCTGTGCGGCCTCCCATTGCCCCTTGCCCACGGCCTGTATGCCCGAGCGCACGACTTCGGCCACGAAGGCCGAGGTATAGATGATGAGCCCGGCCAGCAGCGCGGCGAATTCAGGCGACAGGGTCAGTCCGCCCGCGAAGTTGAAGCCGCGCAGCTCGGGCACGTCCAGCGCGATAGGCGCGCCGCTGAGCAGCAGTGCGGCGGCCGGCAGGACCAGCAGCAGAGCCGCGCTGGCGCGCGCCACCGGGAAGATGCGGCCGGTCTGCTCCTGGCGGCGGCGCGCCCAGTGCGCCAGCAGCACGACGGCCACGATGGCCGCCCCCAGGCCCAGCAGCAGCCAGTTCAGGCCGTCGCCCTGCAGCGTGGGCAGCTTCAGGCCGCGATTGGACAGGAACACGCCGCTGACCGGATTGAGCGCCTGGCGGGGGCCGGGCAGTGCCTCGGTGATCAATGCATACCAGAAGAACAGCTGCAGCAGCAGCGGGACATTGCGCATCACCTCCACGTACAGGCCTGCCAGCCGGGAGATGAGCCAGTTCCTGGACAGGCGCGCGATGCCCAGCACCGTGCCGATCAGGGTGGCGGCGACGATACCGATGACCGAGACCTTGAGCGTATTGATCAGGCCCACCAGGATGGCGCACCCGTACGTGTCGGACGGCGTATAGGCGATGGAAGACTCGCCGATGGCAAAGCCCGCCTCGCGGTCCAGGAATCCAAAGCCTGTGGAAATATTGCGCACCGCCAGATTGTGCAAGGTATTGGAGACCAGATACCACACACAGAAGCCCAGCATGCCCAGGATCAGGACCTGGTAGATGACGCCGCGCGTGAACGGATCATTCCAGGACAGGCGGCGGCGCGGCGCCTGCGGAGCCGGTGTGTTTTGTGCCATAGCGTAAAACCCGTGTTAGCAGCACTACGCGTAGCCCTGCGAGATGGCCCGCGCCCCGCCGTCGGCAAGGCGCGGAAACAGATGGTGAAGATGTGGAATCTTAACGCACTGGCCACCCGTACATCAGTCCGCCGTCTCGCCATTGGGCGTTCAGGCCGCGCTCGAGCTTGAGCGGCGTGTTCTTGCCCAGGTTGCGCTCGAAGCTTTCGCCGTAGTTGCCCACCTGCTTGATGATGTTGTAGGCCCACTTGTTGTCCAGCTTCAAGCCCTTGCCCAGTTCTCCGGACACGCCCAGGATGCGCTGCACGTTCGGATTGTCGCTCTTGGCCTTCTCGTCCACATTGGCGGAGGTGATGCCGTATTCCTCGGCCTCCAGCATGGCGTTCAAGGTCCAGCGCACCAGCGTGAACCATTCATCATCGCCCTGGCGCACCATGGGTCCCAGCGGCTCCTTGGAGAGATCCTCGGGCAGGATGTCGAAATCATCCGGCGAGGCCTGCGCAGCGCGCATGGAGGCCAGCTGGGACTTGTCGGTGGTGAAGGCGTCGCAGCGCCCGGAGGTGAAGGAGCGCATGGCCTCTTCGGGGTTGTTGATCACGACCGGATTGAATTTGATGTTCTGGGATCGGAACCAGTCGGCCAGGTTCAGCTCGGTGGTGGTGCCGGGCTGCACGCAGACCGCGGCGCCGTCCAGCTCCTTGGCGCTTTTGACGCCCAGCGCCTTCTTGACCATGATGCCCTGGCTGTCATAGTAATTCACGCCGGTGCTCATCAGGCCCAGGGTGGTGTCGCGGGCGATGGTGGCGGTCGTGTTGCGGGTCAGCACGTCCACTTCGCCCGATTGCAGGGCGGTGAACCGCTGCTGCGTCGTCAGGGGGGTGACCTTGTACTTGGCCGCGTCGCCAAAGACGGCGGCGGCGATGGCGCGGCAGGCGTCCACGTCTATGCCCGACCAGGCGCCCTTGCTGTCAGCCAGCGAAAAGCCGGCGATGCCGGTGGATATCCCGCACTGGACAAAGCCCTTCTTCTTGACTGCGTCCAGGGTTTCACCGGCTTGTACGCTGGCGCCAAATGCCATCAAAGCCACACCGCATGCAATGGTTTTCACGAACCTCATGGTATGTCACCTCCTGTTTACTTTTGGTAAATGGATGCAGATTACAATTGCAGCTAAGCTGTCGGTATCCAATCGTAAGACCAATGTTGCGAAACAAGTATGGGGAATTTCCCTCTTATGGAACCACGGCCGGCCATGTTTGGCCCGGCGCTTTGACGCCGGCCCGCGCCGGGTCGCCATTGGGGCGTCCCGGACAGACTTACCTTTGATTTTCCATCGCGATGATCGAGTTCCAACACGTTTTCAAGTCGTATGGCCGCGGCAGGAATATTCTTGCCGACATCAACTTCCGCATCCAGGCCGGCGAATTCATCTTCGTCTCGGGCCCCTCGGGAGCCGGCAAATCCACCTTGCTGCGCCTGATCGGCGGCCTTGAGCCGCCCAGCCGCGGCTCCGTGCAGGTCAATGGACACCGCCTGGACAAGCTGTCGGCGCGCGCCCGCCCCTACCTGCGCCGCGCCGTGGGCGTGGTGCTGCAGGATACACACCTGCTGTACGACCGCAGCGCGCTGGCCAACGTCACCCTGCCGCTGGCGGTCGTGGGTCTGGATCCGCGCACCGCCCAGGCGCGCGCCCGCGCCGCCATGGAAAAAGTGGGCCTGCGCGGCAAGGAGGACCTCAATCCCGTGGAGATGTCCGGCGGCGAACAGCAGCGCCTGGCCATCGCCCGGGCCATCGTCAACCGCCCGGCCATCCTGATCGCGGACGAACCCACCGCCAACCTGGACGCCGACAACGCCAAACGCATCATGGACGTCTTGATGGATTTCAACCGGGTCGGCGTGACCACGCTGATCGCCTCCCATGACCTGAAGCTCATGGCCCGCTACGCCCGCCGCACCCTGCTGATCCAGGACGGGCGCTTCTCCGACCATCCGGGGGTGCTGGCATGACACGCTGGCTGCGACACCATCAATACGCCCTGCTGGTGGCCCTGCGCCGCCTGAAGGTGCAGCCCTTCTCCTCGCTGTCCAACCTGGTGGTCATCGCCCTGACGCTGGCCGTGCCCATCCTTGGCGCCGCCATCCTGCTGGCCGCGCAACCCGTGGTGCGCGAGATCCCGATCTCCCCCGAAATGACGGTCTTCATGGAACAGGACGCCAAGCTGGAGCAGGCTCAGGACTTGACGGCCCGCATCCGGCAGGAGTTCGAACCGCTGCTGGCCGAAACACGCCTGGTCAGCAACGAACAGGCGCTGCGCCAGCTCAAGGGCAACCCCACCTGGGCGGACGCGCTCGCCGTGCTGCCCAGCAACCCCCTGCCCCATGCCATCGTCCTGACCCTGCACGAGGCCCCCGACCTGGCGGCGCGGGCCGACACCCTGGCAAAGGACATCCAGGGCCGCGAAGGCGTGGACAGCGTGCTGCTGGACAGCGAATGGGTGCAGCGCCTGGAGGCCATCCTGCGCTTCATCCGCATCGGCCTGTGGATCCTGATGGCCGGCGTGGGCGTGGTGGTCATCGCCACCGTCTTCAACACCGTGCGCCTGCAGGCCCTCAGCCAGCGCGAGGAAATCGCCGTGGCGCGCCTGGTGGGCGCGACCGAGGCCTTCGTGCGGCGCCCCTTCCTGTACATGGGCGCGCTGACCGGCCTGCTGGCCAGCGCCCTGGCCTGCGGCTTGGCGCTGCTGGCCCTGACGCCCCTGAACCCGGCGCTGTCGCGCCTGGCCGCCAGCTACGGCGTGCCGCTGCAACTGCGCCTGCCCGACTTCTCGCTCCTGCTGACCGCCGCCGTCCTGGTCGCCATCCTGGGCGCTCTGGCTGCTCGCTGGTCCGTCACCCGCACCACCCAATACTGATGTCCCTACCCGAACCCTGTACGCGCGGCCTGGCCGGCCGCGTGGTGGCCTGGCAGAAAGAGGCGGGCCGCCGTCATCTGCCCTGGCAGCACACCCGGGACCCCTACCGGGTCTGGCTGTCCGAGATCATGCTGCAGCAGACCCAGGTCGCCACTGTCCTGGGCTACTACGAGCGTTTTCTGGAACGTTTTCCCACCGTGCTGGATCTGGCCACCGCCAGCCAGGACGAAGTCATGCCCTATTGGGCCGGCCTGGGCTACTACGCCCGCGCCCGCAACCTGCACCGCTGCGCGCGCGAGGTCGCGGAACGCTGGCAGGGCCGCTTCCCCGGCACGGCGGCGGAACTGGCCGGGCTGCCCGGCATAGGCCGCTCCACGGCCTGCGCCATCGCAGCCTTCTGTTTCGGCGAACGCAGTCCCATCATGGACGGCAACGTCAAGCGGGTTTTCACGCGCTACTTCGGCATCTATGGTCCGACACAGAAGAAGGCCGTGGAGAACGCGCTGTGGGACAAGGCGCAGGAGGTGCTGGCACAGGCGCCGGCCGATCTGGACATGGCGGCGTACACGCAAGGCCTGATGGACCTGGGCTCGCAGTGCTGCACGCGCAGCAAGCCGACCTGCAGCCTGTGTCCCCTGCAATCGGACTGCTACGCCCATACCCGCCAGGTGCAGACCGAGCTGCCCAGCCCCAAGGAGCGCGCCCGCCAGGACGAGCGCTGCTGCCACGTGCTGATCCTGGAGCAGGACGGCCGGCTGCTGCTGGAGCAACGTCCCGACAAAGGCATCTGGGGCGGCCTGCAGACCCTGCCCCAATTCGACGACGAACAGGCCCTGCACGCGGCAGCGCGGCGCTGGTCGAACCAGGAGCCCGTGGCCCTGGCCTCGTTCCAGCATGTGTTTTCGCATTTCAAGCTGCACATCACGCCCTGGCTGCTGGAGGCCGACGGCCCCGTACTGGCCGAGCCCGCCGCCCGGCAGCGCTGGCTGGAACTGGACGGATTGCGCGACGCCGCCCTGCCCGCGCCCATACGCAAGCTGCTGGACGGCCTGTACGGCGTGGACGAGGCGCAATTGACGCTGGAATAGCGGCGCGCCCCCGGATGCTGAACAGGCGCTAGGGCCTGCCCGGCCTGTGGTGACTGATGCTCATCAGCATCCCGCAGGCCACGCCCAGGGTCATCAAGGCCGTGCCGCCGTAGCTCAGGAACGGCAGGGGCACGCCGACCACGGGCAGGATGCCCGTCACCATGCCGATGTTCACGAATACGTAGACGAACAGCATCATGGACATGGAGCCGGCCAGCAGGCGGCTGAACTGCGTCTGCGCGGCCACGGCGATCGTCAGGCCGCGCACGATGAGCAGCGCATACAGCACCAGCAGCATGATGCCGCCATATAGGCCGAACTCCTCGGCGAACACGGCGAAAATGAAGTCCGTGGTGCGTTCAGGCACGAAATCCAGGTGGGACTGGGTGCCCATCATGTAGCCTTTGCCATAGATGCCGCCCGAACCGATGGCGATCATGGACTGGATGGTGTGAAAGCCCTTGCCCAGCGGGTCGCTGCCCGGGTTGAGCAAGGTGCAGACGCGGTGCTTCTGGTAGTCGTGCAGGACCACCCAGTTCAGGTCGGGCACGCAGATCTGGTCTTCGTAGTAGAGCAAGGCGCTGATGCCCAGGATCAGCACCAGGAAGATGGGCACCAGCAGGCGGAACGACAGGCCTGCGAAATAAATGACGCAGAAACCGGCGCCGAACACCAGCAGCGCGGTGCCAAGGTCCGGCTGGCGTACGATCAGCAGGAACGGAATCATGAGCAGCACGCCGGCCACCAGGAAGTCCATGAAGCGCATGCGCGAGCCCTGGTGGCGATCGAAATACCAGGCCAGCATCAGCGGAACCGAGATCTTCAGCATCTCCGAAGGCTGGATGCGCGCCACGCCCAGGTCCAGCCAGCGGGTGGCGCCCTTGCTGGTCTCGCCGAAGAACTCCACGCCCAGCAGCAGCACCACGCCCAATGAATACACATAGGGCGCCAGGCGCATCCACAGCGGCGGAGGGATCAAGGCGGCCAGCCACATGACGCCGAAGGCCAGCAGGAAATTGCGCGTCTGGTCGGCAAAGCGCCAGTCGGTGCCGCCCACGGCCGAATGCATGACCGTCAGGCCCAGCACCGTCATCAGCAACAGCAGCAGCAACAGGGGCCAGTCGAAGGCGTTGATGGCTTTCAAGCCCCATTGAAGAAGACGTTTCATTGCAGATGCCCCCGCTCGACCAGCCAGTAATCAAACACCTGGCGCGCCACGGGCGCCGCCACCGAGCCGCCCCAGCCGGCGTTCTCCACGATCAGCGCGACGGCGATCTTGGGATTGTCGGCCGGCGCATAGGACATGAACAGGGCGTGATCGCGCAGGCGTTCATCGATGGCATTGGCGTTGTACTTGGCTCCGCGCAGGCTGAACACCTGGGCCGTGCCGGTCTTGCCGGCGGCCTGGTAGGCCGCGCCCGCGAACGCGCGCCGGGCGGTCCCCATGCGCACCACGTCCACCAGCGCGCGCTTGACCACGTCCAGGTTGGCCTGCTTGAGGGGGATGACCTCGGTATCGATGCGCACCGGCTTTTCCACGTCCGGATCATGCGGGTTGACGATCTGGCTGACCAGGTGAGGCTTGCGAGAGATGCCATTGTTGGCCAGCACGGCGGTGGCGTGGGCCAGTTGCAGCAGGGTGAAGGAGTTGTAGCCCTGGCCCACGGCCACCGAGATGCTCTCGCCCGCGTACCAGCGTTGCTGGGCGGGCTTGCGATAGGCCTGGCGCTTCCATTCGGTTGACGGCAGGATGCCGCGGCGCTCGCCGTCCAGGTCTATGCCGGTGTATTGGCCGAAGCCGAACTGCTTCATGAAGTCGTGCAGACTGTCCACGCCGATCTCCGGCCCCAGCGAGTAGAAATAAGTATCCGAAGACACCACCAGCGCGCGGTGCATGTCCGTGGCGCCGTACACGGCGCCGCCCGCGTTGCGGAAACGCTGCCCGCCGAACTCGAAGTAGCCGGGGTCGGGCAGGCGATCGGTGGCGTTGCGCTTGCCCAGCTCCAGCGCCGCCAGCGCCACGAAGGGCTTGTAGGTGGAGCCGATGGGATAGGTGCCGTACAAGGGACGGTTGATCAGGGGGTGGTCGGGCGAGTCATTGAGCTTGCGCCAGTTTTCGACGTCGATGCCGTCGATGAACAGGTTGGGGTCGAAGGAAGGCGCCGACACGAAGGCCAGCACTTCTCCGGTGGCCGGCTCGATGGCCACCAGGGCGCCGCGGCGCCCCTTGAACTGGGCCTCGGCCACCTTCTGCAAGCCTATGTCCAGCGACAGTTTCAGGTTGGCCCCCGGCACCGGGGCCACGCGGCTGAGCGTGCGCACCGGGCGTCCCGAGGCCGCCACTTCGACTTCCTCGATGCCGGTGCGGCCGTGCAGGGTCTGCTCCCAGGTCTTTTCGATGCCTTTCTTGCCGATGACGCTGGTGCCCCGGTAGTTGCCCGTCTGGCCGGATTCTTCCAGGCGCGCCTGGTCGGCTTCGGAAATGCGGCCCACATAGCCGATGACATGGGCGGCCGCCTCGCCCTGCGGGTATTCGCGCACCCAGCGCGCCTGCAAGGTCACGCCGGGAAACTTGTAGGCGTGGGCCGCGAACCAGGAAGCCTCGTCATCATTCAGATTGTTGCGCAGCATGCTTTCCGAATAGCGGCTGTTCTGCGCCACGCTCTGCTTGAAGCGGCGCCGGTCGCGCGAGCTGAGCTCCACCAGCTGCCCGACCTTGTCCAGCATGTCGTCCACGGGCTCTTCGAGATTGGCGGGCACCACCGACAGGGTGTAGTCGCGGTAGTTGCGCGCCAGCACCACGCCGTTGCGGTCCAGGATCTCGCCGCGCCGGGGCGTGATGGGCACCACCGCGATCCGGTTCTGGTCGGCGCGCGCGGCAAAGCCTTCGTAGCGCACCACCTGCAAATACCACAGGCGCACGCCCAGCACGCTCAGCAGCAACGCGGCCAGGATGCCGGCCACCATGGCGCGGATCAGCATCCGCTGGCGTTGCTGGTGGGTGGTTTTCTTGAATTCGAACATGGCCGCCGCTCCGTTCAGGGCGAACCGGAATCGGTCTCGTCATGACGCCGCTGCGGCAGAAAGAGCACGCTGTCGGCCAACGGCCAGAGCGCCGCCGTCAGCAGGACGGCGCCGGCCCAGTCCCAGCCCGACCACTCCCCCATCAGCCAGGCGTGCAATACGCGCACCACCAGCTGGGCGAGCAGCATGACGGGCAGCATGTGCAGCACGTGGGTCCACATGCCGAAATGCAGCATGCGCCGGCGCAGCACCAGGGCGCCGTACACCACCAGCACGTAGCTGAGCGCATGCTCGCCCAGCAGGCTGCCATCGTGCACGTCCACCAGGATGCCCAGCAGAAAGGCCAGCGACATGGGCACGCGGCGCGGCTCGTGCACGGCCCAGAAGGCCAGCACCAGCATCAGCAGGTCGGGCGCGAAGGACCACAGCCGCCAGGGCAGCATGGAGGACAGCCACATCAGCAGGATGGAGCCCCAGACCAGCCAGGGGCTGGAAGCCCGGGAAAAGGGGCTGCTGTCGATGGGCTGCAGACTGCTCAGGGATGAATGCCGCGCCCGCCGGGACTGCGTATCCGGGGATTCAGGGCGATTCATGGTCTGGCTTGTCCTGTTCAAAAGGGGGTTCGCTCTCGGGCACGAGCAGGATCAGGAAATGGCGATAGCGTTCCGGATGCGAAAGCGGCGAGACCAGCGCCAGGGCGAATCCCGAGGCGTCGTCCCGTTCGATGCGGTCCACCGTGCCCACGGGCAGGCCGGCCGGAAACAGACCGCCGATGCCGCTGGTGATGAGCGTGTCGTTCTCCTGCAGGTCCACGTCGGCCGTCAGGTAGCGCACCTCCACCTTGCCGCCCGGATTGCCGCCGAAGGCGATCAGGCGCAGGCCGTTGCGCAGCACCTGCACCGGCACCGACACCTTGTCGTCGGTGATGAGCGCGGCCTCCGAGGTGAAGCGCGTGACGCGCACCACCTGGCCGACCACGCCGCCCTCGTCGATGACCGGCATGCCGGGACGGATGCCGCTGGAGGAACCCTTGTTGAAGATCAGGTGTCGGGCATAGCCGTTGGGCGGCTCGTACAGGACCTCCACCGCCACGGAAGGCTGGGTGACCGCATCGGCCACCTGCAGCAGGCGGCGCAATTGTTCGTTTTCCGCCGACAGCTGGGCGGCATGGGTGGAGAGCTGGGCCAGCTCGATGCGCTGGCGTTGCAGCGCTTCTTTTTCGGAGCGCGCCGTGGAGGCCGCGTCGGTCCAGCTACTGAAATAGCTGACCAGGTCGCGCGGGGCGAGCATCACGCGCTGGAAGGGATAGAGCACCGCCGCCACGGCCTGGCGCACCGGCTCGAGCACGGCCAGGCGAGCGTCGGCCAGCATCAGGCCCAGCGCCAGCACGACCAGCGCGGCCACGCGCAGCTCGGCGGACGTGCCGCGCCTGAAAAGCCGGATGGAGCCTTGTTCTCGCATTACTCAAGCACTCGGACGCTTGCCCCCAGGGCACGGACCGCCCGGGGAGCTGAGCAGGGATCAGTCGTAGATGAATACGGATTCCAGGCGCTCCAGATGCTCCAGCGCCTCGCCGCAACCGCGCACCACGCAGGTCAGGGGATCCTCGGCCACCACCACGGGCAGGCCGGTCTCTTCCTGCAGCAGGCGGTCCAGATCATGCAGCAGCGCGCCGCCGCCGGTCAAGACGATGCCCTTGTCGGTGATGTCGGCGCCCAGTTCGGGGGGGGTCTGTTCCAGCGCGGTCTTGACGGCCGAGACGATCTGGTTGAGCGGATCGGTCAGGGACTCCAGGATTTCGTTGGAGGAGACGGTGAAGCTGCGCGGCACGCCTTCGGACAGGTTGCGGCCCTTGACTTCGATCTCGCGGATCTCGGTGCCGGGGAAGGCCGAGCCGATCTGCTTCTTGATGAGTTCGGCGGTGGGCTCGCCGATCAGCATGCCGTAGTTGCGGCGGATGTAGTTGATGATGGCTTCGTCGAACTTGTCCCCGCCCACGCGCACCGAACCCTTGTACACCATGCCGCCCAGGGAGATGATGGCCACTTCGGTGGTGCCCCCGCCGATGTCCACGACCATGGAGCCGCTGGCGTCCGAGACCGCCAGGCCCGCGCCGATGGCGGCGGCCATGGGTTCCTCGATCAGGTAGACTTTGCTTGCGCCGGCGCCCAGCGCGGATTCCTTGATGGCGCGGCGCTCGACCTGCGTGGAGCCGCAGGGAACGCACACGATGATGCGCGGGCTGGGAGCGAACATGCTGCGCGGATGCACCATGCGGATGAACTGCTTGAGCATTTGTTCGGTGACCGTGAAGTCCGCGATCACGCCGTCCTTCATGGGACGGATGGCTTCGATGTTGCCTGGCACCCGGCCCAGCATCTGCTTGGCCTCGTGGCCGACTGCCTGAATGATTTTCTTGCCATTGGGGCCGCCTTCGTGGCGGATGGCTACAACGGACGGTTCATCCAGTACGATACCCTTGCCGCGTACGTAGATAAGGGTATTGGCCGTACCGAGGTCGATTGCCATATCGCTGGAAAAGTAACTGCGTAGGAATCCGAACATGGGCGCGCAACGTGTAAAGTGTTTGGGAGATGGGCAGGTAAATTCGGCGCGGAACTCAAGCGTGAAACGGCAGGCACAAGAACCAGGCAACGAATTCAAAAATACCTGGGAAGGAAACGGTCAATGATAACTTATAATTGGTCTGCGCTAGGACTGTTTTAATGGTCAGTTAAGTTCTGTAACCTCCACATTTCCCATAAAAGCGCGAATCTGTCGCCAACTGACAGGTCTCCGCCATTTTTTATTACTTATTTTCGACTACAACCCCCATGTCCATCACTCAACAGGATGTTGCCCGTATCGCGCAACTGGCGCGCATCGATTTATCTGCCGAACAGACCGTCCAGGTCGAGCAGGATCTGACGCGCATCCTGGGGCTGATCCAGACCCTGCAGACCGTCGACACCACCGGCGTCGAACCCATGGCCCACCCCTTGTCCGCGCACCAGGAGATCAGCCTGCGCCTGCGCGAGGACCAGGCGCTGCCCACGGGAACGGTGGACAGCCGCCAAGCCATGATGCGCAACGCCCCCGCCGAACAGGACGGCCTGTTCCTCGTGCCCACGGTCATCGAATAAAGCAGAACCATGTCTTTCTCCCCTGAATTCGCCTCCATTGCCACCTTGCGGCAAGCGCTGCAAGCCAAGACCATCAGCGCCCGGGAACTCGCCCAGCACGCGCTGGAGCGCAGCGCGCGCCGCCAGGACCTGAACGCTTTCGTGCAGCAGGAACCGGCCCTGACGCTGGCCCAGGCCGACGCGGCCGACGCCCTGATCGCGCAGGGCAAGGCCGGTCCGCTGACCGGCATCCCCATTGCCCACAAGGACCTGTTCGTCACGCGCGACTGGCGCACCACCGCCTGCAGCAAGATGCTGGGCGACTACGTCAGCCCCTTCGACGCCACGGTGGTCGAGAAGCTGCAGGCCGCCGGCGCGGTCTCGCTGGGCAAGCTGAGCTGCGACGAGTTCGCCATGGGCTCGCGCAATGAAAGCTCCATCTTCGGCCCCGTGCGCAACCCCTGGGACAGCAGCGTGATCCCGGGCGGCTCCTCGGGCGGCTCGGCCGCCGCCGTGGCCGCCGGCCTGGTGGCCGGCGCCACCGCCACCGATACGGGCGGCTCCATCCGCCAGCCCGCCGCCCTGTGCGGGGTCAGCGGCATCAAGCCCACTTACGGCACGGTATCGCGCTTCGGCATCATCGCCTACGGCTCCAGCCTGGACCAGGCCGGCCCCATCGCCCGCAGCGCGCGCGACCTCCTGGACCTGCTGGAGGCCATGTGCGGCTTCGATCCGCATGACGCCACCAGCCTGGAATTCTGCGACGACCAGCCCAACACGGGCGAGCGCATCCGCAAGCAGTTCGAGCAGCACGCCGCCCAGTACGACGCGCAAGGCAGCCAGCCCCTGAAGGGTCTGCGCATAGGCGTGCCCGCCCAGTTCTTCGGCGAAGGCCTGGATCCGGCCATCGCCGCCGGCATCGAATCGGCCCTCAAGACCTACGAAAGCCTGGGCGCGGAACGGGTCACGGTGCAGTTGCCCCTGACCGAGCTGTCCATCCCGACCTATTACGTCATCAGCCCGGCCGAGGCCTCCACCAACCTGTCGCGCTTTGACGGCGTGCGCTACGGTCACCGCGCCGAACAATACACCGACCTGGCCAGCATGATTTCGCGCTCGCGCTCCGAAGGCTTCGGCCCCGAAGTCGTGCGCCGCATCCTGGTGGGCACCTACGTGCTCTCGCACGGCTATTACGACGCCTATTACCTGCAGGCGCAACGCGTGCGCCGCATGATCGTGGACGATTTCCAGAAAGCCTTCGCCCAGTGCGACCTGATCCTGGGCCCGGTCACCCCGACGCTGGGCCGCAAGATCGGCGACGCCACGGACGACCCCACGGCCGACTGGCTGGGCGACATCTACACGCTGGGCGTGAGCCTGGCCGGCCTGCCCGCCATGTCCATCCCCTGCGGCCTGAGCGGCGGCGACAAGCCCCTGCCCATAGGCCTGCAGATCATCGGCAACTACTTCCGCGAAGGCCAGCTGCTGGCCTTCGCCGACCGCTTCCAGCAAGCCACCGACTGGCATCAACGTCAACCAGGACAAGAATGATGGAATGGGAAATTGTCATCGGGCTGGAAACCCACGTTCAGCTCTCGACCGAATCCAAGATTTTCTCCAGCAGCAGCACCCGCTTCGGCGCGCTGCCCAACACGCAGGCCAATGAGGTCGACATGGCCCTGCCCGGCGCGCTGCCGGTATTCAACCGCGGCGCGGCCGAACGGGCCATCCGCCTGGGCCTGGCCGTGGGCGGCCGCATCGCGCCCCGCTCGGTCTTCGAGCGCAAGAACTACTTCTACCCCGACCTGCCCAAGAACTACCAGATCAGCCAGATGGAAATCCCGGTGGTGTCGGGCGGCACGATTTCCTTCATGGTCGGCGACGAGGAAAAGACCGTCAATCTGACTCGCGCCCACCTCGAAGAGGACGCCGGCAAGTCGCTGCACGAGAACTTCCGCGGCCCGCACGGCGAGTCCTCCACCGGCATCGACCTGAACCGGGCCGGCACCCCGTTGCTGGAAATCGTATCCGAACCCGAGATGCGCTCGGCCGCCGAGGCCGTGGGCTATGCGCGCGCGCTGCATAGCCTGGTCGTCTGGCTGGGCATCTGCGACGGCAACATGCAGGAGGGCTCCTTTCGCGTGGACGCCAACGTCTCGGTACGCCCCAAGGGCCAGGCCGAGTTCGGCACGCGCTGCGAACTGAAGAACATCAACTCCTTCCGCTTCCTGGAACGCGCCATCCAGTACGAAGCCCGGCGCCAGATCGAACTGATCGAGGACGGCGGCAAGGTCACGCAGGAAACCCGCCTGTACGACGCCGATCGCGACGAGACGCGCAGCATGCGCAGCAAGGAAGACGCGCACGACTACCGCTACTTCCCCGATCCGGACCTGCCGCCATTGATCATCGGCGCCGACTGGATCGAGCGCGTGCGCCAGGACATGCCCGAACTGCCGGCCCAGAAAAAGGCCCGCTTCGAGCGCGAATTCGAACTGAGCCGCTACGACGCATCCCAGCTCACCGTGGACCGGGCCACGGCGGACTTCTTCGAAGCCGTGCTGCAGGCCGGCTCGCCCGCTCACGCCAAGCTGGCCGCCAACTGGATACTGGGCGAGCTGTCCGCCACCTTGAATCGCCAGGAACTGGACATCACCCAGTCGCGCGTCAGTCCTGCCCAACTGGCACAGCTGATCGCCCGCATCGCCGACGGCACCATCTCCAACAAGATCGCCCGCGACGTCTTCACCGCGCAATGGGAAGGCGAACTGGACGGCGATGTGGACGCCATCATCGAGGCCAAGGGGCTGAAGCAGATCAACGACGCCGGCGCCATCGGCGCCATGGTCGACGAAGTGCTGGCCGCCAATGCCGACATGATCGAACAGTACCGCGCAGGCAAGCAGAAAGCCTTCAACGCGCTGGTCGGCCAGGTCATGAAAGTCGCCAAGGGCAAGGCCAACCCCCAGCAGATCAACGACATGCTCAAGCAGAAGCTGGACGCCTGATCCGCCGCACGCCCCCAACGGAAAACACCAGGCCGCGCGCCTGGTGTTTTTCTTTGCAGCCCTTGGGCGAAGGCGCTTTTTTCATTCTCTCCACCATCGACAATAAAAAGCATTAGCCAGAATTGTTATAAGCAAGCGAAGTTTTCGTATTTCACGAGGTTCTCGGACACATGCTGAAATACTTTCCATGGGAAACCCGCCGCTCACGAGCAACCCGCTCCGCCCGGCCCCCGCCTATGGCCCGAGACAAGCATTCGGGCCTTGTTTCTTACTGGAAGCCTCATGAAAACGTCTTTCAAGCTGTTTGCCTCTCTCGCCCTGTCCCTGGTCGCGGGCCTCGCCCATGCCGACCGCCTGGAGGACATCAAGAAGTCCGGCGTGCTGACCATCGCCGCCTTCGACAGCAACCCGCCTTTTGGCTTCGTGGACGCCAAGACCCGCCAGATCGTGGGCCTGGACGTGGACTTCGGCAAGGCGCTGGCCGACAAGCTGGGCGTCAAGCTCGCCATCCAGCCCACCAACCCCGCCAACCGCATCCCGCTGCTCAGTTCCAAAAAGGCCGACCTGGTCGTGGCCAACTTCACCATCACCGAAGAGCGCGCCAAGCAGATTGATTTCAGCATTCCCTACTTCGCTTCCGGCCAGCAGTTCATCGCCAGAAAAGGCACGCTGAGCTCGCCCGAACAGCTCAACTCCCTGCGCATCGGCGTGGACAAGGGCACGACCAATGAAATCGTGCTGCGCGAGAAATTCCCCGGCGCCACGCTGGTCGCCTACGACGACACGCCCTTCGCCTTCACGGCCCTGCGCAACGGCAACGTGCAGGCCATCACGCAGGACGGCCCCAAGCTGATCGGCCTGCTGGCCAACGTACCCGACAAGGACAAGTACGAAATCCCCGCCTTCTCCATCTCGGACGACCTGATCGGCATCGGCATCCCCAAGGGTGAAGACAATCTGAAGAAATTCGTGGACGCCACCCTGCTGGAGCTGGAGCAAAGCGGCAAGGCCGACGAGATCTACAACCGCTGGTTCGGCCCTGACACCGCCACGCCGCTGGCCCGCCTGTACAAGATCGGCCAGGCCAAGTAAGCCGCGCTACGCTGACCGGACACACTGCCCACCCCGGCCCAACCGGGCGTGGGCGGCGTCTTTTCCATCGGGCGGCTCCGGCGGCCCTGCTCTCTTATCATCATGTTCGCTGTCTCCGACTGGCTGGCGCCGCACTATGTGGGCTGGCTGCTGAAAGGCTTCTACCTGACCTTGTGGCTGTCCGCCCTGGTGTCCGTGGTCGCCACGGTTCTGGGCTTTTTCATCTGCCTGGGGCGCCTGTCGCGCCACCGGCTGCCCTCATACCTGAGCCGCGCCTACCTGAGCCTGTTCCGCAACACGCCGCTGCTGATCCAGCTGTTCTTCTGGTATTTCGGCGCGCCCGGCCTGATGCCCGAACACCGGGTCGC
Organism: Pseudomonadota bacterium; assembly: GCA_023425645.1. Lineage (GTDB taxonomy): Bacteria > Pseudomonadota > Gammaproteobacteria > Burkholderiales > Burkholderiaceae_B > Alcaligenes. Next base: position 20,011 of record JAFACG010000008.1, read on the forward strand.
GTGGCTGAACACGCCGCACCGCATCGAGCTGGCAGGCGTGCCGCTGTCCTGGCCCAGTTTCGAGTTCCTGGCCGCCCTGTGGGGATTGAGCCTGTACACGGCGGCCTTCATCGCCGAGGAGCTGCGCTCGGGCGTGCAAGGCGTGCGCGCCAGCCAATGGGCGGCCGCCCGCTCGCTGGGGCTGGCGGACTTCCAGATCTGGCGCTGGATCGTCATGCCTCAGGCGCTGCGCAACGCCTTCCCCTCGCTGCTGGGACAGTACATGAACACCATCAAGAACACCTCGCTGACCATGGCCATCGGCCTGGCCGAGCTGTCCTATGCCTCGCGCCAGGTGGAGACCGAGAGCCTCAAGGCCTTCCAGGCCTTCGGCGTCGCCACCGCTCTCTACATCCTGGCCGTCGCCCTGGTGGAAACGGGCGGACAATACCTGCAGCGGCGCCGCTATCAGGTCTGGGGAGGGCAGCGATGAACTTGCACGTCATCCAGGACAATCTGCTGTACTTCATGGTGGGAGCCTGGCCCTACGGTCCGCTGGGCGGCGCGGCCCTGACGCTGATCCTGAGCCTGAGCAGCGCCCTGGCCTCCGCCGTCCTGGGATTGGCGCTGGGCGTGGCGCTGTCGCTGACGCGCGGCCTGGCGCACCAGGGCCTGGTGCTGGTCCTGGGCTTTTTTCGCGCCATTCCCGTGCTGATGCTGATCTTCTGGACCTACTTCCTGCTGCCCATGCTGTTCCAGATCGACATACCGGGCTCCGCCACCGTGGTCTGCGCCCTGTCGCTGATCGGCGGCGCCTACCTGGCCCATGCCGTTCATGCGGGCATACGCAGCCTGCCCGCCGGCCAATGGCAGGCCGGCCTGGCCCTGGGCCTGACACGCCGCCAGCTGATGCGCTGGATCATCCTGCCGCAGGCCCTGCCCATCATGCTGCCCTCCTTCATCAACCTGTGGGTGGCCCTGATCAAGGACACGTCGCTGGCCTATGTGATCGGGGTGGCGGAACTGTCTTTCGTCGCCACCCAGGTCAGCAACCGCGAGATGATCTATCCCGTGGAAATCTTCCTTTTCGTGGCCCTGGTCTACTACCTGTTCTGCAGCGGCCTGCAAGCTTTGGCCGACCTGGCGGCGCGCCGCTGGCAGCCCGGGCGGCACGCGCAGTAAGAGCCGCCGCAGCCTATGTTCTCTCCTGAGGAACGAACTTCTGCCATCATCGCCAAAATACCCTGCTGCACAAACGACACCATCACAACGAGCCCGCTGCGCAGCTGCCGCCCATTCGGCCTGGCCGATAAAAGAAAAACCCCGGCCTGGGCCGAGGTTCTGCTGGTCGGGCAAGGATCAGACGCCGTAGCGATCCCGGTAGGCCTTGACCTGCGGCGCGTGGGCGGCCAGGGTCTGGTCGTCGGCGAGCAGATCCATGATGTCGGCCAGGGACGCAATGCTGATCACGGGAATGCCGTAGGTCTGCTCCACTTCCTGCACGGCGGAATGAGCCGACAGCGCATCATCGGCGCCCGCGCGCTCCATGCGGTCCAGGGCGATCAGCACGGCGGCCGGCTCGGCGCCGGCGGCCTTGATGATCTGCATGGATTCGCGCACCGAGGTGCCGGCGGTGATCACGTCATCGATGATCACGACCTTGCCCTGCAGGGGCGCGCCCACCAGCGTGCCGCCTTCGCCATGATCCTTGGCTTCCTTGCGGTTGAAGGCGAAGGGCACGTCACGGCCATTGGCCTGAGGGTGCTCGGCCAGGGCGATGGACGTCGCGGTGGACAAGGGAATGCCTTTGTAGGCGGGCCCGAACAGCATGTCGAAAGGCACGCCCGAATCCAGCAGGGCCTGGGCATAGAAACGCGCCAGCTGGCCCACGCTGCGGCCGGTGTTGAACAGGCCGGCATTGAAGAAGTAGGGGCTCAGGCGGCCGGACTTGACCTTGAATTCACCAAAGCGCAGCACGCCCTGTTCCAGGGAGAAGCGCACGAAATTGCGACGATTATCTTGTTTGGCCGACATGACAGAATAGGTAATTGAAAAAACAGCGCCTATTTTACAGACTTGGCGGCGCGCGTCCTGTCCTGGCCGCCAAACCATTCCAGCAGGAAGTCGATGAAACTGCGCACCTTGGGCGTCAGGTAGCGGCGGCTGGCGTATACCGCATGCAGTTCCTGGGGCGTCTGCCGGTAATCGGGCAGCAGCCGCAGCAGGCGGCCGCTGGCCAGATCGTCGGCCACCAGCCAGTCCGGCAGGTAGGCCAGGCCCAGCCCCTCCAGCACGGCGTAATACGTCAGGTTGGTATTGTCGGACTTCATCGCCGGGCGAAAACGCAACAGTTCGCGTCCTTCAGGACCGATGAACTCGAATCCATCCTGATGCAGGTAGCTGGGCGTGACCGCGGCAAGCCGCATCACGTCCACCGAGGTCAGCGGCGCCCCATGGCGCTCCACGAAAGCAGGCGAAGCCACCAGGTGGAACTGAATGGGACAGATATGGCGCGCGATCTGATGCGGCGAAGGTTCGCGCGTGACTCGCAGGGCCAGGTCGAATCCTTCGGCCACCAGGTCCACCTTGTAGTTGCTCAGACTCAGGTCCAGAACGACGTCAGGAAAGCGCTTCTGATAAGCGCTCAGGATCCGGGCAACCTGGGCATTGGCGAACCACACCGGCGCCGTCACGCGCAGCACGCCTTGCGGGCTCTGCTCCGAGCTCAGCAAGGCCTCCTGCCCTTTCTGCAAGGTGTCCAGGGCCGTCAAACAGTAGTCGAAATAGGTCTGGCCCAGTTCGGTCAGGCTCAACCTGCGGTTGCTGCGATTGAGCAGGCGCGCGCCCAGCTGTTTCTCCAGATGCGCCAGATGCTTGCTGACCATGGGCGCGGACATGTTCAGCCGTTGCGCGGCGGCGACGAAACTGCCTGCCGCCACGATTTCCCTGAACACCCGCAGGCTTTGAATGGTATCCATGATTTCCTTATAAGAAATCAATTGATAAAAAAATCACTATTCATTTCCAGATAGTAATTCAATAAGCTTTCAACATGCACCGACCGAGGGCATCCACAAGCTCAACCGTGGGCAGAGCCGACAATTATCGTCATACTATGGCCAGGCTCCCGTTCAGAAGCTTGGTCTACTGCCCTGTTCCATCGATGCCTTCATTTCTACAAAGGAATCATCATGAGCGCAGTTACTTCCCAATGGTCCCCCCGCGTACTCAGCATCCTGCGCATCGTCGCCGGCTATGCGCTGTTCACACATGGCTCGGCCAAACTCCTGGGTTTTCCCAAGGTGGACATGTTCGCCAACCTGCAGATCGCCTCGCTATATGGCGTGGCCGGGATTCTGGAATTGATCCTGGGCGCATTGCTGGTCATCGGCCTGTTCTCGCGCTTCGCCGCCTTCATCGCCTCGGGCCTGTGCGCCGCCGCCTATTTCATCGGCCACGTCAGCGCCAGCACCTTCTTCTTCCCCTTGCTCAATGGCGGCGAAGCCGCCGTCCTGTTCTGCTTCATCTTCCTGTACCTGGCCGTGGCCGGCCCCGGCTCCTGGAGCGTGGACTCGGCCCGCAACGCCGCCTGACCGTCCTTTCTTCTGAACGCCTCCCTGCCCGCTCGGGCAGGGACAGGAGCCATTCATGAGCATGCCTACCTATTTCATCTCGCATGGCGGCGGACCCTGGCCGTGGATGCCCGAAGCCCAGGCCATGTACGCGCCGCTGCGCGCCGCCCTCAAGGATGTTCCCCGCCAGCTGGGACGCACGCCCAAGGCCATGCTGATGGTCTCGGCGCACTGGGAAGCGCGCGGCGACCATCTGCTGGTCGCCTCCGCGGAGCGTCCCGACATGGTGTACGACTACTACGGCTTTCCGCCCCACACCTACGAGATCCGCTACCCCGCGCCCGGCAATCCGCAATTGGCCGGCCAGGTGCGCGAGCTGCTGCAAGCCCAGGGCCTGCCCGCGCGGGAAGATGCGCAGCGCGGCTTCGACCATGGCGCCTTCGTGCCGGCTTATTGCATCTATCCCCACGCCAACGTGCCCATGGTGCAACTGTCCATCCATGGCGGCTACAATCCGGCCCTGCACTATTCGATCGGCCAGGCCCTGGCGCCCTTGCGCGAGCAGGACATCCTGATCATCGGCAGCGGACTGAGCTACCACAACCTGCGCAATATGGGCGCCGGCGGAGTGGAGCCTTCGGCGCAGTTCGACCGGTGGCTGGACCAGAGCCTGTCCCTGGACGATGCGGACCAGCGCCGCCAGGCCCTGCTGGACTGGGAGCAGGCGCCCGCCGCGCGCATCGCCCATCCCCGCGAAGACCATCTGGTGCCCTTGATGGTGGCAGTGGGCGCCGCCCACCACGAGGCGGCCCATCGTTTTCATCACGAGACCCAGGCCTTCGGCGGCCTGACCGTCTCCAGCTACCGTTTCGGCCAGGCCTGACGGCGAACCGGCGCGCCGCCACCTGACGCGGGGCGGCAATACGGGTTAAAGTGCTGACGCTACAAGGAGAATACCGCCGTGCTACGCGTCACATCATTAAACGTCAACGGCATTCGTGCCGCCTTCCGCAAGGGCCTGCCCGCCTGGCTCCAAGCCCAGCAGCCCCACATCGTGTGCATGCAGGAAATCAAGATCAGCGCCGCTGACCTGACCGACGACATGCGCCACCCCGGCCAGTACGAAGGTCATTTCCACCACGCCCAGAAGAAGGGCTACAGCGGCGTGGGGCTCTACCTGAGCCCGCGCGCCGAGGCCGTGACCGAAGGCATGGAATGCGAAGAGTTCGATGCGGAGGGCCGCATCCTGCGCGCCGATTGGAACAAGCTCAGCGTGATCAGCGCCTACCTGCCCTCGGGCTCTTCGGGAGACGAGCGCCAAAGCGCCAAATATCGCTTCCTGGACCACTTCGAGCAATGGATCGGGGATCTGATGCGCGAGCATCGCCAGACCGGCCGTGAATTCATCATCTGCGGCGACTGGAACATCGCGCACCGCGAAGCCGACCTGAAGAACTGGAAAGGCAACCTGAAGAACAGCGGCTTCCTGCCGGAAGAGCGCGCCTGGATGAGCAAGGTGCTGGGGGAACTGGCCTGGGTGGACGTATACCGCAGCCTGCATCCGGATACCACGGATGAATGCTATACGTGGTGGAGCAACCGGGGCCAGGCCTGGGCCAAGAATGTGGGGTGGCGCATCGACTACCAGATCGCCACCCCGGGTATTGCCGCCACGGCCTTGAAGGCCTCGATCTACAAGGAGGAGCGCTTCAGTGACCACGCTCCCCTGACCATCGACTACGACTGGGCTCTGTAAAGACGGGCAGGGTCCTCAACCTGCCTGCTCCAGCATGTAGCGCACCACGCCGCGCAATTGCTCGTCGCTGGCCTTGGCCGCGCCGCCGCGCGGCGGCATGGCGCCCTTGCCCTTGAGCACCACGTCCATCAGGGCGTCCTCGCCCTGCTCCTTCAAAGGCGTCCAGCGTGCCTTGTCGCCCAGGCGAGGCGCGTTGGCCATGCCCGAAGCATGACAGACCATGCAGGACGAACGGTACAGCTTGACGGCCTCGTCCTGATTCGCCTGAGCCGCCGGCACGGCGGCCATGATGACCAGTCCGGCCAGCATGGCGGAAACAATGGTGCTTGGACGATGACGGATTTTCATGTTCTTCTCCCTAGAGCGGGCGGCATGTCCTCATGCCGCCGCATTGCTTGCCGAGTCAGTCTCAGGCCTTGATGGGGCCGGGAGGGCTGACCTGTTTCATCAGGTCATCGTTCCATTCGCCTTCCACCAGCACGTGGCCGGCCGCGCCCAGTTCGAACGCCTCGATCAGGTTGTGGTTCACGTAGGCGTACACGCCTGGCTGCCTGAAGGTGTAGAGCGCCGCGCCCGCCGAGCCGCCGCGTATGAACCAGGTCTCCAGGTTCTTGGCGGGCGGATCGTCGAACTTGCCCAACTCCCAGACCCAGTCGCCGTGGCCGCCGATCAGGTGCGGCCGGGTGTCGCGGTTGGCCTGCGAGTGGATGAACAGCACCGTCTCGCCCACCGTGGCCTTCATGGCGCCATCGCCCGTCAGGGAGCCGACCTTGCCGTTGAACACCACATGGCTGGGGACCAGGCCGCGCATGGCCTCCGCCGTGTCGCCATAGCTTTCCGCCGCCGAGGCGTACTTCTTGAAGTTGCCTCTTTCATCGCGCGGGATGTACAGGTCGAATTCGCCTATGGTGTAGGCGCGGTCGTAATGCAGCGGATTGCCGGCCGAATCCTTCAGGCCGTCGCGCGGCAGCACCATGACCGTGCCGTGCATGCCTGCCACCACGTGCCAGGCCACCGAGCCTTCGGGTGCGCAGTGATAGATGAATGTACCGGTGCGATCGGCCTTGAAGCGCAGCGTGACCTGCTCGCCGGGGTTCACATTGGTGAGCTTGCCGCCGCCCAGCGCGCCCGTGGAGGCGTGGAAGTCGATGTTGTGCGGCATGGTGTTGGTGGCCGCGTTGATCAGGGTCAGTTCCAGGTAGTCGCCTTCATGCACCACCATGGTGGGGCCGGGCATGGAACCGTCGAACATCATGGCGTGCATGGTGGTGCCGTCGCGGTCGACGACGATTTCCTTTTCCTGGATGGTCATGGTGAACTCGACCACGCGCGGTTCGGGGCCGACCTTCTGTTCATGCGGATGCACCATGGGCGGCGCAACCAGGTCCACCTTGACGCGCTTGAGCTTGGCAATTTCCGCTTCGGTGCGCGGCGCCAGCCAAGGCGCCGACTTCTTGGGCGCCGCGGTCTCGCGCGCCTGCACTTGCGCCGCCAGCAAAGTCGTTCCGGCTGCCACGCCCAGGCCAGCGCTCTTCAAGAAATGACGACGTTCCATAGTACCTCCCGGTTTATCCAGGCTTGTAGCCTGTCGATTAGTGTTCTGCGGGTTTTGCAGTCCATGGCTGTATTGCACCGCATCCGCAGGTTTCGCTCTTTGCTGCAGCTCAAACAGCGCCACTTTTCCTTGACGTAAGCCGCGCCTCAAGCAGGCGTCTTTTGCCTTGGACGGACGACCAAAAAAAGAAAACCGCCCGAAGGCGGTTTTCCAGGCTGGCCGTCAGGACCGGATCAGCGGGCCGATCCCGTTGCCGAGCCGGCAGGCAGGGCGCTCTGGCCGCGGCGCCCGGCCCAGATGCGCACGAACACCTGCTGGAACACGAGCAGGGCGCCGGCGATGAAGACCACGTCGCCCAGCGTGCGCCACCAGCGCAGCGACTGCAGGATGGGCTGCTGCATGAATTCCTCGCTGCGGGCATACCACATGCCCTCGGAAATGCTGGCCCAGGCCTGGATGATGCCCACGGGCAGCAGGCTCACGAACATCATCAGCGCCAGACCGATGTTCAGCGTCCAGAAGCCCCAGCTCATCAAGCGATCGTTGAAGCGCACATGGGGCGCCAGATAGCGCACCACCAGCAGCACGAAGCCCAGGGACAGGAAGCCGTACACCCCGAACAGCGCGGCGTGCGCATGCACCGGCGTGGTGTTCAGGCCCTGGATGTAGTAGAGCGAGATGGGCGGATTGATCATGAAGCCGAAGACGCCCGCGCCCAACATGTTCCAGAAGGACACGGCCACGAAGAACATGACGGGCCAGCGCAGGTCGCTCATCCAGCCGGCGCGCTCCTGCAGCTTCCAATTGCTCCAGGCCTCGTGGCCCAGGATGATCAGGGGCACCACTTCCAGGGCGCTGAAGGTCGCACCGATGGCCATGATGGGCGTGGTCGTGCCCGAGAAGTACAGATGGTGCAGGGTGCCGGGCACGCCGCCCAGCAGGAACATGGAAGCCGCGGCCAGGCTGGCGACGGTGGCGCTGCGGCGCGTCACCAAGCCCAGGGTGGTGAAGATGAAGGCCAGCGCCGTGGTGGCGAACACTTCGAAGAAGCCTTCGACCCACAGGTGCACGACCCACCAGCGCCAGTATTCCATGATGGTGATGCTGGTGTGCTCGCCGTAGAACAGGCCCGAACCGTAGAACAGGCCGATCGCCACGGTGGAGGCGGCCAGCAGCATCAGCAGGTGATTGTCGCCTTTGTTGCGGCGCAGGGCGGGCATCATGCCGCGCAGCATCAGCACCAGCCAGAAGGCCAGTCCGACGAACTTGATGATCTGCCAGAAGCGGCCCAGGTCCACGTATTCATAACCCTGGTGTCCGAACCAGAAGTTCAGTTCGGCGGGCAGGATGTGCTTGATGGCCAGATAGTTGCCGGCAAAGGAGCCCAGGAACAGGACCACCAGCGCGCCGAACAGGATGTCCACGCCCAGGCGCTGGAACTTGGGATCCTCGCCGCCGTTGATGATGGGCACCAGGAACAGGCCCGCTGCCAGGAAGCCGCTGGCGATCCAGAACAGCGCGGCCTGGATGTGCCAGGTGCGCGTCAGGGCATAGGGGAACCACTGCGAAACGTCGATGCCGTAGAAGGTCTGGCCTTCCACCGTGTAGTGCGCCGTGAAGCCGCCCAGAAACACCTGCAACACGAACAGCGCGACGGTCAGGAAGGCGTATTTCTTCAGGGCGCGCTGCGAGGGCGTCAGGCGCACGCTCAACACGGGATCCTGGGCAGGCGCCTGCGGCAGAGGATCCTCCTTGTGCAGGAAGGACCAGCCCCAGACCAGGAAGGCGATGCCCGCCAGCAGCAGCACGACGCTGACGACCGACCAGACCACATTGGCGGTGGACGGATGATTGTCGATCAGGGGTTCATGCGGCCAGTTGTTGGTGTAGGTCACGTTCGTGCCGGGACGCTCCGTGGCGGCCGCCCAGGACAGCCAGAAGAAGAAGCGCGTCAGGTCCTCGCGGCGCTGCAGGTCCGGCAGGGTGTTGTCCTTCATGGCGAAGCTGGCCCGGGTGTTCTTCAGCTCGGGCGCGTCGCCGAACAGGTCGATGTAGTACTGCGCGGTTTGCTCGATAGCCTGGGCGCGCCGGTCGCTGATGCGCAGCTCGCCCGTGGCGGCATCCACCCGGTTGCCGCGGTACTCGTCCTGCAGCTCCTGGCGCAGATTGGCCTGCTGGGAGGACGTCAGCTGCCCATAAGGCAGCGCGTAGGCCTGGCGAGCCGCCAGGTCCAGCCAGGCCAGCGCCTCGCGGTGCAGCCAGTCGGCGCTCCAGTCGGGCGCCTGGTAGGCGCCGTGGCCCCAGATCGAACCCAGCTGCATGCCGCCGGTGCTCTGCCAGGCGGACTGTCCGCGCTCGATCTGTTCCTGCGAGGTGAACAACTTGCCGTCCTGGGTCAGCACCTTGACGGGCATGGGCGGCGCCTGGCGGTAGACCTCCACCCCCGTCCAGCCCAATATCGAGAACGTCACGATCAGAACTGCCAGCAACGCCAGCCATAAACCCTTGTAACTACGCATGACCGCCTCCGTGAACCCGTTCGGTCGAGTTCTTGAACAAAATATTGTTTTCCAGATGGATGTGTTCCATCAGATCCTGCCGGAACTGCTCCAACCCGCCGTACAGGGCGCGCCAGGTCGTGCAGGCATCCTGCGGCAGTCGCAGGTCCTGGGTGAGTTCCAGCACGTCCTCCAGGCTTTCGCCGTGCTGCTCGTGCTCCAGCCGCATGACGGCGATGGGGCTTTGCGCCATGCTGTCCGAGCCGTGCGTCAGCATGGGAAACAGCACGCGCTCTTCCTTGTGCATGTGGCTTTCCAGTTCCTGCTGCAGCGACTCCAGCACGTCGGCCAGCCCCGCGGGGCAATGGGGATGGTCCTGGTGGCGGACTTCGACCCGGCGCGCCAGGCGGATCAGCTCGGGCAGTTGTTCGCGATGGACTTCGTGATAACGCTGGACCAGATGGGCGATCAGTTGCGGGACCGGAACCTGGCGCCAGTCCTCTCCGTCCTCCCTGGCCTGCTCCTGCAGCTGCTTGAGGGCCTGGACCAGCCCGGCCGTGTCGACGGACCGGCGCTCGGCCGCCTCGCGCAGGCTGACGTGCCCGCCGCAGCAGAAATCCAGCCTGTGCTGGTGGAATACACGGGTCGCCCCTGGTATTTCGCTGGCCAGATCGCTCAGGCTGCGCCCCAGAAGTTCAAGTGTCATGCCGCACTCCTTGAAAAAATGATTGCATTGCGTTCAAAGCAAGGAGCATGCCAACCTGGATTGATCTGGATTAAAGGGCTTTCCGGTCAGCCACGGTATAAATGACCCATCGAAAAACGGGTACTTTCCACCATCAGGGTATTTTTCACCCATGCTTGAACTCCTCATCGCCGACCTGGCCACCGACATCCCAGGCGCCCTGCGCCTGCAGCGCATGGTGCAGCTGGTCGCCCGCCATTTCGCCTGCGATGCCGTAGGCCTGCTCAAGCTGGACGACACCGTGCTGCGCATCATGGCCGCCAGCGGGTTGAGCAACGACACCATGGGCCGGCACTTCGTCATTGCCGACCATCCCCGTTTCGCCCGCATCCTGGCCAGCCGCAGCCCGATCCGCTTCGAGCCCGACTGCGAGCTGCCCGACCCCTACGACGGCCTGCTGGACGACAAGCAGGGACAGCCCCTGCCCGTGCATGACTGCGTAGGCATCGCCCTGCACCTGAAAGGCGCGCCCTGGGGCATCCTGACCCTGGACGCCCTGCAGCCGGGCACCTTCTGCGAACAGGCCCTGATCGAGCTGCAGCGCTGCAGCCTGGTTCTGGAGAGCGCCATCCGCGTGAGCGAGCTGGAAGAAGAAAACCGCAGCCTGCGCCTGCTGTCCACGCAGCCGGCCGGACGCTTGGCGCAGACCAGCTCTTCGGAGATTATCGGCGCCAGCGTCCCCATGCTGGACGTGATCCACTTGCTGGACACGGTGGCCGATTCGGAACTGCCGGTGCTGCTGCTGGGCGAGACCGGCGTGGGCAAGGAGCTGTTCGCGCGCCGCCTGCACCAGCGCTCGCGCCGCAGCCACAAGCCGCTGGTCTACGTGAACTGCGCCGCCCTGCCTGAATCGCTGGCGGAAAGCGAGCTGTTCGGCCATGTGAAAGGCGCGTTCTCGGGCGCGCAGGCCGACCGCGCCGGGCGCTTCGAGGCCGCCGAAGGCGGCACGCTGTTCCTGGACGAGATCGGCGAGCTGTCGCTGTCGGTGCAGGCCAAATTGCTGCGCACGCTGCAGAACGGCGAAGTCCAGCGCCTGGGAGCCGACCATCCGGTCAAGCTGGACGTGCGGCTGGTGGCCGCCACCAACCGCGACCTGGGCCAGCAGGTCGCCCAGGGCGCCTTCCGCTCGGACCTGTTCCACCGCCTGTCCGTCTTTCCCTTGAACATCCCCCCCTTGCGCGACCGGCACAATGACATCCTGCTGCTGGCCGGCCATTTCCTGGAGGCCAACCGCTCGCGCCTGGGCCTGCGCGGGGTACGACTCTCACCCGGCGCCGAGGCCGCCCTGCTGGCCTACCACTGGCCCGGCAATGTACGCGAACTGGAACACCTGATCAGCCGGGCCGCCATCCGGCTGCTGGTCGATGCGCCCGACCGCAATCAGATCTTCACGCTGGACACCGACAATCTGGGCCTGACTGCGCCCGTGGACGCCCAACCGCCTGCCGCCGCGCCTTCCGGGGGCCAAGTCTGGCAACCGCTGCGCCAATCGGTGGACCAGCTGCAACGCCATCTCATACGCCAGGCCCTGGAGCACTCGGGCGGCAACTGGAGCCAGGCCGCCCGCCGCCTCGGACTGGATCCCAGCAACCTGCACAAACTGGCCGGCAAACTTGGGCTCAAGGCCCGTTCAGAGACTTTCCTTCATGAATGACATTTCCAGCGCCTCCATGCTGTCGGCCCTGCCCGTATTCTCCCGGCTGGATGCCGCCAGCCTGGACGATCTGTGGCGACAGGGCCGCCTGATCCGATACGACAAGGACAGCCAGGTCTTTCGCCAGGAGCAGGTCAGCGATCATTTTTTCGTGCTGCTGCAAGGCTTGATCAAAGTCGTGCGCACCATGCCCAACGGCTCGCAACTGCTGGTGCGCTTCGCCTTGCCGGGCGACGTCATCGGGATCGCTCCCGCTCTGCGCCGGCGCAGCTATCCGGCCACCGCCGTCAGCGTGACCCAGAGCGCCGCGCTGGCCTGGCCCGAGCAGGCCTGGGACGGCCTGACCTCCCGCTACCCCTGCCTGCTGCACGCCGCCCAGGATACGGTTTCCCGGCGCCTGAGCGAGGCCGACGACAGACTGCTAGAAATCCACAGCCTGGAAGTGGAGCAGCGCCTGGCGCACAGCCTGCTGCGCCTGATCCGGCAGGTGGGCCAGGACGATGCGCAGGGCACGTCCCTGAGCATCCCCGTGACCCGCCAGGATCTGGCCGACCTGGCCGGCACCACGCTGTACACCGCCAGCCGCATCGTCAGCAGCTGGGACCATCAGGGACTGATACAGGCCGGCCGCAAGCAGATCACGATCGCCGACCTGGACGGATTCGCACGTAGCGTGCTCGACGGCGCCTGAAGCCGCCAAGCGAATGAAGATCCGGCCTTGTCGCGAACGGCGAGGCTTGCGCCACGGCGCGTGTTCACCCCTCGGTCACCAGGCGCAGGCCCAGGTAGCGCGGCGGTACGCCCACCGAGCAGGCGCCGGACTTGGGATCGCGGATGAAATCGGGCATGACGGCAACGTGCTCCCCTCCCAGGGTGCGCACGCCGCAATTCTCCAGCCGCGATTCAGCGGCCGGCGTGCCTAGCCTGTGCACGCGGACATGGCAGGTGTCGGTCCATTCCGACACCTGGCCGCCCGCATCGAACACCCCGTGCGCGTTTGCCTGTCCTTGGCCCATGGGCGCCAGGGGGACTTCCTGTTCCTGCTTGCGGCGATAGTTGACCTGGTATTCCTCCAGCCAGAGGGCCGCCTGGGCGTTCTCGTCCAATGGCCCCTGGGCGGCATCGGGAGCCTGCAGGCCCGCGAAGTAGCTCCACTCCAGAAAAGTCGGCAGTCGAAAACGCTTGCCGGTACGCTCCGACAGCCAGGCGGCGTAGTCCTGGCCGTCCTGCCAGCTGACGCCGGCCACCGGCATGTCCCGCGCCTGCCCCTGGCCGACGGGATCGGCCTGCTTGCAATGCCCGGCGGCAACGCATTGGCTGTAGTCCCGCTGGCTGACCAGATGCTTCATGACCTGCAGGGAGCCGGCGGGCGCGTACATGACCGTATCGGACGCCACCAGCTTGCCGTCCTGCAGGAATTCGCCCGGCTGGACCAGCAGGCGCGCCGGTCCCGCAACACTGACCAGCTCCGGCATTTCCGGCGCAGCGGTCTGTTCGCCCGCCGAGCACGCCGCCAGCAAGGCCGCCAGCGCCATGGTTCCCAGAATTCGCTTTCTCATCGACAATCTCCGCTACATATCTGGATTGGAACCCAGGCGGCGGCCGCTGTCCTTGCGCCAGGGCAAGCACAGCAGTAACACTATGCCATCAACGCAAAACCGCCTTGCATCTGCGCACTTTTTATTTTCGGGACAGGCTGAGAAGATAGATGCTCACCCTACCCTCCGGAGCAGCCATGAAAATTGCATTGATCGGCGCCAGCGGCTATGTCGGCTCGGCCCTGCGCGATGAAGCCCTGGCCCGCGGCCATCAGGTCAGCGCTCTGGCCGGCCACCCCGAGAAGCTGCCGGCCCACCCCAAGCTGACCGCGCTCAAGGTGGACGTCATGAATGAGCAGGCGCTGGCCGACAAGCTGCGCAAGCATCACGCCGTCATCAGCGCCTTCAGCGGTCACGCCCAGCCGGACGTGCGCGCCTACTACGTGCAGGGCATGCGGCACATCCTGAACGCCGTGCGCCTGGCCGGCGTCCCGCGCCTGCTGGTGGTGGGCGGCGCCGGCGCGCTGAACGTGGGACCGGGCCAGGCCCTGCTGGACACGCCCGACTTCCCCAAGGAGTGGAAAGCGACGGCCGAAGGCGCGCGCGACGCCCTGGCCCTGCTGCGGGCCTGCGACCTGGACTGGACCATGCTGGCGCCCTCCGCCATGCTGGAGCCTGGCCGGCGAACCGGGCAGTTCCGCCTGGGCAAGGACGATCTGCTGGTGGACGACAAAGGCGACAGCCGCATCAGCACCCAGGACTACGCCATGGCCATGCTGGACGAAGTCGAACGCCCCCGCCATACCCGCATGCGCTTTACCGTGGGTTACTGATCAGGCCGGCACACAACAAGGCGGGCGCCTGATAGGCGCCCGTCTTGCTTGATCTGCGGCTTGGCGCAGGTTCAGCTGAAGAAATTCATGAACCCCGTGATGATGACAGCGTTGAAGAAGTCGATGAACAGCGAGCCCACCAGGGGGATCACGAAGAAGGCCTTGCGCGAGGGGCCGTTGTCCTCGGTGAAGGCCTGCATGTTGGCCATGGCGTTGGGCGTGGCGCCCATGCCGAAGCCGCAGTGGCCCGCGGACATCACGACGGCGTCGTAATCCTTGCCCATCACGCGGAAGGTGACGAAGGACGCGTAGGCGAACATCAGCACGGTCTGGGCGACCAGGATCAGCAGCAGCGGCCCGGCCACCTCGGCCAGTTCCCAGAGCTTCATGACCATCAAGGCCATGACCAGGAAGAAGGCCAGCGACACATTGCCCATGATCTCGAATTCTTTCTCGGGCAGGCGGTAGCGGCGCCAATCGATGATGTTGCGGATGACGGCGGCCACCAGCATGGAGCCCAGGTAGGCCGGCAGGACGATGCCGCGCTCGGCCAGCCAGTTGATGATCAGGCTGCCTATGCCTATGGCCACGGCCAGCAGCACCACGGCATACACGGGCATGTCGAAACCGCTGTCGTCGACCTGGACGGTTTCCGTATGGGTGACGGGCGCGGCATCCTTGCCCTCGTGCTGGCGGCGGTGGCGGCGGTGCGGCTCCGGACCTGTGATGCCGTGGCGCTTCATCAGGCGCAGGCCCACCGGGCCGCCGATCACGCAGCCCATGACCAGGCCCCAGGTGGAGGCGGCAATGGCGGCGGGCAGGGCCCCGGTGGCGCCCGCGGTCTCCATCAAGGGACCGAAGGCGGCGGACGTGCCGTGGCCGCCCGTCATGGATACCGAGCCGGCCGCCAGGCCGATCAGCGGATTGGCGCCCAGCAGCATGGCCAGGGAGACGCCCATGACGTTCTGCAGGACGATCAGGCCCACGGCGCAGCCCAGGAATATGGCCACGGCCACCCCGCCCTTCTTGAGAAGCTCGAAGCTGGCCGAGAAGCCGATGGTGGTGAAGAACGCCATCAGCAGGAAATTGCGGATATCGTCGTTGAACTGGAAGGTGAAGACGCCGGTCTGGTGCCCGACCAGGGCGATCAGGGAAAAGATCAGTCCCCCGATGATGGGGCTGGGGATGAAGTAGCGCGCCAGGATGGCCACGCGATTCTTGATGTACTCCCCCAAAACCAGAAAAACGGCGGCCATGCCGACCGTCTGTGCGATATCAAGCTGGATGTCCATGAATCCTTTCCCTTACACCTTTTGGATATGTCGACGCGACCCTCTTTACCAAGGCAGGATTCACTGCCGCAACGTCCCGGGTGCGCGTGCAAATTTTTTGCAGGCAGGCCACACGATAACGCGACGCGCCTGTGCTGAGCAAATTGCAGCGGGGTTCAGAAAATAACATAATCGACGGATTTCACGTGTAAAAACCGTTGAATTTCCGCGATCTGCTTACAAAAAAGTCCAGCTCTCCCAGGAGACGTCTTTTAACCTTGTAGTTCGGGCAGCCCAAAAAAAACCCGCCGTCAGGCGGGTTTCATGGACACGGGTTCAGCGGTCGCGCTGCACGGCGAAAGCGCACAGGCGCAGCAGGACCTGCTTGAATTCGCTGTCGGGCACCGACTCCAGCGCCTGCACGGCGAGCTCGGCCTCGGCTTCGGCGGCCTGGCGGGTATAGGCAAGGGCGTCGGTCTGCTCGATGGCCTGGGCCACGGCGCTGAAATCGGCGTCGCCGGTCTCGATGGCGGTCTTGATGAGCCGGGCCTGCTCGGGCGTGCCCACCTCCATGACGCGGATCAGCGGCATGGTGGGCTTGCCTTCGCGCAGGTCGTCGCCCACGTTCTTGCCCAGCGCTTCCGTGTCGCCGGTATAGTCCAGCACGTCGTCGATGAGCTGGAAGGCCGTGCCGATGTGGCGGCCGTAGGACGCCATGGCCTCTTCCAGATGCGGCTGCGCGCCGGCCACGATGGCGCCCACCTGGGCGGCGGCCTCGAACAGCTTGGCGGTCTTGTAGCGTACGACCTGCAGGTAGCGTTCCAGGGAGACGTCCGGATCATGCACGTTCAGCAGCTGCAGCACCTCGCCTTCGGCGATGACCGTGGTGGCGCCCGACAGCACGGCCATGGCGCGCATGGAGTCGGATTCCACCATCATTTCGAAGGAGCGGGAATAGAGGTAGTCGCCCACCAGCACGCTGGCAGCGTTGCCGAAGACGGCATTGGCGGTATGGCGGCCGCGGCGCATGTCCGATTCGTCGACCACGTCGTCGTGCAGCAGGGTCGCGGTGTGGATGAACTCCACCACGCCGGCCAGCAGGTGATGCGTGGCGCCCTGATAGCCCAGCGCCCGGGCCACCAGCAGCAGCAGGGCGGGCCTCATGCGCTTGCCGCCGGCGCTGACGATGTATTCGCCGATCGTGCGTATGAGCACCACGTCCGAATTCAAGCGCTCACGAATGACGACATCGAGAGCCTTCATGTCGTCGGCGATAGGTTCAATCAGGGCTGAGAGGTTCAAAACAGGATTCCGGACGAGTAAGTGGTGCGGCCGCCGTCACGGCCATTCATAACTTGGTGATTATACGATTTTGAGTCGCTTTAGGCCTATTGTTACCAGCCTTGCACGGATTTGGGCACTGGAAAACGTTTCAAATTAGCGATAATAGCGGTTTCGAAGACCGATTACGGAGACCGTCTTGAATCCGCAAGACCTCAGCACACTGATCAGCCGCGCCGAACGCGTCCTGGCCCAGCTGGAAGCCTGGCTGCCCCCCGCCCCCCCGCCCATCAACTGGGACGCCGTCGCCTTTCGCTGGCGCAAGAACGGTTCGCGCGGCTGGCTGGAGGGCGTCAGCCACATCGCCGCCATACGCAGCGAGGACCTGCACCACATCGAGCGCCAGAAAAGCATCATCGAACGCAACACGCGCCATTTCCTGGAAGGCAAGCCCGCCAACAACGTGCTGATGACAGGCGCGCGCGGCACGGGCAAGAGCTCGCTGGTCAAGGCCATGCTGTCGCAATACGCCGACCGGGGCCTGCGCCTGATCGAAGTGGACAAGTCGGATCTGGGCGACCTGGGCGAGATCATCGAGCTGATCAGCGTGCGCCCCGAGCATTTCATCATCTTCAGCGACGACCTGTCCTTTGAAGAAGGCGAAGCCGGCTACAAGGCCCTGAAGTCGGTGCTGGACGGTTCGGTGGCCTCTCCGGGCGACAACGTGCTGATCTACGCCACGTCCAATCGGCGCCACCTGATGCCGGAATACATGAAGGAGAACCTGGGCGTCTCCACCTCGGCCGACGGCGAGATCCATCCCGGCGAAGCGGTCGAGGAAAAAGTGTCCCTGTCCGAGCGCTTCGGGCTGTGGCTGTCCTTCTATCCCTTCAAGCAGGACGACTACCTGGACATCGTCTACTACTGGCTGGGCGCGCTGGGCTGTCCCGCCGACCAGATCCAGGCCTCGCGCACCGAGGCGCTGCAGTGGGCGCTGGAGCGCGGTTCGCGCTCGGGCCGCGTGGCGCGCCAGTTCGCCCGCGACTGGACGGCCCGCCATGTGTAAACCCAGCATAGAAGTGGCCGTGGGCGTACTGCTGCAGCCCGACGGCCGCGTCCTGCTGGGCAGCCGCCCGGCCGACAAGCCCTGGCCGGGCTGGTGGGAGCTGCCCGGCGGCAAGATCGAACCGGGCGAGGACGTCATGCAGGCCCTGTCGCGCGAGCTGCGCGAGGAACTGGACATCGAGGTCACCGAGGCCCAGCCCTGGGTCACGTACACCCACGAATATCCCAAGAACTTCGTCAAGCTGTACTTCTGCCTGGTGCGCGGCTGGCAAGGCGAGCCGCGCGGCATGGAAGGCCAGGAACTGGCCTGGGTGCGCCCGGCCGGGCCGCTGGACGTGGGTCCCGTGCTGCCGGCCACCGAACCGCCCCTGAAATGGCTGCAGCTGCCCGAACGCTACCTGATCACCCAGATCGAAGAGCCGGCGCGCCTGCCCCAATACCTGCAACAACTGGAGCAGGCCCTGCAACAGGGCCTGGCGCTGGTCCAGTTCCGCGAACCGGGCTGGGCGGCGCGCGAGGACGCGGAATTCCACCTGCACCAGGCTTTCTTGCAGGTGGTCAGCCTGTGTCACCGCTACCAGGCCCGCTGCCTGGTGAACAGCGTGCATCCGCAGAGCTGGTGGGATCATGCCGACGGCGTGCATCTGCGCGCCAGCGACGCGCTGGCCCTGGCCGAGCGTCGCCACGACACCCTGACCGCCTTCCCTGCCCTGAACCAGGGACTGATCGGCGTCTCGGCCCACAACGAGAGCGACATCGAGCTGGCCCGCAAGATCCAGGCGGACTTCCTGGTGCTGGGCCATGTGCTGGAAAGCCGCTCCCATCCCGGCGACCCCGGCATGGGTTGGGCGCGTTTTGCAGAACTGGCCTCCCAGGCGGGCCGCCCGGTCTATGCCATCGGCGGGCAATCGTCGCAGACGCTGGAACCGGCCCGCCGGCACGGCGCCCATGGCATTGCCGGCATACGCAAGCTTTTGGACGGCCCGCAGGCATGATGCCGCCGGTCACCATCTCGGAGCACGAAGGCGTGCGCTACCTGCACCTGGGCTCGCCCTGGGTGCAGGGCGCCATGCGCCTGGACGCGCCGGAACGCCTGGAACTGGAATACATACGGCAGATGATGATGTGGACGCTGTTCCTGGATCAGCCCCGGCGCATCGTCCAGCTGGGCCTGGGCGCGGGCGCGCTGACGCGTTTCTGCCATCGCCACTTTCCCGATGCGCTGGTCGAGGCCGTGGAGCTGAACCCCGAGGTGTACAGGGCCTGCCGGCTGGTCTTCGAACTGCCGCCCGACAACGAACGCCTGCGCGTGCACATCACCGATGCACTGGCCTACCTGCGGCAGCAGGACGCAACGCTGGATGTCCTGCAGGTGGATCTGTATTCTGACCAGGCCGATCACCCCGCGCTGGAAGACCTGGACTTTTACCAGGCCTGCCACCAGGCCCTGGCCCCGCACGGGCTGCTGACCGTCAATCTGCTGGGCGCCCCGCTGGTTCATGCGCGCAATCTGCATGCGCTGCAGCAGATCTTCGCCGCCGTGGCCTGGCTGCCGGAAAGCCACGACGGCAATATCGTGGCCATCGCCTTCAAGCAGGCGCCGCAAATCGATTTTGACGAGCTCCATGAACGCGCCGAGCGCATCCGGAGCCGACTCGGCCTGGACGACGCCCGCAATTGGGTGGACGGCCTGTACGCCTGGATGGAGCAGGATTAGGGCGAGCCGGCGGACGTGGTCGTTCCCGGTTCCGCCTGCTCCGAGCCCGACGGGGCCGCCCAGCCTCCGCCCAGGGCGACCAGCAGCTTGACCGCGGCGCGCAGCCGCTGCGACTCCAGGTCCAGCGCCTGCCTCTCCGCGGAAAACGCCGTGGTTTCGGTTTGCGCCAGGCTCAGGTAGTCCACCAGGCCCGCGTCGAACTGATTGCGCGTCAACTGCAGGGACTCCCGCGCCGCCGCCAGGGCCCGGGCCTGGCTGGCCTGCTCGAGCCCCAGCCCGTTCAAGTCCGAGAGCGCATCCTCCACTTCCTTGAGCGCGGTCAGCACGGTCTGGCGATATGCGGCGACCTGTTCGTCATAGCCGGCCTCGGCCTGTGCCACCTTGGCCCGGCGCGCGTCGAAATCCAGCAGGGTCAGGGCCAGGGACGGCCCCAGGGACCATACGCGGGCCGGCGCCGTCAGCCACTCGCTCAAATCCGAGCTGCTGAAGCCGCCGCTGGCGTTGAGTTTCAGGCTCGGGAACCAGGCTGCCTTGGCCACGCCGATCTCGGCGTTGGCCTGCGCCATGCGGCGCTCGGCGCGCGCCACGTCGGGGCGCCGCTCCAGCAGGCTGGACGGCAGGCCCACCGGGATGTCCGGCACAACCGGCCAAGGCGCATGGGGCACCAGTTCGAACTGCGAGGGCGGACGCCCCACCAGCACCGCCAAGGCATGCTGGTAGCCTGCTTTTTCGCGATTCAGCGCCAGGCGCTGAGTACGCGCCCCTTCCAGCTGGCTGAGCGCCGCGGCCACGTCGCTCTGCGCGGAAAAACCGGCATCCAGGCGGTTCTGATTGATCTGCAAGGAGCGCTCGTAAGCCTGCACGGTCTGGTCCAGCAGGCGCTCGGCCGACTCCGCGCTGCGGTACTGGAAATACGTCTGCGCCAATTGCGACTGCAGGCTCAGGCGCGTGGCCGCCATATCGGCCGCGCTGGCCTGCAGCGAGGCGTCGCCCGACTCCACCTGGCGGCGGATGCGCCCCCACAGGTCCACCTCCCAGGATACGTTGGCGTTCAAGTCATACGTGCTGCCGCTCTGGCTGGTCTGGCCCGAACCGCTGCCGCGGCGGGTGGAAGCCGCCGTGCCGTTCACCTGCGGGAACAGGCCCGAGCGCGCGTTGGACAGGGCCGCCTGGGCCTGGCGCACCCGCGCCTCGGCCTGCTGCACGGAAAAATTCTGGGTGTTCAGGCCGCGCATCAGCTCGTCGAGCACGCCATCGTTGAAGGCCGCCCACCAGGCGCCGCGCGCCTGCAGGTCCGCCGGCTGGGCGGTCTTCCAGGCTCCCTCGACGCGGGCTTCGCGAAAATGCTCGCCCACGGGGGCGTCGGGACGCTGATAGTCTGGACCCACGGCGCAGCCGGCCAGGGCCCCCAGCAGCAAGGCCAGACTCAGGCGCGTCAGGGGCGCGAAGAAAAGACGGTTAGCGGGCATGGTCAGTCTGCTCGTCCAAAGTAGTGCGGCGCATGCGGCGCAGGAAACGGTGGCGCAGGCGGTCCAGATACAGATAGACCACCGGCGTGGTGTACAGGGTCAGGATCTGGCTCAGCACCAGGCCGCCCACGATGGTGACGCCCAGCGGCTGGCGCATCTCCACCCCGGGACCGGAGGCCAGCACCAGCGGAACGGCGCCGAAGATGGCCGACAGCGTGGTCATCATGATGGGCCGGAAACGCACCAGGCAGGCCTCATAGATGGCCTGGCGCGAATCCAGACCGCGCTCGCGCTCCATCTGCAGGGCGTAGTCCACCATCATGATGGCGTTCTTCTTGACGATGCCGATCAGCAGGAACACGCCTATCATGGCGATCAGGTTGAATTCGCCGCTGGTCATCATCAGGGCCAGCAAGGCCCCTATGCCCGCCGAGGGCAGCGTGGACAGAATGGTCAGCGGATGCATGTAACTTTCGTACAGCATGCCCAGCACGATGTACAGGGCGACCAGCGCGGCCAGGAACATCAGCGGCTGCTTGGCGATGGAATCCAGCATCTGGGCAGTATTGCCCTCGAAGCCGGCCTGGATCTCGCGGGTGGGCAGCTGGATGCGCGCCATGGCCTGCTCGATGGCCGCCGTGGCCTGGCTCAAGGTGACGCCTTCGGCCAGGCCGAAGGATACGGATTCAGCCACCAGCAGCCCCATGTGATTGATGCTGCGCGGCGTCGTGCCGGTGGTGAAACGCGTGAAGGCCGACAGGGGCACGCGCGTGCCGTCGCGGGCCACGACCTCGATCTCCTTCAATGACTGCAGATCCTGGGCGAAACGCGGCTCCACCCCCATGACCACGCTGTACTGGTTCAGGCGCCCGTAAATGGTCGCGACCTGCCGCTGGCTGAAGGAGTTGTTCAGCGTATTGGCCACCAGCGCCATGTCCACGCCCAGGCGCATGGCCTGGTCACGGTCTATCTCCAGCTGTACCAGGCCGGCCTTGTCGTCCGTGCTGGTGTCCACATCCACCAGTTCGGGCAGTTCAGCCATGGCCTGCTGCACCTTGGGCAGCCAGGTCTTGAGCAGCTCCAGGTCGCTACCCAACAGCGAATAGTCGTAGGATCCGGAGCGCGAGCCGCTTCCCCCGCCCACCGGGATGTCCTGCTGGGGCACCATGAACATGCGCGCGCCCGGCGTGGTGCTGAGCGGTTCGCGCAGGCGGTTGACCACGTCCGTGGCGCTGGATGTGCGCTCGTCCAGCGGCTTGAGCTCGACCAGGATGAAGGACGAGGTGCTGCCGCCGCGCCCGCCCGCGAACACGGCCACCGAACGTATGTCCGGATCCTGGTTCAGGATGGCCCGGAAATGCTCCAGCTTGGGCTCCATGGCCTGGAAGGATGTGCCGCGGTCCACGCGGAAGAACCCCATCAGCTGGCCGGTGTCCTGTTGGGGAAACAGACCCTTGGGCACCACGGCGTACAGGTAGACGTTCAGTCCTATGGTGGCGAACAGCGACAACAGCATGATGCGATGATGCTTCAGGGCCCAGTTCAGGGAGCGCCGATAGCCGCGCCAGCTGACCTCGCCGAACCAGCCCAGGAAGCGGCTGAGCGGATTGCGCGCCTGCCCATGCTGCGGCCCCGGACGCAGCAGGCGCGCCGACATCATGGGCGTGAGCATCAGCGAGATGATCAGCGAGACCATCACCGCCGTGCACAGCGTGACGGCGAACTCCATGAACAGGCGCCCGGCCAGGCCGCCGATCAGCCACAGGGGAATGAACACGGCCACCAGGGACAGGCTCATGGCCGTCACCGTGAAGCCGACCTCGCGCGT
Organism: Pseudomonadota bacterium; assembly: GCA_023425645.1. Classification (GTDB taxonomy): domain Bacteria; phylum Pseudomonadota; class Gammaproteobacteria; order Burkholderiales; family Burkholderiaceae_B; genus Alcaligenes. The sequence continues at coordinate 42,772 of JAFACG010000008.1, forward strand.
GCCGCGCAACGCCGCGCGCATGGGCGACAAGCCCTTCTCCAGGTAGCGCATGATGCTCTCGAGCACCACGATGGCATCGTCCACCACGAAGCCCGTGGCCACGATCAAGGCCATCAATGAAATGGTGTTGAGCGTGAAGCCGAACAGATACATCAGGGCGAAGGTGCTGATCAGCGAAGCCGGCACCGCAATCGCCGGAATCAGGGCCGCGCGCCAGTTGCGCAGGAACAGCAGCACCACCAGCACCACCAGGGCGACGGCGATGATCAGGGTCAGCTGGGCCTCGTCCAGCGTGGCGCGGATGCTGGGCGTGCGATCCTGCGCGACGGACAGGTGGGCCTCGCTGGGCAGCATCTCCTCGATGTCGGGCAGGCGCTCGCGTATGGTGTTGACGGTCTCGATGATGTTGGCGCCCGCCTGGCGGCGCACGATCAGCAGGACCGCCGGCTGGTCGTTCAGGTAGCCCAGGCTGTGGATGTCCTCCACCGAATCCTCCACCTTGGCCACATCACCCAGGCGGATCACCTGCCCGTCCTGGGTCTTGAGCACCAGCGGCTCGAACTGGCGCGCCTGGTTGTACTGCTTGCCCGAACTGAGCTGCCACTGGTCCTTGCCGTCTTCCAGGTAGCCGTTGGGCCGCAGGCTGTTGGCATTGTTGATGACGGAGCGCACGTCATCCAATGCGATGCCGGCCGAGGCCAGCGCCTTGGGATTCAAGCCCACGCGCACCGCCGGCAGGGAGCCCCCGCCCACGTCCACCGAGCCCACGCCCGGAATCTGCGCAAGCTTCTGCTGCACGATGCCGCTGGCCATGTCGTAGAGCTGGGCCTTGGTCGCCGTGGGCGAGGTCAAGGCCAGCACCATGACGGGCATGGATGAAGGATTGACCTTTTCGTAGGTGGGCACGCTGGACATGCCCGATGGCAGCATGGGCCGGGCCTGGTTGATGGCCGCCTGCACGTCGCGGGCCGCGCCCTCGATGTCCCGGTCGAGCTCGAAGATCAGGATGATCTGGGTGGAGCCTTCGCTGCTGCGCGAGCTCATCTCGGAAATGCCGGCGATCGAACCGAGCGACTGCTCCAGGGGCGTGGCCACGCTGGAGGCCATGGTCTCGGGGCTGGCGCCGGGCAGGCGGGCCTCGACCGCAATCATGGGGAAATCCATTTCCGGCAGCGGCGCCACGGGCAGCAGGCGAAGCGACAAGGCGCCGGCCAGCACCATGGCCAGCGCCAGCAGGCTGGAGCCCACCGGCCGGAAGATGAACAGCCCAAGCAGACGCTTCATGAGGCCTCGCGCGCGCCGCTGCGGCGGGTGAAGCGGTCAAAGAACAGGTAGATGACGGGCGTGGTGAACAGCGTCAGCAGCTGGCTGGCCAGCAGGCCGCCCACCATGACCAGGCCCAGCGGCTGGCGCAGCTCCGCGCCCGAGCCGGTGGCGAACATCAGCGGGATGGCGCTGAACAGCGCGGCCAGGGTGGTCATCAGGATGGGCCGGAAGCGCAGCAAGGCCGCCTGATGGATGGCCTGGCGCGGAGGCAGGCCCTGCTCTCGCTGGGCCTCCAGGGCGAAATCGATCATCATGATGGCGTTCTTCTTGACGATGCCGATCAGCAGGATGATGCCGATCACCCCCACCATGTCCAGGTCCCGCCCGGCCAGCAACAGCGCCACCAGAGCCCCGATGGCCGCCGACGGCAGCGTGGACAGGATGGTGACGGGATGGATGTAGCTCTCGTACAGGATGCCCAGCACGATGTACATGGTCAGCACCGCCGCCAGCATCAGCCACAACGTGCTGGACAAGGAGGCATGAAAGGCCTTGGCCGCCCCCAGGTAGCGCAGGTCCACCGAGGCCGGCATGCCGATGTCCTCGCGCACCGTCTCGATGGCGCTTATGGCGTCCGACAGCGAATAGCCCTCGGCCACGTCGAAGGATACATTCACGGCCGGGAACTGGCCGAGCCGCTCCACCGACAAGGTGCTGGGCAGCAGCCGGATGCGCGCCAGGGAGGTGACCGGCACCGAAGTCCCGGAGCTGGTCGTGACGTAGATATGCTCCAGGTCCTGCGGCGCCTGGCGATAACCGCCCTGCACTTCCAGCACGACGCGGTACTGGGCCGACTGGGTGTAGATGGTGGAGATCAGGCGCTGGCCGAAAGCGTCGTACAAGGCGTCGTCGATATTGGCCTTGGTCACGCCCACGCGCGCGGCCGCATCGCGGTCTATGTCCAGCAGCAGTTGCAGGCCATCGTTCTGCAGCCCCATGGACGCGTCCTTGATCTGCGGCAGCCGACGCACGGCGTCCAGCCACTTGGGCATCCATTCGTTCAGCACGTCCGTGTCCGGATCGGACAGGGCCATCTGGTAGACGTTGCGGCTGATCTGATCGTCCACCGTCAGCTCCTGTATGGACTGCTGGTACGCCGTCAGGCCGGGAATGTCCGCCAGACGTTCGCCCAGCCGCGCCATGATTTCATCGGCGCCGGCGCGCCCGCTGCTCCGGGGCTTCAGGGAAATCTGCATGCGGCCGTTGTTCAGGGTGGCGTTGGTGCCGTCCACGCCGATGAAGGAGGTGACGGTATCCACATCCGGATCTTCCAGTACGATGGCGGCCGCCTCTTGCTGCAGGCGGCTCATGGCGCCGAAAGAAGCCGTCTGCGGCCCTTGCGTGATGACCTGGATCAGGCCGGTGTCCTGCTGCGGAAAGAAGCCCTTGGGCACCACCACGTACAGCAGGCCGGTAAGCGCCACCGTGCCCACGGCCACCAGCAGGGTCAGCCTCTGGTGCCGCAGCACGAAGACCAGGCCCTTGTCGTAGGCGTGAATGACCCTGTCCATCTGAACGCCGGCCCAGGTCGTGAAGCGGCCGTGCTTCTGCTCGGCGCTGGGCTTGAGCATACGCGCGCACATCATGGGCGTGAGCGTGAGAGAGATGAACAACGACAGCAGGATGGCCACGGCCAGCGTGATGGCGAACTCGCGGAACAGCCGCCCGATGACATCGCTCATGAACAGCAGCGGTATCAGCACGGCGATCAGGGAGATGGTCAGGGACAGCAGCGTGAAGCCGATCTGGGCGGCTCCCTTGAGGGCCGCCTGCAGGGCGCTCTCGCCTTTTTCGATGTAGCGCGCGATGTTCTCGATCATGACGATGGCGTCGTCCACCACAAAGCCGGTGGCGATGGTCAGGGCCATGAGCGTCAGGTTGTTCACGCTGAAGCCGCACAGGAACATGATGCCGAAAGTGCCGATCAGCGAAATGGGCACGACCACGCTGGGAATGACGGTGGCCGTCCAGGTGCGCAGGAACACGAACGTGACCAGCACCACCAGCACGATGGCCAGGATCATCTCCTTCTGCACGTGGTCCACCGAGTCACGGATGGTCTGGGTGCGGTCGGTGGCCACCGACACGTCCACGCCCACCGGCAGGGAACGGCGGATCTCGGGCAGCAGGCTCTGGATCTGGTCGACGACGTCGATGACGTTGGCGCCGAGCTGACGCTGGATGTTCAGCAGGATGGCCGGCTCCGATCCCGCCCAGGCGGCCTGGCGCACGTCCTCGGCGTCGCGCACCACGGTCGCCACCTCGCCCAGCCGCACCGCGGCGTCATTCTGATAGGCGATGATCAGGTTCTCATAGTCGCGCACCGACTTGAGCTGTTCGTTGGCGCTGATGCTGGTGGAGCGTTGCGGTCCGTCCAGATTGCCCTTGGGCTGGTTGACGTTGGCCGCGACCACGGCCTGGCGCAGATTGGTCAGGGTCAGGTTGCGCGCGGCCAGGGCGGCCGGGTCGGCCTGGATGCGCACGGCCGGCTGCTGGCCGCCGGCGATGCTGACCAGGCCCACGCCGTTGACCTGCGAGAGCTTCTGCGCAACCCGCACGTCGATCAGGTCGCGCACCTCGTGCAGGGGCATGTTGGGCGAGGTCACCGCCAGCGAGATCACCGGCGTATCGGCCGGATTGACCTTGTTGTAGATGGGCGGGGCCGGCAAGTCGTTGGGCAGCATGTTGGACGCTGCATTGATGGCCGCCTGCACCTCCTGCTCGGCCACGTCCAGCGACAGGCCCAGGTCGAACTGCAAGGTGATGCGCGAGGCGCCGCCCGAGCTGGAGGAGATCATCTGCGACAGGCCCGACATGCTGCCGAAGCGCCTCTCCAGCGGCGAGGTGACCAGGGCCGCCACCACATCGGGACTGGCGCCCGGATAAAGGGTGACCACCTGGATGGTGGGATAGTCCACCTGCGGCAGGGCCGCCACCGGCAGCATGCGATAGCCCAGCAGGCCGGACACCAGCAGCGCGACCATGGCCAGGGTGGTGGCCACCGGGCGCAGGATGAAAAGTCGGGACATGCTCACCGTTTATTCACCCGCTGGGCGTGCGCGCCGGCCCGATCCGCCGGCCAGCCGCTGGGCCTGTTCCGGCTTGGCCGCCGGCGCCTGGGCCTTGCCGGCTGCGTCCATCACTTCCACGACCGAACCTTCGCGCAGGCGGTCGGTGCCTTCCACCACGATGCGCTCGCCCGCCTTCAAGCCCGAAGCCACCAGCGTGGTGTCCAGCGAGGCGGTGCCCAGTTCCACCGGCTGCACATGCACCTTGTCGTCCGCGTCCAACGTATACAGATAGGTGCCCACCGAGCCGCGCTGCACCGCGTAGGACGGGATCAGCAGCCCTTGCTGCTGGCCCAGGTAGATGCGCGCATTGACGAACTGGTTGGGAAACAGGGTCTCGTCGGGATTGTCGAACTCCGCCTTCACGCGCAAGGTGCCCGTGGCCACGTCGATCTGATTGTCCAGGGCCTGCAGCCGGCCCTGGCTGGAAAGCACCCGGCCGTTGCTGTCGGTGACCTCCACGCGCAGCGGCGCCTCGCTCTGGCGCATGGCCTGCGAGAGAGCCGCCAACTGATTCTGGGGCAGGGAGAATTCCACGCCGATCGGATCGGTCTGGGTGATGACGACCAGGCCGTCGGTATTGGCGGCGGAAATCAGGTTGCCCTGATCCAGCTTGCGCAGACCCAGACGACCGTCCAGCGGCGCCGTAATGCGGGTGCGATCCAGCTGCAATTGGGTGCGGGCCACTTCCGCCTGGCTGGACTTGACCTGCGCCTGAAGCTGCTGCACGGCGGTTTCCTTAGTCTCCAGCGCTTGGCGCGAAATCGAATTCTGCTGGAACAGCACGCGGTGACGCTGCAGCTCCTGCTGCGCGCCCTTGAGCTGGGCCTGGTTCTGCAGCAACTGGCCGCGCGCCTGATCCAGCTGGACCTGATAGGTGCGCGGATCGATCTCGGCCAGCAGGTCGCCGGCCTTGACGCGCTGGCCGTCCTTGAACAGGACGCGCACCAGCACGCCGTCGACCTCGCCGCGCACGGCCACGGTCTGCAGGGGCTTGACCGTGGCGATGGCCGTCAAAGTCTGGTCGATCAGCCCTTCCTGCACGGTTACGGCGCGCACTGGCACCTTGGCGGAGCCCATCATGCCGCGCGGTCCGCGCGGCTGGCCGGAGGCGCTTTCGGTCGCGGCGGGCTTCGGAGACAAAACGTAGTAAGCCAGGCCTCCCGCCACCAACAGCCCCAGCACCAAGCAGACATAAAAGGTTCGGGACTTCCGACCTCTGCCTGTATTCAACTCCGACATGTAAGCTCCCCGGCTAAAACTCGATTGTCCGCACGCAGCGTCAAAATCAGCGTTTAACGGCAGCGCGTCCGTTTCGGACGCGCTCGCGCATCGTGTGACATTATTCCATTGAGCCCGGCGCAAGGGACGGATTCATGTCCATGCGCGAAGCCTGCGTGCAACAGCCGCCCGCTCCGGCGCGCACCTGCCCGGCCAAGTATAAAAGCCGCTACCTGAACCTGATATGAACGGAATTGTTCAGCCGAAATTGCAGCGCGCCAGCCGGAAAGGAATGTCCGCCGTGACCGGTTGCGGCTTGAGCTGGTTGTCCTGCTGCACGAAGCGCACCCACACCACATAGCGGTTGGCGCTCATCTCGGGATAGATGCGCGCGCCGGCGTTCACCCAGACCCGCAGCAACTGGAAGGACTTGCCGGCCAGCATCTCCTGGTAGGAGCCTTCGCGGGCGGTCTGCTCGACCGCGTCGCCCGATTGGCGCAGCAGGCGCAGGATCAGGGCCAGGCCCTGATACAGGGGCGCAAAGGGCTCCGACCAGCGCCGGATGTCCTCGACGCGCTCGGCATCGGGACGTTGCTGCCAGGAGTAGTAGGACGGCATGTCCACCTGCGAGGTGCCGCCCGGAACGGCGACCCGGCCGCGCAGGCTGGCCAGCCATTCATTGTCGCGCAGACCCTGGCCCACCCGCCCCTGCGCGGACAGCTCGGCCGCCGCGCCGTTGATTTCGTCCAGCATCTTGTCCAGCGCCTGCAGCTGCACGCCGGGATGCTCGCGCAAGGCCGCCAGCGCGATGCGCTGGCGCTCGAGGTCCTGCAGGACGGCGGAGCGCAAGTCGGTGCGATCGGAGATGTCCAGCAAGTCGAACAAGGTTGCCACGGCAACCTGATGGGAGTGCGCGTCCAGGCTGCGGGCAAAGTGAAACAGCCGCTCGAACAGGTATTCCACCCGGAGCAAAGCCCTGACACGCTCGTTGCATGGGTATTCGTATAAAGTCACGCGTTTAGAAACCTTTATTAGACTGCTTGCGGCGGGGCGGGACCCGCGCTCGACCGGACAGGGCGCGCCAGGCTTCGTGTACGGCCCGGGCGCGCTGCTCCAGGAGCGGCAGCGTCGTCTCCCCGTCATTCAGGACGACATCATCGGCCAGCGCAAGACGCTGCTCGCGCGTGGCCTGTGCGGCCATGATACGCTCAATCGTGGCAAGGGACAGCCCGCTGCGCTGCTGCACGCGGCGCACCTGGGTGGCCGGATCGCAATCGACGACGCAGATGCGGTCCACCCGCTCCCGCCACCGGCCCGACTCCACCAGCAAAGGCACCACCACGACAAGATAACATCCCTGCGCAGTCAAGGTCTGTGCTTTTGTTACGGCTGAAATCAAGGGATGAATGATGCCCTCCAGGCGGCGGCGCGCCGGCGGATCCTGAAAGACGCGGGCGCGCATGCGGTCGCGGTCCATGGATCCGTCCGCGGCGATGAACTCCTGCCCGAAGGCCTGGCGGATGGGTTCGATGGCCTGCCCGCCGGGCGCGGTGAGCTGATGGGCGATCACATCCGTATCGATGACGGCCGCGCCCCAGGCGGCGAAGAAATCCGCCACTTTGCTCTTGCCCGATCCGATTCCCCCCGTCAGCCCTATCGTCAGCATGCGCCGTCCATCCGTCAAAAATGAAACTGTAACGTAAGGACGGCGATCCTCCTACCCCGCAGGCAAACGGCGGCGCTGTCCTGCGCGCAAGGTCTCGCGTAGAATCGCAGTATCCCTCTCCACGGAAGTCCGCCATGCCTTTTCAGAAGATCACGTCCCTGCGTCCCCTTTCTCTGGTCATGGTCGCCCTGCTGGCGGCCTGCGCCCAGAACCCGGCCCAGCCCGATCCCAACGAAGGGCGCGGCTCCACGCAGCAGGATGCCCTGCGCAACGCCCAGGGCCGCGACACGACCCGCGCTCCTTCGCAGATCACCCTGGGCTTCGGCGACCAGGAAGGCGTGCGCTCCGTCGCTCCCGCCCAGGCTGAACAGCAAGCCGCGCCGCGGGGCACGGCCGTGGCCGAACTGGCCGAGCCCAAGACCTTCCTGGGCACGCTGTCCTGCCCGCCCCAGGGCGGCGCCTGCTCGCCTTCCAAGATCAGCGTCACGCTGGCGCCCGCCGGCCAGTGGCGCCTGCGCGCCGTGCCCCTGGACGGCGGACAGGCGCGCAGCGCTGGCGGCTGCTGGGTGCCCATAGGCGCGCAGCCCACGCGCATCGCCCTGCTGGCGGACAACGACACCACGCTGGCCGACCTGAGCTTCGTGAATGGCAATGTGCTACGCATCAATACATTCAACCAGCAGCGCCCCACGCTGGAAAGCCGCCTGACCCGCCAGGCCGACATCGACCCCATTGCCGAGCTGGACGGCAAGCCCGTCCCGGCCTGCCGCTGAGCCCAGTCCGGCTCTAACCCGCCTGCCTGCCCGATACCCTGGGCGGCAGCGCCTCCAGCAGGCCCGGTTCGCTGAACACGAACCGGGTCAGTTCCACGGCATTGCGCACCCGCAGTTTCTGGAAGACCCGCGCCCGGTGCGCTTCCACGGTGCGCTGGGAAATGGCCAGTTCGGCCGCGATCACCTTGTTGGCCTTGCCGATGGCGATATAGGACAGCACGTCGCGCTCGCGCGGCGTCAGGCTGTCGAAGAGGACGTTGGCGGGAAGATGACCATTCAATACCATGTCAGCCTCGCGATACATGTGCCGGGCGGTCCTGCCGCCGCTGGCTCAACTTGTTAACCATAAGACATATTTTGTCATTTTATGCAACTTCCGAGCGACTGTTAGCTCTGACAGGATGACTTTGTCACAGGTCTAAGTTGTCAATAAAAAAGCACGGCCTGAACCGTGCTTCGTTGTCCTTGCTGCCGTGATCGCGCAATCAGGCCTTCACCATCTCCAGGTTGTCGATCAGCCGGGTGGCGCCCAGCTTGGCGGCGGCCAAGGCCACCAGCGGCTCGCCGCCCTGGATCTGTTCCGGCGTGGGTTCCAGCAGGTCGGACTGGCGGCGCAGGGCCATGTAGTCCACCTGCCAGCCGCGTTCGGCCAGGCGGCGGGCGGCGCGCTCCTCGATCTGCTCGCGGCTGTCGCCCTGCTGCAATTGCCGCGCCATGTCCTGCAGCGCCTGGTAGAGCTGCGGCGCTTCGGCGCGCTCGGCCTCGCTCAGATAACGGTTGCGGGACGACATGGCCAGGCCGTCGGTTTCGCGCACGGTCTCGTGGGCCAGGATCTCCACCGGCAGCTGGAACTGGCGCACCATCTGGCGCACCACCATCAGCTGCTGGTAATCCTTCTTGCCGAACACGGCCACGCGCGGCTGCACGCAGGAGAACAGCTTGAGCACCACCGTGCACACGCCTTCGAAGAAATCGGGGCGGAAATGCCCTTCCAGGATGCGGCCCAGGTGGTCCGGCGGACTGACGCGGAAATTCTGCGGCTCCGGGTACATTTCCTTTTCCGACGGCGCGAACAGCACGTAGACGTCCCGTTCCTGCTCCATCTTGGCCACGTCGTCCTGCAAGGTGCGCGGATAACGGTCGAAGTCCTCGTTGGGCCCGAACTGCAGGCGGTTGACGAAAATGCTGGCGACCACCGGATCGCCGTGCTGACGGGCCAGCTTCATCAGCGACAGGTGAGCCTGGTGCAGATTGCCCATGGTAGGCACGAATGCCACGCGTGTCTGGCCCTGGAGCTGATCGCGCAGTTCTTGGATGTTGTGGACGACTTTCAAAAATTTCTCCGCTACGGAATGAGGCCGGCTGGCCCGCCCTAGGCCCGGATGTAGGTCAGGCGCAGGTAAATGGGAGCATAGGGCTCGGCCTGGGTGATTTCAAGCAGGGACTCTCGTGCCAGTTCCAGCATGGCCAGAAAGTGCACGACAATCACCGCCGCCGGATCTCCCTGATCCAGGCGTTCGGAAAAAAGCTGGGTGAATTCCATGAAGCGCACGTCCTGCAATCGGCGCAGGATCTGGCTCATGTGATCGCGAACCGACAATTGCTCGCGGGTGATCTTGTGGCTGGCGTTGAGCTTGGCGCGCTTGAGGATGCCCAGCCAGGCCTGGCGCAGGTCGTCGGCGCAGACCTCGGGCAGGATCTCCTCCACGACCAGCTCGGCGTGGGCGGCCGCCAGAAGGTAATCGCGCCCCTGCAAGGGCAGCTCGTCCAGGCGGCGCGCCCCCAGCTTCATGCGTTCGTACTCCAGCAGACGGCGCACCAGCTCGGCGCGCGGGTCCTCGACCTCCTCGCCGGTATCGGCCTTGCGCACGGGCAGGAGCATGCGGGACTTGATCTCGATGAGCAGGGCCGCCATCAGCAGGTATTCCCCGGCCAGCTCCAGATTGCTGGCGCGGATCTGTTCCACATAGGCCAGGTACTGCCCGGTGACCTGGGCCATGGGAATGTCCAGGACGTTGAAGTTCTGCTTGCGTATCAGGTACAGCAACAGGTCCAGCGGGCCTTCGAAGGCGTCCAGAAAGACTTCCAGCGCATCGGGCGGGATGTACAGATCCTGGGGTATGGCGAACAGGGGTTCGCCGTACAGTCGCGCCAGCACCGCATCGGCATCGGCCTGCGGCTCGTCCAGCGCGATTTCCTGTTCGATCTCGGACACAGGTCAGGCGTGCGGCTTCAGTTGTTCTCGTAGTACACGTAAGGCTTCTGAGGCGTGCGCGCCGCCTTGTAGCCGTCCTGCAGCTCCTGGTCGATCTGCTTGTCCCACAGACGATGACGGCCTTCGCGCTGACGCGCTTCGGTATCGGGATACTGATCTTTGTATTGCTTGAGGAACTGGGTGATTTCCGATTCGTAATTCTTTGCCATAATACCTGTACGCCTAAAGTAATTGGATAACAGAAAAGTTCGAGTTTACTGCACCGAACACCGGAGAGCTCGCTGCATGACGTCTGTCACGACCGAAACCGCTGCCGATGCGGCCATGTCTTCCCAGGAGCGCCGCGCCATACGCATCATTCCCTACATCGTCGGCTGCGCGCTCTTCATGCAGATGCTGGACTCCACGGTGGTGGCCACCGCCCTGCCCACCATGGCGCTCTCGCTGGACACCAGCGTAATCCGCATGAACATCATCATCACCAGCTACCTGCTGGCCGTGGCCGTGTTCGTGCCCATCAGCGGCTGGGCCGCCGATCGCTTCGGCGCCCGCAAGGTGTTCCTGGCCGCCATTTTACTCTTTACCGTCAGTTCTGTTGCATGCGCCTTGTCCCAGAACCTGCCGCAACTGGTGGCCGCCAGGGTGGTGCAGGGCATGGCCGGGGCCATGATGGTGCCGGTCGGGCGCATCATCCTGCTGCGCCGCGTGCCCAAGGACCAGTTGCTGGGCGCCATGGCCGTGCTGACCCTGCCCGCCTTGCTGGGGCCCATCATCGGCCCGCCGGTGGGCGGCTTCCTGGTCACCTACGCCACCTGGCACTGGATATTCCTGATCAACATTCCCGTGGGGCTGCTGGGCATCGCCCTGGTGCTCAAGTACATCCGCGAAGACTACCCCATGGAGCGCGCCCCCCTGGACTGGCTGGGCTTTCTGCTGAGCGCCGTCTGCCTGGCCACGCTGGTGACCAGCTTCGAGAACGTGGGCCACGGCACGCTGAGCTGGCCCACCCTGGGCTGGCTGACCCTGACCGGCCTGGCGGCCGGGCTCTGGTACGGCTGGCATTCGCGCCAGGCCGCCTACCCCATCATCGACCTGACGCTGCTGCGCACCAAGACCTTCGCCATTTCCGTGCTGGGCGGCAATCTGTGCCGCTTCTCCCTGGGCGCTTCGCCTTTCCTGCTGGCCATTCTGCTGCAGACCAGCTTCGGCATGAGCGCCCTGGCCGCCGGCCTGATCACCTTCACGGGCGCCATCGGCGCGCTGGTCATGAAGCTGGCCGCCCCGCCCATCATACGGCGCTACGGCTTTCGCCGGGTGCTGATCGTGAACGCCTGGCTGACCGGGCTGTTCATCGCCCTTTGCGCCCTGTTCCAGGCCAGCACGCCGCTGTGGCTGATGGCCGCCGTGCTGACGGCGGGCGGCTTCTTCCGTTCGCTGCAATTCACGGCCGTGAACACGCTGACCTATGCCGACCTGGACTCGCACGCCATGAGCCGCGCCAGCAGCTTCGCGGCCATGGCCCAGCAGTTGGCGATCAGCCTGGGGGTGGCCTGCGCGGCCGTCACCCTGAACGTCAGCATGTCCCTGCGCGGCGCCACCGCCGTTGCCACGCAGGACGTGGTCTGGGCCTTCCTGATCCTGGGCGCCATCACGGCCGCCTCCAGCCTGTCCTTCGCCCGCCTGTCGCCGGCTGACGGCGACGCCCTGCAGGAAAAACAGACCCGGAAAGTCATCCAGCGCTAGAGGGCCGCGCAGCGCCGGTTCAGGCTGGAGCGGCCGCATCGGCCAGCAGCATCACCAGCTTGCAGTCCGGCCGGATCGCCAGCCTGAAGGTGAACTGCTGGAAGCGCCGCACGCCCAGCCGCGGATGCCGGAAATCCCGCAGGCCGCCTTCGCGCTCGACCACCGTCTGCCGCCCCCACCAGAAGGCGAACACCTGGCTTTGCTGGGTTAGTTCGTGGATCAGGGCCTGCAGATCGGGCTCGTTCGCATGCGCGCCGACATCGGCGCGGAATTCGGCCACCACGCGGCTGGCGCGCTGCTCCCAGTCCACCACCAGGTCGCGCGCGGCCGGATCCAGGAAGATATAGCGCAGCAGGTTGGGCTGCTCGCTGCGGTCGGGCCAGCCGTCGAACAGCTCCAGCAGGGCCTCGTTGCGCGCCAGCACGTTCCAGCTGCGATCCAGGATGTAGGCCGGCGCAGTGATGCTGTCCACGCAGGCGCTCAAGCCCTGCGGCAGGGGCTGGATGTCGCCCTGCCAGTGTTCCGGATCGGCGCAGTCGGCCAGCTCGAACAGGTAGTGGCGCTCCGCGCGGGCCAGCTTCAGCACGGACGCCAGGCGCGCGCAGACCGCCGGCGAGACGGTGACATCGCGGCCCTGCTCGATCCAGGTGTACCAGGTGGTGCTGATGTCGCACAACTGCGCCACCTCTTCGCGGCGCAGTCCCGGCGTGCGCCGCCGCACGCCGGGAGCCAGGCCCAGGTCCTCGGGCCGGATGCGTTCACGGGCATGGCGCAGGAAGCGGCCCAGCGCCTGGCGCCGGGTCAGGGCCGCGGACTGCTCCGCAGCGGTTCCGGTGCGCCCGGCCATGTCAGCCCAGCACGCTGGACAGCGTGCGGCGCACGTCCTCTTCCGTGCGGCCGCTGCGCTGGATGTAGTCCTGCAACTGGTCTTCGCCGATATTGCCCACGTTGAAATACTTGGACTGGGGGTGGCTGAAGTAGAAGCCGGACACGCTGGAGGCCGGGATCATGGCGTAGCTGTCGGTAATGAACATGCCGATTTCCTCGCACTGCAGCACGCGGAACATCTCCTGCTTGACCACGTGCTCAGGGCAGGCCGGATAGCCGGGAGCCGGACGTATGCCCTGGTATTTTTCATCGATGAGCTCCTCGTTGGACAGGCGCTCGTCGGTGACGTAGCCCCACAGGTCGGTGCGCACGCGGGCGTGCAGGCACTCGGCGAAACCTTCGGCGAAACGGTCGCCCAGGGCCTTGATCATCAGGTCCGAGTAATCGTCGCCCTCGGCCTGGAAGCGCTCGGACAGCTTGTCCACCCCGAGGCCGCCGGTCACGGCGAACAGGCCGATGTAGTCGGCCACGCCGCTTTCCTTGGGCGCGATATAGTCGGCCAGGCACTTGCTGTCCACGCCTTCGCGCTTGACGCCCTGCTGGCGCAGGTTGCGCCAGGTGAAGAGCACATCGCTGCGCGACTCATCGGCATAGACTTCGATATCCTCGCCGTTGACTGTGTTGGCCGGGTAGAAGGCGACCACGCCGTTGGCGGTGAGCCAGCGGCCTTCGATGACCTTCTTGAGCATGGCCTGCCCTTCCGCGAACAAGGTCCTGGCCTGTTCGCCCACCACCTTGTCCTCCAGGATGGCGGGGTATTTGCCGAACAGGCTCCAGGTCTGGAAGAAAGGCGTCCAGTCGATGTACTGGGCGATTTCGGCCAGGTCGTAATTCTTGAACACGCGCCGGCCGATGAACTTGGGACGCGGCGGCACATAGGTGGACCAGTCTATGGCCGGCTTGTCCTCGCGGGCCTTGTCCAGGGAGATCAGCGGCGTGGCCTTGCGGTTGGCATGGCGCTGGCGCACCTGCTCGTATTCCTCGCGGATCTCGGCCAGGAACTCCTCGACATTGTCCGACACCAGGTTGGTGGCCACGCCCACGCAGCGGCTGGCGTCCGGCGTGTAGATGACCGGGCCGTCGTAGTGCGGCGCGATCTTCACGGCCGTGTGCACGCGGCTGGTGGTGGCCCCGCCTATCATCAGGGGAATGTTGCGCTCGCGGAAGTAGGGATCGCGCTGCATTTCGGAAGCCACGTAGGCCATTTCCTCCAGGCTGGGCGTGATCAGGCCCGACAGGCCCACGATATCGGCTTGCACTTCCTTGGCCTTGGCCAGGATCTCGGCGCAGGGCACCATCACGCCCATATTGACCACTTCGAAGTTGTTGCACTGCATGACCACCGACACGATGTTCTTGCCGATGTCGTGCACGTCGCCCTTGACCGTGGCGATGACCATGCGGCCCTTGGAGCGCACGTCGCCGCCGGCCGCCTCGATCTGGCGCTTTTCTTCTTCGATGAAGGGAATCAGGTGGGCCACGGCCTGCTTCATGACGCGCGCGGACTTGACCACCTGCGGCAGGAACATCTTGCCCTGGCCGAACAGGTCGCCCACCACGTTCATGCCGTCCATCAGGGGGCCTTCGATGACGGAGATGGGGCGGCCGCCCTGGGCGGCGATCTTCTGCCGGACCTCTTCCGTGTCTTCCACGATGAAGGTGGTGATGCCATGCACCAGGGAGTGGATCAGGCGCTGCTCCACCGAGGCCTCGCGCCAGGCCAGGTCTTCTTCCTTCTTGGCGCCCGAACCCTTCACGCTTTCGGCCATCTCCACCAGGCGCTCCGTGGGGGTGCGCTCATCGGCCGGATCCGTCTTGCCCTTGGGTTCGGCCCGGTTCAGGATGACGTCCTCGATCAGGTCGCGCAGATGCGGCTCGATGTCGGCGTACACGCCCAGCTGGCCCGCGTTCACGATGCCCATGGTCAGGCCTTCCCGGATGGCGTAGTACAGGAACACCGTGTGAATGGCCTCGCGCATGGCTTCGTTGCCGCGGAAGGAAAAGCTGACGTTGGAGATGCCGCCCGACAGGCGCGCGTGCGGCAGATTCTTGTGGATCCAGCTCACGCCCTGGATGAAGTCCAGGCCGTAGTTGGCATGCTCGTCCATGCCCGTGGCCACCGCGAACACGTTGGGATCGAAGATGATGTCCTCGGGCGGGAAGCCCACCTCGTCCACCAGCAGGCGGTAGGCGCGCTCGCAGATCTCGATGCGGCGCTGGAGGTTGTCGGCCTGGCCCTGCTCGTCAAAAGCCATGACCACCACGGCGGCGCCGTACTTGCGGCACAGGCGGGCGTGCTCCAGGAAGGGTTCGATCCCTTCCTTCATGGAGATGGAGTTGACGATGGCCTTGCCCTGCACGCAACGCAGGCCGGTCTCGATCACGTCCCACTTGGAACTGTCGATCATGATGGGCACGCGGGCGATGTCCGGCTCGGAGGCGATCAGGTTCAGGAAGCGGTGCATGCAGGCCGCCGAATCCAGCATGCCCTCGTCCATGTTGATGTCGATGATCTGGGCGCCGTTCTCGACCTGCTGGCGCGCCACGGACAGGGCCTCTTCGTAGTTCTCTTCGCGGATCAGGCGCAGAAAGGCCTTGCTGCCCGTGACGTTGGTGCGTTCGCCCACGTTCACGAACAAGGTCTCGTCGTCGATGTTCAAGGGCTCCAGGCCCGACAGGCGCGTCTTGACGGGAACCTCGGGCACGACGCGCGGCGGCAGGTCCCGGCACAGCTCGGCGATGGCGGCGATGTGTTCGGGCGTGGTGCCGCAGCAGCCGCCCACCATGTTCACCAGTCCCGCCTGGGTGAATTCCTGCAGCAGGCCAGAGGTATCGGCCGGCGTTTCGTCAAAGCCCGTTTCCGCCATGGGATTGGGCAGGCCGGCGTTGGGGTACACGCAGACATAGGTGTCGCAGAGCTTGGACAGCTCGGCCACGTAGGGGCGCATGAGCGCCGCACCCAGGGCGCAGTTCAGGCCTATGGTGATGGGGCGGGCATGGCGCATGGAGTTCCAGAAGGCTTCCACGGTCTGGCCCGACAGGATGCGCCCCGACGCGTCCGTCACCGTGCCCGACACCATGACGGGCACGCGTTCGCCGCGCTCCTCGAATACGCTTTCCAGTGCGAACACCGCCGCCTTGGCATTCAGGGTGTCGAACACGGTCTCGATCAGCAGGATGTCCACGCCGCCGTCCAGCAGGGCGTTGACCTGCTCGGCGTAGGCCACGCGCAACTGCTCGAAAGTCACGTTGCGGGCTGCCGGATCGTTCACGTCCGGGGAAATGGAGGCGGTCTTGGGCTGCGGGCCCAGCGCGCCGGCCACGAAGCGCGGCCAGTCCGGGGTGCTGAAGGCGTCGCGCGCCGCACAGGCCAGACGCGCCGATTCCAGGTTCAGGTCGTAGCTGATGCCCGGCAGGTCATAGTCGCCCTGGGCGATGTCCGTGGCGCCGAAGGTATTGGTGCTGATGACGTCCGCGCCCGCTCGCAGGTATTGGTCGTGGATCTCGCGGATGATGTCCGGGCGCACCAGCGACAGCAGTTCGTTGTCGCCCTTCAGGTCCTTGTGATGGTCCGCGAAACGCTCGCCCCGGAAATCCGCCTCGCCCAATTTGTAACGTTGGATCATGGTGCCCATGGCACCGTCCAGGATCATGATCCGCTGGCCCAGGCGGCGAGCGAACTCGGCCCCGCGGGTGTAGGCGGAAATCGGATAAGGCAAAGCAGGATGGGACACTGGCAAACCCCGTGGCAAGTAAAAAAAAGACCCCCGCGCCGCGCCTCCGGCTTGCTGGCCTCCAAGGGCGCCGGCCGCGAATCTGGTGGATTGACGCCACAATTGTAGCCTTTTGCATCCGCGAACAGACCCAAACCCTTAACGTTTGCGTCACAGGCATGTAACATTTGCCGCTCGGAAAGAGGTGCTTTCCGGTCCGGCCCCGCCCGGGCCTGGGAAAGTCAAATGGGAAACGACCCCCGCTCCGCCCAGGAGCGGCCAAACGTGCTGCCCCCGCAACGGTACATGCCCCGCGCATAGCCCGATACCAGCCTCTTGGGACCTGCCCGCAGGTTCCTGCCGCCCTGAATCCATTGCCGCTCCACCGCCGGGCGGCCTCGTTCAACGACGTGCGGGGACGCACGTCATACAGGAATCACCATGTCCGCATTTTCCCTCCGGCCATTGATGGCCGCCGTGGCCGGCGCCCTGCCGCTGCTCGCCGCCGCCCAGACCGCCCCCGTCGCCAAGCTCGAACAGATCGTGGTCACTCCAAGCCGCATCGAACAGCCGCTGAAGAACGTCGTGGGCGACGTGACCGTGATAGGCCGCGACGCCCTCCAGAAAGCCGGCCAGAGCAGCGTGGCCGAGATCCTGCAGCGCCAGCCCGGCGTGGAGATCACCACCAACGGCGGTCCGCAAGCCGTCACCAGCATCTACCTGCGCGGCACCAATCCGCAGCAGACCCGCGTCATGATCGACGGGATGCGCATCAACAGCTCGACCAGCGGCTCGGTGAACTGGCAGGCGCTGGATCCCGCGCTGATCGAACGCATCGAGATCGTGCGCGGCGCCGGCAGCAGCCTGTACGGATCGGACGCCATCGGCGGGGTGATCAACATCATCACCCGGAAAGGCCAGCGCGAACGCGCCCTGAGCGCCTGGGGCAATGTGGGCCTGGGTTCCTACGACACCTTCAAGTCCAGCGCCGGCTTTTCCGGCGCCACGCAGGGCTGGGACTACAGCCTGGCGACCAGCTACGGCACGAGCGACGGCTTCAACGCCACCAACCCGCAGGCCGGCAGCTTCACCTACAACCGCGACAAGAACGGCTACACGCAGCACGGCTTCAGCGGCACGCTGGGCTATGAATGGGCCCAGGGCCAGCACCTGGGCCTGACTGCGCTGAACAGCTACATGGACGGCCAGTTCGACGGCGGCCCCGGCATCAAGGCTCCCAGCACGCTGACCCGCCAGCAGGCCTATGGCTTGACCAGCACCAACAAGCTGGCCGAACGCTGGACCAGCCGCCTGAGCGCCTCGCTGAGCAAGGAAGACGTGGAAACCCGCCTGTACGGCTCGCGCTATTCCACCCTGCAGCGCCAGTACAGCTGGCAGAACGACCTGGCCGTGGCCCAGGGCCACACCGTCTCGCTGCTGGCCGAGCGCCTGGAAGAGCGCATCAAGCACACCACCGTGCACAACGAAGACAAGCGCAACACCAATGCCTTCGCTCTGATCTACCGCGGCGATCTGGACCGCCACCATCTGCAGGCCAGCGTGCGCAATGACAATATCAGCGGCTACGGCAACAAAGTGACCGGCGGCCTGGGCTACGACCTGGACGTGACCGACAACTGGACCGTGGGCGTGGCGGCGAACACCGGCTTTCGCGCGCCGACCTTCGCCGACCTGTACACCCCCTACAGCTGGGGCTTCCAGGGCAATCCCGACCTGCGCCCCGAGAAATCGCGCAACGTGGAAGGCCATGTACGCTATGCCGATGACACGACCGAGCTGGGCCTGGTGGTCTACCAGAACCGCATCCGCGACATGATCAATCCCTACGTCTGCGATGCGAATTTCGAATGCACGACCTCCAACACGGAGCGCGCCCGCATCACCGGCCTGACCCTGACGGCCATGAAGCAGCTGGGCGACACCACTCTGACGGCCAGCGCCGACTTTGCCAACCCCAAGGACGACAATACCGGCAATCAGCTGATCCGCCGCGCCAAGCAGAACTACAAGCTGGCCGTGGAACAGCGCTTTGACGCCCTGAAAGTCGGCGCCGAGTACCAGTTCGCCGCCCGCCGCTACGAAGACGCGGACAACAAGGTGCGCCTGGGCGGCTACGGCCTGCTGAACCTGACGGCCAGCTACCCCATCACCGCCAGCCTGGAAGCCCAGCTGCGCTGGAACAACGTGCTGGACAAGGACTACACCCTGATCCGCGGCTACAACAATCCCGGCTCCAGCGTATTCCTGAACCTGGCCTGGCGCATGTAAGAATGGCGCAAGGGCCGGCCTTGCGCCGGCCCGCCCTGGAAAACCCGACCATGCCCGCTTTCGCCACGACTTCCCGCCTGCGACGGCTCCTGGCCGCCATGGCCGGCGCATGTCTGCTGGCCGCGAAAGCGGCCTGCGCGAGCAGCCAGGCCGCGCCGGCGCGGGCGGAGCCTCCCACGGTCGTGAGCCTGGCCCCGCACATCACGGAAATCCTCTTTGCCGCCGGCGCGGGCGACCATCTGCTGGCCGTGGACAGCGCCAGCGACTTTCCGCCCGACGCCCTGACCCTGCCGCGCATCGGCGATGCGCTGCGCGTCAACCCCGAACGGCTGCTGCAGCTCAAGCCCGACCAGGTCTGGGCCTGGCAGAGCGGTCAGATCGGCCCCGAACTGACCCGGCAGCTGCAGCAGGCCGGCATAGGCCTGACCCTGGCCGCTCCCGTCCGCCTGGACGACATTCCCGCCCTGGTGCGTCAGGCCGGGCTGGAACTGGACACGCGGGACCAGGCCGAACGGGCCGCCGCCGCCCTGGAGAACCAGATCGCCGCGCTGCGCCAGGACCGCCATCCGGGCGACGCCGTAACGGCTTTCCTGGAGATCGGCCACGAGCCGCTGTATACGCTGGCCCGCGATCCCTTGACCCAGGATGTGCTCGACACCTGCGACGCGCGCAATATCTACGCCGGGCACGCCGCCGTGGCGCCCACCATCAGCCTGGAAGACGTGCTGCACAAGAAGCCGCAGGTGGTCATCATGGCCTACCGCGACCCGGCAATGCTGCGCGAGCGCCACCGTTTCTGGGAAAGGCACCTGGGGCTGGCGCCCCAGGCCCTGCTCAACCTGGACCCCGACGCCCTGTACCGCCCCGGCCCCCGCCTGATCGACGCCGCGCACGAGCTGTGCGAACAGCTGGACCACTACCGGGCCAGCCGGCCCTGAGCGTCGCTTCCGGGCGGACGCCGCGTGCTTGGCCGCCGATTCGCCACGATGGCCGCGGGCCAGCCCACGCGGAATCCATAAATCGATTATTCTTCTGTTTATTGGCTATTTGAAACAGCCTGCGCCTGTCCGCGCGCAGTTCTCCCGCATCACCACCATGACCCACACCCTGAAGAACGACCCATTTGTCCTGGCCGGCAAGACCTATCAATCCCGCCTGCTGGTGGGCACCGGCAAATACAAGGATTTCGACGAAACGCGCGAGGCCATCGAAGCCAGCGGCGCGGAAATCGTCACCGTGGCCATCCGCCGCACCAATATCGGCCAGAACGCCGACGAACCCAGCCTGCTGGACTATCTGCCGCCCTCCAAGTACACGCTGCTGCCCAATACTGCCGGCTGCTACACCGCCGAAGACGCGGTACGCACCCTGCGCCTGGCGCGCGAGCTGCTCGACGGCCACAAGCTGGTCAAGCTGGAAGTGCTGGGCGACTCAGGCAACCTGTTCCCCAATATGCCCGAGACCCTGAAAGCCGCCAGGACACTGGTCGCCGAAGGGTTCGACGTCATGGTCTACTGCGCCGACGACCCCATCCAGGCGCGCATGCTCGAGGACATAGGCTGCGTGGCCATCATGCCGCTGGCCTCGCTGATCGGCTCGGGCATGGGCATCCTCAATCCCTGGAACCTGCGCCTGATCATCGACCAGAGCAAGGTCCCCGTCCTGGTGGACGCCGGCGTGGGCACGGCCTCGGACGCCGCCATCGCCATGGAGCTGGGCTGCGACGGCGTGCTGATGAACACCGCCATCGCGGGCGCGCGCCAGCCCATCCTGATGGCCAGCGCCATGAACCTGGCCGTGCAGGCCGGCCGCCAGGCCTACCTGTCCGGCCGCGTGCCGCGCAAGTACTACGACGCCGACCCCAGTTCGCCCACCGAGGGCCTGATCCACTCCCGCACGTCCTGACGACATGATCCCCAATACGCTGACCATCGCCGGAGTCGATCCCTCCGGCGGCGCCGGCATTCTGGCCGACGTGAAGGCCATGAGTGCGCTGGGCGCCTACGCCACCGCCGTGATCGCCGCCCTGACCGCCCAGAACACCCAGGGCGTCACCGGCATCTGCCCCGTCCCCGTGGACTTCGTACGCCAGCAGATCGATACCCTGTTCGCCGACGTGCGCATCGACGCCGTCAAGATCGGCATGCTGGGCCAGGAAGCCGTCACCCGCGTGGTGGCCGACCGCATGGCGCACTTCAAGCCCAGGCATCTGGTGCTGGATCCGGTCATGATCGCCAAGAGCGGCGACCACCTGCTGGAACGCGCCGCGGTCAACGCCCTGCGCGAAGAACTGGTTCCCCAATGCACCATGATCACGCCCAACCTGCCCGAGGCTGGCGTGCTGCTGGACGCCAGCCCGGTCGAGACCCTGAAGGAAATGCGCCAGGCGGCCGAACGCCTGCGCCGCCTGATGGACCACAGCGACCAGCGCTGGGTATTCCTGAAAGGCGGCCATTTGCCCGGTTCGGACTGCATCGACCTGCTGCACGACGGCGACCAGATGATAGAAATGCCGGCCAAGCGCATCGCCACGGCCAACACGCACGGCACCGGCTGCACCTTGTCAGCGGCGCTGGCCGCCCTGCTGCCCCAGCACGCCGGCGTGCCGCAAGCCGCCCTGGCGGCCAAGCAGTACCTGTACGAAGCCATCGCCCGCTCCGGCGAGCTGGAAGTGGGCAGCGGCCATGGCCCGGTGCACCATTTCCACCGCCTCTGGCCGTCCTCCTAACTGCGGCCGCCCACGGGCGGCGCCTTTCGCTTCTATGTCTACACTCGGTATCATCGTCGCCATGCACGAAGAGCTGGAAGTCGTGCTGGCCCGCCTGCAGGACGCCCGGACCCATCACCGCGCCGGCATGACCTTCCATTGCGGCGCCTACCTGGGCAAGGCCGTGGTGGCCGTGGTCTGCGGCGTGGGCAAGGTCAATGCGGCCGCCTGCACGCAATTGCTGATTTCGGAATTCTCCGTCGGCCGCATCATCAACATCGGCATCGCCGGCGGCCTGGCCCCCGGCATCGTGCCCGGGGACGTGGTCATCGCCGACACGCTGGTGCAGCACGACATGGACGTGCAGGCCCTGGGCCTGCCGCCCGGCCAGATATTCCGCCTGGACACCTTCGACTTTCCGGCCGACTCCGCCCTGCTGGCCATCGCCCGCCAGGCCGCGCAGCGCATCGAGGGCCACCGGGTGCACGTGGGCCGAATTGTTACCGGCGACCAATTCGTCGCCTGTAACGATAAAATACAATGGCTGACCCGTACGTTCGGAGCGCTGGCCTGCGAGATGGAAAGCGCCGCGATCGCCCACGTGTGCTACCTGAACTCCTTGCCCTTCGTCTGCATCCGCAGCATCTCCGACAATGCCAACCAGGGCGCGCACATGGATTTCGACACCTTCCTGCCGATCGCCGTGGACAATGCCAGCGCCCTGCTGCACGCCATGGTGCCAGCATGCTGAGAACGTGGACAGGTTCCATGCCCCGGCGCGCTGATACTGGCGCGCTGGCTTATAATCGATTCTTTGCCAAGCCTTTAGTTTTCTGGAAGCTATGAACATCACCGCGCTGTCTGAACTCGAACGTGCCCGTTACTACATGGTCGAACAACAAATCCGGCCCTGGAACGTGTCCGACGAAAACGTGCTGCAAGCCCTGTTCTCCGTCCAGCGCGAACGCTACGTTCCCTCGACCCTGCGCTCGATGGCCTTCTCGGACACCGAGCTGCCCCTGATCATCAACGCCGTGGACACCCACGAGACGATGCTCTCGCCCAAGGTCGAGGCCCGACTGGCCCAGGAACTGCAATTGCAGCCCACCGACGGCGTGCTGGAAATCGGCACCGGCTCGGGCTACCAGGCCGCCCTGCTCGCCCACCTGGCCCAGCAGGTCACCTCCATCGAAATCGACAGCAAGCTGGCCGCATTCGCCCAGGAAAACCTGCAGCGCAACAATGTGCGCAACGTCAAGGTCGAAGTGGGCGACGCCCACGCCGGCTGGGGCACCACCGAATACGACGCCATCCTGGTCACCGGCTCCGTACCCGCCATCCCCGACGCCCTGAAGTACCAGCTGTGCGTCGGCGGCCGCCTGGTCGTGGTGGTGGGCCAGAATCCCGTCATGACGGCCGTGCGCATCACCCGCACCAGCGCCGCCAGCTTCGAGACCACCCCCCTGTTCGACACCTGGATCAAGCCTCTGCGCGGCACCGCCGTGTCCCAGTTCCGCTTCTGAACCAGGCCGGCATGGGGTCCGCCATCCGCCTGCAGCTGTGCATTCTGGCCTTCGGCGTCCAGGGCGGCGCCCCCCAGGCCCAGGACCTGCTCCAGATCTGGAACCAGGCGCTGGCGCGCGAACCGCAGTTCGGCGCCTCCCAGGCGGCCCGGCAGGCGGACCAGGAACTCGTTCCCCAAAGCCGCGCCAAGCTGCTGCCGCAGGTCACCGCCACCGGCACGGCCGAATGGCAGGAACGGCGCCAGACCAGTCAGCTCTCCAACCGCAACTCCACGGACCGCGCCGCCTGGACGCTGGCCTTGAGCCAGCCCGTCTACAACCGCAGCGCCTGGGCGCAATACGAGCGCGCCCAGCTTCTGGCCCGCAGCGCCGACGTTCGGCTGTCGCTGGACAGGCAGGACTTGATGCTGCGCGTGAGCCAGGGCTATTTCGACGTGCTGGCCGCGCAGGACGCGCTGGCCACCCTGAAGGCCCAGCAGGCCGCCATAGACGAACAACTGCGCGCCGCCGACCAGAACTTCCAGCTGGGCGGCGCCACCATTACCGACGCCTACGAGGCGCGTTCCCGCCTGGACCTGACGCGCGCCAGCGTGCTGCAGGCGGAGAACGCCCTGCAGATCGCTCAGGACAAGCTGGCCGCCCTGACCCTGGAACGCCCCGGGGAGCTGGCCCGGCTGCGCAGCCCGCTGCGCCTGCCCGCCCCGCAGCCGGCGCGCCTGCAGGACTGGCTGGACCAGTCCACCCAGTCCGGGCCGGCGGTGGCGCTGGCCGAGCTGAACGCGCGCGCCGCCGAGGAACAGCTCAAGAGCACCCAGGCGCAGCACCAGCCCACGCTGGCCCTGAAGGCCCAGACCGGCAGCGGCAGCGACCAGACCTTGTTCGGCCAGACCGGCGGCGGCCCGCGCTCGCTGAACAGCTCCGTGGGACTGGAACTGAGCATTCCCATCTTCCGGGGCGGCGAGACCTCCTCGCAAGTGCGCGAACAGACCTCGCGCCTGCAGCAGGCGCGCTATCAGCAGCAGTTCGCCGTGCAGCAGGCCATCCAGCAGACGCGCCAGTACTTTTCGGGCGTCACCACCGGCCTGGCCCGCGTGCAGGCCCTGGAAGCCGCCGAAAAATCCAGCCTGGAATCCGTGCAGGCCAATAAACTCGCCTACGAGATCGGCGTGCGTGTGAACATCGACGTGCTCAACGCTCAACAACAGCTGTACGAAACCCAGCGCAGCCTGTCCCAGGCCCGCTACGATGTCCTGATGAACAGCCTGCGCCTGAAGGCCGCCAGCGGCACGCTGGACGAGAACGACCTGCGGGCAGTCAACGAACTGCTCGATTCCCCTCGTACGACGCAACCCTGAATCCACGCGTCGGATCGGATCAAAAAGTGATCTGATCTTCTTTCCAAAGCTCAGTGCATACCCGGATAGGGAAGTCCCTGTCTCGGGCGCGCGCTCGCGTCCCGGCCCTGGATCCAATCCCTTTCACCAGTTCTTTCCAGTCAACTGATAAAAAAGGATTTTTCATCTGGCCCCACGCCATGGGTCCAAGCCCGCCCGCTTCGCCTGACTCATTCATGCAAGCTCGTTTCAAGGCTGGACCGGCAGCTGGGCATCTTGTTTCCAAATTACATGTCGATATGATTCAAATCATTAAATGATCTGCGTTGATCGTACGCGACAGCCTTGCATCCGTTGCCGTCCCGTGCGGACCCGTTGGACCGATTGCCAACCACCCGGAAAGATCCACCAGAGATCCAGGGGAAACGGAGACCATTCCATGAAATTTCTCAGAAAGCTGGACCGGCACCTGGAGCGTTGCCTCATGCTCTGGCTCTATGCCTTCGTCGTCATCGTCATCGTCGTCGAAGTGCTGCGGCGCTTCGCCCTGGACTACTCCTCGCTATGGGGGGAAGAGGCCGCCCGCTACGCCTTCATCTACCTGACCTGGATCGGTGCGGCCGCCGCCATCAAGAGCAACGGCCACATCCGCATCGACCTGCTGTTCAACCTGCTGCCGCCCCGGGGCGTCGCCCTGCTGAACATCCTGGCCGGCCTTTGCACCGTCGTCTTCGCCGTCTTTGCGCTGCGCCTGTCCTGGGAGCCCGTGGCCGTATCCATGCAGTACGACTCCGTCACCGACGGCCTGCGCCTGACCAAGGCCTGGTTCCTGTTCGCCGTGCCCTTCGGCTTCACGCTGGTGCTGCTGCGCGCCGTGCAGATGACCTGGATCAGCGTGAGCGACCTGCTGCGCGGCTCTGTCACCCTGCCCGACAGCAAACTTTTCGACTGAGGGAGCAAGCATGCTTTATTCCAACTACAGCGCCGAGCTGAATGTCGGCATGGATGTGGCCGGCCCCCTGTTGCTGATGCTGGCCCTGTTCGCGCTGGGCGTGCCCATCTGGGTGTCCCTGGGGCTGACCGGACTGGCCATGCTCTGGTTCACCGGCGCGCTGCCCCTTTCGCTGCTGGGCGAGAGCCTGTTCAACGGCGTGGACGCCTTCGCCCTGATCGCCATCCCGCTGTACCTGCTGACCGGCGACGCCCTGGTGCAGGACCACGCCGGCAAGCAGCCGCGCATCCGCGCCGAGCTGTGGCCGCGCCCCGAGACCGCGGATTACGGCATCCGCGGCGATCTCAGCGAACTGAACGGCCTGCCGGTCCTGGAGCAGGAGGAGCTGCCCGCGACACGGCGCCAGCCCGCCAAGTTCGTGGACGTGATCTCCGCGGCCATGCTGCGCAACATGCAGCGGGACGACGGCATCGTCATCTTCGGCGAAGACGTGCACCGCCTGCGCGGAGGCACCGCCGGCGCCACGCGCAATATCGGGCAACAATACCCGGACCGCCTGATCGGCACGCCCATCTGCGAGAACGGCTTCACCGGCCTGGCGCTGGGCGCGGCGCTCAACGGCCTGCGGCCGGTGGTGGAGATCATGTACCCCGACTTCTCGCTGGTGGCCGCCGACCAGTTGTTCAACCAGATCGCCAAAGTGCGCCACATGTTCGGCGGCGAATTCCCGGTCCCCGTGCTGGTGCGCAGCCGCATGTCCGCCGGCACGGGCTACGGATCCCAGCATTCCATGGACGCGGCCGGCCTGTTCGCCCTGTATCCCGGCTGGCGCATCGTCGCCCCCTCGCGCCCCCACGACTACATCGGCCTGCTCAACGCCGCCCTGCGCTGCCACGACCCCGTGCTGATCGTCGAATACCAGGACCTGTTCCGCAATGTGGACGATGTGCCCGCCGACGAATGGGACTACATCGTGCCCTTCGGCAAGGCCCGCATCGCCCGCCCCGGCCAGGCCAGGCCTGCACGGTGCTGACCTACGGCAATATGGTGGGCATGGCCTGCCAGGCGGCCGAGCTCAGCGGCGTGGACGCCGAAGTCATCGACCTGCGCAGCCTGGACGCCGCCGGCATCGACTGGGAATGCATCGAGGCCAGCGTGCGCCGCACCCAGGCGCTGGTCTTCGCGGAGCAGACCACGCGCGGCACGTCCATCGGCTCGCGCCGGATCAGCGACGCCCAGGCCCGCCTGTTCGACTGGCTGGACCACGAGATCGTCCACGTGACCGGCTCCGAGTCATCCCCTGTCGTCTCCAAGGTGCTGGAGGCCGCCGCCCTGGCCAATCAGGACGATCTGGCCCGGGCGCTCGTCCAGCTTCAGCGCACCCGCAACCCCAACTGGAGTCCCGAACATGCCAGCCAGGATTGATGACGCCCTCATGCACCATACGGCGCTGAGCGTGCATGATTTCGACCGCGCGCTGCGCTTCTACACCGGCTTTCTCGGCTTCGAGGTGGAAGGCGAGATGGACCAGCGCCGGGAGCCCGCGCTGGCCACCGTGGTCGGCCTGCCCGGCGCCTGCATACGCTGGGCCATGCTGCGCCTGGGAAGCCAGCGCGTCGAACTGTTCAAGTACTACGAACCCGTGGGCGATACGCAGCCCCGCCGCCAGTGCGACCTGGGCTACAACCACATCGGCTTCGTGGTGCCCGACGTGGATAAGGTCTACGAGCAAGCCGTGCAGGCCGGCTACGCCTGCGTCTCCCCGCCGCAGACGCTGCGCAACGGCGCCACCCGCGCCTTCTACCTGGCCGAGCCCGAGGGAGCCGTGACGGAATTCATCCAGTTCCTGGACGCGCAGGCGCCCGGGGCGCCGGGAGAGCGCCATGACTGATCGCCGCATCGCCTTCATCGGCCTGGGCACCATGGGCCTGCCCATGGCGCTGAACCTCGTGCGCGGCGGCTTCCAGGTGCAGGGCCACGACCTGAATCCCGAAGCGCTGGCGCAACTGGCCGGGCAAGGCGGCCAGGCCTGCGCCGACATCGCCCAGGCCTGCCGCCAAGCCGGGCTGATCATCACCATGCTGCCGCGCGAAGAGCATGTGCGCGCCGTGCTGCTGGGGGCCGATGGCGTGCTCGAGCACGCGGCGCCCGGCGCGCTGGTGGTGGAGATGAGCACCATTTCCGTGGCCGGCAGCCAGGACATGGCGGCGCAGCTTGCCCGGGCCGGCATAGACATGATGGACGTGCCGGTGGGCCGCACCCCGGCCGACGCGCGCGTCGGCACCCTGCTGGCGCTGGCCGGGGGCACCGCGCAGCAACTGGAACGCGCCCGGCCCGCGCTCGATTGCATGGCCGACCGGGTGCTGCATCTGGGGCCGCAAGGCAACGGCGTGCGCATGAAGATCATCAACAACTTCATGTCCATGGTCGGCATGGTGATGACCACCGAGACCCTGGCCCTGGCCGAAGCCAGCGGCATCGATCCGCTGCTGGCCGCCGAGGTCCTGCAGAACACCACGGCCGGCCGGGGGCAGATCAACGTCAACTATCCGCGCAAGGTGCTCAGCGGCGATGTGAGTCCCGACTTCCCCATCCACCTGGGCCTGAAGGACATCAGCCTGGGCGTGCAACTGGGCCGCGAGCTGGGCGTGCCCCTGTTCGTCGGCCAGGCCAGCCAGGCCCTGTTCCAGAGCGCCCAGAACCTGGGTCTGGCCAAGGCGGACTGCACCGCCATGCTGCTGGCGGTGCAGCAGCTTGCCGGGCGCATCCCTCTGATCCCCCTGCCCAAGGAGACGCCATGAATGCTCCCCGCTCCCGCCTCTGCACGCGCCTGCTCGGCGCCCTGACCCTGCTGCTGTTCGCCGCCTTCGTCCTGAACCTGCTCCTGGGCAAGCTGCACGCCCTGAAGCTGGGGACCTTCCCACGCCTGGACGACGCGGCCGAATTCCTCGTGCTGCTGGCGGCCGGCAGCTTCGTGGCCTACACCTGCAGTCTGCCGTCCCGCTGATCCCTATACCAGCGCCTTGAAGCGCAATCCACAGGAGACAAGCATGAAAACCACCCCACCCCCCTTGCTGAACGCCCCCGAACGCCGCCGCTTCCTGAAGCTGAGCGCCACCACGGGCTTCACCGTCGCCGCGGTCGCCGCGGGCGGCGGCGCGCTGTTCAGTCCCGAGGCCGTGGCGCAGACCAAGAACGAGGAGCGCGAACGCGCCGAAGCCGCCAAGTACACCATGACCATCGCCACCTCCTATCGAGTGGGAACGGACCGCACCTTCCCGGTGATGCAATTGCACCTGAAGGAAAACATCCAGAACGCCACGCGCGGACGCATCTACGTCAAGCTGGTGCCTGGCGGGGCCATAGGCTCGGACTCCGAGCTGGCGCAGAAGGTGCAGGCCGGCACCATCCAGGGCGCCCAGCACTCCATGTCCAATTTCGCGCCTTTCGCGCCGGCCGTGGACCTGATCAACATGCCCTACTGGTGCGGCGACAATCAGCAATTCGTGAATCTGGTCAGCTCCAGGGCCTGGGCCGAGCACGTCAACCAGCGCGTCGAGGCCAACGGCTTCAAGCCCTTGCTCTACCAATGCGTGGACCCGCGCACCATCTCGCTGCGCAAGGGGTTCCGGGACACGCCCATCCGCACGCCGGAAGACCTGCGCGGCATGAAATTTCGCGTGCCCGGCTACAAGATCCTGGCCCAGGTATACCGTCTGATGGGCGCCAACCCCACGCCGGTGTCCTGGGGCGAGTCCGCCTCGGCCATCCGCCAGGGCGTGGCCGACGGCCTGGACCCCAACGTCATGGGGCTGAACCTCTTCGGTTTCAAGGAAATCATCTCCCACGACTCCTTCATCCGCGCCGTGCCCGACGGCGGCGCCTACTCCTGCAACCTGAAATGGTTCCAGAGCCTGGACAGCGGCACCCAGGAGGCCTTGCTGTGGGCCGCGCAGATCACCTTCCTGCAGAACATGGCCCATGTGCCCGCCGCGCGCGAGTTCGCCATGGCCGAAATGGAGCAGGCCGGCGTGCAGTTCTACCACCCCAGCAAGGACGAGCTCGCCCAATGGAAAGAAGCCGCCGGCGCACAGCGCAGCGAATGGGACGATATGAAGAAAGCGCTGGTCGGCTCGCTGGATGTCTTCGAACAGCTCAACCAGGCCGCCAACACGCCAAGCCGCTACTACGTGCACGACGTCTGACACGCGGGGCGGGCCGCCCGCCCATCCACTCCCGACACTGGATCGATATTGCCATGACTTACCTGAAAACCCTGACATTGCCGCCTACGGACGAAGTGGCCGACGCCGCCCGCGTGGTGAGCTGGCTCGTCCAGCCCGGGCAGGCCTACGCGGCCGGCCAGGTGCTGTTCGAGCTGGAAACCGACAAGTCCATCATCGAGATCGCCGCCGAAGAAGACGGCGTGCTGCTGGAGCATTGCGTCGCCGAAGGCGAGATGCTGGAGCCGCTGGGCGTCTATGCCAAGGCCCAGGTCGAGGGCGAGCCCCAAGAGCCCGCCCCTGACGAGGCCCCGCCGCCGGCCGCCACGAGCGCCGCCCCGGCAGGCATCACTGCAAGCGCCCCTGCTGACGCAGCTGCGCAAGCCCCTGCGGACGGTCCCTGCAGACGCTACGGCCCGTGTTCCGGGCGCCCGCATCCCCGCCACGCCCGCCGCCCGCCGACTGGCGCGCGAAAACGGTCTGTCGCTGCAGGACATTCCCATGCAGTCCCGCCGCGTGCAAGTGGCCGACGTACAGGCCTAGCTGCGCACGGGCGGCGCGCCGGGCCAGTCGCCGCGATTCGTGCTCATCCATGGCATCTTCGGCGACGCCAGCGCCTGGTCAGGCCTGCAAAGCCAGCTGCGTCGCCAGAATCTGGCGGTGCAAACTTTGGAGCTGCCCGGCCACGGCGCCAATCAGGAAGACCTCAGCCGGTTGGAAGACATCGTCCAGGATTGCGCAACGCGCCTGAAGAGCGGCGAGGGCGGCCCCATCGTGCTGGTAGGCCACTCTTTCGGCGGGCTGGTCGCCGCCCACCTGGCCAGACGCGCCGACCTGCCCGTGCGCAGCCTCGTGCTGATCGCCCCGGCCGGCATGGGCACGCGCATCAATCAGGACTTCCTGGACGGCATGCTGCACGCGCGCACGCCGCAGGCCCTGCAACGCGAACTCAAGCGCCTGACCGCCGAGAGCGTCCCGCTGTCGGACACGCAGCTGGGCGGTATGCTGGATCACATCGAGCGCCGCAAAGCCACGCTGGCGGGAATCTGTGCCGAACTGGCGCATGCCGGCGTCCAGCAGTACGACCTGCTGCCTGTCCTGGAGCAGCTGACCGTGCCCGTCACACCGATACAAGGGCGTCAGGACGCCATCGTGAACTGGCAGGACGCGCTGGACGCGCCCGCCCAGACCAGCCTGCATCTGCTGGCCGACGCGGGCCACATGCCGCAATGGGAAAAACCGGGGCTGGTGGCCCGCCTGGTCGTGAACGGCGCGAATCGCAGCCACGCCATGCATTGAACAGGCCGGAGCCCGGCGGCCAGCCCGCCGGGCGGGCGATCAATCGTAGCAGAACGCGAGTTGCCGGGCGGCGTCCTGCAGATGCGGCAGCTCTCCTCGCAACTGCTCCACCGTGACGCGCGCCCGCGGAGCCGCGATCGCCACCGCCAGAACGGACTGCCGGGAGCCGGTCGGAATGGCCACGGCCATGCCCAGCACGCCGCTCAGGAACTCCTCCTGATCCAGGGAGACGCCCTCCCGGGCGATCTGCCGCAAATGCCGGCGCAATTCATCCGGGTCGGTAATGGTATTGGGGGTATAGGCCTGCAAGGACAAGGCGCCCAGGTACTTGTCCTGCTCGGACTCCGACAGCTGGCTCAGAAGCATCTTGCCCACCGCCGAGCAGTGCAGGGGCACATGACTGCCTGGCTCCAGCCGGAATGTCAAGGGCCACTGGGCCTCGACGCGGTCCAGATACTGGGCCTGGCCATTGACGATCATGGCCACATTGCAGGTCTCGCCGGTACGCAAGGACAGCGTGCGCAGGACTTCGTGGCGCGGGCCGCGCCGCACCTGTGCGGCCACGGCGCCCACGGACAGGCGCACCAGGGCGTCGCCCGGCATCAACTGGCTGCGGCGGACGTCACGCTTCAGGTAGCCCAGGCGTATGAGCTGGGCGATCAGGCGATTGGTCGTGGGGCGCGACAGCGCCAGCGCATCGGTGATCTGCGCGGCCGAAGGCGGGCTGGGCGACAGAATCACCATCTCCAGCACCTTGAGCGCCTTGCCCAGCACGCCGGCCTTGTCGGCGGCGGTCGCGCCGTCTTTTTCGAGTTGTTTGACCATGCCCCAGTGTAATCAATCTTGACCACTTTCGACATAAGCCCGGCCGCGGGAAATCCGCTATTGCCGCAGCTTCTTCACCAGCGCCGTCGTGGAGCGCTGGAATTCAAAAGGGATGGCGCGGGCCTCGCCGCCCCAGCTGCGCACCAGCGCGGTTTCCGGCAGCACCTCCATGTCGTAGTCGCCGCCCTTGACGATCAGGTCCGGCCGCAGCGCGGCGATCAGGGCTTCGGGCGTGTCCTCCGGAAAGATGACCACCGCATCCACGCAGGCCAGCGAGGCCAGCAGCGCGGCCCGGTCCTGCTCGCCATTGATGGGGCGTTCCGGACCTTTGTTCAGGCGGCGCACCGAGTCATCGGCATTGACGCCCACCACCAGCGAGGCGCCCAGTTGAGCGGCCTCGTCCAGATAGGTGACGTGACCGCGGTGCAGCAGGTCGAACACGCCGTTGGTAAAGACCAGCGGGCGCGGCAGCCGGCCCTGGGCGATGGCCAGGACCAGCGCGTCGCGATCCAGTATCTTGGCTTCGAAGCGCGCCGTCATGTCAGGCCGGAACCAGGGACTCGGGCGCCGCCTGGCGCGTCAATTCCTTGCGATAGCGATTCAGGTCCTGAACCGTTTCGAAGGAGCCGCCCAACAGCAAGGACATATTGTGCAGGATGCGCGTGCTGACCTTGTGCTCCCATTCCTTGTCGAAGCGGATCTGGCTGTCCAGCCAGTTCTCCAGCCAGCCCGGCGAAGGCAGCTTGGACTGCACGGTGTCCTGGGGATAAAGGGCCTTGTTCACGTGCAGGTTGGTCGGGTGCAGGGCCTGGGCCGTGCGGTGGGCCGAAGCCATCAGCACGCCGATCTTGGCAAAGGCCATGCGGGCCTGCAGGCCGAACTCCTGGCCCTTGTGCACCAGGGCGCGCTTCATGTAGCGCAGGTAGGCGCCGGCGTGGCGGGCTTCATCCTGGGCCACGATCTTGTAGATGGCCTTGATGACCGGCTCGGTGTGCCAGTCGGCGGCGCGGCGATACCAGTGATTCAGGCGCACTTCGCCGCAGAAATGCAGCATCAGCGTCTCCATGGCCGGCGCCGGATCGAACTCGAAGCGCACCTTGTGCAGCTCTTCCTCGGTAGGCATGAGCTCGGGACGGAAACGGCGCAGGTATTCGATCAATACCAGGGAATGCTTCTGTTCCTCGAAGAACCAGACCGACATGAAGGCGGAGAAGTCGCTGTCGTCCTTGTTGTCGCGCAGGAACATCTCGGTGGCCGGCAGGGCGGCCCATTCCGTGATGGCGTTCATCTTGATGGTGTAGGCCTGCTCGTCGCTGAGCTTGCTGCCGTCAAAATCGTCCCAGGGTATGTCGTGCGACAGGTTCCAGCGCACCGCCTCCATGGATTTGAACAATTCGTGGTAGAGCATAACGATTCCTAAAAAGAATCAAGCGGTTCCTTGACGGCGGCGCGAAGGCCGGCCGGACAAGGCTGCAAGAGGCCGGCGCGGGAAAACGGCCGGCAGCCTGCGTCCATCGTAGAACCTGTGGTTATCAGAAATATGTCAGTCAAAGAAAAAGACCGACGCGTCGCGTGGAACAGACAGTTCATCGTCCCGCCAACGCCCAGATGGCAACGCCAAGCGCCACGGCCAGCACGGCGCACAGCACCGTGAGCAGGCGATTGGTCTGCTGCTGCGACTGGCGCAACAGCCTGAGTTCCTGGTTCAGCGTCTGCCGTGTATCGGGCCTGTCCAGGTTGGCATAGACCAGACGCGGGAGCTGCGGCAGTATCTGGGCCCACTGCCCCGCTTCCTGTCGCAGACGCTGGTAAAAGCCGGACGGACCGATGCGCTGGTACATCCACTTTTCCAGATAGGGTTTGGCGGTATCCCACAGATCCAGTTCCGGATCCAGGTCCCGCCCCATGCCCTCCACGTTCAGGAGGGTTTTCTGCAGCAGCACGAGCTGCGGCTGGATCTCGACATTGAAACGCCGGGAGGTCTGGAACAGCCGCAACAGCACCTGTCCCAGCGAGATCTCCGACAGCGGACGATCGAAATAAGGCTCGCACACGGCCCGCACCGCCCCTTCCAGTTCCTCTTCGCGCGTCTGCGGCGGCACCCAGCCCGACTCGATGTGCAATTGCGCCACCCGGCGGTAGTCCCGGCGGAAGAAGGCCAGGAAGTTCTGGGCCAGGTAGTTCTTGTCGAATTCGGACAGGGAGCCGACGATGCCGAAGTCCAGGGCGATGTAGCGGCCCAGGGTCTGCGGCGCATCGGACACGTAGATATTGCCGGGGTGCATGTCGGCATGGAAGAAGCCGTCGGCAAATACCTGGGTGAAGAAGATTTCCACGCCTTTGCGCGCCAGGTCCTTCAGATCCACATTGGCGGCGCGCAGGCGGTCGATCTGGTTGATCGGAATGCCCTTCATACGCTCCATGGTGAATACCGAGGAGGCGCAATATTCCCAGATGACTTCCGGGACGATCAGCAGTTCGGCACGCTCTTTCACCAGGGAGAAATTCCGGCGCAGCTGGCTGCAGTTGGACGCTTCGCGAATCAGGTCCAGCTCGTCGTTCAGGTATTTGTCGAACTCGGCCACGACTTCGCGCGGCTTCAGGCGCCGGCCGTCGGGCCCCAGACGTTCTATCAGTCCGGCGAGCGCGCGCATCAGGCGCAGATCCTTGTAGATGACCTCGTGCATGCCCGGACGCAGCACCTTGACGGCCACCTCGCGCCCGTCGTGCAGCTCGGCGAAGTGCACCTGGGCGATCGATGCCGAAGCGATGGGCTGCATGTCGAAGCGCTTGAACAGCTCCTGAGGCGGAGCGCCCAGCGCCTTGTGAATGGTGGCGGCGGCCACTTCCGAGGGGAACGGCGGTACGCGGTCCTGAAGCAGCGCCAGTTGCTCGGCGATGTCCAGCGGTATCAGGTCGCGGCGCGTGGACAGCACCTGGCCGAATTTCACGAAGATCGGGCCCAGGCTTTCCAGCGCCAGCCGCAGGCGCACGCCGCGCGGCAGCCGGGGCGCGCGCCCCAGTCGCACGATGCGCAACATCCGGAAGGCCCAGGGGTGGCGGATGCTGGAGAGCACGAGCTCGTCCAGGCGATAACGGAAGGCGACCAGAAGAATGGTGAACAGGCGACTGAACGAAAACATGGTCAGTGCTCCCGCCGCTTGGTTTCAGTCTGCTCGAGGCGCCGCTCCAGCCCGTCCAGCCGGGACAACAGGCCTTGGGCCTGCTCGCGAAGCCGCTCGAACTCGGAATGCGGCACCAGCAGTCCGCTTTCCTGCGACAGGTACTCCGTGACATTGTCCACAAGGCGCTGGCCCAGATCGCGCAGGCCTGCAAAAGCCTGGCGCGCGCCGCCGACGAGGCGATGCGCCATGACATCACCCACCAGCCTGGACAGGTCCTCTTCGGCGTCCCAGCGCAGATTGGCGGCCAGGTCCGACACCAGATTGGCCAGGCCGGCTTCGCCCTGGACGAGCATGAGTTGCGCAACGCGACTGAAATCGCCGTCCTTGAGCACCTGCGGCAAATCCGGCAGGCGCTCGGCCGGCAGGGTCAGGGTGACGTCCGGCACCACGGCCGGATGCCCCAGGTCCAGTTCGCCCAGGGAGGTAATCGTGTAGACCAGGCGCAGGCGTCCCAGCACCAGCGCCACCGTCTTGCCGGAATGGGCGCGCAAGCGATCGCGCGCCCATTCCTCGCGGCGCAGCAAGGCATTGAGCAGGCGCACGCCCACGGCGGCAGGGTCGAGGAAGGAAGGGATAGCAGGCATGTCCATGTGGGCTCGCTGCCGACGCCAGCAAACCAGTCAAATGAAAAACAGTCAGTTTAACCCGACATAGACACTGTTCGATGCACGGAACTGAAGGGATAAGCGCGCCCTGGCTGTAGGCCAGGGCAAGCGCCCATCCTTGTGACAACAGCCGCCTTCCATGTTCGGAGGCGGCTGTCTCTGCGGCCACGCCGATCAGGCGTTGGGATCGACCGGGATCTGCTGGATACCGGCCAGCAGCCAGCCGGCGCCATCGGCTTTGAAGAGATTCCATACTTCTTCGAAGCGGAACGCATCGGCGCCGGCCTCTTCGCGCAGCATGCCCGAGTAGCGCACGCTGGCCAGGTGGCCGTCGGCCACTTTTTCTATGCCCAGCAGTTCGGCATTGAGCAGCACCACGTCGGTGACGTTGTCGCCTTGGCGCTGCAGGATCTGCGGCGCGGCTTCCTTGAGCAGGTCATCGGTCAGGTAGTTGCGCAGCTGGTCCAGGTCGCCCTTGTCCCACAGCTTCTGGATTTCCACGAACTGCTTCTTGGCATTGGCCAGGAAGGTGGGGGTGTCGAAATCGCCGGGAATGAACCAGCTCTCGTCCACTGGCGGGGCCGGCACGGCGGCCACGGCGGCGGGCGCAGCGGCAGGCGCGGCGGCCGGAGCGGGATTGGACTGCTGCCAGGGCGTGGGCGCCTGGCTGTTGCGCATCATGGGCTGGGCGCCGGCGCCGGCCTGCTGCATGGCGGGCCGGGACGAGGAACCGCGCAGGCGGCGCACGATGAACAGGACCGCGAACACCACCAGGCCGATCAGCAGCAGGCTGGACATCATTTCCAGGAAGGCGCCGCCCAGGCCCAGGCTGGACAGCAGCGCGGCAATGCCCAGGCCGGCGGCGATGCCGGCGATCGGGCCCAGGAAACGCGACATGCCGCTCTTGGCGGCCGTGCCGGCTGCGGCGGCGCCTGCCGCCGCGCCGGCGGCCGGGGCCGCCGAGCG
>JAFACG010000025.1 GCA_023425645.1 Pseudomonadota bacterium
GCGCCCGCGCCTGCGCCCGTCTCCGCCAACCCGGCCCTGGCGGCCGCCGCCGAAGCGGTGCAGGACCGCTCCCGGCTGAACGCCGACCTGACCTTCGACAACTTCGTCACCGGCAAGGCCAACCAGCTGGCGCGGGCCGCCGCGCTGCAGGTCGCGGAAAACCCGGGCGTGTCCTACAACCCGCTGTTTCTGTATGGCGGCGTGGGCCTGGGCAAGACCCACCTGATCCACGCCATCGGCAATGCGCTGGTGGCCAACGGCAATGGCGTGCGGGTGCGCTACGTGCATGCGGACCAGTACGTGTCCGACGTGGTCAAGGCCTACCAGCGCAAGGCCTTTGACGAATTCAAGCGCTACTACCATTCGCTGGACCTGCTGCTGATCGACGATATCCAGTTCTTCGCCGGCAAGAATCGCACCCAGGAAGAATTCTTCTACGCCTTCGAGGCCATGGTGGCGCAACGCAAGCAGATCATCATCACCTCGGACACGTATCCGAAGGAGCTGGCCAACATCGACAGCCGCCTGATCTCGCGCTTCGACTCCGGCCTGACGGTGGCCATCGAGCCGCCGGAGCTGGAGATGCGCGTGGCCATCCTGCTGCGCAAGGCCCAGACCGAAGGCATCGCCATGCCCGAGGAAGTCGCCTTCTTCATCGCCAAGCACCTGCGCAGCAACGTGCGCGAGCTGGAAGGGGCGCTGCGCAAGGTATCGGCCTACGCGCGCTTCCACGGCCGCGAAGTGCTGACGGTCGAGGTGTGCAAGGACGCCCTGAAGGACCTGCTGTCCGTCTCCAACGGGCAGATCACGGTGGAGAACATCCAGAAGACCGTGGCCGACTTCTACAAGATCAAGGTCGCCGACATGTACTCCAAGCGTCGCCCGGCCAATATCGCCATGCCGCGCCAGGTGGCCATGTACCTGGCCAAGGAGCTCACCCAGAAGAGCCTGCCGGAAATCGGCGATCTCTTCGGCGGACGGGACCACACCACGGTGCTGCACGCCGTGCGCAAGATATCCGACGCGCGCACCAAGCAAGCCGAACTGAATCACGCATTACACGTACTGGAACAAACTCTCAAAGGATGACCATGCAACTCGTTCAAGCGACCCGTGACGCATTGCTCAAGCCCTTGTCCACCGTCGTCGGCATTGTGGAACGCCGTCACACACTGCCCATCCTGGCCAACATCCTGTTGCGCAAGAATGGCCCGGACGTCTCCTTCCTAGCGACGGACCTGGAAGTGCAGATCACCACCAGCGCCGACTTCGGCGTGGGCGGGGACACGGCGGCCACGACGGTGGCGGCGCGCAAGCTGCTGGACATCCTCAAGGCGCTGCCCGACTTCGGCGAGGTCAAGCTGGGCCTGGACAGCGGCAAGCTGACCATCCAGTCCGGCAAGAGCCGCTTCCAGCTGCAGACGCTGGAGGCCGCGGACTTCCCCACCTTGAACCAGCCCGAGCAGTGGGACGTGTCCCTGAGCCTGCCGCAGCGCACGCTCAAGCACCTGTTCAACACGGTGCACTTCGCCATGGCCCAGCAGGACATCCGCTACTACCTGAACGGCATGCTGTTCGTGTTCGAGCCCGGCTTCGTGCGCACCGTCACCACCGACGGCCACCGCCTGGCCCACAACGCCACCGCCATCGACGGCATCCAGGCCCGCCACGACGTCATCGTGCCGCGCAAGACCGTGCTGGAGATGCAGCGCCTGCTGGCCGAAACAGACGACCCCGTGCAGATCGACGTGGCCAGCGGCCAGATCCGTTTCCGCTTCGGCGACGTGGAGCTGATCTCCAAGCTGGTCGAGGGCAAGTTCCCCGACTTCGCGCGGGTCATCCCCTCCAACTACACCCGTCATTTCGATGTCAGCCGCGAGGCCCTGCAGGGCAGCCTGCAGCGCGCCGCCATCCTGACCACCGACAAGCTGCGCGGCGTGCGCCTGCAGCTGTCCCAGAACCAGCTCAAGATCTCGGCGTCCAACGCCGAGCAGGAAGAGGCGGTCGAAGAGCTGGACATCGATTACGAACACGAAAGCCTGGATGTGGGCTTCAACGTGAGCTACCTGCTGGACGTGCTGGCCAACATCAAGGACGAGACCGTCCGCTGGTCGGTGCAGCCGGATGCCAACGCGTCGGTGCTCATGACGCTGCCCGAAGAAGAAGCCTTCAAATACGTGGTCATGCCGATGCGCATCTGATGCGTTCGTCCCCACAGGCGCGGCCCGCCGGGCTGCGCCGGCTTGAAGCAGACAGGCAACTACAAGGTTTTACGCTATGACCGAACAAACCACGACCACCCAGCAAGCCGATTACGGCGCCGATTCCATCAAGATGCTCAAGGGCCTGGAAGCCGTGCGCAAGCGCCCGGGCATGTACATCGGCGATACGTCCGACGGCACCGGCCTGCATCACATGGTGTTCGAGGTGGTGGACAACGCGATCGACGAGGCCCTGGCGGGCCATTGCGACGACATCGTGGTCACCATTCACACGGACAACAGCATTTCGGTATGCGACAACGGCCGGGGCATCCCGACCGACATCCACAAGGATGACGAGCACCAGCGCAGCGCCGCCGAGATCGTCATGACCGAGCTGCACGCCGGCGGCAAGTTCGACCAGAACTCCTACAAGGTGTCCGGCGGCCTGCACGGCGTGGGCGTATCCTGCGTGAACGCCCTGTCCGAATGGCTGCGTCTGACCATCTGGCGCAACGGCAAGGTGCACGAGCTGGAATTCCGCCGCGGCGAGCGCACCGCCCCGCTGGCGGTCACCGGCGAAGCGGGAACGCGCACGGGCACCTGCGTGCGCTATCTGGCCGACCAGGAAATCTTCACCCAGATCGAGTACCACCACGAGATCCTGGCCAAGCGCCTGCGCGAACTGTCCTTCCTGAACAACGGCGTCAAGATCCGCCTGGTCGACGAGATCCAGGGCAAGGAAGAAGACTTCGCCTTCCTGGGCGGGGTCAAGGGCTTCGTGGAGTACATCAACCGCAACAAGACGGCGCTGCATCCGAACGTCTTCAACGTCACCACCGAATCGAACGCCGGCGGCGTGCCCGTGACCGTGGAAGTGGCCATGCAGTGGAACGACAGCTACGCGGAGACCGTGCTGTGCTTCACCAACAACATCCCGCAGCGCGACGGCGGCACGCACCTGACCGGCCTGCGCGCGGCCATGACGCGGGTGATCAACAAGTACATCGCGGACAATGAACTGGCCAAGAAGGCCAAGGTGGATACGTCGGGCGACGATATGCGCGAAGGCCTGGTCTGCGTGCTGTCGGTCAAGGTGCCCGAGCCCAAGTTCAGCAGCCAGACCAAGGACAAGCTGGTCTCTTCCGAAGTGCGCCCCGCCGTGGAAGAGGCCGTGGCCCGCACCCTGGAGACCTGGCTGCTCGAGAATCCGAACGACGCCAAGGCGCTGTGCGGCAAGATCATCGAAGCGGCCCGTGCCCGCGAGGCCGCCCGCAAGGCCCGCGAGATGACCCGCCGCAAGAGCGTGCTGGAAGGCGCCGGCCTGCCCGGCAAGCTGGCCGACTGCCAGGAAAAGGATCCTTCCCTGTGCGAACTCTACATCGTGGAGGGCGACTCGGCCGGCGGTTCGGCCAAGCAGGGGCGCGACCGCAAGTTCCAGGCCATCCTGCCGCTGCGCGGCAAGGTGCTGAACGTGGAGAAGGCGCGCTTCGACCGCCTGATCTCCAGCGAGCAGATCACCACCCTGATCACCGCGCTGGGCACCAGCATTGGTCCGGACTTCGACATCGAGAAGCTGCGCTACCACCGCATCATCATCATGACCGACGCGGACGTGGACGGCGCGCACATCCGCACCCTGCTGCTGACGCTGCTGTACCGCCAGATGCCCGAGCTGATCGAGCGCGGCTACGTCTACATCGCCCAGCCGCCGCTGTACAAGGTCAAGGTCGGCCGCGAGGAAATGTACCTGAAGGACGACGCCGAGGAAGCCGAATTCATGCTGAAGCTGGCGCTGCGCGATGCGGTACTGACGCCGGCCGCGGGCGCCGAGCCCATCACCGGCGAGCCTCTGTCCGAGTACGCGCACCGCTACGTCAAGGCCAAGAGCGTGATCGAGCGCCTGTCGCGCCACATGGACGGCGACGCCCTCTCGGCCCTGGCCGAAGGCGTCAAGCTGAACCTGGAAGGCCAGGAGCAGGCCGAGCAAAGCGCCCGGGACCTGCAGCAGGCCCTGTTCGACGAGGCGGCTCCGCATGCGGTCAAGGTCTTCGCGGCCTACGACGAGGCCAGCGACGCCTGGCGCGTCATCGTGCAGCGCCTGCATCACGGCAATATCCGCGTCACGGTCTTTGACCGCAACTTCGTGCGCGGAGCCGACCACCAGACCTTGGCGCGCGCCGGCGAGATCTTCGCCGGCCTGATCGGCGAGGGCGCCGTCATCGTGCGCGGCGAAGGCGACAAGCGCCGCGAGGCCCGCGTGGACGACTTCCGCGAGGTCATGCAGTGGCTGCTGTCCGAGGCCGAGCGCGGCCTGAGCAAGCAGCGCTACAAAGGCCTGGGCGAAATGAATCCCGAGCAGCTCTGGGAAACCACCATGGACCCCGCCGTGCGCCGTCTGCTGCGCGTGCAGATCGCCGACGCCATGCACGCCGACGAAGTCTTCACGACGCTGATGGGCGACAACGTCGAGCCGCGCCGGGCCTTCATCGAGACCCATGCCTTGCAGGTGGGGAATCTGGATATCTGATCGATCAAATCTGGCTACGGAACCAACACGTACTGTGAAAGAAGGGAGGCTGCTTATAGGCAGCCCCTTTTTTTCGCAGCGGATTTATCGCGGGGCGCTGTGACGGGGCATGTTCCTTACTGTGGGGCACAAGTTGTTTTACCCTGGCTATTTCCCGTCTCTAGGCATGGGCGGTGCTACCGGACTACGCTGATCGTAATTGTTTTGATAATTTAGTTTCCCACTATGCATGGTTTCGAATTTACTCCGCATGAGCTGTGGCGACAGTTGTGTGAACTGGACGAGTACCCTCGAATTGAAGCCAAGCGCGGCCGCGACGCAGGAGACTCCGTTATGCAGACGATTTGCGCTTTTGCGAATGAGCCGGGTTTGGGAGGCGGATACTTGCTGTTGGGCATCGCCGAACCCGACGAGGCGCATGCCGAATATTGGGTGGCTGGTGTCCAGGACGGCGACAAGCTGTTGAATGACCTTCAGCATCATTGTCGGGATCAGTTCGAGCAAGTGGTTCCCGTGCGCGGCGAGACAGTCTTGCTGAATGGCAGGCGTGTTGTGGTGGTCTATGTGCCGGAGTTACCTGTCGCTGCCAAGCCTTGTACGTTCAGGGGACGCTTCGATAGCAGAAACAAACGCAAGACAGGCATATGGCGGCGCGGGCTCAATGGCGACTATGAGTGTGGTCAGCAGGAGCTGGCGCCAATTCTGTTGGCCAAATCAGGGATGGGGTTTGAGCAAGTTGTGCTTGAGGATGCATCCTGGAATGACCTGAATACTACTGCCATTGCCTTGTATCGTTCCTTGCGACAGAAAGTTCGTCCTCATGCCGAAGAGTTGCAGGTAAGCGATGAGGAAATGCTCCGGGCCTTGAACCTGGTGAAATGGCAAAAAAATGCATGGGTCCCCACTGTGGCTGGCATGCTCTTGCTGGGCAAGCCCTTGAGCCTGCGTCGTCTGTTGCCCGCCATGCGAGTGGATTATGTTCGCATTGCAGGCACGCAATGGGTTGAGGATCCGGATCAGCGCTTCGTTACTACCTTGGATATTCGAGAGCCTTTGATCCGGTTGATTCAGAAGCTGGAGGCCGCCATTCTGGATGACATGCCCAGGCATTTTCGTTTGAAGGAGGGAGAGACCCAGCGCAGCGATGAGCCAGTTCTACCGCAGAAGGTCATTCGTGAAGCCATTGTGAATGCGGTGATGCATCGTGATTATCAGATCAATCAGCCTATTTTAGTGGTGCGCTATAGCAATCGGCTGGAGATTCGCAATGCAGGTTATTCGCTGAAGCCTGCGGCGCTGCTGGGGGAGATGGGGTCAATCCAACGCAATCCGTGTATTGCATCGGTGTTGTATGACCTTGATTTTGCCGAAACCAAAGGCTCGGGTATTCGTACGATGCGTCGTCTGCTGGACAAGGCTGGCTTGAGCGCCCCGGTGTTTACCAGCAGTAGTCAGGAAAATCAGTTTTCGGCCGTGTATCTTCTGCATCAGTTGCTGGATGAAGAGCAGCTGCAATGGCTGCAGCAGTTCCAGCACTTGTGCTTGAGTGATGACGAGGCCAAGGCGTTGATTCTGGCCCGGGAAACCGGCGCTGTGGACAATGCCAGCTTGCGAGCCGTTGCCGGGCTGGACACCTTGGCGGCGAGCCAGGTGCTACGCAAGCTGTATCACCAGAGGCAGTTGCTCGTGCAGGGGGGAGCCAGTTCAGCTACGTATTATCAGTTGCGTGCAGCGCCTGATCTACCGCTGTTTGATGCTGAAAATAGAAGTGAGCAGCTTGCCAATGTAAGTGAGTTCGGTGTTAATGCGAGTGAGCTCGGTGCTAATGTGAGTGAGTTCGACGTTAATGCGAGTGAGTTGCCCCCGTTCTTGCGTACCATGATGGAGGAGTTGTCTTCAAAGCCGCGTAAGGAGAAGCTCTGGCCAGTGATCGTGTCGCTATGCGCTGTCAGGGCGTATCGTGCGGAGCAATTGGCGGATTTGTTGGGAGGGCGTCAGGTAACCGCACTTAAGAGCCAGCATTTGAGTCGCCTGCGCAAGAATGGCTGGCTGCAGTATGTATATCCAGAAGTCATCAATCATCCCCAACAGGCCTACGTGACAACAGAGGCGGGACGGCTGTGGCTACATGAACAGGACGTGCTTTAACCGGTATATGCCGTTGCTTATGCTGTAGGGGTGTGTGTTGCGGAAACGGGGCGGCTGATGAGTCGCCCTTTTTTTGCCCGCGCATAATCATTTCGCATAAGCTTATGAAATAACATCCGTACAAATAAACCGGCAGCCATGTCGGTGTTTTCCCTAGAGAACGCCGCTTTTCCCCTAGAGGATGAAAGTAATAAGGTCATTATCAATCCATATTTCCATGGACAAGCATTGCCTCCTTATTATATTGTTCGTATCAAACAACAATATGTCCGGTCAATTAATAGGAGCAGGTCCATGAAGAAAGGGATTCGGGGTGTACTGGCGGCGGCAGGCATGCTGGCGGCGTTGGCCGCCCAGGCGCAGACGCTCAAGCTGGGCGTGGTGGGAGGCATGACGGGACCGGGCGCGCCCTGGGGCCTGGCGATCGACGGCGGCGTGAAGATCGCCGTGGACGAGATCAACCAGGCCGGCGGCCTGCCGGTCGGGGACAAGAAGTACAAGGTGGAGGTGGTCACCTACGACGACCACTACAAGGCTGCCGACGCGGTCACGGCCACCAATCGCCTGATCGACCAGGACGAGGTGAAATACATCATCGGCCCCATCGGTTCGGCCTCGGTCATGGCCATGAAGCCCATCACCGAGCGCAACCAGGTCATCATGCTGTCCAACAGCTATTCCACCGAGGTGCTGGACGCCAACACGAAGTACATGTTCCGCGTCCTGCCCACGCAATATGAATACAACCGCCAGCTGATCGGCTGGCTGAAACAGGAACGCCCCGAGCTCAAGCGCCTGGCCATCCTGTCCCCCAACGACGCCACGGGCTGGAGCACGCAGAAGATCCAGAAGCAGGCCTATGAGGACGCGGGCTATGACGTGGCCGAAACCAAGTTCTTCGAGCGTTCGCAGAACGATTTCCGTACCCTGCTGACCGGCATCCTGGCCAAGAACGTGGACTTCATCGAGCTGGACACCGTGCCGCCCGGCCCGGCCGGCATCGTGATCCGCCAGGCCCGCGAGATGGGCTTCAAGGGCCAGTTCACCAAGTTCGGCGGCAACAACGTGGCCGAGACGGTGAAGTCCGCCGGCGCGGACAATGCGCAAGGCACCCTGGTGTACCTGTCCGCCGACCCGTCCAGCGAACCCTACCAGAAGCTGTCGCAAGCCTACGCCAAGGTGCACAGCAACAGCATGGATGACTTCGTCTTCTACTTCTACGACGCCACCCGCCTGCTGTTCAAGGCCATCACCGAAGCCGGCACGGCGGACGACACCGACGCCGTGCGCGCC
The DNA here is from genome assembly GCA_023425645.1 of Pseudomonadota bacterium. Lineage (GTDB taxonomy): Bacteria > Pseudomonadota > Gammaproteobacteria > Burkholderiales > Burkholderiaceae_B > Alcaligenes. The sequence goes on from JAFACG010000025.1 coordinate 8,173, forward strand.
CGCATCGAAGCCAATCCCAGCTTCGACGGCGTCCAGGGCGCCATCGTGTGGGGCGGCAAGAATGTCTACGGCGTAAACCACCAGATCGCCACGCCCGCCTACCTGGGCGTGATCGAGGACGGCAAGGCCAAGGTCATCAACAAGTTCGAGGCCCGCTAGTCGCCGCTCCTGTCTTTTGTTCCCGCGCTCCCCGCCGTCACGGCGGGGAGCGGCTTACCACGGCTCGCAATCATGCAGATCGCAATGCAGATCGCCATCATCGCCTTGATGTCCACCTTCGTGTACGCCCTGGTCGCCCTGGGCTTCACGCTGGTGTTCGGCATCCTGCGGGTGGTCAACTTCGCCCATGGCGAGTTTTACATGCTGGGCGCCTACGCCATGTATGTGTTCTACGGCCAGTTCTCCTGGCCCTACCTGCCCTCCATCGCGGCGGCGGCCGTGCTGGTGGGCGTGCTGGGCCTGCTGGCCGAGCGCGGCCTGTTCCGGCGCTTCGCCGGCGACGAGATGGGCGGCATGATCATGTCCCTGGCCCTGGCCATCACCTTGCAGGCGGGCATCTCGCTGCTGTTCTCCGTGGACGAGCAGTCGGTGCGCCGGCCGGTGGAAGGCGCCTGGCAGGTCGGCCAGGCCTTCTTCGCCAAGGATCAGCTGCTGATCGTGGGCATCAGCGTGTTCGCTCTGGCGGGTTTCTATTTCCTGATCGAACGCACGCGCCTGGGCATGACGATACGAGCCGTCGCCCAGGACAGGGAAGTGGCCCGGCTGCAGGGCGTCAGCTCCTGGAAGATCATGGCATTCACTTTTGCGCTCAGCTGCGGCCTGGCGGGACTGTCCGGCGCGCTGATGGCGCCGGTCTACACCGTGCATCCGTACATGGGCGAGGCCGTGGTGGTGAAGGCCTTCATCATCGTGGTGCTGGGCGGGCTGGGCAGCTTGCCGGGCGCGGTCGTGGCCGCTTTCATCCTGAGCGTGACCGAGGCGGTGGCCTCCACCTTCTACAACGCGACCGTGGCCACCATGCTGTCCTTCCTGATCGTGATGGCCGTGCTGCTGGTCAAGCCCAGCGGCCTGATGGGGAAGTCGACATGAGCCTGAACAATGCGGTTTCTCTTTATCCTCGCGACGGCGCGCTGCGCTGGCTCTGGCATGCCATCCTGGTCGTGGCGCTGCTGGGCTGGCCGGCGTGGGCGGGGCAGCCGCGCTTCGCCCTGCACCTGGCCATCATGGTGGCGCTGTACGCCTGCCTGGCCATGAGCATGAACCTGGTGCTGCGCATCGGCCAGCTGTCCCTGGCCCACGGCGCGCTGTTCGGCCTGGGCGCCTACGCCTCGGCCATCCTCAGCCGCGACTATGGCTGGTCCTTCCCCTGGGCCTTTCTGGGCGCGGGCGTGCTGACGGCGGCCCTGGCCGCCCTGACCGGCCCCATCTTCATGCGCATCAAGGGCGTGCACTTTGCCCTGCTGACCTTCGCCCTGGGCGAGGCCGTGGTGCTGTGCTTCATCGAGTTCCACGAGCTGTTCGGCGGCAACAACGGTTTCGGCCAGATCCCGCCGCTGCAGGCCAGCCTGCCCATCCCCGAGGGGCGTTACGGCGTCTATCTGGTGGCGGTCGGCTTCGCCCTGCTGGTGTATTTCGTGTTGCGCGCCTTGTACCGGCGCGAATGGGGCATGATCGCCGATTCCCTGCACCAGAACGAGCAACTGGTGCGCTCGGGCGGCCTGAACGTGCTGCGTTTCCGCGTCAGCGTCTTCGTGCTCAGCGCCTTGATCGCCGGCTGGACGGGCAGCCTGTACGCCCATTACCAGGGCTATATCTCGCCGGATTCCTTCGGCTTCTGGACGGCGGTCAACGCCGTCATCATGAATGTGCTGGGCGGCGTGGGCGCGCTGGCCGGGGCCGTGGTCGGCGCCGCCATCCTGATCCCCCTGCCGGAGCTGCTGCGCGACCTGCAGCAGTACCAGCGACTGATCTACGGCCTGACGCTGATCCTGCTGCTGCTGTTCATGCCCCAGGGCCTGACTGGCCTGTGGCGCAAGCGGCGCGCGGCGCGCAAGGAGGCGGCATGAGCGTGCAATTGAATGTCCGGGGCCTGAGCCGGCACTTCGGCGGGATACGGGCGGTGGACGAGGTGTCCTTCAGCACCGCGCCCGGCCAGATCACCGGCGTGATCGGTCCCAACGGCGCGGGCAAGACGACGCTGTTCAACCTGATCGCCGGCACCACCCGGCCCAGCGCGGGCGCGGTCACCCTGGACGGCGTCGCCATCACGGGACGGCCCGCCGGCTGCCTGGCTCGCCAGGGCCTGGTGCGCACCTTCCAGATGACCCATGTGTTCGCGGGCCACACGGTGTACGAGAACCTGTACCGCGCGGCCCTGTTCCGCCAGTTCCCCTCGCCCTGGTCGCTGTTCAATCCCTGGGGCGTGCGGCGCGGCAGGCGGGAAGCGGCCCGCCAGGCCGACCAGGCGCTGGCCCTGATCGGGCTGGAGTCCGTCGCGCATGCGCAGGCCGATTCGCTGGCCTACGGCCTGCAGAAGATCCTGGGCGTGGGCATGGCGCTCACCGCCATGCCGCGCCTGCTGCTGATGGACGAGCCGGCCGCCGGCCTGAATCCGGTGGAGACGGTGGCCATGGCCGACCTGATCGAGCGCATCCACGCCAGCGGCATCGATGTGGTGGTGGTCGAGCACGACATGGGGCTGGTGATGCGCCTGTGCCAGAAGCTGGTGGTGCTGGTCAACGGCCGCCTGCTGGCCGAAGGCCCCACCGCCCAGGTGCGGCAGGACCCGCGCGTGATTGAAGCCTATCTGGGAGCCGATCTTGACGATGCTTGAAATTGACGGCCTGAGCGTCTTCTACGGCGCGGTGCAGGCCCTGGATTCGGTCAGCTTCTCGGTGGAGCAGGCCAGCGTGTGCGCGGTGATCGGCGCCAACGGGGCCGGCAAGTCCACCTTGATGAAAGCCATCAGCGGGCTGGCGCCCGCGGCCGCGGGGCAGATCCGCCTGCAGGGCCGGCCCATCCAGGCCTTGAGCGCCGAGCGCCGCGTGGCCCTGGGCATCGCCCTGTCTCCGGAGGGGCGCCGGCTGTTTCCCGAGCTGAGCGTGCGCGAGAACCTGCTGATGGGCGCCTACCTGCGGCGCGACCGCGCCGGCATCGCCCGGGACCTGGAGCGCATCTACGCCTATTTTCCGCGCCTGCTGGAGCGTGAGCGCAGCCAGGGCCGCCACCTGTCGGGCGGCGAGCAGCAGATGTGCGCCATCGGGCGCGCGCTGATGTCCCGGCCCAGCCTGTTGCTGCTGGACGAACCGTCCCTGGGCCTGGCGCCGGCGGTCACGCTGGAGGTGGCGCGCGCCATCCGCCAGATCAGCCAGGACGGCGCCACCATCGTTCTGGTGGAGCAGAACGCCCGGCTGGCCCTGAAGCTGTCCAGCCGCGCCGTGGTCCTGGAGACCGGGCGCCTGACCCTGGCGGGCGACAGCCGGGACATCATGAACAACCCACAGATCGCGGCGGCCTACCTGGGCCGCGCCGGAGAGCCACAGCATCATGCCTAACATCTATCAGGTCGCCATGTTCAACGCCGAGCGCTACCCCGGCAAGGTGGCGGTCTCGGACGAGCGGCAGGCCCTGTCCTTCGCCCAGTTCTGCGCCCGCGCCCGCGCCCTGTCGGGCCATCTGGCGGGCCTGGGCGTGCGGCCGGGGGATCGCGTGGCCATCATGACGCCCAACTCCATCGACTACCTGGCCCTGCTGCACGCCACGGCGGTGGGCGGATTCGCCCTGGTGCCGGTCAATACGCGCTACGGCGCGGCCGAGCTGCGCTACCTGCTGGACGACGCCCAGCCCGTCGTATGCATCATGGATCCGGCCTATCGGCCATTGCGCGAGCAGATCGAACGGGAAGGCGGCCTGGCCGCGCCCGTGCAGTGGCTGGAGCAGTTCCCCGAGGGCCTGTCCGATCACCGTGCGGATGATCCGGTGCAGCAGCGCTTCGGCCGCGTGCAGGACGAGGACGTAGCCATCATCATGTACACCTCGGGCACCACCTCGGCGCCCAAGGGCGCCATGCTGACGCACGGCAATCTGTCGGCCAACGCGGTGAACTACATCATGGAGCTGGGCATCGATGCGAACAGCCGCTCGCTGCTGGCCACGCCCCTGTTCCACATCGGCGGCTTCGGCGTGGTCAACGGCCCCATCCTGTACGCGGGCGGCAGCCTGCACGTGGTGCCGCGCTTCGAGGCCGACGCCGTCATGGACGCGCTGCGCCTGTACCAGCCCACCCATGTGTTCCTCCTGTCGGCCATGTGGGTCGGCCTGACGGACCATCCGGAGTTCCGCGACCTGTCCCTGCCCTGCGCCCAATTCGTGCAGACGGCGGCCGCGCCGCTGGGTCAGTGGCGTCAGGATCTGATCCGCTCCGTGTTTCCCAAGGCGCAGTTCAGCTGGGGTTTCGGCATGACCGAGAGCTGCGTGACGACCATCAAGAATCGCTACACCCAGGAGATCCTGGAGCACCCCGGCTCCATCGGCTACTTGTGGCGGCACGTGCAGTATCGCCTGGTCGATGAACAGGGCCGGGTGCTGGCCGACCAGCGCGGTCCGGGCGAGATGCAGGTGCGCGGCCCCACCGTCTTCAAGGGTTACTGGCGCCAGCCCGAGCTGACGGCGCAGGTGCTCGATGCCGAAGGCTGGCTGCACACGGGCGACCTGATCCGCGTGGATGACGACGGCTTCGCCTACTTCATGGGCCGCAGCAAGGACATGATCAAGACCGGCGGGGAGAACGTGGCCGCCCTGGAGGTGGAGAACTGCCTGGCCAGCCATACCGATGTGCGCGAGGCGGCGGCCTTCGGCCTGCCGCACGAATACTGGGGCGAGGAACTGGTGGCCGCCGTCGTGCCGGCCAATGGACGCGAGCCGGACGTGGAAGTGCTGCGCGAGTTCTGCCGGCAGAAGCTGTCGGGCTTCAAGGTGCCCAAGCGCATCTTCATCGTGGATTCCCTGCCCCAGTCCTCTTCTGGCAAAGTGCAGAAGTTCCTTCTTCGACAAAGGTATTTGTGATGCAGACCCCTCTTTCCCTGTTTGACCCCGGGGTGCTGGCCGCCTGGGCGCGGCGGGCCGGCGCGGATGAGTTCGTGCGCCAGCACAGCGTGCTGGCCGACCTGTGCCTGGCCCTGCGCAATACGCAGACCGGCGAGCAGGCCTGGCTGGCGGTGCGCGAGCAGGACGTGCAGGCCGGCGTGGGCGAGCGCGCGGCGCCCTTCTGGCTGGAAGGCGACAGCGCGGCCTTCGCCGACCTGGCGCGGGGCTTTCCCTTCAACCGCCTGGTGCGCCAGCACCGGCTGGTGGTGGGCGGCGACCTGCGCGCCTGCGTGCAGAACTGGATGTTGTTGTATGCCCTGACCCGGTTGACGGGCGAGCTGGAGAGCTGACCATGCCTTATGTGACGACCGCGGACGGCATCCGCGCCTATTACGATCTGGCCGGCTCGGGCCCCGCCCTGGTCATGGTGCACGGCGCCAGCCAGGACAGCCTGTCATGGCAGTATGTGATCGACTTGTTCGCGCCGCATTACACCGTCCACGCGCTGGACTTGCCCGGCCACGGCAAGAGCGGCATGCCTGCGGGCGGGCCGCATTCGGCTACTTTGCAGAACGCGCGCTACCTGCTGCAGTTCCTGGAGGCGGCCGGCATCCAGGATCCGGTGCTGATGGGCCACTCCATGGGCGGGGGCGTGGTCGCCCAGGCCGCCGTCCTGGCGCCGGAGTGCGTGCGCGGGCTGGTCCTGGTGGACGGCGCCTCGGTCAATGTGGTGAAGTCCTCGGGCTACAACCCGCGCATCCTGGAGATGGCGAGCATCAATCCGGGCGACTGGTTCGAGGTGACCTTCCGCACCCTGATGGGCTCGCGGTCCGATCCGCAGCGCGCGCTGGAGGTGGTGACCGACGCCCGGCGCTGCATTCCGGCGGTGGCCTTCGCCGACATCTGCGCCTTCGGGGGATTCCGCATGGAGCAGATCCTGGGGGAGATACGCTGTCCGGTCATCATCGTGGAAGGCGAGGAGGACTGGTCCGTGCCGCCGGAGTCGGCGCGCCAGGTGGAGCGCGCGCTGCGGGAGGGCAAAGTTCCGGTGGAATATATAGAATGGCCGGGCATCGGACATTTTCCCCAAAGCGAATGCCCCGATCTGTTCACACGCGACACCCTGGCCGCCCTGCGCCGCCTGTCCCTTTAAGCTGAAGCACACTCCGTATGGCAAACAACGAATCCCAGTCCTGCGCCAAGCCGACCCTGTACCAGAGCATGAGCGATCGCCTGCTGGAACTGATCCGTTCGGGCCACTATCCGGTCGGCTCCAAGCTGCCGACCGAGATGGAACTGTGCGAGATGTACGGGGTGGGCCGGCACACGGCGCGCGAAGCCATACGCAAGCTGACCGACCTGGGCCTGATCGAGCGGCGCCGGCGCGCGGGGACCACCGTGATACGCCAGCACCCCAAGCCGCAGTTCGGCCTGGAGCTGGACACCACGGACCAGCTGCAGCGCTACCTGGAGTTCACCGACCTGCACGTGCACAGGAAGGCGGCCTGTCTGGACAAGCAGCCGCCGGAGACGGCGCTGGACGGCGACCCCGCGGACTGGGTCAAGGTGGAGACCTACCGCAGCGTGCCGGGCAGCAAGCGCGGCATCTCCTGGACGGACATCTACCTGCGCAAGGAATACCAGGTCGTGGCCGACCTGATCTCCACCCAGCCCGGCGGCGTCTATCCCCTGCTGGAGGAGCACTGCGGCGAAGTGGTCGAGACCATAGAGATGGAGATCTCGGCCTCGCGTTTCCCGCCGCACATCGCGCGCTTCCTGGGCTACGAGGAGTCCGACCCCGCCCTGCTCATCATCCGCACGTTCCGCAATCCGGCCGGCAAGGTGATGGAAGTGGCCGTCAGCTTCTATCCGCCCTATGAATTCCGCTACGTCACGCGCCTGTCGCGCGGCGACGGCAGCCATCGCTCGCAGAGCTGATTTTTCCGAACCTTTGGGGAGACAACCATGAAACGCAAATATGGCCGCAGCGTGACGGTCAAGGTGACGGGCGACCATGCGCTGGTGCGCTTCGATCGCGGCGTGAACCGCAACGCCATCGACCAGGACACGCTGCTGGCCCTGACCCAGGTGGCGCTGGACCTGGCGCAGTCCCTTTCCATCCACACCGTGGTGCTGACCGGCGCCCGGGATATCTTCTCGGCGGGCATAGACTTGAAGGACCCGCAGAAGTGGAACGATGAGCAGGCCGGCCTGCTGGAGCGCCGCGACGTCGCCCAGCGCGGCGCCCGTCTGTGCCGGCTCTGGGAGGAATTGCCGCAGCTGACCATCGCCGCCATCGAGGGCGCGGCCGTGGGCGGCTCCGTGGCCCTGGCCCTGGCCTGCGATTGGCGGGTGGCTTCGCGCGAAGCCTTTCTGTACCTGCCGGAAGCCAAGGTGGGATTGAACATGGGCTGGGGCGCGATACCGCGCATGGTCAATCTGCTCGGGGCGCCGCGGGCCAAGCGCGCCATCCTGCTGGCCGAGCGCCTGGGCGCGCCGCTGGCGCTGGACTGGGGCCTGCTGGACGAGGTCTGCGAGCCCGGCCAGGCCGTGGCCGCCGCCCAGTCGCTGGCGCAGCGCGCCTCCCAGTCGCCGGCGGCCATCGTGCGCATGACCAAGGAGTCGGTCAACCAGGTGGCCCATGCCCTGAACCGCCTGGGCATCTACATGGACGCGGACCAGGCCCTGGTGTGCCGCGACAGCGCGGAGGGCGCGCAGGCGCGCGCCGGTTTCCTGGGCCGCGCCTGATACGCCTAGGCTGTCTGGCGCTCGCGCGCCAGGCGGCCGGCGTCCTGCGGATACAGCTCCAGTCCGGCCGTGGCCGCCAGGTCCCAGAAGCCGGCCGGCGAGCTGGACACCACGGTCACGCCCAACTGCTCTTCCACGATGCGCACGGCCTCCAGCGAGACCAGGCCGCCGCAGGACAGCAGCAGCCCCTGAGCCTTGCCTTGGGCCAGCTTCCAGGTCGTCAGGCACAGGTCCACCAGCTCCTGCGTGCTGATCCGCGCCATGGCGCTGACTTCGGTCACGCCCAGGCCGTAGGCGCAGACGGCTTCGATGCCGTTCTCGCCCAGGAAGCGCACCAGCCGCTGGTTGACGTCCTCGATGTAGGACGAGGCCACGGCCACGCGCGTTATGCCGCTGGCGCGCAGCCCGCGCAGGATGGCGTGGCTCATGGTGGTGCAGGGCAGGCTCGTGGCCTCGCGCAGGTGCTCCGCCAGCCGTTCATTGAATTCCGAGCCGCGATAGAAGCTCAGCGAGGTGCCCATCAGCGAGATGGCCTGCGCGCCCCGTCCGGCCAGCTTGCGGGCGGCGTCCACGACCTGGTCTATGACCTGGTCGTAGCCCTGCTTGTCCACGGAGGCCAGGGCCAGGCCCTGGGCGATGAAATCCACTTCCGGGTACATCTGCGGGCCTTCGGGCGGCACCAGGCCGGCAGCCGGGGGCACGATCAGGCCCAGCAGGGGGCGGGCGGAAGGCGTATTGCTTGTGCTCATGAGTCAGTCACTATGGGTTCATTGTTTGAAGGTCAGCTTGGCATCTTTGATGACGCCGGCCCAGCGGGCGGTCTCATCGCCCAGCCATTGCCGGGTGGCCTGCGGATCCTGGTAGGCTGCGACCGAGCCCTGCGCCAGGAAGGCGTCCTGCACCGCTTTCTGCCCCATGCTCTTCTGCAGGGCCGCGCTCAGGGTCTGGATGAAGGCGGGATCTACGTCCTTGGGCGCCAGCAGGAAGAGCGAGGGCGTCACGCTGTAGCCGGGAATGGTCTCGGAGACGGCCGGCAGATCGGGCATGCCGGGAAAGCGCCGCTCGGACAGGGTGGCCAGCAGGCGGATGCGGCCGGAATTGGCCAGGCCGATGGAGGAGGCCAGGCTGGCGAAGGACATGGCCACTTCCCCGGCCGCCAGGGCCTGGCTGGCGGGCGCGCCGCCGCGGTAGGGTACGTGCACCAGCTCGGTCTGGGTCTTCAGGGCGAAGAGTTCCCCGCCCAGGTGGTGCAGCGAGCCCACGCCCACCGAAGCGAAGGTCTCGGTCTGCGGCGGCGCCTTGCGTATGGACTCGACCAGCTCGGCCACCGTCTTGATCGGACTGTTGCCGGGCACGGCCAGCGCCAGGTCGGACTGGCCCACCATGCCGGCGGTGACGAAGTCGCGTTGCAGGTCGTAGCGCAGCGCCGGGTAGATGTAGGGCGCCACCAGCAGCGACGTGTCGGCGAACAGCACGGTATTGCCGTCGGGCTGGGACTTGGCCACGTAGTCGGCCGCGATGGTGCCGCCCGCGCCGGATTTGTTCTCGACGATCACGGTGCGGTTCAGCTCCTGGCCCAGGGCCTGGGCGGTCACCCGCGCCAGGGTGTCCACTCCGCCGCCGGGGGCAAAGCCCACGACCAGGCGCAGGGGTTCGGCCGCATGCAGGGCCAGGGGGGCGATGGACAGGGCGAGCGCGGCCAGCACCCGCCGCGTGAAACGGCGTGTCGTCATGAAAAGTCTCCTGATTATGGATATTGTGGGGTGTTCTAGTGCCGCATGAAGATGGCGGACAAGGGGTTGAGATGGGCGTTCAGCCAGCTGTAGCGTTCGCGCTTGTCGAACTCCCATTTTTCGGGATGGGCCTGGGCGACGCGGCGCAGGGATTCGGCGCCGGAGAGCACATGGCCCGCGGCCGCCTGCATGGCGTTGTGGCCGTCGCGCGCGGCCAGGGCCTGGGTCAGCGCCTGATGCTCGTGCCAGGATTGCTCCATGCGGTTCTCCTGGTCCAGGTGACGGTGCCGGTAGGGATTGGTCAGGCGGCGCAGGTGCTCGATCTGCTGCACCATGAAGCTGTTGCCGGCGATGCCGTGCACCAGGGCGTGGAACTCGGCGTTGTAGGCGGCGTATTCGGGCAGGTCCTGCTTGTGCAGGGCGGCGGCGCCGCGTTTTTGCAGGCGTCCCAGTTCGCGGATCTGGGCGTTGCTGATGCGGTGCGCCGCAAGCTGGGTGCAGGCGCCTTCCAGCAGGGCCAGGGTCTCCAGCATTTCCTCCAGCTCGGCGATCGTGTGCTGGGTCACGAAGATGCCGGCGCGCGGGGCGATACGCACCTGGCCGGTGGCCGCCAGTTGCAGCAGGGCCTCGCGCACGGGAGTGCGCGAGACGCGAAAGAAGGTGCACAGCAGGGCTTCGTCGATGGCGCTGCCCGGCGGCAGGTCGCCGCTGGCGATGCGGTGTTCCAGTTCGACCCGGACTCGATCGGTGTTGCTCAGTGCCATGCTGTCTCCTGCGGCGCGTCTTGTTTTCAAGTATGAAAATATTTTAGGTAGGGGTTTTTGATATATCAATTGACGCTTCCCTGGAGCGGTTGTCCGGCCTGCGGCCGCGTCCTGCAGGCCGGCGCGGATTTCGCGCATAATGCACTTTTTGCTTCTGCCGCGGGTCCGCGCCCGGCGCTAGCCCACTTTTGCCGAGACACCATGAACGACGAACGTAAGCCCCTGGATGCGCTGGCGGTCAGCGCCATGCTGATTCTGTGCCTGATCTGGAGCCTGCAGCAGATCGTGCTCAAGGGTACGGGAGGCGACATGGCGCCGGTGCTGCAGATCGGCCTGCGTTCCGGGGCGGCGGCCGTGCTGGTGGCCTTGCTGGTGCTGGCGCGCACGCGCCGCCTGGCTTTTTCGCCCGGCGCCTGGAAGCCGGGCCTGCTGGCCGGCCTGCTGTTCGCCACCGAATACCTGCTGGTGGGCGAAAGCCTGCGCTTCACCTCCGCCGCTCATGTGGTGGTGTTCCTGTACACCGCGCCCGTCTTCGCGGCCCTGGGCCTGCATCTGTTGCTGCCGTCCGAGCGCCTGGCCTGGGGGCAGTGGCTGGGCATAGGCCTGGCGGCGGCGGGCATCGCCGTGACCTTCCTGCGGCCCGGGGAGCTGGCTGGCGCCGACCTGGGCCGCATGCTGCTGGGGGACCTGATGGCATTGGGCGCAGGGGCGCTTTGGGGGCTGACCACGGTGGTGATACGCGGTTCGCGCCTGTCCGGCATCCCGCCTTCCGAGGCCCTGCTCTACCAGTTGCTGAGCGCCTTCGTGCTGCTGCTGGCCGCGGCCTTCCTGACGGGGCAGGATCAGGTGCGCTGGACCGGCGCGCTGGCGGCCAGCCTGCTGTTCCAGTCCGTCGTGGTCGCCTTCCTGAGCTTTCTGGTCTGGTTCTGGCTGCTGCGGCATTACCAGGCCTCGCGCCTGGGCGTGTTCTCCTTTGCCACGCCCTTGTTCGGCGTGCTGCTGGGGGCCTGGCTGCTGAACGAAACCATAGAGCCGCGCTTCGTCATGGGCGCGGCCCTGGTGCTGGCCGGCATCACCCTGGTCAGCACCTACAGCTGGCTGAAGCCATGGCTGGACCGGCGGGGCTGAAGGCCGGCTCCGTATAATGTCCAGGCGGCGCCGGCCGCGTTTTCGGATGGACGCTTCATGACTTTCGCTTCACAGAACCCGCCTGTTCCGGTCACGTTGCTGACCGGGTTCCTGGGCAGCGGCAAGACCACCCTGCTCAACCGCTGCCTGCGCGAAGCGCAGATGGCCGATACGCTGGTCATCATCAACGAGTTCGGCCAGACGGCGCTAGACCATATGCTGGTGGCGCACAGCCAGGAGAACATCATCCAGGAGATGGGCAGCGGCTGCCTGTGCTGCACGATACGGCGCGACCTGGTGCAGACGCTGCGCGACATCACCTGGCGTTTTTCGCGCCAGGGCCGGCGGCAGTTCAGCCGCGTGCTGATCGAGACCACCGGCCTGGCGGATCCGGCCCCCATCATTCATACGCTGTTGAGCGAGCCGCAACTGGCGGGCAGGTACAGCCTGGACGGCCTGGTGACGGTGGTGGATCTGGAGCATGGCCTGGCCACGCTGGAACAGCATGCGGAGGCGCGCCGGCAGGTCGCGGTGGCGGACCTGTTGCTGCTCAGCAAGCGCGACCTGGCGGAGCCGGCCCGGGAGCGGGCCGTGCGCGAGCGCCTGCGCGAGCTCAATCCCCTTGCCCAGCGTCATGTGCTGTCCGCGCACGAGTCCGTGGCGCCCTGGCTGCTGGGCCTGGGCGGGCAAGCGGGACAATGGCGCGCCTGGCGCGAGCAGGCTTTCATGATCGAGGATCATGATGACGATCACGATCACGATCACGATCACGATCACGATCACGACCACGACCACGACCACGACCACGGGCCGGATGTGAACCGGCATGGCGAGGCCATACGCTCGCTCAGCGTGGTGCTGCCCGGCGAGCTGCCGGCGGCCCGGCTGCAGGATTGGCTGGCTTCATTTTGCGAATGGGCGGGCGAGCGCCTGTTGCGTTTGAAAGGCGTGCTGGCCCTGCGGGGGTGCGGGCAACCGCAGGTCGTGCACGCCGTGCAGCATCGGGCCTATCCCTTGCAGGAGCTGCCGCAATGGCCTTGGCCGGGACGCGAAGGCCGGCTGGTGCTGATCACCCGGGACCTGGACCCGGAAGCGGTCTGGGCCTGGCTGCGCGAACTGGATGACGCCGTGCGTCCTGCTTGAAGAAGGGCTTTTCAGGCTATGCAGACGGCGGCGTAGCGCTGGTCTTCGTGTGACTCGTGTTTCGCCCCGGTTTGCCGGACAAAGGAGGAGTTGTCGGAGCCTGTGCTTTCGGGGAGCCCAGTGACAAAAAAAGGGACGCCGCAGCGTCCCTTTCAGGGCCTGTCGGCAGGATTTATTGGGGCTCCACGCCCACTTTCTTGAACAAAGCGCTCCACTGCGGCACCTGCTGTTCCACCTTGGCCTGCAGGGCGGCCGGATTGGCGTCCTGCTCCAGCACGGTGGCGCCCAGCGTGGCCATGCGTTTCTTGAAGTCGGCGTCGGCCAGGCCGGCTTGCAGGGCCTTGACCAGCGTGTCCACCACCGGCTGCGGCGTACCCTTGGGCGCCCACATGCCATGCCAGATGCCCACTTCGAAATCCTTGAAGCCCGATTCCTGCATGGTGGGCACGTTCGGCAGCGTGGGCACGCGCTGCTTGCTGGTGACCGCATAGACCTTGACCTTGCCGGACTGGATCTGCTGGGTGGTGTTGGTGGTCTGGTCGCACATGATGTCGACCTGCTTGCCCATCAGGTCGGCGATGGCCGGCGCCGTGCCTTTGTAGGGCACGGTCAGCAGGTCCACGCCCAGGGCCTCGGTCAGCATGGTGCCGCACAGGTGGCTGGCGGCGCCGATGCCGGCGTTGGCCAGGGACACCTTGTCATGGTTGTCCTTCAGGTACTGGACCAGTTCCTGGATGGTGTTGGGCGGGAAGTCCTCGCGGGCGATGATGGTCATGGGCACATCGACCACCAGGCCGATGGGCGCCATGCCGTCTATGGCGTCGTAGCCGGGTTTCTTGTACAGCGAAGGAGCCGTCGAGAAGCCGATGTGCATCAGCAGGATGTTGTAGCCGTCGGGCTTGGCGCGGGCCACCTGGGCCGTGCCGATGGAGCCTCCCGCCCCGCCCTTGTTCTCGATCACGATGGGCTGCCCCAGTACCGGGCGCATGGCTTCGCCCAGGGCGCGGGCCACGTTGTCGGTGGGGCCGCCGGCGGCGAAAGGCACGACCATGTTGATGGAATGGTCGGGGTAGTCGGCCGCATGCGCGGCGCCCAGGCTTGCCAGGGCCGCGGTCAGGCCCAATGCCAGCTTCTTGACTGCAACAGTCATGGTGTCTCCTTGGTAAGGATTGCTTTTTTTATGACGGAGCTCGAGGGTGATGCTCCCCAGGCGCCGGGTGTTGCCAAGCTGTATCGCGTGAAGGCTATTCTACTCAGCCTGAGCCATTTTCCTTTTCAGGTCTAACCCTAGGACAAGCCCCAAATGGCGTAGGGGAATACACTCAGACGGGAGCTCGCCGGGGCCGGCGGGCGGGCCGGCCCCGGCAGGTCAGGACCGGGCCTGCGCGGCGATGGCGGGCGTCAGCCGCACCACGATGGCGACGGCGATGGTCGTGACGATCATCATGCCGCAGAAGATCATCAGGCCCTGGTCCAGGCCCAGGTGGTCGGCCAGCCAGCCCAGGCCCAGGATGGGCAGGATGGCGCCCAGGTAGGCGATCACCAGGTAGGTGGAGGTCATGCCGGCGCGCTGGTGTGGCGGCGAGACCTTGTTGACCACCGACATGCCGCCCACCATGCACAGGCCGTGCCCGAAGGAAGTGACCAGCACGCACAGCACGAACAGCAGCGAGGAAGCCGCCCACAGGTTGGTCAGCAGGGCCAGGTTGGCCAGGGAAAAGGCGGACAGGCCGACCAGCACGCTGCGCTTGGCGGGCCAGCGGCGCACCATCAGCTGAAAGCCCGAGGACAGGAACAGGATGATGCCGATGGACAGGCCGCTGGTGGCCGGGCCGTGCCAGGGCACCATCTGCGCCATGAAGCTGGGCGCCAGCGAGGCGAACAGGCTGAACATGGCGAAGGCGCAGCAGGCCGACAGGCAGCCCAGCAGGAAGGGACGCTTGAGGGGACCGGCCGGCATCATGATGCGCGGCAGCCAGGCGCGCCAGCCGCTCTTGTCCTTGCGCTGCGGCAGGCTGCTGGGCGGCGGCGTGATCTGGAACAGGGCGTAGATGGCCAGCACGCCCAGCAGGATGGAGGGCAGGTAGCTGGAGAACAGCGGCGTGGGCGCCCATTGCGCGATCAGCCCGCCCACGACCGGGCCCAGGCCGAAGCCGAAGGCCAGCATCAGCGAGGTCGTGGCGGCGGCCCGCTGCATGTCTCCGCCCCGGTTCAGCTGGGTCAGGCCGATGGAGGCCGAGGTGACGATCATGCTGGAGGCCAGGCCGATCAATATGCGGCTGACCAGGAAGCTGTAGACGTCCCAGGCGAAGGCGGACAGGGCCACGCCGCTGGTGACCAGCACCAGGCCGGTGCGCAGCACGGGCATGAAGCCCTTGCGGTCGCTCAGCCGGCCCAGGAACAGCAGGCCCAGCAGGGCGGCGGCCATGTAGGCCACGTAGAGCTGGGTGATGTGGCTGGCGCTCAGGTTCCAGCGCGCCTGGTACAGGGGATAGAGCGGGCTGGCGAGCGCCGTGCCCATGACGCCCACGCACATGGCCAGGCAGACCCACAGGTAGGGCTGCCAGCGTCGGGAGCGATTTCGCTGCCGGGGTTCGGGCGTGGTGATGCTGCGCAGCTCCACATTCTGGGGCGCGTCCGTGACCTGTTGTTCAATCATGTTGCGGTGCAGCTCGCGCGCGGCGGCGCCGTCGTGAAAGGCGTCGCAGCTTTCCTGGCTGAGCCAGCCTTCGTAGATGACCCAGCGTTCGGGCGACTGCTGCTCGCGCAGCACGTCGAAGCAGATGCAGGCTTGCTGCGCGCGGGCCTGGTGGGCGAGCTGGCGCAGGCGTTCGGCCAGGGCCTGCTGGTCCCGGCAATGCAGATGGTAGGTGACTTTGCGGAAATACGTGTCGCCCATGAGGCGGATTCCTTGACGGCGGGGTTGAAGCAGACCATCAAGGATACTCCCTCGTCCGTGCGCCCACACGCAAAAAGCGCCGTGCTATGCGCTGCGGCGCAGATCCTGGCGCACATTGGCCACACGCAGGATCTCGGCCTCGTGGTTGGGGTCGCGCCAGGTGTCGCGGCAGGCCATGTCGTGCCACTGCTGCATGGCCGGCAGGGCCAGGAGCCGCTGCGCATAGGCCTGGGATGTTTCGTCCAGTTCCAGGCCGTAGGTCTGGATGCGAAAGGCCACCGGGGCGTAGAAGGCGTCCACCGCGCTGAAATGCGGCCCGGCCAGGAACGGTCCGCCGAAGCGCTCCAGCCCTTCCTGCCAGATGGCCTGCAGACGCTCCAGATCGCCCTGCAGGCGGGTGTCGGGCTGGTGGTGCTGGGCGCGCACCGCGGCGCCGAAGGGACACAGGGTGCGCAGGGCCGTGAAGCCTGAATGCATCTCGGCGCTGGCGCAGCGCGCCCAGGCGCGGGCGCGCGGCTGGATGGGCCAGATGCCGGGGTGGCGTTCGGCCAGGTACTCCGTGATGGCCAGGCTGTCCCAGATGATCTCGCCGTCGTGGTGCAGGACCGGCACCATTCCTGCCGGGGCGGCCTTGTGGAAAGCCAGGCTGCTGAACGGCGGACCGAAATTGAACCACTGCGTCTCGAAGCCGATGCCCTGCTGGGTCATCAGGAGCCAGGGGCGCAGCGACCAGGACGAATAATGGGGATTGGCCAGGACGAGGGTGTAGCCAGTAGCTGCGTTCATGGGGTTTCCGGTGGTGGTGGTAGGAATTATTGCACTTTAGTGGGCTTTGTCCCGCTTGGGTAGTGCCAGGCGGCGGCCGCCGTTGGTATGCTGTCTGCTGCACGTCGACGGAGGATGGCAATGGCTTACGATCTGGACAAGCGCCTGGTGATCGGACTGGCGTCCAGCGCCCTGTTCGACCTGAGCGAATCGCACCAGGTCTTTCTGGAAAAGGGCGAAGCGGCGTACCGGGAGCACCAGCTCGCCCGGGAGCAGCAGCCCCTGCGGCCCGGCGTGGCTTTTTCCTTCATCAAGCGCCTGCTGGCCCTCAATGACCTCTCGCCCGACGACCCGCTGGTGGAGGTGGTCCTGCTCTCGCGCAACGATCCCAACACCGGCCTGCGGGTCATGAACTCCATCCGCCACCACGGCCTGGGCATCAGCCGCGCGGTATTCCTGCAAGGGGGCGACCCGAGCCGCTACATCCAGCCCCTGTCCATCAGCCTGTTCCTGTCCGCCAACGAAGACGACGTGCATCGGGCCGTGCGGCAGGGCTACCCGGCCGGGCGGGTGTTGAGCACCGCGTTCGAGGATGCGTTCGACGACCAGCCCATCCGGGTGGCCTTCGACTTCGACGGGGTGATCGCGGACGACGAGTCCGAACGCATCTACCAGCTCCAGGGCGGGCTGCCGGCTTTTTTCGAACACGAGACCCGTCTGGTGCAGACGCCGCACAAACCCGGCTTGCTGCAGGCCTTCCTGCTGAAGCTGGCGCACATCCAGTCCCTGGAGCAGGCGCGCCATCAGGCCGACGCCGCCTATGCGCCGCGCCTGAAGATCTCCATCGTCACGGCGCGCAATGCGCCGGCCCACGAACGCGTCATCTACACCATGCGCAGCTGGGGGATCGAGGTCAACGAGGCTTTTTTCCTGGGCGGCATCGAGAAGCGGCGCGTGCTGGAAGTGCTGCAGCCGCACATCTTCTTCGATGACCAGACCACGCACCTGATTCCCACTGCGCAGTCCCTGCCCTCGGTTCACATACCGTTCGGCGTGGTCAACGGCTCGTCGGGCTGACGCTGCTCCCACAGCAGGGCGCGGCTGACGGCGCGCGCGGCCTGCTGGATCAGGGTGGCCAGCGCTTCCTGGTTGACGGCATGGAAGCGTTCGATGCTGCCCAGCAGGGTCAGGCTGCCGAAGATGCGCCGGGAATCGTCGAAGATGGGCGCGGAGATGCCCGCGATGCCGGGATTGATCTGCTCCTGCGAGGTGCAGTAGCCCGTGCGCCGCAGCTCCTGCATGTAGGCGGAGAATTCGGGCCATTGCGCGCCCAGCCGCTGCACGTAGTCCAGGTGCTGGTTGGCTTCGTACAGGCGGCGCAAGTGGCGGGGAGGCAGGTGCGCGGTCACGATGCGCGCGGTGGAGCTGCGGAACATGTCCATGGTGCGGCCCCGGCCGAACATCAGGTCGAATCGGTCGGGCCCGGTTTCCTGGTGCGTGCTCAGGATGCGGTCGCCATAGAGCTGTCCGATCAGGGCGTCCAGCCCGGTCTGCTCCACCAGGGAGCGCAGCAGCGGTCGGCAGCGCGTGATGAGCGGGTCGAACTCGCGGATGAGCAGGTCCATCTCGATGAAGCGCGGACCCGGCGCATAGCCGCCGGGCGAGCGGATCAGCAGGCCGCAGGCGCACAGCTCCTTCAGGTAGCGGTAGATGGTGGCGGGCGGATATTGCAGGCGCTGGCCTATGGTGTCCACACCCAGCACGGGCGTGCCCGGGCCGTACAGGTCGAGAATCTGCAACATGCGTCTGAGGCTGTTCATGGTCCCTCGTGGCAGCGGGGTTGGCGTTGCACCATTCTAACCACGGAGCGGACCGCGTATGTGGCGCAACGAAAACACCCCCGTCGCTCTAATGGTTTACACCTAAATATTAAACTTCTTAATCATTAATTCTCAGACTGCGGTAATAATGAACGCATCGAGCATGCCCATAGAGCGTGCAGGCAGCATCCGACAATCATCATAATGCAGTCAGGCAGACCGGCATGATGGCCGGGCCGCCACCGAGGTGGACATGGACGAGGCAGTACGGAACACGGCGCCCAAGGCCGTCAGGAATGTGCTTTTCATCATGTGTGATCAGCTGCGCGCCGATCACCTGTCCTGTTATGCGCCGGGGGGCGCCCTGCGCACGCCGCTGCGCACGCCGCACATCGACAGGCTGGCGCGCATGGGCATGCGCTTTGAGCGCGCCTACGTGAATTCCGCCGTCTGCGGGCCGGCGCGCGCCTCCTACTACACCGGCCGCCATCCCCTCTCGCATCGCGTCACCTGGAACCGCGTGCCCCATCCCATCGACGAGCAGTACCTGGGCGACTACCTGGCGCAGGCCGGGCTGGGCTGCTGGCTGCTGGGCAAGACGCATCATGTGCCCGATCCGGCGGGCGCCAACGCGCGCCGCTTCCAGGTCCAGGCCGACGGCGCGGACCGTTTCTGGCAGGGCGGCTTCACGCCCGTCGAGCGCTACGACGGCCACTTCGAGATGGGCAAGGACAGCGACTACCGCCAATACCTGCAGGCGCGCGGCTATGACAGCGACCGCCCCTGGGAGGACTACGTCATCGGCAGCCTGGACGCGGACGGCCGCTTCGCCTCGGGCTGGTACATGCGCAACGCGCCCCTGGCGGCGCGCGTACGGGCGGAGGATTCCGAGACGGCCTATTTCACGCAGCGCGCCATGGATTTCATCACCGAGAAGGGCGAGGAGCCCTGGGTGCTGCACCTGTCCTTCATCAAGCCGCACTGGCCCTACAAGGCGCCGGCGCCCTACAACGACCTGTTCGGTCCCGAGGACGCCGAGGCGCCGGTGCGCGCGGACCATGAGCGCGAGCACGCCCATCCCGTGCATGCGGCCTACCAGCAGCACGAGGAGTCCCGGTCCTTCGCCAAGGACGAGGTCTGGCGGGCCGTCAAGCCGGTGTACATGGGCCTGGTCAAGCAGATCGACGACGAGATCGGCCGGCTGCTGGACATGCTGGAGCAGCAGGGCCGGCTGGACGATACCTTGATCATCTTCAGTTCCGACCACGGCGACCTGCAGGGCGACCACTGGCTCGGAGAAAAGGAATACTTTTTCGAGAACGCCATCCGCGTGCCCCTGATCGTGGTCGACCCCCGCACGCAGGCCGATGCCACCCGCGGCCAGGCCAGCGACGAGTTCGTGGAATGCGTGGACGTGACGCCCACCATCCTGGACGCCCTGGGCCTGCCGGCCCGCCCGCACCGCGTGGAGGGCCATTCCCTGCTGCCGCTGCTGCATGGGCGCGGCGGCTGGGCGCGCGACTACACGGTGGCCAGCCTGGACTACGCCTACCGCGAGGCGCGCCAGCTGCTGGGCCGCGGCGTCAACGAGTGCCACGGCCTGATGCTGCGCGACGGCGGCTACAAGTACATCCATTGGCAGGGATACCGGCCGCAGTTGTTCGACCTGCGCCAGGATCCGGACGAACTGCATGACCTGGGCGCCGACCCGGGCCGCGAGGACGTGCGCCGACGCATGAAGGAAGCGTTGTTCGACTGGAAGGACGGACTGAAGGGGCGGGCCAGCGAGAGCTGGCCGGATGTGGAAGACCGAACCAATGCGCACGAGCGCATGATGAATATTCTGATTGGCCGGTGGTAAAGGCTTTGCAAGGCCGCGCAGGCGCGGCATATCCATAAAAACACAAGGAGTGAAGATAATGAAGCAGCTCAAGAACACGACACTGGCCCTGCTGCTGGCAGGCGTGGGCGCCCTGGCCCCCATGATGGCGCAGGCCGCCTGGCCCACGACCGAACAGGTGCGCATCGTGGTGCCCTATCCTCCCGGGACCGAGCCCGACATCCTGGCCCGCGACCTGGGCGTGCACCTGAACAAGGCCACCGGCAAGGTCTTCGTGATCGAGAACCGGCCCGGCGCCAACGCCATCATCGGCACCGACAACATCGCCAAGGCCAAGGGCGACGGCTCCGCTCTGCTGATGGTGGACAGCCTGGCCGTGTCGACCAACCCGCTGCTGTACAAGAACCTGCCCTACAAGTGGGAAAAGGACCTCAAGCCCGTCACCACCGTGGCCGGCGTGAATCTGTACCTGCTGGTGAGGAACGACTTCCCCGCCAAGGACTACAAGGAGTTCGTGGCGGCCGCCAAGAAGGCCAATGGCGACGTCAACGTGGGCACCGGCGGGCGCGGCCACGTCACCCACCTGGGCATGGGCCTGCTGGCGCGCGAGGAAGGCCTGAACTTCACCTACGTGCCCTACAAGGGCATGGCCCCGGCCACCAACGCCATTCTGGGCGGCGAGACCGACGCCATGCTGGTGGGCGGCATCCTGGCCTCCCAGCACGTGAACGGCGGCAAGATCCGCGTGCTGGCCGTGGGCGCGGACAAGCGCACCGAACTGCTGCCTGACGTGCCCACCGTGCAGGAAGTCGGCGGCCATGCCAACAGCATTCCCACCACCACGTTCGCCCTGTTCGCGCCCGGCGCCACGCCCGACGAGACCGTCAAGGAGATCCAGGAGAAAGTGGACGCCGCCCTGCGCACCCCCGAGATGCAGGCGGCCTTCAAGAGCCGCGGCCTGGCCCAGTTCTACACCACGCCGGCCCAGACCCTGGAGCGGGTGCAGAACGACTCCAAGGTCTATTCCGAGCTGATCCCCACCCTGGGCATACAGCCCGAGTAAGGCGACAAGGCCTGGCCGTCACGCAACCGCGCCCCCCGGGGCGCGGTTTTTCGTAGTGGAAGCGTGAAGGAAGCAGCGCGGGTGCGCGCGCAGGGTTTCAACGAATGGCGCGCCGGGGCGCGCTGCGTTTCACTGCTCGTTGTAGTCGTGCTGCTCGGCGATCAGCCGGCGCAGGGTGGATTTCAGGGCGTCCACGTCCAGGGGCTGCAGGCGCTTGACCACTTCGTCCTCGTGAAGGCGGGCCTTGGCGATCAGGCCCGAGATCAGGGTCTGGCCCTCGTCGGTGATGCGCACCAGCGTGATGCGGCGGTCCACGTCGTGCGCCACGCGGCGCAGCAGGCCCTGTTTTTCCAGCCGGTCCAGCAGGCGGGTGACGGTGGGCTGCTTGGTGGTGGCGATGCGCGCCAGGTGGCCGATGCTGACCTCGCCGGCGCCCGACAGCGTGGAGAGCACGCGCCATTCGGAGATGGACAGGCCGTTGCTCAGGACGACCTGGTGGAATTCGGCGGAAATGAGCTGGCTTGCCTGCGCCAGCAGGGCGGGCAGGTAGTTCTCGACGAAGACCGTATCGTGTTCGGTGGGACTCATGATGCGTTGTTATCGTTGCAGGCTATGAAGCGCCGCCCGGGGCGGCAGCGCTCACTATACCGAACCCGGACCCGCGCGTGTCGCAAATGCATGGAAACACCTTACTAGGGAAAACCATGAGGATGGATATGTTGAGATATAAACATATTCCGATGAAAATAAATGCCATGTTCAAAATAAGCGGTTACTGAGGAAATAAAATGGCTGAGCGATCTTTTGTCGAAGAAGTCAAGAAACTGCGCTTGGGTGATGGGGACGTATTCAGCGGCGAGGGCATCCTGGCCGTCACCAAGGCGCTGCTGGAATCCGGCGTGTCCTACGTGGCCGGCTACCAGGGCGCGCCCATCTCCCACCTGATGGACGTGCTGGCCGACGCCCAGGACATCCTGAAGGAAAACGGCATCCGTTTTGAAAACAGCGCCAGCGAGGCCACCGCGGCCGCGACCCTGGCCGCGTCCGTGAACTATCCGCTGCGCGGCGCCATCACCTTCAAGGCCACCGTGGGCACCAACGTGGCCTCCGACGCGCTGGCCAACCTGGCCTCGGGCGGGGTCAAGGGCGGCGCGCTGATCATCGTGGGCGAGGACTACGGCGAAGGCTCCTCCATCATGCAGGAGCGCAGCCACGCTTTTGCCATGAAGTCGCAGATGTGGCTGCTGGATCCGCGCCCCAACCTGCCCTGTATCGTGCAGGCCGTCAAAGACGGCTTCGACCTGTCTGAAGCGTCCAACACGCCCGTGATGCTGCAGCTGCGCATCCGCGCCTGCCACGTGCACGGCCAGTTCGTGGCCTCGGACAACCGCCGCGCCAAGTTCACCATCAAGGAAGCCATGGAGCAGCCCACGCGCGATATCAATCGCATCGTGCTGCCGCCGGCCAGCTTCCTGCATGAAAAAGAAAAGATCGAGCAGCGCTGGCCCAACGCCGTCAAGTTCATCGAAGAGCGTCAGCTGAACGAATTCTTTGCCGACGGGACCGACGACGTGGGCCTGATCGTGCAGGGCGGCGGCTACAACACCGCCATCCGCGCCCTGGAGCACCTGGGCCTGGCCGATGTGTTCGGCGAATCCAAGGTTCCCATGTACGTCATGAACGTGGCCTATCCGCTGATCGAGTCCGAGATCGTGCGTTTCTGCCAGGGTAAGCGCGCCGTGCTGGTGCTGGAGGAAGGCCAGCCCAACTTCGTCGAGCAGAACATCTCCGACATCGTGCGCCGCCACGAATGCAAGGTGGTCCTGCACGGCAAGGACCTGCTGCCCCTGGCCGGCGAATACAACACGGCCACCATGCTCAAGGGCATGCGCGCCTTCATGGAAAAATACGGCCGCATCGAGCCGCTGCCCGCGCCCAAGCCGCGCGTCATTCCCATGAAGGTGGAGACCGCCGAGCGTCCCAAGGCGCAGACCGAAGTGCTGGCCGCCGAGGTCAAGCCCATGAGCAGCCTGGACGAGAACGTGCATGCGCGCCCGCCCGGATTCTGCACCGGCTGCCCCGAGCGCCCCATCTTCACCGCCCTGAAACTAGTCGAGCGCGAGCTGGGCGAGCACCACGTGTCCGCCGACATCGGCTGCCACCTGTTTTCCATCCTGCCGCCCTTCAACCTGGGCAACACCACCATGGGCTACGGCCTGGGCGGCGCCGGTTCGGCCGCGCTGAACGCCGAATCCGACAAGCGCGCCATCTCGGTGATGGGCGACGGCGGCTTCTGGCACAACGGCCTGACCAGCGGCATCGCCAATGCCGTGTTCAACCGCAGCGACAACCTGACCATCGTCATCGACAACAGCTACACGGCGGCCACGGGCGGCCAGGACATTCTGTCCTCCAAGGCCAAGAACCAGACGCGCAGCACCGGCCACCTGATCGAGAAGGCCGCGCGCGGCGTGGGCGTGGAATGGCTGCGCACCATCCGCCGCACCTACGACCTGAAGACCATGACGGCCACCCTGCGCGAAGCGCTGACGACCAAGGAAAAGGGTCCCAAGGTGCTGGTGGCGCAAAGCGAGTGCATGCTGAACCGCCAGCGCCGCGAGAAAGGCCAGGTCCGCAAGGCCGTGGCCGCGGGCGAACGCGTGGTGCGCGAGCGCTTCGGCGTGGATCCGGACACCTGCACGGGCGATCACTCCTGCATCCGCCTGTCGGGCTGCCCCTCGCTGTCCATCCGGCCCAATCCGGACACCCTGCGCACCGATCCGGTGGCCAATGTGATGAACAGCTGCGTGGGCTGCGGCCTGTGCGGCGAGGTTTCGCACGCCGCCATCCTGTGCCCGTCCTTCTACCGCGCCCAGGTGGTCAGCAACCCCACCAGCTGGGACAAGTTCCGTGAAAAGACCCGCCGCGGCTTCATCGGCTGGCTGCAGCGTCGCGACGCTGCCCGCCGCGAGCGACTGGCATTCTGATCACCCGAAGTGAGTTCTATCATGCAGATGAAACCAATCAAGATTGCCATTCTCGCCATGGGCGGCGAAGGCGGCGGCGTGCTGGCCGACTGGATCGTGAACCTGGGCGAGCACAACGGCTATTTCGCGCAGACCACCTCGGTACCCGGCGTGGCCCAGCGCACCGGCGCCACGATCTATTACGTGGAGCTGTTCCCCCGCGAGGCCGCGCCCGCCGGCAAGACGCCGGTGCTGGCCCTGATGCCCATGCCCGGCGACGTGGACGTGGTGCTGGCCTCCGAGCTGATGGAAGCCGGCCGCGCCGTGCAGCGCGGCCTGGTGACCAATGACCGCACCACCCTGATCGCCTCCACGCACCGCGTCTACTCCATTGCCGAGAAATCGGCCATGGGCGACGGCCGTGTGGACAACGACGCCCTGATTGCCCATGCCACGCAGGCGGCCAAGCGCTTCGTGCACTTCAACATGGAAAAGGCTGCCGAGGATTCCGGCAGCGTGATCAGCGCCGTGATGTTCGGTGCCCTGGCCTCCACCGGCGTGCTGCCGTTCAGCCGTTCGCAGTTCGAGCAGACCATCGAGCGCGGCGGCGTGGGCGTCAAGCCCAGCCTGAAGGCCTTCTCGGCCGCCTATGCCCGCGTGGCCGAAGGCGACGCCGGCAAGGATGATCAGGCCGCGCCCGCCGTGCCGGTGTCGCAGTTGAAGCCGCGCGATCCCGCCGTGGCCAGGCTGGTCGAGCGCGTGCGCGCCGAGATCCCCGAAGGCGCCCAGCAGATCGTGGTGGAAGGCGTGCGCCGCGTGCTGGACTACCAGGATGTGGCCTACGCCAATCTGTACCTGGACCGGCTCAAGCAGATCCGCCAGTACGCCCGTCCCGACGACGTGGCCCTGATCCGCGAGACCGGCCGCTACCTGGCTTTGTGGATGTCCTACGAGGACGCCATCCGCGTGGCCGAACTCAAGACCCGCGCCACGCGCTTTGACCGCGTGCGCAAGGAAGTGCGCGCCACCGACGGCCAGATCGTGGCCATCAACGAATACATGCATCCGCGCGTCGAGGAGATCAGCGAGATCCTGCCTTTCGCAGGCCTGGGCCGCTGGCTGATGCGCCCGACCTGGGGCAACAAGCTGCTCAAGACGCAGACCAAGTCCGGCCGCGTCATCCAGACCAGCTCGGTGCGCGGTTTCATTCCTCTGTACCTGCTCTCGGGCTTCAAGCGCTGGCGTCGCCGCACCCTGCGCTACCAGGCCGAGCAGCAGCGCATCGAGGCCTGGCTCAAGCGCATCCAGGATGCGGCCGACGCGCACCCCGCGCTGGCCCTGGAGATCGCGCAGTGCCAGCGCCTGGTCAAGGGCTACGGCGATACGCACGCCCGCGGCCTGCGCAACTACCAGACCGTGATGGATGCGCTGGCGCGCAACGAGACCACCATGTCGCCGGCCCTGCTGGGCGCGCTGCGCGAGGCCGCGCTGGCCGATGAGCATGGCAAGAAGCTGGAGGCGGCGCTGCGCCAGAACGCGCTGGTCTGAGCCGTGCCGGGTCCGCCCGCCGGCGGCCTCGGTGAAAACCCTGGAACCAGTGATTTTTCCCTCTTAAATACTTTATTTCTAAAATATTCATAGTAGAATCTAAATTAAGGTGTACAGTGCGGCGCGCGGGCCTTTGCGGGCGCGGCGCCGCTCCATCCGGCAGGTAGTCGAGCAAGAAGATGCAAGCTGCCGGTCAACCTGAAATAGCCGAAGTTTGGGGGAAATAACACATGAACCAGAGTGAAGCAGCACTCCAATTCAAGCCGGAGCCGGCCGAGGCGGGCTACGAAGGCCGGCTGGGCCCCAAGGACCCCGCCAGCCTGAAATTGTGGTTGCGCATGCTCACATGTACCAAGCAGATCGAGGACGAGATCCGTCGTCGCCTGCGCCAGAATTTTGATATTTCGCTGGCCCGTTTCGACTACATGGCCCAGCTCTACCGCTACCCGCAAGGGTTGAAGATGGGCGAGCTGTCCCGCTACCTGATGGTGACCGGCGGCAATATCACCGGACTGACCGACGAGCTGGCCCGCGAAGGCATGGTCTCGCGCGAGAGCAGTCCGACCGACAGACGCGCCTGGGTGCTGCGCCTCACGCCCAAGGGCAAAAGCAGTTTCGAGGCCATGGCCAAGGCGCACAGCGACTGGATCGCGGAGATGTTCGAAGGCCTGGGCACGGACCAGGTCGTGCAGATCCACCAGCATCTGGGCCTGCTGCGCGTCCACCTGCAAAGCGCGGCCGGCTAGCCACAGGATGCGTCCCGCCCGGCGCCAGGGCCTGGCAGGACGCTGGGAGCGCCCCGCAAGGCGCAAATAAAACACTTGCTAAAAAGGTGTCTACAACATGGGTTTCAAGCTGTACGAACAAGAACATCGCATCCGTTTTTCGGAATGCGATCCGGCGGGCATCGTTTTCTACCCGCAGTATTTTGTGCTGTTCAACGACCTGCTGGAAGCATGGATCGATTCCATGGTCCCCGAGGGTTTTCACAACATGATCGCCAGCAAGCGCGTGGGCATGCCCTCGGTGCATCTGGAGGCCGATTTCAAAGCCATCAGCCATATGGGCGATGATGTGGTGATGAGCCTGGGTATCGAGCGCATCGGCAACAGCTCGCTGACGCTGCGCCTGCGTTGCACCGGCAAGGACGGCGTGCTGCGCATGCAGGTGCGCCAGACCGTGGTGACGACCTCGCTGGAAACCCACCTGGGCATCCCGATTCCCGACTTCCTGCGCGCGCCCATGCAGGAATACGTGATTCCGGCGCAGGAGCAGGCCAGCGTCTGACGTTCTTTTTGATGAAGCGGCAAGTATTGTGCGGGTCCGACTATCCTGTTTTTTTTTACCTGAATAGTTGACTTGTATAATATTTATTAATAAATATACTATGCTCAGGCACATGAGCGGTATTTGGACCATACGGACATATCATGAATATCGTATGTATTGGCGGAGGCCCGGCCGGGTTGTATTTTGGTCTGCTGATGAAGCTGCAGAACCCTCAGAACGAGGTCTACGTGGTGGAGCGCAACCGACCGTACGACACCTTCGGATGGGGCGTGGTGTTCTCGGACGCCACCATGGAGAATCTGCGCGAGGCCGACCCCGTGTCCGCGCAGACCATCGGTGATGCGTTCAACCACTGGGACGACATCGAGACCCATTACAAGGGCAGCGCCGTGCGCTCCAGCGGCCACGGCTTCATCGGCATCGGCCGCAAGAAACTGCTCAACATCCTGCAGGCGCGCTGCGAAGAAGTGGGCGTGCACCTGGTGTTCGAGACCAATGTGTCCGACGAGGCCGAACTGGCCCGCAAATACAATGCCGACCTGCTGATCGCCTCGGACGGCATCAACAGCGCCATCCGCACCCGCTACCAGGACGTCTACCAGCCCGACATCGACACGCGCAACTGCCGCTTCGTGTGGCTGGGCACGGAAAAAGTGTTCGACGCCTTCAATTTCATCTTCGTCGAGACCGAGCACGGCTGGTTTCAGGCGCACGCCTACCGCTTCCAGGACGGCCTGTCCACCTTCATCGTGGAAACGCCCGAGGAAACCTGGCAGAAGGCCGGCATCGGCGAGATGTCGCAGGAAGACGCCATCGCCTATTGCGAAAAGCTGTTCGCCCCCTACCTGGACGGCAACAAGCTGATCAGCAACGCCACCCACCTGCGCGGCTCGGCCATCTGGATCCGCTTCCCGCGCGTCATCTGCAACAAGTGGGTGCATTGGCAGGATTACGGCACGGGCAAGAAGATCCCCGTGGTGCTGATGGGCGACGCCGCCCACACGGCCCACTTCTCCATCGGCTCGGGCACCAAGCTGGCGCTGGAAGACGCGATCAGCCTGGCCCAGCACATGAACCGCGAGTCGCTGGAAGAGGCCCTGAAGGACTACGAGGCCGCCCGCAGCGTGGACGTGCTGCGCATCCAGAATGCCGCGCGCAACTCGACCGAATGGTTCGAGAACGTGGCCCGCTACGCCAACATGAAGCCCGAGCAGTTTACCTATTCCATGCTGACCCGCTCGCAGCGCATCTCGCACGAGAACCTGCGCCTGCGCGACGCGGCCTGGATCGAACAGTACGAGCGCTGGCTGGCTGCGGAATCGGGCCTGAAGCTGGCCGAGGGCGAAAAAGCCCCGCCGCCCATGTTCACCCCCTTCAAGCTGCGCGACATGCAGCTGAAGAACCGCATCGTGCTCTCGCCCACGCTGCTGTACAGCGCCGTGGACGGCATGCCCGGCGCCACGCACCAGGTTCACTACGGCAGCCGCGCCATGGGCGGCGCAGGCCTGATCATGGCGGAGATGACCGCCGTGACGTCCGAGGGTCGCGTGACTCCCGGCTGCACGGGCCTCTGGAATGACGAGCAGGCCGCCGCCTGGGCGCCCGTGGTGCGGTTCGCCCACGAGCAAGGCGCCAAGATCGGCGTGCAGCTGGGCCATGCCGGTCGCCGCGGCTCCACGCAGCTGGGCTGGGACAAGCCCAACCAGCCGCTGGCCCAGGGCAACTGGCCGCTGGTGTCGGCGTCCGCGCTGGCCTACCAGCCCGGCGTGTCCGCCGTGCCCGCCGAAATCACCCGCGCCCAGATGGACGAGATCCGCGACGCCTTCGTGGCGGCCGCCCGCCGCGCCGACCAGGCCGGCTTCGACTGCATCGAATTGCAGGCCGGCCACGGCTACCTGCTGTCCAGCTTCATCTCGCCGCTGACCAATCAGCGCAGCGACGAATTCGGCGGCAGCCTGGAAAACCGCATGGCCTACCCACTGGAAGTGTTCCAGGCCGTGCGCGCCGTCTGGCCGCAGGGCAAGCCCGTGCTGGTGCGCATTTCCGCCACCGACTGGGCCGAGGGCGGCATCACGGCCGATGACGGCGTGCAGATCGCCCGCCTGTTCAAGCAGGCCGGCGCCGACCTGATCGACGTGTCCTCCGGCGAGGTCGTGCCCGAGCAGAAGCCCGTCTACGGCCGCATGTACCAGACGCCGTTCGCGGACCGCATCCGCAACGAAGCGGGTATCGCCACCATGGCTGTCGGCTCTATCATGGAAGCGGATCACGCCAACAGCATCATCGCGGCCGGCCGCGCCGACCTGTGCGCCCTGTCGCGCGGCTTCATGGCAGAGCCCAACTGGCCGCAGCGCGAAGCCGCCCTGGTGGGCTACGAAGGGGTGCAGTGGCCCGTGCAGTACGAACTGGGCAAGGACTGGCTGCACCGCCAGACCAAGCGCGCCTCGGCCGCTCAGGAAGGCCCCGCCATCCATTAAGAACAGAAGGAGACAGCAACATGTCGGAAGAACGTTTTGACACCTATCGCGAAAGCGTGCTTGGCCGTGCTGATGTCGAGGACACGCCCGAGCTGGTGAAGTACTACCAGGACCTGACCCGGTTCGAGGCCGGCGCCCTGTGGACCGTGGCCAACAAGATCGAGCCCTGGGAGCCCAAGTCCGATTCCGTGCCCGTGGTCTGGCGCTACCGCGACCTGCGCGACTACGTGCTGCGCTCGGTGGACCTGGTCACCCCTGAAAAAGCCGGCCGCCGCGTGATCTACCTGAACAACCCCGGCCGCCAGGACGTCTCGGCCGCCGTGGGCTGGCTGTACTCGGGCCTGCAGGTCATGAACCCGGGCGAGGCCGCCTCGGCCCATGCCCATTCCTCCTCGGCCCTGCGCTTCATCATGGAAGGGCGCGGCGCCTACACCATCGTGGACGGCCACAAGATGACGCTGGGCGCCAACGACTTCGTGCTGACGCCCAACGGCTGCTGGCACGAGCACGGCGTCGAGGCCGACGGCACGCCCTGCATCTGGCAGGACGGCCTGGACATCCCCCTGGTCAACGCGCTGGAAGCCGGCTTCTACGTGGTCCACCCCGACCTGTCCCAGGCCGTGACCCACCCGGTCAACGACGCCGTGGGCATCTGGGGCGGCCGCGGCCTCAAGCCCACGCTGCACGACTGGCAAAAGCCGTATTCGCCGCTGCTCAAGTACGAGTGGGAGCCCACCTACGAAGCCTTGTCGGCTTACGCCAAGGTCACCGACGGCAGCCCGTTCGACGGCGTCATCATGGACTACATCAATCCGCTGACCGGCGGCCCGGTGATGTCCACCATCGGCGCCAGCATGCAGATGCTGCGCCCCGGCGAGCACACCAAGGCCCACCGCCACACCGGCAGCATCATTTACCAATGCGCCAAGGGCGAGGGTTATTCCATCATCAACGGCAAGCGCTACGACTGGCGCGAGCGCGACATCTTCTGCGTGCCGTCCTGGATGTTCCACGAACACGTCAACGGCTCGTCCTCGGACGACGCCTGCCTGTTCTCCTTCCATGACCTGCCCGTGATGCGCGCCCTGAACCTGTATCGCGAACAGGCCCTGGCCGAGAATGGCGGATACCAGCCCATCCTGGAAGGTTGATCGCTCAAGCTTGTTCGGCGGGCCCGTTGCGGCGGACCCGCCACCGTTTATTCAAGCCATCTTCAAAGATGGCCCAATCTGGAGATAGAAATGCGTCTTGTAACGTACCGTAGTGAAGTTGCTGCAGCCGGCCGCCTGGGCGCCATCGTTGGCGATCTGGTGGTGGACCTGGGCTACCTGGGCGATGCCACCGGCCACATGCTGCCCGACAACATGCTCGATTTCATCGACCTGGGCCCCGCCGCCGTGAAGTCCACGGCCCGCCTGCTGGAAACCTACGCCGACGACATGCCTTTCGGCGTGGCGCTGCCTCTGGCCAACGTCAAGCTGCTGGCGCCCATTCCGCGTCCACGCAAGAACATCTTCGGCATCGGCCTGAACTACGTCGAGCACGTGGCCGAATCCAGCCGCACCCTGGACACCTCCAAGGAGCTGCCCAAGCAGCCCGTGATCTTCTCCAAGCCGCCCACCACCGTCATCGGCCCCGGCGACGCCATCGAGCACAACAAGAACATCACGCAGCAGATGGACTGGGAAGTGGAACTGGCCGTGATCATGGGCACCCGCGCCCAGCGCGTGGCCAAGGAAGACGCCCTGAAGTACGTCTTCGGCTACTCCGTGATGATCGACGTCAGCGCCCGTGACTGCCGCCGCGCCGGCCAGTGGATCTACTCCAAGGGCCAGGACACCTACGCTCCATTCGGTCCCGTGATCGTGACCGCCGACGAGCTGACCGATCCGCATAACCTGAACCTGAGCCTGACCCTGAACGGCGTGACCAAGCAGAGCTCCAACACCAAGCACATGCTGTTCAACGTCAACGACCTGATCGCCGACATCAGCGCCGGCATCACGCTGGAGCCGGGCGACATCATCGCCACCGGCACGCCCGAAGGCGTGGGCGCCGGCCGCAATCCTCAGGAATGGATGTGGCCGGGCGACGTGGTGCATGCCGTGGTGGAAGGCATCGGCGAGTTGCGTCACCCCATCGTGGACGTGACCCCTCAAAACTAAGCAAAGGAGAGCGTGATGCTGGAATTGCGCCAGTTCAAGGCCGCGGCAGTCCAGGCGGCTCCCGTGTTCCTGGACACGAATGCGACCATCGACAAGGTGTGCCGCCTGATTCACGAAGCGGCTGACAACGGGGCCGAACTGATCGCCTTCCCCGAGGTGTTCGTGTCCGGTTATCCCTACTGGAGCTGGGTGATGAACCCGGTCGAAGGCAGCCCCTGGTTCGAGCGCCTGTGCAAGTCGGCCATCGAAGTGCCCGGCCCTGAAGTGCAGAAGGTCGCGCAGGTTGCGCGCCAGCGCAAGGTCAACGTGGTGCTGGGCGTGAACGAGCGCAGTCCGGTCGGCGTGGCCACCATCTACAACACCCTGGTGACCATCGGTGCGGACGGCCGCATCTTGGGCCGCCACCGCAAGCTGGTGCCCACCTGGGCCGAGAAGCTGACCTGGGCCAACGGCGATGCGTCCTCGCTGCGCGTGCACGACACCACCATCGGCCCGCTGGGCGCGCTGGCCTGTGGCGAGAACACCAACACGCTCGCCCGCTTCAGCCTGCTGTCCCAGGGCGAGCTGGTGCATGTGGCCAGCTACATCTCGCTGCCCGTGGCGCCCAAGGACTACGACATGGCCGAAGCCATCCGCCTGCGCGCCTCCGCCCACTGCTTCGAGGGCAAGGTGTTCACGGTGGTGGCCTGCTCGACCGTGTCCGAGGAGATCGTGGACGCCATGGCGGCCTCGCATCCCGAGGCCCGCGAACTGCTGGCCCGTCCGAACAGCGCCTTCTCCGGCATCATCGGCCCTGACGGCCGCGTGATCGGCGAGGCCCTGATCGACCGCGAAGGCATCGCCTACGCGGACATCGACCTGTCGCGCTGCATCCAGCCACGCCAGATGCACGACATCACGGGGCACTACAACCGTTTCGACATTTTCGATCTGCGCGTCAACCGCAAGGCCATGACGCCGGCCCGATTCTATGAAGGCGACCAGCCCCAGCCAGACCTGAACCCAGCCGAGTTCTCCGCCGTGGAGGACAAGGACGCAGGTCTGTAAGACCACGGGCGGCGTTCCGGACTGCCGCCCATCGAGCGCGTTTTCCGCCGCAAGAGGCGCGGCGGAAAGCACTCTGCGGTCCGCCGACCTCCTGAGCGGCGGGCCGCATCCGGCTTTCGGGGCCGGGCCGCTGCGCCGGCGCTCCCGAGCCCTGCGCCGCGGCGCAGAAAGACACTGATAACGATTAAACAAGATCGACGTAGGAGATGACATGACCGAGATGCACCCACTGGCCGCCCTTTCCCAGGCGCTGGACAGCAAGAAGGTCCGCTTCGTGGACCTGACCCAGACCCTCTCCCCCAGTTTCCCCGCCCTGCAGCTGCCGCCGCAGTTCGGTCAGACTGTCGGTTTCTCCGTGCAGCGCATCAGCCAGTACGACGAGGCCGGTCCAGGCTGGTACTGGAACAACTTCACCTGTGGCGAACACACGGGCACGCACTTTGATGCGCCGGTGCACTGGATCACGGGCAAGGACCACCCCAACAACAGCGTGGACACCATTCCCGTGGACAACTTCCTGCGCCCCGCCGTGGTGGTGGACGCCAGCGCCGAAGTGGCCCAGAACGAGGATTTCGTGCTGACGCCCGAATTCCTGCAGGCCTGGGAGGCCAAGCATGGCCGCATCCCCGCGGGCGCCTGGGTGCTGTTTCGCACCGACTGGTCCAAGCGCGTCAATGACGCCGCCGCCTTCCTGAACATGCGCGAGGACGGCGCCCATACGCCCGGCCCGTCGCAGGCCGCCGTGGAATGGATGATCCATGAGCGCAATGTGCACGGCTTCGGCGTGGAGACCATCAACACCGACGCCGGCCAGTCCTACTCCTGGCCCGTGGCCTATCCTTGCCACACCCTGATGCACGGCGCCAACCGCTACGGCCTGCAGTGCCTGTGCAACCTGGACCAGCTGCCCCCCCAGGGCGCGCTGATCATGTCCGCTCCGCTGAAGATCGAAGGCGGTTCGGGCAGCCCGCTGCGCGTCGTCGCCCTGGTCGCCCAGTAAGCCGCGTTCGAGCCATCCGGCAGGCCGGGGCTGCGCCCCGGCCGTGCTGGATTCTCACTCAGGGACCCGCTGAAAAAGTCCCCGCGCCGCGTGCATTTGCGGATTCGGGCGGTCTGCTGCATTGTAAATCCTTGCGATAGCAAGGGCTATCGCTGCGGTTTACGCCTTGCACCCCATCCCGAACCGCAACGCCCGCTTACCGCTCGACTTGTTCAGCGGATCCCTAATGGTTTTCCATTATATTCGCGCGTATATATTGATTCATAAACTATTCACCAATAAAATAAAATTCAGAATAATGAATAGTGATCCAGCCGTGCAGCCTGCCCTGATGCCCTGCACACGGTCTGGCGGAGACAGTAGACGAGGATAAAGCCAGCCCCAGGGGCCGGCGCCATCGGACCGCCGCTTACCGGTGCATCATGACACAGGCCCGCCGCCCCGGCTGGGTAATGGTTGTTGTCACGCTCAATGGTAGGCACACGATGGATACTTTTGAACTCGTCATCCGGGACATCCAGAACGCATCCCCGCTGATCCGCAGTTTCACGCTGGAGCCCGCCCAGGCCGGCGCCCTGCCCGCATTCGCGCCGGGCTCGCACCTGAAGGTGCACATTCCCGCCCTGAACGATCACCGCTGCTACTCGCTGATCTCGCTGGAGCCGCATTGCGTCAACGGCCAGTGCCCCGACCGCTACCGCCTGGGTGTGCGCCTGGAGGAAAACAGCGCCGGCGGCTCGCGCTACATGCACGATCTGAAAGTGGGCGATACGCTGACGGTGTCCGGCCCCAAGAACGATTTTCCCCTGCATGCCGCCACGCCCGGCGAGACCGAGACGGTGCTGATCGCCGGCGGCATCGGCATCACCCCGATCGCCAGCATGGCCGCGGCCCTGCATCACCAGGGTCGTCCCTACCAGTTGCATTACGCCGGCCGCAGCCTGCAGCAGCTGGCCTACCTGGACGAGCTGCAGCAGCTGGCCGGCCCGGCCGTGCGCCACTACGCCGACGACACCGAGCAGCGCTTCTCCCTGGACGCCCTGCTCGATGGCCTGTCCAAGGACCAGCACATCTATGTCTGCGGTCCCAAGGGCATGATCGATGCGGTGATCGAGGGCTGCAAGCAGCGCGGCTGGCCCGCTGATCACGTGCACTTCGAACTGTTCGCGACCGCCGCCGCGCAGGAAGGCGACCAGCCCTTCGAGGTGGAGCTGCGCCAGAGCGGCGTGACCCTGCAGATCCCCGCCGACAAGACCATCGTGGACGTGATGGAAGAGCAGGGCCTGGATCCCATGATCGACTGTAAGCGCGGCGAATGCGGCGTCTGTACCTGCGACGTGATCGAAGGCGAGCCCGACCACCGCGACTATTTCCTGAGCGACTCGGAAAAAGCCAGCAACAAAGTCATCCAGATCTGTATTTCCCGCTCCAAGACCCCGCGTCTGGTGCTGGATCTGTAACGCCTGAGAGCCACGGAGAACAACATGGAAAAGTACCGCGACAATCCCCAGGCCATCCGCGAACTGGTGCGCGAAGCCGAGGTGCACAAGGACCTGTACATCAGCCAGGAGCTGTTCGAGCTGGAGATGGAGCGCCTGTTCGCCAATACCTGGGTCTACGTGGGCCACGCCAGCCAGGTGCCCAACAAGGGCGATTTCTACACCACCACGGTGGGCAATGAATCGGTGATCATGGTGCGCCACACCGACGACAGCATCCGCGTGCTGTACAACCGCTGCCCGCACAAGGGCGTGCAGGTCGCCGCCGAACCCTGTGGCAACACGGGCAAGTTCTTCCGTTGCCCCTATCACGCCTGGACCTTCAAGACGGACGGCTCGCTGCTGTCCATCCCGCTGAAGAAAGGCTACGAGAACACCGGCTTCGAGTGCACCGAGGCCAGCCACGGCATGGCCGCCGTCAAGAACGTGCAGGTGTACCGCGACTTCGTCTTCTGCCGCCTGAGCGAACAAGGCGAGAGTTTCGAGGACTTCTTCGGCCAGTCCCTGAGCACCATAGACAATATGGTGGACCGCTCGCCTGAAGGGCGCCTGGAAGTGGCCGGCGGGGTGATGCGCTACATGCATCACTGCAACTGGAAGATGCTGGTGGACAACCAGACCGACACCTGCCATCCCATGGTGGCGCACGAGTCTTCGGCCGGCACGGCCGTCAAGGCCTGGCAGGAAGCGCCCGAAGGCACTCCCAAGCCCATGGCCGTGGAGCTGTTCGCGCCCTTCATGTCGCCCTACGAGTTCTACGAGGGCATGGGCATACGCGTGTGGGAGAACGGCCACGGCCATACGGGCGTGAGCAACTCCATCCATGCCGATTACTCCGAGATTCCCGGCTACTGGGACCAGATGGTGCAGGCCTACGGCGAAGAGCGCGCCAAGGCCATCCTGGCCGACACCCGCCACAACACCTGCTATTTCCCCAACATCATGGTCAAGGGCCCCATCCAGACCCTGCGCGTCTTCAAGCCGCTGGCCGCCGACAAGACCCTGGTGGAGTCCTGGACCTTCCGCCTGGTGGGCGCGCCCGACACCTTCCTGGAGCGCACCCTGATGTACAACCGCCTGATCAACGCGCCGACCTCCATGGTGGGTCACGACGACCTGGAAATGTACGAACGCGCCCAGCAGGGCCTGCAATCGCGCGGCCGCGACTGGATGAACCTGGCCCGCCTGGTCGAGAAGGACGAGGGCCAGAAGAAGAACGTGGTGATCAACGGCACCAGCGAGATGCAGATGCGCGCGCAGTTCCGCGCCTGGCTCAAGTACATGCTGCCCGAGCAGCAGGCTTAAGAAATAAAAGGAACGACCATGAGCGAGATCAGCCGTCAGGCACTCATCGACTTTGTCTATGCGGAAGCCCGCCTGCTGGACGAACAGCGCTACGAGCAGTGGCTCGACCTGTTCACCGAGGACGGCTACTACTGGATGCCGCTGGCGCACGACCAGCAGGACGCCCGCCTGCATGCCTCCCTGATGCACGAGGACAAGCTGCTGCTGCGCATCCGCGTCGAGCGTCTGGCGGGCCGGCGCACGTTTTCCCAGCAGCCCAAGAGCCGCAGCCACCATTTGCTGCAGCAGCCCACCGTGGAAAGCATGGACGAGGAAAAGGGCGAGTACAGCGTGCGCTGCGCCTTCCACTACACGGAAACCCGCGGCGACCGGCAGGAAATCTATGTGGGCTGGAGCACCTACACGCTGGTGCGCCAGGACGGCGCGCTGAAGATCCGCCTGAAGCGGGTGGATTTGCTCAACTGCGACGCCCCCTTCGGCAACATCCAGTTGTTTATGTGACAGAGGACAGGAGAACATTTCAATGGCCAATACCACGGTCTACCAGGCTTTTCGCGACACCGCCCAACGCTGGGGCGACAAGCCGTTCGTGTGCACCCTGCCCGAAACCGCCGAGATCTACGGCATCCCGGCCGGCGAACTGAGCTACGGCCAGGCGCTGGAGCGCATCGACGCCCTGCGCGCCGACTATGCCGCCGCAGGCTATGGCCACGGCCACCGCGTGGGCATCCTGCTGGAGAACCGCCCGGTGTTCTTCCTGCACTGGTTCGCCCTGAACAGCCTGGGCGTGTCCATCGTCCCCATCAATCCGGACCTGCGCGCCGCCGAGCTGGAATACCTGATCGGCCACTCCGAGATGATCATGGCCATCGCCCTGCCCAGCCGCCACCAGGACCTGGTGGAAGCGGCCCAGCGGGCCGGCCAGCCCTTTGCCATCATGGCCGACGGCGATGTGCCGCCCGTGGTGACGCAGGCCGCATCGCGCTCCTGCGACATGCCCGACGAGCACAGCGAGTGCGCCCTGCTGTACACCTCCGGCACCACCGGCCGCCCCAAGGGCTGCATGCTGTCCAACCAGTATTTCCACTATGCGGGCGAATGGTATCGCGACATCGGCGGCCTGGCCCGGCTGCACCCCGGCCAGGAGCGCATGCTCACGCCCCTGCCCCTGTTCCACATGAATGCCATGGCCTGCTCGACCATGGCCATGGTCAAGACCGGCGGCTGCCTGATTTCCCTGGACCGCTTCCACCCGCGCAGCTGGTGGCAGTCGGTGCGCGAGTCGCGCGCCACCGTGGTGCACTACCTGGGCGTGATGCCCGCCATCCTGATGAAGGCCGAACCGTCCGCGCAGGACCGCGAGCACCAGGTGCGCTTCGGCTTCGGCGCCGGCGTGGACCGCGGCTTGCACCCCCTGTTCGAGGAACGCTTCGGCTTTCCGCTGCTGGAAGCCTGGGCCATGACCGAGACCGGCGCGGGCGCCAGCATCATCGCCAATCACGAGCCGCGCCACATCGGCACCTCCTGCTTCGGCAAGGAGATGCCGGTGGTCGAAGTGCTGCTGATGACCGACGAGGGCCGACCCGCGGCCACGGACGAGAACGGCGAGCTGCTGGTGCGCTCGGCCGGCGAGAATCCGCGCTATGGCTTTTTCTCCGGCTACTGGAAGGACCCGGCCGCCACTGACGAGGCCTGGAAGGACGGCTGGTTCCATACCGGGGACATCGTGCGCCGCGATGCGCAAGGCTATCTGCATTTCGTGGACCGCAAGAAGAACGTGATCCGCCGCAGCGGCGAGAACATCGCCGCCGTGGAAGTGGAGAACATCCTGCAGCAGAACCCGCTGGTGCGCTCCATTGCCGTGGCCGCCGTGCCCGATGACATCCGCGGCGACGAAGTCATGGCCCTGGTCGTGCCGCACGCGCCGCTGGCCAGCCGCGAGGACAAGGAGAAGGCCGCCGTCGAGCTGGTCAAGTGGGGCCTGACGCAGCTGGCCTATTTCAAGGTGCCCGGCTACGTCCTGTTCGTGGATGCGCTGCCCCTGACCTCCACCAACAAGATCCAGCGCGGCGAGCTCAAGACCGTGGCCCTGGCGGCCCTGGCCAATCCCGACTGCATCAACACCAACCACCTGAAAAAGCGCCAGGAGGCCTGAGTCATGGCCTTGAAGCCAAAAGCCCGGATGGCCTACGACGACGTCGTGCTGACCACGCCGGTGACCATTCCCTACCAGCGTCACTCCGAGCAGACGGCGCACTGGTGGCTGGGCGCGGCCCTGGGCCAGGCCATCCGCGAGGCTGGCCTGAGCAAGGCCGATGTCGACGGCGTGTGCGTGTCCAGCTTCACGCTGGGCACGGACACCGCCGTGGGCCTGATGCAGCACTTCCAGATGAGTCCGCGCTGGCTGGACCATATACCCATGGGCGGGGCCAGCGGCGTGGTGGCCCTGCGCCGCGCGGCGCGCGCCGTGCAGTGCGGCGATGCGTCCATCGTGGCCTGCATCGCGGGCGACACGAACCAGCTCGAATCCTTCAAGAACACGGTGGCCGGCTTCTCGCGTTTCTCGCAGGACGCCGTCTACCCCTACGGCGCGGGCGGCCCCAATGCCAGCTTCGCGTTGCTGACCGACTATTACATGCGCCATTTCGGCGCCACCCGCGAAGATTTCGGCAAGCTGTGCGTGGCCCAGCGCGACAATGCGCTGCGCAATCCGCATGCCTTGATGAAAAAGCCCCTGACGCTGGAGCAGTACCTGGAGGCGCGCGTCATCGCCGACCCCATCCATCTGTTCGACTGTGTCATGCCTTGCGCGGGCGCGGAAGGCTTTCTGGTGATGCGCCGCGAGCAGGCCGAGGAACTGGGCCTGCCTTACGTGCGCATCCGTTCCACCATCGAGCGCCACAATGCATTTCCCCAGGATCCCGTGCAGTTTCGCGGCGGCTGGGCCATGGACAAGGACGCCTTTTACGAGCATGCTGGTCTGCGCCCGGCGGACGTGGACTTCCTGGAAACCTACGATGACTATCCGGTCATCAATGTATTGCAGTTCGAGGACCTGGGCTTCTGCGCCAAGGGCCAGGGCCCGGCCTTCATCCGCGAGCATACATTCACGATAGAGGGCAGCTTTCCCTTCAACACCAGCGGCGGCCAGCTGTCGGTGGGACAGGCGGGCGCGGCCGGCGGCTACCTGGGCCTGGTGCAGGCCTTGCGGCAACTGACCGGCACGGCCGGCGACACGCAAGTGCGCGATGCGCGCATCGGCCTGGTCTCCGGCTTTGGCATGATCAACTATGACCGCGGCCTCTGCACCGCCGCGGCCCTGCTCGAACGAGGCCAGCCATGACGATTCCCGATGCCCTGAATGGCGTACTGCCGCCCGGCGCGCGCAGCGCCCCGGCGGCGGGCCTGACCGAGGCGGCGCAGCGCGGCGAATTCGCCCTGCAGGTCTGCCCGTCCTGCGGCACGGTGCAGTACCCCGTGCGCGACGTTTGCGACCGTTGCCTGCACACCACCCTGATCTGGAAGCAGGTGCCCGACACCGGCGTGCTGCGCGCCACCACCACGTTGCACCACAGCAACGAGGCCTACTTCCGCGCCCGCCTGCCCTGGCGCATCGGCACGGTGCAGCTGGATTGCGGCCCCTTCGCCATCGCCCATCTGCCCGAAGGCGGGCAGGCCGACCAGCCCGTGCGCCTGAGCCTGGAGCTGGACGAGGGCGGGGTGGCCGTGCTGGTGGCCCGGCCCGTCCCCTGAATTTGCCTGGAGAACAAGACATGACACAACCCCACTACACCGCCGTGGTCACCGGAGGCAGCACCGGCATTGGCGAAGACATCTGTCGCAAGATGCTCGATGCCGGCTATACCGTGATCTCCATGGCCCGCAATGCGCTGCCCTGGACCCACGAGCGCCTGCATTGCGTGCAGGTGGACCTGCTCGATGCCGCCGCCACGGAAAAAGCCGCGCAAGACATCGCAGAGCGCTTCGAGGTGACTCACTTCGTGCACAACGCCGGCGTGATCTGGCCCGCCCTGCTGCCCGAAGTGAAGCTGGAGGACCTGCAGGGACTGACCCAGATCCACCTGGGCTCGGCCATACAGATCACCCAGGCCGTGTTGCCGGCCATGCGCAAACGCCAGTTCGGCCGTATCATCCTGATGTCCTCGCGCGGCGTGCTGGGCCTGCAGACGCGCACCGCCTATTCGGCGACCAAGGCCGGCATGCTGGGCATGGCCCGCACCTGGGCGCTGGAGCTGGCCGACCAGGGCATCACGGTCAATGTGCTGGCTCCCGGCCCCATCCAGACCAATATGTTCTACGACGTGGTGGACGCCGGCAGCGAGCGCGAGGCCCAGCTGGCCGCCTCCATTCCCGTCAAGCGTCTGGGCCGCGTGGACGACATCAGCCGCGCCACCATGTTCTTCGCCGATCCGGAGAACGGTTTTGTCACCGGGCAGACCCTGTACGTCTGCGGCGGCGCCAGCGTGGGGACCTTAACGATCTGATCGCGCAGGTCCTTCACATCCTGCTGCGGCGATAGCCTCCTGGTTTTCCAGGGGGCTTTTTTACTCACTGAAGATTTGCCAGGGCTTGCCGGGTATGCAGTCGAACCGGCAAGGTGTTCCTGGAATTCATGATTCTGGATGGATTTAAGGGTTTTTTTCTATTTACGTGGATTTGTTCATCTATAAACTATTTAGAACAGAAATATAAGAGGTGCGTCCGCGACCGCGCGCCGCATGCTCGCCGAGGAAACTGGCCCCGACCGGGCCGAGACAAGTGGAGCTGTAATGAACGACGATCTGCCAGGGATGGAGCTGGTACGGTCACGTGGAGTGGTAAGAGTTGTAGAAGCAATTCTGGATACCGTCTGTGTGGTCATCCTGATCCTCATGACCGGCATCACCACCGTGGACGTGGTGGGCCGGTATCTGTTTCATTCCCCCCTTCTGGGCGCCTATGAGGCCAGCGAACTGTTGCTGGGCGTGCTGATCTTTGCCGCCCTGCCGCGCGTGACCTGGCATCGACAGCACCTGACGGTCAGCCTGATCGACGCCTGGCTGGGACCGCTGGCGCGCCGCGTGCAGCAGTTCCTGATCAACGTCGCCTCCACGGTGATGCTGGCGGTGCTGACGGTCTACTTGTGGGAGCACGCCGACCAGCTGGCCGAATACGGCGACATGAGCAACGCCTTGCAGGTGCCCATTGCGCCCTTCGCCTACGCCATCTCCATCATGACCGGGATCGCCACCTTGGCCTCGCTGATCCAGGTCTTCTGCTCCCCCCGCCGATAAAGACGGAGTGTTTCCATGTTGATTTCCATTATCGGACTGGTCGTCCTGCTGGCCAGCCTTTTCCTGGGCCTGCCCATCGCCTGGGGCATGCTGCTGGTGGGCACGCTGGGCTTTGCCTATTTCACCGGCCTGGAGGCCGCCCTGACCATGGCGGCCCAGACCAGCTTCGACACCGCCATGAGCTACAGCTTCACGGTGCTGCCGCTGTTCATCCTGATGGGCAATCTGGTCAACGCCTCGGGCCTGTCCAAGGACCTGTACAAGGCCGCCAACGCCTTCATCGGCCACCTGCGCGGCGGCCTGGCCATGGCCACCATCGTGGCCTGCGGCGCCTTCAGCGCCCTGTGCGGCTCCAGCATGGCGACCACGGCCGCCATGGGCCGCGTGGCCATGCCCAATATGCGCAAGTACAACTACGATGACCGCCTGGCCACCGGCAGCATCGCCGCCGGCGGCACGCTGGGCATCCTGATTCCGCCCAGCGTGATGATGGTGGTCTACGGCATCCTGACGGAAACCGACATCGGCAAGCTGTTCGCCGCGGGATTCCTGCCCGGCATGGTCGCCATGCTGATGTACCTGGTCACCGTCATGATCATCACGGCCATCAACCCCAACCTGGGCCGCCCCGGCGAGAAGGCCGGCTGGCGCGAGCGCCTGCAGGCCACCAAGGGCGTGCTGGCCATCACTGTGCTGTTCGTGGTCATCATGGGCGGCATCTACGGCGGCGTGTTCACCCCCACGGAAGCGGCCGGCATCGGCGCGGCGGCCACCTTCCTGATGACCTTCAAGCGCCGCGGCTGGCAGCCGCGCCTGTACCTGACCGTGCTGATCGAGGCGGCCCAGACCACCGCCATCATGTTCGCCCTGGTGATCGGCGCGCTGGTGTTCACCAACTTCCTGACGGTGGCCGGCCTGCCCAACCAGCTGCTGGGCTTCATCGACGGCATCGACGTCTCGCCCATCGTGGTGATCCTGATCATCTGCGCCATCTACCTGGTGCTGGGGTGCTTTCTGGAAACCATGTCCATGGTCATGCTGACCGTGCCCATCTTCTACCCCATCGTGGCCTCGCTGGGCTTCGATCTGGTGTGGTTCGGCATCATCGTGGTGGTGGCCGCCGAGATCAGCCTGATCACCCCGCCGCTGGGCCTGAACATCTTCATGATCAAGAACGTGATGCCGGACGTGTCGCTGGGCACCATCATCCGCGGGGTGACGCCTTTCGTGATCACCGACATCGTGCGCCTGCTGCTGCTGATCTTCGTGCCCTGGATCATCCTGGTCATACCCAACAGCATGTGAGTAAAGCCCCCACGCTGCACAGGCTGTCGCCTGCTTGCTGCCCTGAACGGCAGCCCTAATCAACGAGGAGTCATTATGCGTATTTTCAAGAAACTGGGTCTGAGCCTGGGTCTGGCCGGCGCCGCGCTGGCCCCGACGCTGCCGTCCGCGGCTGCCGAAGTCACCACCCTGCGTTTTTCCCAGTGGATGCCGCCGGGCCACTACATCGTCACCGAGATGTTCGAGCCCTGGGCCAAGGAAGTGGAGAAGGTCACCGAAGGCCGCGTGAAGGTGGAGTTCATCAATGCGCTGGGCAAGCCGCAGGCCCACCTGGACCTGGTGCGCAACGGCGTGGCGGACCTGGGCATGTCGGTGCACAGCTACACCG
Source organism: Pseudomonadota bacterium (assembly GCA_023425645.1). Taxonomy (GTDB): domain Bacteria; phylum Pseudomonadota; class Gammaproteobacteria; order Burkholderiales; family Burkholderiaceae_B; genus Alcaligenes. Next base: position 51,424 of record JAFACG010000025.1, read on the forward strand.
CCAACCGTTTCCCGCTGATCGAATTCGCCGAGCTGCCGTTCACCACCGATGACGGCGGCGTGAACTCGGTGGCCTACTGGCGCACCTATGAAAAGTTCATGATGGACGCCGGCGAGCACAAGGGCGTCAAGCTGATGGGCGTGTGGACCAGCCCGGCCACGGTGATCTTCACCAGCCGCGAGGACGTGAAGTCCATTGACGATCTGAAGGGCATGAAGCTGCGTTCGCCCAGTCCGCTGTTCGATGCCATCGGCAAGGCCCTGGGCATCGTCACGGTCAATGCGCCGGCCTCCGACAGCTATGAAATGCTCTCGCGCGGGGTGATCGACGGCATGTACTTCCAGTACGACCAGATCGAGAACTGGAAGCTGGACAAGCTGATCAAGACCGCCGTGTCCGTGCCGGGCGGCTTTGGCAAGTCCAGCCAGTACCTGTTCATGAACGAGCGCAAGTGGAAGAGCCTGTCCGAGCAGGACCGCGCCGCCATCGAGAAGATCACCGGCGAATGGATGGCCAACGATTTCGGCTCCAAGTGGCAGGCCGCCGAGCAGAAGGCCATCGAGAAGCTGACCGCGGAGGGCCTGAAGACGGTGCGCATCGAGGGCGAGGCCCTGGAACAACTGAAGCAGCGCCTGGCCTTTGTCGAAGCGGACTGGCTGAAGGCCGCCGAGAAGAAGAAGGTGGACGGCCCCGCCGCCCTGGCCTACTTCCGCGAGCAGATCAAGGAACTGAGCGCCGCCAAGCAGCAGTAAGCGGCTTCGCATGGCTGGATGAACCCCGCGCCCTTCGGGTCGCGGGGTTTTTTTCATTCCAGGCGTTGCGGCGGCTTGTGCAGGTCGTAGTGTTCCTTGACGGGGTATTCGACAATCGTGGCCGTGCTGTCGTAGTAGCTTGCCAGGGCGCTGCCGTCGAAGAAGGTGTCGAACCGGTCCCGGGAGCGCAGCGTGCGCCGGAAGTGGTACTGGGGAATTTCGATGCGGGCCAGCTTGCGCTCCAGCCCGTCGGCGATGATGGCCCTGCGGACCTGGTCCTGCTGCCAGGCGCCGTGATAGGCGCGCAGCATGAGCCCGCTGGACAGCAGCCATGCAAGGGTGCAGGCCGCGAGCGTGACGGACAGGCTGCGCCGCCAGAGCGCCGCCTTGTCCTGCAGGTCGTGCCCATACAGGGACAGGGCGACCAGCAGGTACATGAATCCGCCATTCAGGGCCCGTTTCGGAATATTGGGCGCCAGGACCAGAATGGCGTTGGCCAGGCAGGAGGCGCCGACCAGCAGAACCATTGCGCGCCGGGTTTTGGGGGACGGCGGGCCGGCATGCAGGCGCCATGCTCCCAGGATGAAGAAGACGCCGGCGTAGCGCAGCATGGCGTCGGGAAAGCGGCGGCTGAAATGGTCCCAGGCGCGCCCGAGCGCGGGCTGGCTGTACCAGTGGTCGAAGGCTTCGGCGCGGATCTGATTGCCCGGCGCCAGCAGCAGTATGGCAATGCCGGCCGCCATGCACAGCAGCCAGACAAGGGGCCATGCGCCCAGGGGGCGTTGGCGGGCATGGCGGTAGGTCAGCCAGGCCAGCAGGCACCAGGTGACGATGCCGGTGTTTTCGTTGGAACAGCCGGCCGGCAAGGCCAGCAGGGCCAGGGCCGCGGCCAGCCAGAGCGGCGTGGAGCCTTGCCGCAGACGCCACAGATAGGCGAGCGCAAAGCCGAAGTTGAAGACATTGGGCCACAGGTAATTGGCGGCGCCCACGACCCAGAAGGTGGTCTGCCCCAGGTCGGGGTTGGCGAGCCAGTAAAGAAAGAAGACCAGCAATACGAGCTGCGGCCGCAGCGTCCGGCCGGCCAGGCGGGCCCCCAGCGCGGCCAGGATGAGGGACAGGCCGGCCACGGCCATGGTGTTGAGCATGGCGACCACCCAGGTCTGCTCCAGGTTGAGCATCCAGCTGGACAGCGTATCCGCGACCAGGCGCCCGCTCCAGCCCGTGTAGTGGCGCCAGATCCCATCCCATGACACGCCTTTATTGGCGTAGCTGAAGTCGTCGGAGCTCATGGGCGTGAGCCAGTTCAGCGCCCAGGTCGCCGCCAGGGCCAACACCGCCAGGCAGACCGCGATGCGGTTTGAAAGCCGCGCGCGCAGGCGGGGCGTGCCGATGCTGGGAGAGGTGGCGGCGAGGGAATGACTCATGGTGATTCGCTGGAAAATGGCCCAAGGGCGCAGACGACTGTATTGGATTTCATTTAACCGTTCATTCGTGAAATCGCCGGTGATATTCCTTATTACGTAACTGCCTTGGCGAGTGAGTTTCGCTGACAGCCGTTTAAAGGCCGGGACGGGCGGTTCTGGACGCGTGCCGGCGCGCGCCATTGCCCGGCGCGGCGCCTGCTCCTTTAAGCCTAAACAAGATTGGGGTTTTCCCTGCTTTTGCGTGTTGCTGCGTTTATCGGCCAGGCGCTGCGCAAAGTGGATATACCGGCTTTGGATGCGCTTCTACCATGGGCCTCACTGTCAAACTCAAAAAGAAAAGGAGTGGAGACATGGGGGGCATGAAAAAGAACGCAATGGCGGCCCTGCTGGCGGCCGGTTCGCTGGGCGCGGGCTCGGCCTGGGCCATCGAAGGCAACGGCCTGCCCGTCTATCCGGACGGCCTGGAGAACTACATGAGCGGCGCCTTGCCGCCGCCCGGCGTGCACGCGCTGATCTATGGCGGGGCCATGCGCTACGACTCGGTGCGCGATCGCCATGGCGACAAGCTGCCGATTCCGGACTTCCGCGTGGACGTGGGCGTGATCGCGCCGCGCCTGGTGTGGGTGACGGAGCAGCAGGTGCTGGGCGGCCAACTGGCCTTTCACGCGCTGGCGCCGCTCTTGACCGTCAAGGCGCAGGCCGCGGGCCAGTCGCAGCGCCGCAGCGGCCTGGGCGACGTGGTGTTCGGCCCGGCCCTGGGCTTTCATCCCAGCGAGAAGCTGCACTACATCCTGGGCGTGGACTTCGTGGCGCCCACGGGCCGCTACGACGTCAATGACAGCGCCAACCTGGGCCGCAACTACTGGGCCATCCAGCCCGCCGCCGCCCTGAGCTACATCCAGCCCAGCGGCCTGAACGCGGACCTGAAGGTGATGTTCGACTTCAACATGCGCAATCGCGACACCGACACCCGCACGGGCAAGGCCATCCATGCCGACTACGCCCTGGGCTGGGGGCTGGGCAACGGCCTGGTGGTGGGCGTGGGCGGCTACGCCTACCAGCAGATCGAGCGCGACCGCGGCCCCCTGGCCGGGGACGGCCGCGCCCGGGCCTTCGCCATCGGCCCCAGCATCCGCTACGCCAACGACAAGGGCCTGCTGATTACCGCCAAGTACCAGCAGGACCTGGGCGTGCGCGGCCGCCCCGAAGGCAAGCAGTTTTTTGTGAAAGTGGCGGTGCCGTTCTGACGGCCCGAAGCAGGAGAATGACATGAAAGGACTCAAGGACAAGGTATTCGTGGTGACCGGCGGGGCGACCCGCATCGGCGCCGGCGTGGTCGAGGTGCTGCTGGGCTATGGCGCGCGCGTGGCGGTGTTCGACATCGATGCGGTCGGCGGACGCAAGGCGGTGGGCGCGGACGAGGCGCGCGCCAGGTTCTGGGAAGCGGACATCACCGACGACGTCCGCCTCGAGGTCGCCGTGCAGCAGGTGCAGGCGCATTTCGGCCGCGTGGACGGCCTGGTCAACCTGGCCTGCTCCTATCTGGACGAAGGCATGGCCTCGAGCCGCGCGGACTGGCTCAAGGCGCTGGACATCAATCTGGTCAGCGCCGTGCAGGCCGCCAAGGCCGTGCGGCCCCTGCTGCCCCGGGGCGGTTCCATCGTCAACTTCACCTCGATTTCCTCGTCCATCGCCCAGACCGGACGCTGGCTCTACCCCGTGTCCAAGGCGGCGCTGCTGCAGCTCACGCGCAGCATGGCCATGGACTTCGCCCCCGACGGCATCCGCGTCAATTCCGTCTCGCCTGGCTGGACCTGGTCGCGCGTGATGGACGAGCTGACCGGCGGCGATCGCGCCAAGACCGATCGCGTCGCCTCCGCCTTCCACCTGCTGGGCCGCGTGGGCGACCCGCAGGAAGTGGGCGAAGTCGTGGCCTTCCTGCTGTCCGACGCCGCCAGCTTCGTGACCGGCGCCGACTATGCCGTGGACGGCGGCTATTCGGCCATGGGTCCCGAGCAGAACGTGCCGGCCATCCCCAAGCTGGCCGAGTAGCAAGCGCCCCCGCCTGGCCCCGCGCCCACGCGCAAACCTCGCTGTTTACGGCGGGATCAAGCAAGGCGGGATCGCTGTGGCGCGGCAAGCGTCCCGTGAATCATGGCGAAGAGGCTCCGGGCAGGAAGCCGGAGTTCTTCACTCTCTAGAAGGAAATCATTATGCGTAAAGTTGCTATCGTGGGCGCCGGCCAGGCCGGCATGCCCGTTGCATTCGGCCTGCTGGCCAAGGGCTATGAAGTGGCCGTGTTCACCAACCGCAGCCCGGACGACGTGCGCCGCGGCCGCGTGATGTCCAGCCAGTGCATGTTCGCCGAGGCTCTGGACGTGGAGCGCCGCCTGGGCCTGAATTTCTGGGACGAGGAATGCCCGCCCGTCCAGGGCATCGGCTTCGCCCTGCCCAATCCCGAGCAGCCCGACACCAAGGCGGTGGACTGGAGCGGCCGCCTGGACCGCGAGGCGCAGGCCACCGATCAGCGCGTCAAGATGCCATACTGGCTGGAGCTGTTCGAGCAGCGCGGCGGCAAGCTGGTCCTGGAGGACGTGGGCGTGGCCGAGCTGGAGCGCATCACGCAGGAATACGACCTGACCATGCTGGCCGCCGGCAAGGGCGAGGTGGTCAAGCTGTTCGAGCGCGACGCCGACCGTTCCCCCTATGACAAGCCCCAGCGCGCCCTGGCCCTGACCTACGTGCACGGCCTGGAGCCCACGCCCGAGTATTCGCGCGTGTCCTTCAATTTCATCCCGGGCGTGGGCGAATACTTCGTGTTCCCCTCCCTGACCCTGTCCGGCCCCTGCGACATCATGGTGTTCGAAGGCGTGCCCGGCGGCCCGCTGGACCGTTTCCGCGATGCCAAGACGCCCGAGGCGCACCTGGAGCAGAGCCTGTCCTTCCTGCGCGACTTCCTGCCCTGGGAGGCCGACCGCGCCCGCAACGTGGAACTGACCGACGTGCAGGGCTACCTGTCCGGAGCCTTCCCTCCCACGGTGCGCAAGCCCGTGCTGACGCTGCCCTCGGGCCGTATCGTGCTGGGCCTGGGCGATGCCGTGGTGGTCAACGACCCCATCACCGGCCAGGGTTCCAATAACGCCGCCAAGGCCGCCCAGGTCTACCTGGACAGCATACTGGAGCACGGCGAGGGCGCCTTCGACCGCGCCTGGATGCAGGCCACGTTCGATCGCTACTGGAACTACGCGAACCTGGTGGTGTGCTGGACCAATTCCATGCTGGTGCCGCCTACCGAGCAGTCCTTCGCCCTGCTGACGTCCGCCCAGCAGCATCCGCGCCTGGCGCATTTCCTGGCCAACGCCTTCAACCACCCGCCCGTGCTGTTCCCCGCCTGGGACGACATGGGCGCGGCGCAGCAACTGATTGCCCAGAGCGCGAGCCAGACCGTGGCCGCCTGATACACGAGGAGAAGCATCATGACCCCGACCGCTACGCTGCAACGTCCTTCGTCCGAGCCGGCTCCCGTACTGGCCGCCGGGCCCCGCGCCCAGTCCGCGGGCGGCCCGAACGTGATCGACAGCCGCGCTTTCCGCCAGGCGCTGGGCCATTTCCCGACCGGAGTGGCCATCGTCACCACCCGCTGTCCGGATGGCCGGGCGGTGGGGCTGACCATCAATTCCTTCACCTCCCTGTCGCTGGAGCCGCCGCTGGTGATGTGGAGCCTGGTGAACCATTCCCCCAGCCTGGAGATTTTCCAGAACTGCAGCCACTTCGCCATCAACGTGATCAGCCAGGAGCAGGTGCCCGTGGCCCTGGGCTTCGCCAACTCGCAGGTCAAGGACAAGTTCGCGCTGGTCTCGCACATGGACGGCGAAGAAGGCGTGCCGTTGATCGATGATTGCGTGGCCACTTTCGTGTGCGAGAACTACCGCCAGCACGAAGGCGGCGACCATACCTTGTTCATCGGCCGGGTGGTGCGGCACAACACGCTGACCGAGCACGAGCCGGCCGTCTTCCATCGCGGCCGCTTCGCGACCCTGTCCACCCCGCAGGGAGACCGCTGACATGAGCGAGGCGCACAGCGCCGACGTGGTCATCGTCGGCAGCGGGATGAACTCCCTGACCTGCGCGGCCCTGCTGGCCCAGCGGGGCCTGAAGGTGACGGTGCTGGAGCGCAATGCCGTGGCCGGCGGCTGCATACGCACCGAGGAGCTGTTTCCGGGCTTTACGCACGACGTGCTCTCGAGCTGGTATCCGCTGTTCATGGGCGGGGCGTCCTATGCGGCGCTCTCGGGCCCCCTGGCGGCGGCCGGCCTGGAGTTCGCGCAGGGCCAGTACAGCACCGGCCTGGCCATTCCCGGCGGCCCGGCCCTGGCCTTGCGCCAGGACATGGACGATACCGTGCGCCGCTTCAACAGCCTGGCGCCTGGCGAGGGCGACGCCCTGGGCGCCATGGCGGCGCGCATGTTCGGTCCGGACGCCGGCCTGGTGTTCGGCCTGCTGGGCGGCGAGCCCTACCGCTGGCCCATGGCCAGGCTGGTGTTCGGCGCCTGGCGCGAGCGCGGCCTGGACGGCCTGCTGGCCTTCGGCTCGCAGGCGCTGGAGAGTTTCCGGCGCTGGGCCTTGCGCGACTTGCGCACGGATCTGGCGCGCGCCATGATCGCGCCCTGGGTGCTGCACAGCGGCCTGGGTCCGGACGAAGCCAGCTCTGCCCTGATCGGCAAGCTGACCTTCGGGGCCGTGGTCGGCGGCGGCATGCCGGTGGTCAAGGGCGGTAGCGCGCGCATCGTGCAGGCTTTCACCCGCATCATCGAGCAGGCCGGCGGCGCCGTGCTGACCGGCCGTCATGTGGACCGCGTGCTGGTCGAGGGCGGCAAGGCCACGGGCGTGAGCGTGGGCGCGCAGGTCTATCGGGCGCGCCGCGCCGTGGTCTGCAATGTGACGCCCGGCCAGCTCTACGGCGAGCTGCTGCCCGAGGTCGAGCCCGCCCTGCAGCAGTCGGCCCGCGACTATCACTATGGCCGCGGCGGCATGCAGATCCACTTCGCCTTGAATTCTCCGCCCGACTGGGTGGATCCGGAGCTGGCCCGCGTGCCCATGGTGCATGTCACCGAAAGCATGGAGCAGGTCTGCGCCTCGGTCGTCATGGCCAACAACGGCTACCTGCCGGCCCGCCCCACCCTGGCCGTGGGGCAGCCGGTGGCGGTGGATGCGAGCCGCGCCCCCGACGGGCACTGGATATTGTGGGTGCAGATGCAGGAGCTGCCCGCGCGCATCAAGGGCGATGAGGCCGGACAGATCGCCGTGCCGCCCGACGGGCGCTGGACCGAGGCGGTGCGCGAGGCCATGGCCGATCGCGTGCAGGCGCGCCTGGAAACCGTGATGCCCGGCCTGGCCGGTAAGATCATCGGCCGGCGCAGCTTCAGCCCCGCCGATCTGGAGTCCTTGAACATGAACCTGGTGGGCGGCGATCCCTACAGCGGCGTGTGCTCGCCCGATCAGTTCTTCTTCATGCGCCCGTTCGCCGGCCACAAGAAGGCCCGCAGCGGCGCCACGCCTTGGCGCAACCTGCACCAGATCGGGGCTTCAGTGCATCCCGGTCCCGGCCTGGGCGGCCAGTCGGGGTATCTGGCGGCGCAGCGCATCCTGAAGGGCTAGAACAGGTCCGGAGGTGTCAGGCGGGGGCCGGCCGCCTCAGTGCAGCAGGCCCCGCACGCGCAGCAGGGTCTGGCTCGGCGTCTCGCCGAAACGGCTGCGGTATTCGGCGCTGAAGCGGCCCTGGTGGGCGAAGCCCCAACGCATGGCCAGGTCGGCCAGGGACAGGTGGGCCTGGTCCGAATGCATCAGCTCGTGGCGCAGCCGGTCCAGCCGTACCTGGCGCAGGTACTGCATGGGGCTGAGGCCGTAATGGTCGCGGAAAGCCTGCTGCAGCGTGCGTGCGCTTACCCCGGCCACCACGCTCAGCTCGTCCACCGTGATGGGCAGGTGGGCCTTGTCCTGCAGGTAGGCTTCCACCTTCTTCAGATGGCGCGGCAGCACGCGGCCCAGCGGCTGGCGCTGGGCCTGGGCGGGCGGATGCAGGCCCAGCAGCGTGGTCACGGTCAGCTGTTCCAGCTGGCTGACGAGCAGCGGCGAGCGCAGGATGTCCTGCGAGTTGCGGGCGCAGTCCAGCACGAAGCGCAGCATGATCTGCCAGGAAGGCTGGGTGTGCGCCTGCAGGCGCACCGGAAAGACCAGCCCCTGCGGGCCCGCGTTCAGCCCCAGTCCGCGCGCGGCCTGCTCGACCAGGCTGCGGTCTATCTTGAGCATGAGCTGTTCGTTGTTGGCGTGCCAGACCATGTCCACGTCCTCGTTGGGGTTGAGGATGGTGGCGGTGTCGGGGGCGGACTCCACGGTCTGTCCGCCGCAGCGCACGCGGGCGGTGCCGTACTGCGGCATCTGCACCAGGTAGAAGCCGGCCAGGTGTTCGGGCTGGATGTGCACGTCGGCGCCATAGCCCAGGCGGCTGAGCGCCACCTGGCCGAACTGCACGTGGCGCAGTCGGGTCTGCAGGGTCTGGTCGGCGCGCAACTGGCTGAGCTGGTGCGATTTGATCAAGTCGCTGACCGAATTGCGCACCTGCTCCAGGTCACCGGATGCGAAACAGGCCCATTGTGTGGTGGTGTTCTGCATGATTCGTGCGCCTGGATGGTTCAGGAAGGCAGGGTTGTTAGGCAAAACCTTGAGTTTCAACGGTTTGCAGCAGTTATATTTTAGTTGTAAAGTATATCGTGGGCCATCGGGATTTCCCGAGGTGCATTCCTTGACGAACAACAGAGAGAACCGTGCAGGAAGATTTTCATTTCTACGAGCCGACGCAAGGCCATGGGCTGCGTCATGACCCCATCAGTTCCATCGTCGGCCCTCGCGTCATCGGCTGGATCGGCACCAAGAGCACGCAGGGCGTGCTGAACCTGGCCCCTTACAGTTTCTGCAATGTGTTCAACTACCGCCCGCCGGTGATCGCCTTTTCCAGCGTGGGCTACAAGGACAGCATCCGCAACGCCATCGAGACCGGCGTGTTCACCTGGAACCTGGCCACGCGCGAGCTGGCCGAGCGCATGAACCAGACCAGCCTGGAGCAGGACGTGCGCGAATTCGAGATCGCCGGCCTGACGCCGGTGGAATCGCGTTTCGTGGACGCGCCGCGCGTGGGCGAGAGTCCGGCTTCGCTGGAGTGCAGGCTGATACATCATTTCCGCCTGCAGGACTCGCAGGGCAAGGAACTGGACACCTGGATGGTGCTGGGCGAAGTCGTGGGCGTGCACGTGTCGCCCGATTGCATCGTGGACGGCATCTACCAGACCGCCCTGCCGCGCCCCATTCTGCGCGGCGGCGGCCCCGGCGATTATTTCGAGGTCTCGGACACGACGCTGTTCGACATGCGCCGGCCCAAGTAAGCTTTAGCGCGGGTGGTCCCCGGCCGCCAGGAACTGGGCCAGGCGGGGACTGCGCGGGGCCACCAGCACCTGCTCGGGCGCGCCTTCTTCCTCCACCACGCCTTCGTGCAGGTAGACCACCTTGGTGGATACATTGCGCGCAAAGCTCATTTCGTGCGTCACCACCACCATGGTGCGGCCTTCCTCGGCCAGGTCCTGCATCACGCGCAGCACCTCGCCCACGCGTTCCGGGTCCAGGGCGGAGGTCGGTTCATCGAACAGCATCACTTCGGGCTCCAGCGCCAGCGCCCGGGCGATGGCCACGCGCTGCTGCTGGCCGCCGGACAGGAAGGCCGGGTATTGCCTGGCCAGGTCGCGCGACAGGCCCACCTTGTCCAGGTAGTGCTCGGCCTTGGCGATGGCCTGGGCCTTGTCCACGCCTTGCACATGGATTGGCGTGGCGATGATGTTTTCCAGCACCGTCATGTGGGACCACAGGTTGAAGTGCTGGAACACCATGGCCAGGCTGGTGCGCAGGCGCATCAGCTGCTGCTTGTCCTGCACGGCCAGCTCGCCCGTCCTGGGGTCCGGCCGGGTCTTGAGTTCCTCGCCCTTGATGACGATGCGGCCCGCGTTGGGCGTCTCCAGGAAGTTGATGCAGCGCAGGAAGGTGCTCTTGCCCGAACCGCTGGAGCCGATCAGGCTGATGACGTCTCCAGGCTCGGCGCTCAGCGACACTCCTTTGAGGACTTCCAGGGAGCCGTAGCGTTTGTGAATGTTTTCGATGAGCAGGTTGGGCATGGAGGGCGTATCGTGTCGGAAATGAAAAAGGTCGGCCGGGCGTTGCGCGCGGAAGGGGAATTACATCACAGAGTGCGTCCCAGGAAAATCATCCGGGCTGTGGTTTTCCCGTAAACATTTGTGGATAAAAACGTATTTCGCGAAGCTTCTGGGTTTATCATTCAGACTCCATCTTACCCCCGACGGGGTTGCGGGGCCCGCGCCGCCGGCGCGTCCACAGGGCTCCAGGAGTCCGCCCGAAGCGGACTGATTCACCCTAGAGAGTGTTGTCATGAAAAAAGTGGTCCGTGCGAAGCTGCATGGCATCAAGATTACCGGCGCTGACCTGAATTACCACGGGTCCATCACGCTGGATCCCGAAATCTGTGAAAGGGCAGGCATCCTGCCCATGGAGTTCGTGGAGATCTGGAACAAGGACAGCGGCGCCCGCATATCCACCTACGTGATCTACGGCGAGCCCGGCTCGCGCTGCGTGGTGCTCAACGGCGCGGCCGCGCGCACCTGCCAGAAGGGCGACACGGTCATCATCTGCGCTTCCGAGTACGTTCAGACGGCCGAGCTGTACGACATGCGGCCCACGGTGCTGACCTTCACGCCCGAGAACGAGATCGACGAGATCATGCACTACGAAGTGCGCAAGACCGCCCAGCGGGACTTCGACTTTCGCATCGTGCGCGATGAACGGCCCCGCGGCGCCGAACGCGAACTGGCCCGCGTGGACATAGACGCCCTGTCGGCCGACCTGCGCCAGCGCGGCCTGGACGACCGCGCCATCGCCGACATCCTGTCCTGCCACCTGGCGGATTTCGCTCCCGCGCGCCAGGGCTAGCCGCTTCGCCCAGGCGGCGCCTGGGCTTTACCTTCCTGCCAGATGATTCCGGCCCTGCCTAGCGCAGCGGCTGGACGTGCACGTGTTCGCTGTGGCCGTGGGTGTGGGCGTGCTCGCTGACTTGCACCGGCACGATGTGCACGTGGCCATGGCGCACGCCGGTCTGGGCCACGATGGCGTCCGCGCAGGCGCGCACCTGGGCGATGGGGCCGCGCAGGATGGCGGTTTCCAGGCAGTGGGCGTGGTCCAGGTGGATGTGCTGGGAGACCACCATGACGTCGTGATGGTCGTGCTGCATCTGGGTCAGGCGGTTGGCCAGCTGGCGTTCGTGGTGGTCGTACACATAGGACACGGTGGCCACGCACCACTCCACGCCATCATCCTGCAGTTCGTGCTGGCCCAGTTCCTTGCGGACCAGGTCGCGGAAGGCTTCGGAGCGATTCAGGTAGTTCTTCTTCTGGACGAGTTCATCGAACGCGTCGGCCAGGCTGTCCTCGACAGAAATGGTTAGGCGTCGCATGGCGTTCCTTGTGGCGGTTTCGGGGCGTGGGCGCAATGTCCGATTTTACGCATTTTACGCGGGAATGCAGGCCAAAGAGCGCTGATGGGCGGTTGGAGGGGACGCCCTGCGCCAAGCTGATCAGGACTATATTCAAACCGATATGCGTATTTGGGGGCGGCATATTGATTCCCGCCGCCACTATGCTATTCTGTGCCGCCGTATGAACTTTTATGAATTCTTCATACGCTACATGGAGCCATGCCTGCCGCCGGCAGGGATGCGCCGCCATTTGCCCCGGTGCTGATCCTTCTGGGCGAGCGCGTTGCGCGCGGCAGGCCGCCGGTCATTCTCTGGAACTCAAGAAATTTCGATGTTGTTGCACCTGGGTCGCGACGGCGGCATATCGCGTCACGTTTCTGTTGTCCGGCTGTGCGCATGGAGCGCCGCCGTCCTGTCGGCCTGTCTGGCCGCGACCGTCCACGCGCAGGAGGCGGCCCGCCTGGACGCCATCGTGGTCAAGGGTCAGGCGCTGCGGGCCGACGTGCTGCCGGTCACGGCCCAGAGTTTCGACCAGGAATTGATCCGCGACTCCGCCGCTCGCCAGCCCCAGGAACTGCTGAACCGCGTGGCGGGCGTCAGCGTGGACAACTACAACCTGGGCGGCATCGCCGATTCGATCTCCGTGCGCGGCTTCAGCGGCGGCGGACATGGCGGCAGCCTGGGCTTCATGCTGGATGGCATTCCCTTGAACGAAGCCATGTCGCACGATGACGGCTACGCAGACCTGAATGTGGTCATTCCACTGGAGCTGGAGCGCATGACGGTCTACAAAGGCCCCAGCTCCGTGCTGTACGGCAACTTCAACCGTGCCGGCCTGGTGGAGATGCAGACCCGCAAGGGCGGCAACTACCAGGAGGTGGACGCGTCCGGGGGCTCCTTCGGCACGGGCGACCTGCAGGGCGCCGTCGGCGCCGAGAACGAGGCCGGCCAATTCAATGCGGCCATGCAGCTGAGCCGCAGCAATGGTTTCCGCGCTGATTCGCGCTTCGACAAGGGCACGGTGGCGGCGCGCTACAACTGGCTCGTCAATCCGGATCTGGACATCGCTTTTTCGGGGCGCGCCTACAGCGGCAGGTGGGATGCCGGCTCCTATGTCACACAGGACCGCTTCGACCGGGACCCCTACAGCGTGGATCCGCGCGTGCAGGGCGATGGCGGCAAGAAGGATTTCTTCACGGGCCGGGTGGACGTCAACCATGCCCTGTCCGAGCAGCTCAAGCTGCTGAGCTTCGCCTACGCCACGCACCAGACCTTGACCCGCTGGTCCACCTACCCCAAGGACGCGACGCCGGACGGCCCCTGGAGCCAGAGCGAGGATGACTACAAGCGCACCGTGCTGGGCGCGGGCATGAACCTGAACGGCCGCCACATGCTGGGCGGCGGTTCGGAACTGAACTGGACCAGCGGCTTCGAGCTGTACCGCGAGACCACGGACTATCTGCGCTTCGACGGCGAGCAGGAGCGCTCGCGCGCGGGGCTGGAGCCCGGCAACAACCGCCGCTACCGCCTGGACAGCACCGGTCTGTTCGGCGAAGTGCAGTGGGTGCCCACGCCCGTGTTCCGTCCCACGGCGGGGCTGCGCTTCGATACCTTCAAGGGCAAGTGCTCGGTGCGCGGCAGGGAGCTGGCCGACGGACAGGACTGCTCCTCCACCGAGCGCTACAAGCAGTTCAGTCCCAAGATCGGTTTCAGCTCGCAGGTGGCTTCCTGGCTGGATCTGCGCAGCAGCTGGAGCCGCGGTTTCGCCTTGCCGCCCGTGGAAGCCATCTACAAGCGCGGCGTGGACCTGAAGCCCAATACCTTCGACCAGATCGAGGTGGGCGCCAAGTTCGACCTGCTCGATTCGCTGGAGGCGGACCTGGCCTGGTATCGCCTGACCAGCAGCAACGAGATCGGCACCGTGGGCGGGGTGGCGCAGAATTTCGGCAAGACGCGCCGCGACGGCGTGGAACTGTCCCTGGGCTGGGAGTTCGTACCCGACTGGCATCTGGCCGCCGTCACCGCCTGGTCCGACAGCGAGGTGCTGCGCAATCCCGATCCCCATGCCGTGGGCGCGCGCGTGGCCAATGTGCCGCGCAGCACCAGCCGCCTGGAAGTGTCCTATCGCCCGGAACTGGGCCTGGGCGGTTTCGCGGCCGTGCGTCATGTGGGCCGCCAGGCGCTCAATGTGCCTGACGCCGAGCTTCGCGAGCAGCGCATGGCGGGCGCCTACACCGTGTTCGACGCCGGCCTCGGTTATCGCTTCAAGCACAAGGGCGCGCATCGCCTCTACCTGAATGTGGCCAATGTCTTCGACAAGAAGTACGCCTCCAGCGCGTTCATGATCTCCGGCCAGCCGCTTTATGGCGTGGGCGCGCCGCGCAGCGTCATGCTGGGCGCCCAGCTTTCGTTCTAACCTGATTTTTATTGATGGAGTCTGTCATGAGAAAAAGTCTTCTTTCCGCATTGGTCTTGTCCCTGTCCCTGACGGGCCTGGCCCAGGCGCATGATGCCTGGCTGGCGCCCCAGGACGGCAACTGGGCTGTGGTCTACGGCCACAAGGCCGGCTTCGAGCCCTATGCCAACGACAAGGTCAAGCAGGTCCAGGCGGTGGACGCCCAGGGCAAGGCGCTGCAGGTGCAGCGCCAGGACACCGACAAGGGCGTGGTGCTGAGCTTTGCGGGCGAGCCCGCCCTGGCCACCCTGGTGTTCGACAATGGCTACTGGAGCAAGGCCCCCGGCGGCAAGACCATCAATGTGGCCAAGGACGAGAACAAAGGCGCCACGCATGGCACGCATCCGGTCAAGTATCACAAATACATCATGGACTGGTCCGCCCAGGCCGGCCGGCCCGCCGGCCAGGAGGCGGAGATCCTTGCCCTGAACGCCCAGGCTCCCAAGGCCGGCGAGAAGGTCGAGGTCCAGGTGCTGTACCAGGGGCGGCCGGCCGCCGGCTGGGCCGTGGGCATCGACGATTCCGAGGACAGCCCGCTCAGGACCGACGCGCAGGGCAAGGCCTTCTTCGACGTGACGCCGGGCCGCAATTTCATTTCCGCCAGCCACCGCGTGCCCGTGCAGGGCGATCCCAAGACCGACGAGAACTCCATCTCCGTCAACCTGATCTTCAACGCAGGCCAGTGATGAAGACGGTCCAGCGACTCGCCGCCGGCGTGCTGGGCCTGTCCGCCCTGTGGGCGGGCGCGGCCTGGTCCCACGCCCTGATGCTGTCGGCCCAGTCCGGCGAGCAGGGCGTCACCGGCCAGCTTTTCTATTCCGACGGCACGCCCGCCGTGGACGAGCGGGTGGAATTCTTCGCCCAGCCCGGCCCGATCGACGGCGATCCCAGGCATTACACCCAGACCGACCCCCAGGGCCGCTTCGCGTGGCCGGACGCCCCCGACGGCCATTACCTGGCCGTGGCCTACGGCATGGAAGGCCATCGCGCCCAGGCCGAGGTAGCCGTCAGCGCCGCCTCGGCGGGCTCGGCCGCGCAGGCGGCCGACCTGGCCTTGATCCGCCAGGACATCGCCCGCCTGGAGGCGCGCGTGCGACTGTCGGATATCGTGGGCGGAATCGGCTACATTGTCGGTTTGGCGGGCGCGTACCTGTACTGGCTCAGCCGCCGCCGTCCCCGCTAGGCGTCGACCATGCATCTATCCGAAGGAATCCTGTCCGCTCCCGTCGTCACCAGCAGCCTGGTCCTGTCCGGCGCGCTGGTGGCCGCCACGGTGCGCCGCCTGAACGAGCGCACCATCCCGCTGGCGGCCATGCTGGGCTGCGTGTTCTTCGCGCTGGGCACCATACACGTGCCGGTGGGGCCCGGCAGCGTGCACCTGATCCTGAATGGTCTGCTGGGCGCGCTGCTGGGCTGGACCGCCCTGCCCGTCATCGCCTTGGCCCTGGTGCTGCAGGCGGCCCTGTTCGGCTTCGGCGGCTTTGCCGTGTGGGGCGCCAACCTGCTCATCATGGGGCTGCCGGCCGTGCTGGCCTATTACCTGGCCCGCCCCTGGCTGCAGACGCGGCCCCTGCTGGCCGGCGCCCTGGCCGCGGCCGCCGGCGTCAGCGGCGCGGCGCTCGTGGCCGCCGTGCTGCTGTACCTGAGCGGCGGCCATTTGTTCGCCAAGGCCATTGCAACCTTGTTCGTGTTCCACCTGCCCATCGTCGCCATCGAGGCGGTGGTGACGGCGCTGTGCCTGCGCGGCCTGCAGCAACTGCGCCCGGACGTGTTCGCGCTGCTGCGCTCCTGATGGCCGCGCGCGACGCCCGGCTGCCTTTGCTGCTGGCGTTCGCCGGCAGCCTGATGCTGGCCGTCTCGCACGAGCTGGCGCGCAGCGTCCTGGCGGCCGTCCTGCTGCTGCCCCTGGCGCTATGGCGCTGGCGCGGCCAGCAGCGCGCCTTGCTGCGCCGCTTGATCCCGGCCAATATATTGCTGCTGTTCATGCTGCTTTTGCTGGCAGTGGACATTTCCGCCTGGAGCCTGTCGCCGGCGGGCCTGGACCTGGGACTGCTCGCCCTGGCGCGGGCCAATGGGGCCATGCTGTTGTGCGCCATCGCGCTGCGCCGCCAGAATGCCGATTCGCTGGCGGCCGGCATCGCGGCCCTGACGCGCTCGGACAAGCTGGCGCTGGTGGCCTTTCTGATGATCCGCTACCTGGAAGACATTCGCCAGGTGCGCCTGCGCCTGGAGCGCGTGCTGGCGGCGCGCGGCTTTCGCTTTCGCAGCGACCGGCACAGCTATCGCACGCTGGGCCTGCTGCTGGCCCACCTGTTCCTGGACGGCCTGGACCGCGCCACCGCCATCGCCCGGGCCATGCAGGCCAGGGCCTATCGCGGCCGCTTCCTCGTGCGGGCGGGCGCGGGCCCGGCGCGGCGCGACGGCTTGCTGGCGGCCTTGGCCCTGATGGGGCTGGCGCTGCTGTTATGGATGCCCTTATGAAACCGATTTCCCACACCCCTGCCGATTCCCTGATCGAGGCGCGCGGCCTGTGCGTCGAGCAGGGCGGGCTGCGCATCGTGGACCAGCTGGACCTGGACCTGCTGCCGGGCGAGCGCCTGGCCTTGCGCGGGCCGTCGGGAGCGGGCAAGTCCACTTTGCTGATGGCTCTGATGGGCTTTCTGCCCCTGCACGCCGGAAGTTTGCGCATCTTGGGCCACGCACTGGCGCGGCCGCGCGATTTCGACGTGCTGCGCGGGCCGGTGGGTTTCATGTTCCAGAATCCCGACGATCAACTGTTCTGTCCCACGGTGCTGGACGACGTGCGCTTCGGCCCCTTGAACCTGGGATTGGATGACGCCCAGGCCACCGAGCGGGCCTGGAGCGTGCTGGAGGCGCTGCACATCGCCGAGCTGGCGCAGCGCCCCTGCGCCGTGCTGTCGGGCGGGCAGAAACGGCGCGTGGCCCTGGCGGGCCTGCTGGCCATGCGTCCGCGGCTGCTGATCCTGGACGAGCCCACGGCCTCGCTGGATCGTCGGGCGGCCCAGCAGGTGGAGCAGGCCCTGCTCGACTGCGGCCTGCCCCTGCTGTTCGCCACGCACGACGACGCCTGCGAACAAGCCCTGGCCACCCGCAGCCTGTACATGCAGGCCCCTCGCCCCGCCGTCACGCCGGCGCCGGGCCTGCAGCCTTTGCGCCGGCGGGCTTGATTCGTTTGAGGGTGTTTTTGTGGGGCGGGCCGTTTGGGCCAAGCAAGGAAGAGTCTCGGTCTTCTTGAGGGGGACTGGCTGGGGCTGGCCGGCTGGGCCTCTCGCCCGCCAGCCCCAGCCAGTCCCCCTTCAAGAAAACAGCATCGCTTTACTTGGCCCAAACGGCGGTGTGCCAGCGTGATCAAGACATGGAGCGCAGTGACCCAAGGCCATGGCGCCTTCACAAAGACCATTCTTGCCATCGCTTAGCCGACCCCAAGCTTCCCCTGCTTCTGAACAGGTAGAGCCCCCCTGTGAATTCATCAAGGAAGAGCCCGTTTTCACGGCTCGCTGCGCCCTTCTTCCACCGCATGGCAGGCCACCTCGTGCCCGGCGGTGTCCAGCAGCGCCGGCGCCTCGCGGCGGCAGCGTTCGTTGGCCAGGGGACAGCGCGGATGGAAGGTGCAGCCCGAGGGCGGGTTCAGCGGGTTGGGCACTTCGCCGGCCACCGGGATGCGGCTCTTGCCGGCTCCGCTCATGTCGGGAATGGCGCCCAGCAGCATGCGCGTGTAGGGGTGGCGCGGCTGCGAGAACAAGGCATCGCGGCCGGCGATCTCCACGATGCGGCCCAGGTACATCACGCCCACCCGGTCGGCCACGTGGTGCACCACGGCCAGGTTGTGGGAGATGAACAGATAGGTCAGGCCCAGCTCGCGCTGCAGGTCCTTCATCAGGTTGAGCACCTGGGCCTGGACCGAGACGTCCAGGGCCGAGGTCGGCTCGTCGCAGACGATGAACTCGGGCTGCATGGCCAGGGCGCGCGCAATGGAGATGCGCTGGCGCTGGCCGCCCGAGAACTGGTGCGGATAGCGCTGCGCATCCGCCGGGCTCAGGCCGACCTGGGTCAGCAGCTCGCCCACCTTCTGTTCCTGCTCCTGGGCCGTCAGGCGCGTGTGCGTGACCAGCGGCTCGGCGATGATGCGGCCCACGCGCCAGCGCGGATTCAGGCTGGCGTAGGGATCCTGGAAGATCATCTGGCGGCGTTTGCGCATGGCCTGCAGCTCGGCCTTGCCCATGGACTGGATGGACTTGCCGTCAAAGCGGATGTCGCCGCGCGTCAGCGAATACAGGCCCGTGAGCAGGCGCGCCACGGTGGACTTGCCGCAGCCGGACTCGCCCACCAGGGCCAGGGTTTCGCCTTTGTTCAGGGTGAAGCTCACCCCGTCCACGGCGCGCAGGCTGACCTTGGGCTTGCGGTACACCAGGCGCTCGAGCAGCGGCGGCGAGACGTCGAACCAGCAGGCGGCGTCCTCGACGTGGACCAGGGCTTGATGGGAGGTGCTCATGCGGGCTCCTGTTCATGCAGCCAACAGGCCGCCAGCGTTTGTGGGGGAACGGGCATCAGTTCGGGGCGCTCGCGCAGGCAACGCTCCATGCGGCGGCTGCAGCGCGGATTGAAGGCGCAGCCCGGCGGGATGGCGTTCAGGCGCGGCATGCTGCCGGGGATCTGCTCCAGGCGCTCCAGCTGGGCGTGCAGGTTGGGGATGGAGCGCATCAGGCCCGCGGTATAGGGATGGCTGGGCTTCTGGATCACGTCCTGCACCGGGCCGATCTCGATGACGCGCCCGGCGTACATGACGGCCACGCGGTCCGCCGTCTCGGCGATCACGCCCATGTCGTGCGTGATCAGCATCACGGCCGTGCCCTGCGAGCGGCACAGCTTCTTGAGCAGGTCGATGATCTGCGCCTGGATGGACACGTCCAGCGCGGTGGTGGGCTCGTCGGCCACGATCAGCTTGGGCTCGGCCGCCAGGGCCAGGGCGATCACCACGCGCTGGCGCATGCCGCCGGAGAACTGGTGCGGGTAGTGGTCGATGCGCTCGCGCGCGGCCGGGATGCCGGTGGCCTCCAGCAGCTCGATGGCTCGTTCGCGCGCCTGCTTCCAGGACAGCGGCAGGTGCGTCACGATGGTCTCGGCAAGCTGCCGGCCTACGGTGTACAGCGGGTTGAGCGAGGTCAGCGGGTCCTGGAAGATGGCGCCGATCTGGCGGCCGCGCACCTTGCGCATCTGTTCTTCGTCCAGATTGTCGATGCGCTGGCCGTCCAGCAGTATCTGGCCGCCGCTGATGCGTCCCGGCGCATCGAGCAGGCCGATGATGGAGGAGCCGGTCAGGGACTTGCCGGCGCCCGATTCCCCCACCACGCCCAGCACTTCGCCGGCGCTGATGGAGAACGACACATGATCGAGCGCATGCAGCACGCCATGCCGGGTCGGGAATTCGACGCACAGGTCTTGGACAGTCAATAAGGCAGTCATGGTTCAGTTCAGTTTGGGGTTCAGGGCATCGCGCAGCCAGTCGCCCAGCAGGTTGACCGACAGCACCAGCAGCACCAGCATGGCGCCGGGGAAGATGGTGATCCACCACTCGCCGGAGAACAGGAAGTCGTTGCCGATGCGGATCAGGGTGCCCAGCGAGGGCGAGGTGGCCGGCACCCCCACGCCCAGGAAGGACAGGGTGGCCTCGGTGATGATGGCGGTGGCCAGGTGCACCGTGGCCAGCACCAGCACGGGCCCCGTCACGTTGGGCAGCACGTGGCTGAACATGATGCGCGGCGCGGACACGCCGATGACGCGCGCGGCCTGCACGTACTCGCGGTTCTTCTCCACCAGCGTGGAGCCGCGCACGGTGCGGGCGTACTGCGGCCAGCCGGCCAGGGCGATGGCCCCGATCAGCACCGGGAAGGCGATGGCATCGTGCATGTTCAGCGGGAAGACGGCGCGCGCCACTCCGTCGATCAGCAGCGCGATCAGGATGGCCGGGAAGGACAGCTGCACGTCGGCCAC
The DNA here is from genome assembly GCA_023425645.1 of Pseudomonadota bacterium. Classification (GTDB taxonomy): domain Bacteria; phylum Pseudomonadota; class Gammaproteobacteria; order Burkholderiales; family Burkholderiaceae_B; genus Alcaligenes. Next base: position 71,656 of record JAFACG010000025.1, read on the forward strand.
CCGCATGATGAAGGCATCCACGCGTCCGCCCGCGTAGCCGGCAACCAGGCCCAGCACGATGCCCGCGAGCATGGACAGAAGCACCGAGGCCAGGCCGATCAGCAGCGAGGTGCGCGTGCCGTACAGCAGGGCGGAATACAGGTCCCGGCCCTGGCTGTCGGTGCCCAGCAGGTAGCGGGCCTCGCCGTCGGCGGCCCAGACGGGCGGCTTGAGCGCGTCGATCAGGTTGATGGAGGCCAGGTCGAAGGGGTCGAAGGGCGCTATCCAGCGGGCGCCCAGGGCGCCGATGAACAGCAGCAGCGTAAGGATGGTGGCCGCGACGGCCATGGGGGAATGGCGCCACGACCAGACCAGGTCGCTGTTCCAGGCGCGTTTCAGGCTGGCGCTCATGTCAATGCCCCTTGGCGCCCGACAACTGGGAGCGCAGACGCGGATCGACCAGGAAGTACAGCAGGTCGACCAGCAGGTTGATGATGACGAAGACCAGGGCGATCAGGCACAGGTAGGCCGCCATGACAGGGATGTCGGCGAACTGCACGGCCTGGATGAAGAGCAGGCCCATGCCCGGCCACTGGAAGACGGTTTCGGTCACGATGGCGAAGGCGATGATGCCGCCCAGCTGCAGTCCGGTGATGGTGATGACCGGCACCATGGTGTTCTTCAGGGCGTGTCCGAAGTGGATGGCGCGCCGCGAAAGGCCGCGGGCGCGGGCGAACTTGATGTAGTCGGCGCGCAGCACTTCCAGCATCTCCGAGCGCACCAGGCGCAGGATGAGCGTGAGCTGGAATAGGCACAGGGTGATGGCCGGCAGGATGAGGTGCTTGATGCCGTCCCAGGTCAGCAGGCCCGTGCTCCACCAGCCCAGGCGCACCACGTCGCCTCGGCCGTAGCTGGGCAGCCAGCCCAGCAGCACGGAAAAGACCAGGATCAGCAATATGCCGATCAGGAAGGTGGGCAGCGAGATGCCCAGCAGGGAGAAGGCCAGCACGCTCTGGGCGAGGAAGCCGTTGCGTTTCAGGGCGGTGTATACCCCCAGCGGCAGGCCTATGAGCAGGGCCAGGAAGGCGGCCACCACGGACAGCTCCACGGTGGCGGGCAGGCGTTCCTTGAGCAGTGTGGAGACCGGCTGGGCCTGGCGCAGCGACAGGCCGAACTCGCCCTGCACCGCCTGGCTCACGAAGCGGGTGAACTGGACGGGCGCGGGCTGGTCCAGCCCGAGGCTGGCGCGCAACTGGATGCGATCCTGTTCAGTGGCGTCCTGGCCCAGCATGATGGTGACCGGATCGCCGATGTAGCGGAAAAGCACGAAGGCCAGCAGGCTGACCGTCAGCATGACGAGGACCGCCTGGATCAGGCGGCGAATGATGAATACCAGCATAGGCTGCTCCTGGTGGAATGCGAGGATCACTCGCGACCCCAGTGTTGTCTTTATAGTTTGAATTCATCCATGGCCTGCGTAAAGGGGGCCATGGTTCCGTGCGGCAGTCAGGGCAGGCGCGCCGCCCCGGATGCGGGGCGGGCGCGGGGCGGGCTTACTTGATGGTCACCCACTGGGCGGACAGGCGGTTGTCGGCGCGGTGGATCACGTCGACGTTCTTGGCCATGGCCCAGGGGATGATCTGGTCGTGCAGGGGAATGTGGCCGAATTCCTTGGCGTGGATCTCCAGGACCTTGTGGATGGCCGCGTCGCGCTTGGCGGTGTCGGTCTCGGTCTTGATCTGGTCGATCAGCTTGTCCACCTCGGCGTTCTCGTAGTTGCCGAAGTTGAAGGAGCCGTCGGCGCCTTCGCCCTTGCTGTGCATCAGGCTTTGCAGGGTGTACAGGGCGTCGAAGGTGGGCACGCCCCAGCCGAACAGGTAGGCGCTGGTGTCATAGTTCTGCACCTTGGGGAAGTAGGTGGCGCGCGGCATGGCGTTCAGGCTGGCCTTGACGCCGGCCTTGGCCCACATGCCCACCACGGCCTGGCAGATGGCCTCATCGTTGATGTAGCGGTTGTTCGGGCAGTCCAGCGTGAAGGACAGGGAATTCTCGTAGCCGGCGTCCTTGAGCAGTTGCTTGGCCTTGTCCAGGTCGTAGGGCACGCGCTGGGCCAGCTCCTTGGTCCAGCCATGGACCTGGGGCGCGATCATGGTGCCGGTGGGGGCGGAGGAGCCGCGCATCACGGCCTTCTTGATGGCCTCGGTGTCGATGGCCAGGTACAGGGCCTCGCGCACGCGCTGGTCGGCAAAGGGGTTCTTGCCCTTGATGGTGCTGTACTTCAGTTCGGGACTCTTCTGGTCCAGGCCCAGGAAGATGGTGCGGTATTCGTTGCCTTCCACGATCTTGGCCTGCTGGCGCAGGCGCTGCAGGTCCTGGGCGGGCGGATCCAGCACCAGGTCCACTTCGCCCGAGAGCAGGGCCGCCGTGCGGGTGGCGTTCTGCTTGATCGGGGTGTAGATCACTTCGGTGACATTGCCGATCTTCTTGTCCTTGTTCCACCACTGCTCGTTTTCCACGAAGACGGTGCGCACGTCCACTTCACGCGACTTCAGCTTGTAGGGGCCGGTTCCGTTGGTGTTGCGCGCGGAATAGGTTTCCTCGTTCTTGTTGAAGTCCTGCGGCTGGGCGGCGTTGTTCTTTTCCGACCAGTCCTTGTTCATGATGAACACGTTGGTCAATTGGCGCAGCAGCACGGGGTTGGGGGCGGTGGTGACGATGTCCACCGTGTGCTCGTCCACCTTCACGGCCTTGTCGATGCCGTTCACGTAGGCCTTGAAGTTGGAGGTGGGCGCCAGGGCGCGATGGATGGAGAACACCACGTCGTCGGCCGAGAAGGGTTCGCCGTTGTGGAATTTCACGCCTTCGCGCAGCTTGAAGCGCCAGACGGTGGGTTCGCGCTGCTCCCAGGACGTGGCCAGCGAGGGCACGATCTTGAAGTCCTTGTCGTAATCCACCAGCGGCTCGTACACATAGGAACTGCCGGTGATGATGAGGTTTTCATTCTGGGCGTGCGGGTCCAGGGTCATGAAGTCGCCCTGGCTGGACCATCTCAGCGTTTTGGCATGGCCGGCCAGGGGTACGGCGACCAGGGCCGCCAGTGCGGCGGCCAATAGTGTTTTTTTCATGAAAACCTCCTTGTGGGGTGTGTGGTTCGCTGACGAGTGGCTGCATAGTATATGAGCGTCATAAGCCGACTCAATACGTAATTTCAGCTATAAGTCAGATAGCCATGCTACAAAATTTCAGCGAAAAGTTAATTTTAGTGACATAACACGTCAATCGGTTCATTAGGTCTTGCGGCCAAGCATTTCATCTTGACGCTACAATGGTGTCTATATATACAGTATGGAGGCTGGCCAAGGCCCAGGCGCAGGGGATGGAATCGCTTGACCGACGCATCGCGCACGTGGACATGGATGCGTTCTACGCCTCCGTGGAGCTTTTGCGCTACCCGCATCTGCGCGGCCTGCCCGTGGTCATCGGCGGGCGCAGCACGCAGGCGCCGCGCCAGTTGCCCGACGGCAGCTGGCATCTGGCGCGCCTGGGGGATTATGTCGGGCGCGGGGTGGTCACCACCTCCACCTACGAAGCGCGCCAGTTGGGCGTGTTCTCCGCCATGGGCCTGATGAAGGCGGCCCAGCTGGCGCCCCAGGCCATTCTGCTGCCGGCCGACTTCCACGCCTATCGCCATTTCTCGCGCCTGTTCAAGCAGGCCGTGGCCACAGTGTCCGATCGCATCGAGGACCGCGGCATCGACGAGATCTACGTGGACCTCAGCCACAGGACCGAAGACAGCCTGGTCCTGGCCGAGCAGATCCGTCACGCCGTCAATCAGGCCACGGGCCTGACCTGTTCGGTGGGCGTCACGCCCAACAAGCTGCTGTCCAAGATCGCCTCCGAGCTGAACAAGCCCAACGGAGCCTGCGTGCTGACCATGGAGGACGTGCCCACGCGCATCTGGCCCATGTCGGTGGGCAAGATCAACGGCATCGGCCCCAAGTCCTTCCAGAAGCTGGCGGGGCTGGGCATACACCAGATCGGCGAGCTGGCGGCGGCGCCGGCCGAGCTGCTGCAGGAGCATTTCGGCCTGCGCTACGCCCGGTGGCTGATGGCCGTCTCCCGGGGCCAGGACGAGCGGCCCCTGTCCACCGAACGCATCCCGAAGTCCACCAGTCGCGAAACCACCTTCGAGCGCGACCTGCACGTGCGCCAGGACCGCGCCCGCCTGTCGGCCGTGCTGCAGGCCTTGTGCGAGCAGCTGGAGCAGGACCTGCGCAAGTCCGGCATGTGCGCCCAGACCATAGGCGTCAAGCTCAAGTTCGAGGATTTCAAGATCGTCACCCGCGACCTGTCCCTGCCCGCGCCGGTGCTGGCGGCCGAGGCCATCCTGGCCGCCGCGCGCCAGAACCTGAAGCGCGCCGTGCTGGACCGGCGACTGCGTCTGCTGGGCGTCAAGGCCAGCGCCCTGCTGCCCATCAGCGAATTGCCTCCGGAGCAGCCCCGCCAGCTGAACCTGGACGGCCTGTTCTAGTTGCGGAGCCTGTCGGCGAGCGGCCTGCGGCCGGCCGGCGCGCCCCGTTTGTGCCGGAAAAGGGACAATCGGCGGCCGGAAGGCAATTGTCCCAGGCTCAAGCGTTCCGGTCGGGGCAGGCTGCGTTAGAATTGGCTTGTCCAGCCGCCGGGCTGGTTTATTTTTTCTTCTTTGATCAAGGTTTGCCGTTATGGAATTCGATCGGGCCGGTGTACGTGCATTAATGGAAATTACCCAGCGTCCGGAGTTGGTTTTCGTGCGAGGAGAAGGTTCCTGGCTGGAAGACCACAACGGCAAGCGATACCTGGACACGGTCCAGGGCTGGGCGGTGAACGCGCTGGGCCACAGCCCCGCCGGCGTCATCAAGGCGATCAACGAGCAGGCCGCCAAGCTGATCAATCCCTCGCCCGCCTTCTACAACGAGCCCTCCATCGAGCTGGCCAAGCGCATCGTCACGCACTCCTGCTTTGACCGCGTGTTCTTCGCCAACAGCGGCGCCGAGGCCAACGAAGGCGCGATCAAGCTGGCCCGCAAGTGGGGCCAGCTGAACAAGGACGGCGCCTACAAGATCATCACCTTCGACCATTCCTTCCATGGCCGCACCCTGGCCACCATGTCCGCCTCCGGCAAACCCGGCTGGGATCGCCTGTTCGCGCCCCAGGTGGAGGGCTTCCCCAAGGCCGAACTGAACAACCTGGAATCGGTCCGCGCCCTGATCGACGACAAGACCGTGGGCATCATGCTGGAGCCCGTGCAGGGCGAGGCCGGCGTCATTCCCGCCACGGCGGAGTTCCTGCAGGGCCTGCGCGCCCTGGCCGACGAACATAAAGTGCTGCTGATCGTGGACGAGGTGCAGACCGGCATGGGCCGCACCGGCACGCTGTTCGCCTACGAACAGGCCGGCATCCGTCCCGACATCATGACCCTGGGCAAGGGCATCGGCGGCGGCGTGCCGCTGTCGGCGCTGTGCGCCCGCGAGGAGGTGGCCTGCTTCCAGCCCGGCGACCAGGGCGGCACCTACAACGGCAACCCTCTCATGACCGCCGCCGGCGTGGCCGTGTTCGACGAACTGACCTCGCCCGGCTTCCTGGACGCGGTCAACGCCCGCGCCCGGCAGCTGTCCGAGGGCCTGCTGGCCATCAGCGCCAAGTGGGGCATGCAGGGCGAGCGCGGCTCCGGCCTGCTGCGCGCCCTGATCCTGGACCAGGACGATGGTCCGGCCATCGTCAACGCCGCCCGCGAGCGCGCGCCCGAAGGCATGCTGCTCAACTCGCCCCGCCCCAACCTGCTGCGCTTCATGCCCGCCCTGAACATCACGTCCCAGGAAATCGACCTGATGCTGGCCTGGCTGGACGAACTGCTGGTGCAGGTGCGCGGCTAAGTTCCCGCTGCCTTCCCGGAAAAACCCGCCTCCTCGGCGGGTTTTTTCTTGCGTGCCCGGCATGGGCGCGGGCGGTCCGTGCCGGAAGCGGACAGACGCCGCCCCACATCATGCGGTTTCTGGATAGTTTGGCGACGTATCGGTTTCTAGAATGAAGTCCGGCATCACGCCTTCATTCCAACAGGAGACAAACACATGGAACAGACCGTCGACAAGTACATCGAGGTGGAACAGCGCCTGGATCAGGTGCGGGACCAGTTCGCGCTGGTGGAGGGCCATTTCGACACGTCGGAAGAGACCTTGCCGTGGATTCCCTTCATCCCCAACATCTGGCTGCGCCACTTGAGCTTTGACGTGCGCAACAACGTATCCGTGCACATCATGCGCGCGGACAAGGGCGGTTCGCTGGGCCGGCATCGGCATCGCGCCAAGGTGACCGGCTACGTGCTGAAGGGCAGCCTGCGCTACGAAGAATATGACTGGGTGGCCAGGGCGGGCGACTACATCCATGAAAGTCCCGGCCGCACGCACACCCTGGTCTCCGACGAGGGCATGGAGACCTTGTTCCACCTGGGCACGCCCATCGAGTTCCTGGACGAGCAGGATCGCATCATCGAGATCGTGGATGTGTTCTGGATGATGGACCACTACCTGAGCTACTGTAAGCAGCACAATCTGCCGATCAACAAGGCCATGTTCATCTAGGCCGGACCGGGCGGCGCGTGCCGCCCCGTGGCGCTCGGCAATTCGCCGAAGCGCGCCTGGTAGTAGGCGGAGAAACGGCCCAGGTGCCCGAAGCCGTGTGCCAGCGCCACCTCGGTGACGCCGACGCGCGGGTCGGCCAGCAGGCATCGGCGCGCGGCCTCCAGGCGCAGGTTGCGCGCCCAGTTCATGGGCGATTCCCCATGGTGGCGGCGGCACAGTATGTGCAGCGCCCGCGGGCTGAGCCCGGCCGCTCCGGCCAGGTCAGCCAGGGAAATGGGAGCGTGCAGGTGACCCAGCACGTAGGCCTGCGCCTGCCGCAGGCGCGCCAGCCTGGCCCGGTCCTGTGACCCGAGCAGAACCTGTTCGCGGGCCGCTGGCTCCTCGGCGGCGCCGTGGCACAGCAGGAACAGGGCGAGTCCGGTCTCGACATGGCGCAGCCAGGCGGGATGGTCGGAGCCGGACAAGGACAACAATTGCCGGATCAGGGCCGCCCACTGCGGCGCGTGGCGGTCGTCGATCTTGCCTGCGGGAGCGAGGCGTACGCCTGTCGGCGCGTCCTGCGCAGAGGCCCCGTCGAAAAGGGCATGGGGAACCTTGAGAATGAGCTGTTCGCAACCGCCCTGCCAGAGCGTGCGCACCTGCTGGCGCGGCGACAGGATGGCGACCTCGCCCGGACAGGCGGTCAGCGTGCAGCCGTCGCTGATGAATTCGGCGAAGCCGCGCAAGGGCATCTGCACCAGGCTGAAGTCCTGGAAGCCGTCGGCCTGGATCTCCACTTCGGCCCCATAGCCCAGGATCATGACGCTGATGCGGCTGATGTCGCGGCGAAACAGTGTCGTGTTGACACGGCCCCGGCCCCACGTCAGGCCGTGCTTGGAGATGACTTTGCTCAGTTCCTGGTGCGACGGGTCCGCCGCCTGAGAATGAAAGACCGGGCTGCGGTACAGTCCCGACAGGTCCAGCCCTGCTGCCGCCGCCATGTGGAACCCTCCGTTCCCAAGCATGAGTGGAAATGTGGCAAGGGCCTAGTGTAGGCCCGCCCGGCCGGCGCCTGCATGGGGGGTATCCCTGAGCGCTTCATCCGGCTCGCGGCTCAGCGAAACCCGTTAGTTCCGGTGGCCGGCATCCCGGTGGCCGGCATCCCGGTGGCCGGCACTCCGGTGGCCGGCATCCCGGTGGCCGGCACTCCGGTGGCCGGCACTCCGGTGGCCGGCACTCCGGTGGACGGCAGCGTCTGTTCGCCGCGGCCGTCCGCCAGTTCGATCTTCACGCCGATATCGGCCGGTTTGGCGTAGTGCAGGCTGCTGGTCACCAGCGCATTCACGCCCGTGGCCGCATAGGCGGCGGCATTGCCCGCGTGGATGCCGCCGGCCGCCAGCAGGGGGACGCCGGGATGGGCGGCGCGCAGCTCGGGCACGATGCGCGCCAGTGTCTCGGGCGGCACCTTGTCGAACTGCACCACGTCGGCGCCGGCTTCGATCGCGCGGCGGGCCTCGTCCAGGCCGTCGGCTTCGATCACGATCTTCTTTTCGCACATGGCGTGCTTGTGGCGGGCGACGGCCTGCCCGACCTCGTCCCAGCCGCCCAGCAGGGCGCGATGCTGGGGAAAGACCAGGATGGTTTCGCCCAGACCCAGGCGGTGGGGCATGGCGCCGCCGGCCACGGTGGCCTCGTTTCTGACCACGAAGCGCAGCATGGCCGCTTGTTCGGTCAGGCCCAGCATGTGGCTGGTCAGGTCCAGGCAGGAAGCATCCTCGCTGATCCACTGGTCGATCTGGCTTTGTTCGAAAAATACGCTCATGTGTGATTTCCGTAGCGCCGCAGCGCCAGAAAGCAGCCCAGGAACCGCGTCCAGCAAGCCAGGGCGGGCGTTTCGGCGCGTCCCTTCAGCACGGCCAGGCCCAGGTCGATGGGCTCATGGCGGACGGCGGGAAACAGCAAAGATCTCATGGGATTTCCTGTCGGCGGTTTACGCTATATATGGAAGTTTATAACGAGAACGGACGAACAGGAATCGCCCGCAGTGCGTCGGCAGGAAAGGGGGATTCTTCAGAGGCATCGCCGTCACGGCAGCCTGATTTTTCCGGGCGGTAAAAGAATGCCCCCACGCTGCGCCTTCGGCTTGCTGCCCCCCAAGGGGGCGCTTTTGCCTTGGGTGAAGCGGCATTCCGACGGCCCGGCGGCAAAAAAAATCCCCGCTGGCGAGGCGGGGATTCCTGGAGTTGGGGCCGCCCCGTACGGGGCGGCGCAGCCGGGCTCAGACCGTGGCGTGGGCTTGCTTGAAGACCAGGCGCCATTGGTGCAGCAGAGGCTCGGTGTAGCCGTTGGGCTGTTCCAGGCCTTTGAGCACCAGATCTTCGGCGGCCTTGTAGGCTTCCGAAGTGTCGAAGTTGCCGGCCATGTCGCGGTAGGCGGGATCGCCGGCGTTCTGCTTGTCCACGACGGCGGCCATGCGATGCAGGGTCTGGACGACCTGGTCGCGGGTGACGATGCCGTGCAGCAGCCAGTTGGCGATGTGCTGGCTGGAGATGCGCAGCGTGGCGCGGTCTTCCATCAGGCCCACGTCATGGATGTCGGGCACCTTGGAGCAGCCCACGCCCTGGTCGATCCAGCGCACCACGTAACCCAGGATGCCCTGGGCGTTGTTGTCCAGCTCTTCCTGGATTTCCTGGGCGGTCCAGGTGGGTTTCTCCACCACGGGGATGGTCAGGATGCTGTCCAGGTAGTCGTTGTTTTCGTTTTCCAGGCTCTTCTGGACTTCCACCACGTTGACCTGGTGGTAGTGCAGCGCGTGCAGCGTGGCGGCCGTGGGCGAAGGCACCCAGGCGGTGTTGCCGCCGGCCTTGGGATGGGCGATCTTCTGCTCCAGCATCTCGGCCATCAGGTCGGGCATGGCCCACATGCCTTTGCCGATCTGGGCATGGCCGCGCAGGCCGCACTGCAGGCCGACCTGGACGTTGTTGCGCTCGTAGGCGGGTTGCCACGTGGCTTGCTTCATGTCGGCCTTGCGCACGACGGGGCCGGCCTGCATGCAGGTGTGGATCTCGTCGCCGGTGCGGTCCAGGAAGCCGGTGTTGATGAACACCACGCGCTCGGTGGCCTTGGCGATGGCGGCCTTCAGGTTCACGCTGGTGCGGCGCTCTTCGTCCATGATGCCGATCTTGACCGTGTTGGCGGGCAGGCCCAGCAGGGCTTCGACGCGGTCGAAGGTCTCGCAGGCGAAGGCCACTTCGTCGGGGCCGTGCATCTTGGGCTTGACCACGTACAGCGAGCCGGTGCGCGAATTCTTCTTCAGCTGCAGGTCGCGCATGCCGATCAGGGTGGTGACCACGGCGTCCAGGATGCCTTCGGGGATCTCGAAGCCTTCGCCGTCGATGATGGCGGGGTTGGTCATCAGGTGGCCCACGTTGCGCACGAACATCAGCGAGCGGCCGGGCAGCACCTGGGCCTTGCCTTGCAGGTCGGTGTACTGGCGGTCTTCGGCCAGGCGGCGGGTGAAGACCTTGTCGCCCTTGCGGATGTCTTCGGTCAGCGAGCCGGTGATCAGGCCCAGCCAGTTGCGGTAGGCCAGGGTCTTGTCCTCGGCGTCCACGGCGGCCACGGAGTCTTCGCAGTCCATGATGGTGGTCAGGGCCGATTCCAGGACGATGTCCTTCACGCCGGCCGGATCGGTCTTGCCGATGGGGCTGTCGGCGTCGATCTGCAGCTCGAAGTGCAGGCCGTTGTGCAGGAACACGATGGCCTCGGGCGCGTCGGGCTGGCCGCGGTAGCCCAGCAGGGTGGTGGTGTCCTTCAGGCCGGTGCTGCCGCCGTCTTCCAGCGTGACGCGCAGGGCGCCGTCGACGATGGCGTAGGAGGTGGCCTGGTCGTGGCTGCCCTGGGCCAGGGGGATGGAATCGTTCAGGAACTGGCGGCCGAAGGCGATGACCTTGGCGCCGCGCACGGGATTGTAGGCGCCGCCGCGCTCCGCGCCGTCGGCGTCGGGGATGGCGTTGGTGCCGTACAGGGCGTCGTACAGGCTGCCCCAGCGCGCGTTCGCGGCGTTCAGGGCGTAGCGGGCGTTCATGATGGGCACGACCAGCTGCGGGCCGCCCTGGTCGGTGATCTCGGTGTCCACGTTGGCGGTGTTCACCTGCACGGAGGCGGGCGCATCATGCAGGTAGCCGATGGATTTCAGGAACGTCTTGTAGGCGCCCATGTCGGCGATGGGACCTGGGTTCGCGCCGTGCCATTTGTCCAGTTCGGCCTGCAGGCGGTCGCGCTCGGCGAGCAGTGCGCGGTTCTTGGGGGCCAGGTCATGTACCAGTTTGTCGAAACCAGCCCAGAAGGACTCGGAGGAAACACCAGTGCCGGGCAAGGCTTCTTGCTCGATGAACTGATGAAGCACCTCGGCGACTTGCAATCGCTGGCAGGAGATTCGTGTGGTCATGGTTACCCTTGCTGATAGTGAAAAGTGATTCGGTAAAGGCGATGTCGCAGACCAACCCGAAGCAAAGGCCGGGCGTACATCGCTGCTGCAACCCGCCCGATACAGCCGGCGGGCGGGGGTCGGGCGCGGGACGCTGGCCGCGGCGCAGGCGTCGGGGCTCGTATGGCATCAGGGCAAGCAGACCGTCATCCAACGGCATATAAAAAACGCTAAACCCTCGCAAACAAGCTCTAACGGAGGCTAATTTTGCGGCTTGATGGCAGACGGCACACGCGCGTCCAGCACAACGCCAGGTTGGATAACGCTAAATTATGAAGGAGTCGGCCTGCTCGAATCTCATACTTATTGTAATAAGACTGCATACTTAATGTATTTACTGGTTTTCGCCAAGTCTTATATATGAGGTAGAAGACGTACGAGCACCGAAACGGTCGCCACGGACAGCAATGTGGACCACAGGATGGAGCGCGAGATCAGGGCGCTATCCCGCATGTAGAGCGCCGCGAGCATGAATGGACCGGTGCCGGTGGGCAGGGCGGAAAGCAGTACGGCGATGCTGGCCCACATCACCGGCATATCGAACAAAACGAAGGCAAACAGCGCAGCCAGGGCTGGCTGGACGAGCAGTTTTAGGCACAAAACAACAGAAAGACGTGTCCGCTGGGTGGACAGGGGGGCTTGCGGTTGCGCCAGAAACAGTCCAATGCAAACCAGAGCGCAGGGGCTGGCCGCCGCGCCCAGCAGGCCGGCGGTGCTGGACAGGCCCGCGGGCAGCCGCAGTTCGCCCAGGGCGAAGGCTGCGCCGGCCAGCGGCGCCAGCACCAGGGGGTTGCGCAGCAGCGAACGCCCCACCGTCAGGGCCACGGCCAGGCCGTTGCCGCCGCGCTGGCGCAGGAACTCGATCTTGGCCAGGGTGAAGGCGAACAGCAGGCAGGCCGTCATGACGATGGCCAGCGCCACCACGGGCAGGCTTTGCGGACCATAAAGCATCAGGCACAACGGGATGCCCATGTAGCCGGAATTGGAGTAGGAGGCCGAGAGCGCGTCCAGGGCGGCGTCCGCGCGCTCCACGCCCTGGCGGCGGCTGGACAGCCAGCCCAGCAGATAGACGACGGCGATGCTCAGCAGCGTGGCGGCGATGAAGCCGGGCTGGCGCAACTGGTCCAGGGGGATTTCGGCCATGGCCTTGAACAGCAGCGCCGGCAGGGCCAGGTAGACCACGAACTTGTTGAGCGCGTCCATGGCCTCCCCGCCCAGCACGCCGCCGCGCCGGGCCAGCCAGCCCAGCAGGATCAGGGCGAACGTGGGCAGGACGGCGTTGATGATCTGGTTCACGGCAGGATAAGGGACGGAAGCGATAAGCGGGCACTATAAACCGCTTATGATTGTCATGCTGTCTTTCTATACTCGTTTTTTTGCTTTGGAACTGTCGCCATGCTTGAGCAGACCGGTTATGCCCGCACCACGTCCACGCCCGAACTGATCCCGTTCGCTGGTTACGAGGACGCCGGCCGGGCCGTGGCGCAGTTGCGCGCCATCTACGACCGCAACACGGCGTTTCTGCGCGACTCCTTCGCCCAGTGCCTGCAGACGGGCTTTCCGCGCGGTCAGCGCTTCCGGGCCTGCTATCCGGCCGTGCGCCTGCGCGTGGACACCTACCAGGAAGTGGACAGCCGCCTGTCCTACGGCCACGTGGTCGAGCCCGGCACCTACATGACCACCATCACGGCGCCCGAGCTCTACCACGACTATCTGCTCGAGCAGCTGGAGCTGTTGATCCGCAACCACGGCGTGAAGGTGGAGATCGGCGAATCCTCCCTGCCCATCCCCTTGCATTTCGCGTTGAACAACGGGGTGAAGTCCGCCGTCACCATCGTGCCCGAATCCCCCGTCGACACCTTGAGGGATCATTTCGACGTGCCCGACCTGGCCGTCATGGACGACGCCATCGTCAACGGCACCTGGGAGCGCGTGCACAACGAGCCCCTGCCCCTAGCGCCCTTCACCGCGCCGCGCATCGACTATTCCCTGCACCGCCTGCAGCACTACACGGCCACGCGCCCGGAGTACTTCCAGAACTTCGTCTTGTTCACCAACTACCAGTTCTACGTGGATGAGTTCTGCCAGTGGGCGCGCGATGTGCTGGCGGCCGACGACCAGGGCTACATAGACCTGGTCGAGCCGGGCAACATCATCACGCCGGCCGGCGCCCATGCGGCCACCACCGGTTCGCCCCTGGCCCGCGCCCCGCAGATGCCCTCCTACCACCTGCGGCGCGCCAACCATACCGGCATCACCCTGATCAACATCGGCGTGGGCCCGTCCAACGCCAAGACCATCACCGACCACGTGGCGGTGCTGCGCCCGGCCGCCTGGCTGATGCTGGGCCACTGCGCGGGCCTGCGCACCACGCAGCGCCTGGGCGACTATGTGCTGGCCCACGGCTATGTGCGCCAGGACCATGTGCTGGACGACGACCTGCCCACCTGGGTGCCCATTCCGCCGCTGGCGGAAATCCAGGTGGCCCTGGAGCAGGCCGTGGCCGAGGTCGCGGGCCTGTCGGGCTGGGAGCTCAAGCGCATCATGCGCACGGGCACGGTGGCTTCCATCGACAACCGCAACTGGGAGCTGCGCGATCATCACGAGCCGGTGCGCCGCCTGTCGCAGTCGCGCGCCATCGCGCTGGACATGGAGTCGGCCACCATCGCGGCCAACGGCTTCCGTTTCCGCGTGCCCTACGGCACCTTGCTGTGCGTGTCCGACAAGCCGCTGCACGGCGAGCTGAAGCTGCCGGGCATGGCCAGCGAGTTCTACGCCCGCCAGGTGGGCCAGCACCTGCACATCGGCATACGGGCGCTGGAGCTGCTGCGCGACATGCCCAAGGAACGCCTGCATTCGCGCAAGCTGCGCAGCTTCCTGGAAACCGCCTTCCAGTAGGAACCTAGCGGTGGTTCACCCGCCGGGCGAGCCACTCGCCCGCGAACTGGATCAGCGACACCACCGCGATCAGGATCACGATCACCTCGAACATGACGCGGGTCTCGTAGCGCTCGTAGCCATAGCGTATGGCCAGGTCTCCCAGGCCGCCCGCGCCCACGGCGCCGGCCATGGCCGAGGCGTTGATCATGGCGATGACGCTGACCGTCATGCCGCCGATGATGCCCGGCAGCGCCTCGGGCAGCAGCACGTGGCGCACGATGTGGCGGCGCTCGCAGCCCATGGCCCGCGCGGCCTCGATCAGGCCCGGGTCCACGTCGTTCAGGCTGACCTGGGCGATGCGCGCGAAAAAGGGAATCAGGTTGGCCGACAGCGGCACGATGGCCGCCCAGGTGCCCAGCGTGGTGCCGACCAGGGCGCGCGTCACCGGCAGCATGGCGATCAGCAGGATGATGAAGGGCACGGCCCGAAAGGCATTGATCAGGACCGACAGCGCCTTGTGGCAGCGCGGCAGGGGGTGGATGCCGCCCTTGCCGGTGATGGCCAGCACGAGCGCGATGAGCAGCCCGGTCGAGATGGCGATCATCGAGGAGACCCCCACCATGATCAGGGTCTCCAGGAAGGCGGCCAGGTACTTGTCGAGCGCGGGCGAGGACATGGCGGACGCGCCCTCAGTCGAAGACGGGAATCACCGAGCCCTCGAACTTGCTCTCGATGAAGTCCTTGACCGCGGGCGAGTGGTAGGCCTTGACCAGTTCGGGCACCCAGGGCGCGTCCTTGTCCTGCTCGCGCACCGCGATGATGTTCACGTAGGGATTGTCCTCGGCCTTCTCGACGGCGATGCCGTCGCGGGTGGCGATCAGGCCGGCCTGGTAGGCGAAGCTGTTGACGATGGCGGCGGCGTCCACGTCCTGCAGGGAGCGGGCCAGCACCACGGAGGTGCTCTCCACGAAGTCCAGCTTCTTCGGATTGCTCGCCACGTCGGCCAGCGTCACCGCGCCCTGGCGCGGGTCCGCGCCGTCTCGCAGCGTGATCAGGCCGTGGTCGCGCAGCACCGCCAGCGCGCGGGTCTGGTTGCTGGGATCGTTGGGAATGCCGATCTTGGCGCCCTCGGGCAAGTCCTTGATGTCCTTGTAGCGGCGCGAATAAAAGGCGATGGGCGAGATCAGGGTATTGGCCACCGGCACGATGCGGTAGCCGCGCTGCTTGACCTGGTCGTTCAGGAAAGGGATGTGCTGGAAGGCGTTGGCGTGCAGATCGCCGTTGTTCAGCGCCTCGTTGGGGCTGGCGGTGCCGGTGATGACCACCGGCTGCACCTTCAGGCCGCGCTCGGCCGCCACCCTGGTGACCACTTCCCAGATCTGTTCGTCCACCCCGCCGCGCACGCCGACTTTCAGCGGGGCGTCGTCCGCCGCCCAGGCCTGGGAGGCGGTCAGGATGAACAGGGCCAGCAGGCGGCGTGCGAGGTAGGGCTTCATGACGGCTTCCTTCAGGAGTGCAATGGAAGAATCCATTCTAGGAAGCTCGCCGCCCGCGCCCTACGACAGACTGATTACATGGTTATGCCGGGCGCGGTCGTAAACATATAGCCGGGCGCTGGCCTGAGCCGCCGTCCGGCCGCCACGGGCATCAGCGCGACTGGGCGATGGCCTCGCGCGCCTTCTTCACCAGGTCCTCGCCTATGGTCTTGGTCCATTTCTCGACCACGGGCGCGGTGGCCTGCGCGAAGGCCTGGTGCTGCTCGGGCGTCAGGCGCGTGATGGTCACGCCGTGGCCTTCGATCTCCTTGAGCAGGCTGGGGTCCTCGGCCGTGATGCCTTTGCGGGCGATCTCGATCTCGCGCTTGCCGGCCTCGATGGCGGCTTCGCGCACGATCTTCTGGTCCTCGGGCGACCAGGACTTCCAGACGTCGCGGTTGACCACGAAGACCAGCGGATCGGACACATAGTTCCAGAGCGTCAGGTACTGCTGCTGCACATCGTAGAGCTTGGCGCCGGCATAGATGGACAGCGGGTTCTCCTGGCCGTCCACGGCCTTGTTGGCCAGGGCGGGCTGGGCGTCGGCCCAGCTCATCTGGGTGGGGTTGGCGCCCAGCGCGGTGAAGGTGTCGATGTAGAGCGGCGAGCCGACCACGCGCAGCTTCAGGCCCTTCATGTCCTCGGGCTTGGAGACTTCATGCTTGGAATTGCTCAGCTGGCGAAAGCCGTTCTCGCCCCAGGCCAGCGGCACCACCCCCGCCTTCTCGATGTAGCCGAACAGTTCCTTGCCCACCTCGCCCTGGATGAGCGCGTCCGTGGCCTTGGAGTCCGGCTGCAGGAAGGGCAGCGAAAACAGGTTCAGTTGCTTGATCTGCGGCGACCAGTTGATGGTGGAGCCCACGGCCATGTCGATCAGGCCCTGGCGGATGGCGGTGAATTCGCGCGTCTGGTCGCCCTGCACCAGCGAGGTGCCGGGATAGATCTTGATGTTGATGCGTCCGTCGGTGCGCTCGCGCACCAGGTCGGACCAGATCACCGCGCCCTGTCCCCAGGGGAAGGTGGTGCCCACCACGATGGACAATTTGTATTCGGACTTGTAGGCCGCCTGGGCGGCGGACGCGCCGGCCAGCGTGGCGGCCGTGCAGGCCAGGGCGGCCAGGATGTGTCGCAGTTTCATGGGGCGTGTCTCCCTTTTTTTATCAGTGGTGATGAAGTCTTCTAGTTGAAGCCCAGGTGGCGCGGCAGCCACAGGGCGATCTCGGGTTGTGCAATGACCAGCAGCATGGTGGCGCCCATGCCCAGCAGCAGCCAGCCCACCCAGCGCAGCGTGCTTTCCATGGGCACGCCGGCGATGCGGCAGGACACCATCAGGTTCACGGCCACCGGCGGGGTGAATTGCCCCAGGGCCACGTTCAGCGTCAGCAGCACGCCGAACCAGACCGGGTGCCAGCCGAAGTTGTGCACGATGGGCATGAACAGCGGCACGAAGATCAGGAAGATGGAGATGCCGTCCAGGAACATGCCCAGCACGATCAGCAACACGATCATCAGCGCCAGGATGCCGTACTCGCCCAGCCCCGAGTTGATGATGGCGGAGGTCAGGGGATCGACGATGCTCAGGGTGGACAAGGCCCAGGCGAAGATGCCGGCCAGCGCCACCACCATCATGATCACGGCCGACAGTTCCGCGGCCTCGCGCAGGATGTCGAACAGGTCGCGCACCTTGATGGTGCGATGGATGGCCATGCCCACGAACAGGCCGTAGAACACGGCCACCACCGCGGCCTCGGTGGGCGTGAACAGGCCCATGCGCATGCCGCCCAGGATGATGACCGGGGCGATCAGGCCCCAGGACGCTTCGCGCAGGCTGCGCCAGAACGGCGGGCGCGGCAGCTGGGATTCGGCCGTGCCCAGCTTGTAGCGGCGCGACAGCCACACCGCCGGGACGATCAGGCCTATGCCGGCCAGGATGCCGGGGAACATGCCGGCGGCGAACAGCGCCGGCACGGAGGCTTCGGGCACTAGCACGGAATAGATGATGAAGGCGATCGAGGGCGGGATCAGGATGTCGGTGGCCGCCCCGGCGGCCACGATGCTGGCGGAAAAGGGATTGGGATAGCCGGCGCGCTTCATGGCCCCTATCATCACCGCGCCCACGGCGGCCGCGCAGGCGGGGCCGGAACCGGAGATGCCGCCCAGGAACATGGCTACGGCGATGGCCACCAGCGGCAGCATGCCCGGCCCGCGCCCCACCACGGCGATGGCGAAGTTGACCAGGCGGCTGGCCACGCCGGAGCGGTCGAAGATGGAGCCCACCAGCACGAACATGGGGATGGCCAGCAGCGGGTACTTGGCCAGCCCGGCGTAGAAGCTCTGGGGCACGGCCATCAGGCCGAACCAGTGCGTGTCCAGGTTGGACATCAGGATGGCGAAGGCCCCGCCCGCGCCCAGGGCCACGCCCACGGGCACGCCCACGATCATCAGGGCGATGAAGATCAGGAACAGCGCGGCGGCGATCATGGTTCGCCCCGCCAGCGACGCACCCACATGCCCAGCAGGCGCAGGCTCAGGGTGGTGGACAGGATGGGCAGCCACATGGAGTACCACCAGGTGGGCACGCCGATGGAGGGCGAGGTGTCGCCCCACTCCAGTTCGTCCAGCGCCATGCGGCCCGACAAGACGGCCATGCCGACGAAGAACAGCAGCGTCACGCCGATGCCGAACAGGGCCAGGCGGCGCCGGCGGCGCTCGGCCCCGGTGTCGGCCACGACTTCGATGCGGATGTGCAGGTGGCGCACGAAGGCGCTGGCCCCGGCGTTCATGGTCAGCACCACGAGCAGGAAGATGGAGATTTCTTCGGTCCAGGCAAAGGAGGTGTCGGTCAGGTAGCGCACGATGACGTTGGCGAAGGTGATCAGGGCCAGCGCGGCCATGATCAGGACCGAGGCCCAGTCTTCGAGCTGCAGGGGGATGCGGGTGCGGGGCGCCGGCGGGGTGACCAGGTGTTCTTGCGGCGGTTCTTGAAGGCGTGGTTCCATGGAGGATGGATTCGGGATTTGCGACAAAGCTACATGCTAGCGGTCATGGGGCGCGCTGGCATTGGGTGATTTCCCCGGTGGACGCCTCTGCGTGAGGTCCTGAGCACGGCGACAAAGGTTCTTTCTCGACGTTCGTGGGCGCTGCAATATGAGCAATGTCTTTTTGGACCAAGCAGGGGAAAGACTCGGTTTTCTTGGCCCAAACGGCGCTGTGTCAGCATCACCCAGGGATCGAGCGCGGTGATCCAAGGCGATGATGCGGCAAGGCCTTGCTTGCCGACGCACTTTCATCGGCTGGTCGATAAGGTGGCCATTGTGAGCTGTTCGGGAAGTGGGCGGGCTCGGCAGGGCGGGTCAGATGGCTTGCCGCAGGCGGGGAAGCGATCCGGGAGGCAAGCGCCTTGCTGTTTGAGCCGCACGCTTGTGGTTCGGCACGAACCACGCGGCGAGTTCAAGGCGCGCCCGGAGCGATTCGCCGACAAGGGGACCGGTGCGCAGCACCGGCAAGCCATCAGCCCAGACG
>JAFACG010000035.1 GCA_023425645.1 Pseudomonadota bacterium
TTGCTCGCCCCCCAGGCGAGCAACCCGCCGCCGCCGTCGAACAGCACGACGCTTGCACCCCGTCCCCGCGCCCCGTCCGCTCTTCCTGCGCCTTGAACGGCTCAAAATGCCGATGGCATCGACCCGGCCAAGCCGGTGCGCCGCGGTCTGCCTCGCGAGAACCCGAGTTTCTTTCTGCTTGGCCCAGACGGCTCGCCAAACACGGCGGAATCCCCCAAATTCCTCGAAGAACCAAAAAAAAGCCCCCTGGGAAGGGGGCTGAAATATCGAGAGGAAGAAAAACTCAGTCGCGGTCGCCGCCGAGGATGCCCAGCAGCATCAGCAGGTTGCTGAAGATGTTGTACACGTCCAGGTAGATGGCCAGCGTGGCCGAGACGTAGTTGGTTTCGCCGCCGTTGATGACGCGCTGCAGGTCCACCAGCAGGAATGCCGAGAAGATGCCGATGGCCATCACGGAAATGGTCAGCATCAGGGCGGGCAGTTGCAGAAAGATGTTGGCCAGGGCGGCGACCAGGATGATGACCGCGCCGACGAACAGGAACTTCTGCAGATGCGTGAAGTCGCGCTTGGTGGTGCTGGCCACGGTTGCCATGGTGGCGAACACGGCCGCGGTGCCGCCGAAGGCCAGCATGATCAGTTGCGCGCCGTTGCCCATGCCCAGCACGAAGCCCAGCAGGCGCGACAGCATGACGCCCATGAAGAAGGTGAAGGCCATCAGCAGGGCCACGCCTAGTGAGCTGTTCTTGTTGCGTTCGATCAGGAACATCAGGCCGAAGGCGCCGACCAGGAACACGATGGCGCTCAGGCCGGGGCTGGCGCCCATGACCCGGTTGATGCCGGAGGACAGGCCCAGCAGGGCGCCCAGCACGGTGGGCACCATGGACAGGGCCAGCAGCCAGTACGTGTTGCGCAGGACGCGATTGCGAGCAATCAGCGACTGTGCTCCCAGGGAGCCGTTGTGCTCAGGCAGGCTGGATTGACGAAATTCGCTCATGGTGATTCCTTAGAATACAGGTGGGATCAAGGGCAAAGAATAACTGACAAATACCTGAATAATCAAGAGAGTTGTCGTCGGCTTCAGTGGCGATCCAGCTTGTGGGCGTGCAGGTCGCATCCCTGAGCCTGATACAGGCGCCAGCGTTCGCGCGCCTGCAGCCGATCGGATTCGCGTTCGGAAACGATTTCCAGCACGCGCTGGAACTGCTCGAATCCGGGCGGGCACTGCGCGTCCAGGTTGAGCAGCCAGGCCTGTTCGGCCGGGGGCACGGGCGCGGCCGAGGTCAGCACCACGGGGGTGTCCGGCGCCAGGGGATCATCCACGCCGACGTGGGGCACGAAGGCGGTGGATTCGAAGCCCCACAGCAGGCGGTCGAAGCGGGCGAGCTGGCGGGGGTCCGACAGATAGACCACCACCTGCCGGCCCGCCTGGTAATGCTTGCGCACGACCTCGCAGGCCATGCGCAAGCGGTCCGGCGCGCCGAAGGCGAAATCGACGCGGCTCATGCCTAGCGGCCCTGATTCAGCAGGTACTGGACCAGCAGCGGGACGGGACGGCCGGTGGCGCCTTTTTCCTTGCCGCTGCGCCAGGCGGTGCCGGCGATGTCCAGGTGGGCCCAGCGGTACGCCTTGGTGAAGCGCGCCAGGAAGCAGGCGGCCGTGACCGAGCCGGCGGGCGGGCCGCCGATATTGGCCATGTCGGCGAAGTTCGAGCGCAACTGTTCCTGGTAGGCGTCCTCCAGCGGCATGCGCCAGGCGGTGTCGCCCGCCTGCCGGCCGGCCTGCAGGAGCTGGTCGGCCAGTTCGTCGTCGGGCGAGTACAGGCCGCTGTTGACGTGGCCCAGGGCGATCACGCACGCGCCGGTCAGGGTGGCCATGTCGATGACGGCGGCGGGCTTGAAACGCTCCACGTAGGTCAGGGCGTCGCACAGCACCAGGCGGCCTTCGGCGTCGGTATTCAGGATCTCGATGGTCTGGCCGGACATGCTGGTGACCACGTCGCCGGGCTTGTTGGCGCGGCCGCTGGGCATGTTCTCGCAGCTGGCCACCACGCCGATGACTTCACGGTCCAGGTTCAGTTCGGCCACGGCGCGCAGGGTGCCCAGCACGCTGGCGGCCCCGCCCATGTCGTACTTCATCTCGTCCATGTTGAGGGCCGGCTTGATGGAGATGCCGCCGGAGTCGAACGTCAGGCCCTTGCCGACCAGGACGATGGGGCCGTCCTCGCTCACCGGCTTGGCGCTGGGAGTGTGGCGCAGCACGATGAAGGCGGGCGGTTCGTCCGAGCCGCGCGCCACCGACAGGAAGGAGCCCATTTTCAGGGCTTCGATCTGCTTGCGCTCCAGCACCTCGACCTTCAGCGACTTGAATTCCTTGGCCAGCTGCTTGGCGGTCTGAGCCAGGTAGGTGGGCGTGCAGATATTGCCGGGCAGATCGGCCAGCAGTCGGGCCAGATTGACGCCGTTGCCCACCGCCTGGCCTTGCTCCAGGCCGGCCTTGGCCTCGCCGGCCTGCGTGCGGGCGGTCCAGAGCTGAAATTTCTTGAGCTTGGGGGCGGGCTCGGGCTTGCTGAGCGTGGCGGTGTAGCGGTACAGGGCGCGGGTCACGGACAGGGCGGCGTCCTGCGCGCGGCTGCGCAGCGTCGTCCCCTTGCAGTCCACGCTGGCCAGGGCCGAAACGGCTTCGGACAGTTCGGCCTGGGCGCAGTAGTCGGCCAGGCAGGCCTGGGCGTCGGAGTGCGTGGCGGCTTTATACTCGTCCTGGGCGCCCAAGCCGATTAAAATGACCCGTTCGGCCTTGACGCCGGGCAGGTTGCGCAGCACCAGGCGGGTCTTGGGCTTGCCTTTGAACTCGGCCTTGGCGGCGGCGCTCACGGCGCCGTTGCTGGCGCGGTCTATCAATTCCGCGGCGGGGCTCAGGATGCCCTCGGCAAAGACGCCCACGCCCAGCGCGGCGGTCTTTATCTGGTGTAAGGAAGTGGATGTCTGTGTGCTAAATTCCATTGAACTATCCTCCGATTCTCAGTGCTGATTCGATTCTGATTATCCCGCAAATTCTCACATGTCTCTATTCAAACGTTCCGCGGTCTCCGAAATCCTAAGCCATGGCGGCGTGGTCCTGTCCACTTTGCTGATCGTCTGGCTGAGCGTGCTGCTGGTGCGCTTGCTGGGCGAGGCGGCCAA
Source organism: Pseudomonadota bacterium (assembly GCA_023425645.1). GTDB lineage: Bacteria > Pseudomonadota > Gammaproteobacteria > Burkholderiales > Burkholderiaceae_B > Alcaligenes. The sequence continues at coordinate 3,180 of JAFACG010000035.1, forward strand.
CGGCACCATCGGGCCGGACGTGGTGCTGGGCCTGGCCGCGTTTTCCAGCATCACGGCGCTGCCCATCATTCTGGCGGTTTCGCTGTTCATCGCGGTGCTCACCACCGTCACACGCAGCTTCCGCGAATCGGAGATGGTGGTGTGGTTCGCCAGCGGCCTGTCGCTCAAGGACTGGGTCGTCCCGGTGCTGCGCTGCGCCGTGCCGGTGGCCGTCCTGATCGCCTTGCTCACGCTGGAAGCCTCGCCCTGGGCGTATCGGCAGATCGCGGAGTACCGCCAGCGTTTCGAGCAGCGTTCGGACCTGAGCAAGGTCACGGCCGGGCAGTTCATCGAATCGGACGACGGCGCGCGGGTGTTCTATGCCGATTCCCCCCAGCAGGAGGGTGACGAGCTGGGCAACGTCATCGCCCGGGTCATCGATCCGGAGTGGCTCAGCGTGGTGACGGCCGAGAGCGCCCGCCTGCAGGACGAACCCAATGGCGACCGCTTCCTGGTGCTGACCCGGGGGCATCGCTATGACCTGAAGCCCGGCCAGCCCGAATTGCGCATGGTGGACTTCGACAAGTACGGCATACGCCTGGAGAGCCGCGACAGCGGCAATACCGCCGAAACCATACGGGCGCGCGCCGAGCAGCAGATCAAGGCGCGCCAGACCAGCCTGCTGTTCGGCGACGGCAACGATGAAGCCCTGTCGCAGATCATGTGGCGCTTCGCGCTGCCGCTGGCGGCCCTGAACCTGGCCCTGCTGGCCATTCCCCTGGGGGCGGTCAATCCTCGCATGGGCCGCTCGGGCAACATCCTGATGGCGGGACTGGTGGGCCTGCTCTATATGAATCTGATCAACCTGTCGCGCGGCTGGATCGGGCACGGCCAGCTCAGCTTCGAGCTGGGACTGTGGCTGGTGCATGCGCTGTTCCTTGGCGTGATGGTCTTCATGATGTGGCGCAAGCTGCGCGTCAAGGCGCCCAAGCCGCCGGCCGCAACGGCCTGAAGAACAGCGCAAGGGGCCTCGGGCCCCTTTTTTTTGTTCCGGACGCGCGTCAGGTCCGGGGACGGCCGTTCAGGCCCCGTCCAGCAGGGCCTGGCGTTCCTGTACGGCCTGTTTCAGGAAATGCCACAGGCTGGTCAGGCTGGGGTTGTGGCGTTGTTCTTCATGACAGAACATCCAGAAGCGGCGCCGCAGCTCCACCTGCCCCGGCAGCACGCAGCGCAGCCGCGGATCGGTCTGCGCCAGAAAGCAGGGCAGCACGGCCAGGCCCTGCCCCTGGAGGGCCGCCTGATATTGTGCGATCACGCTGGTGCTGCGAAAGCGGACCGGCGCCGAATGCACGATCTCGTCCAGGTAACGCAGGCTGTCGCTGAAGAGCAGGTCATCCACATAGGCGATGAAGCGGTGGCGGGGCAGGTCCTGTATGTCCGCGATGGGCGGGCGGGTGTTCAGGTAGTCGACATGGGCGTACAGGCGCAGACTGTAGTCGGCCAGGCGGGTGCACCAGTAGGGGCCGCGCTGGGGGCGTTCCAGCGCGATGGCCAGGTCGGCGTCCCGGCGCGACAGGCTGATGGGGCGGGGCACGGGCAGCAGCTCCAGCGTCAGGTCCGGATACCGAGCCTGGAACTGGCTGAGCAGGGGTGTCAGCACATAGCTTCCGAATGCTTCCGTGCAGCCCAGGCGCAGCGTGCCGGACAAGGGCCTGGCCTTGCCCGCGACGGCGTCGCGCGCGGCCAGAAGCCGGCTCTCCACGGGCTCCAGGCGCTGCTGCAGGTTCAGGCCTTCGCCGGTCAGGCTGTAACCGCTGACGGTGGACTTGTGGAACAGCCGCACGCCCAGCTCCTGCTCCAGAGCCTGGACGCGGCGCGCCACGGTGCTGTGCTGCACGCCCAGTCGCTGTGCGGCCAGGCTGATGCGCTGGCAGCGGGCGACTTCCAGAAAATAGCGCAGATTATCCCAGTCCATGGCCCCGTGCTCTCGGGAAAACGACCTTGTGCATGAATGCCCAGCTCCTGTGCGTTTTTCATCATGGTAAACGGCGTCCGGGCCTTCTACACTCGATGAGAACCCTATAGAAAGGCTGCGCCGCTCCGGCGGCAAGGGCCTGAGTTCTTCACAGGAGACAGGAGATGACCGAAGCCGTTCGCGTACCTTTGCTGATCGATGGCCAACGCGTGCAATCGAGCAGCGCGCATTGGGAGGATGTGCTCGATCCCGCCACCCAGGAGGTGGTGGCGCGCGTGCCTTTTGCGACGCAAGCCGAACTGGAGATGGCCGTGGCCAGCGCCGCCAAGGCGTTCGAGAGCTGGCGGCATTCCAGCCAGGGCGCGCGCATGCGCGTCATGTTGAACCTGCAGCGCCTGGTGCGCGAGCGCAGCGCCGAACTGGCGCAGGCCATCTCGCGCGAGCACGGCAAGACCCTGCCCGATGCGGAAGGGGAGGTCGGGCGAGGGCTGGAAGTGATCGAGCACGCCTGCTCCATCGTGTCGCTGCAACTGGGTGAATATGCCGAGAATGCGGCCAGCGGCATCGACGTCTATACCCTGATGCAGCCGCTGGGCGTGTGCGCGGGCGTGACGGCGTTCAACTTCCCGGTGATGCTGCCTTGCTTCATGTTTCCGCTGGCGGTGGCCTGCGGCAATACCTTCGTGCTCAAGCCGTCCGAGCAGGATCCGACCTCCAGCCTGATGCTGGCGGAGCTGGCGCTGGAAGCGGGCTTGCCGCCCGGCGCGCTGAACGTGGTCCATGGGGGCGCGGACATCGCCAACGCCCTGGTGACGCATCCGGACGTCAAGGCGGTGTCTTTCATCGGCTCCACGGCCGTGGGCACCGAAATCCATCGCCGCGCGACCGAGGCGGGCAAGCGCTGCCAGGCCATGATGGGCGCCAAGAATCATTGCATCGTCATGCCGGATGCCGACCGAGACGTTGCCTTGAACCAGTTGCTGGGCGCGGCGTTCGGGGCGGCCGGCCAGCGTTGCATGGCGATCTCCGTAGCCGTCATGGTGGGCGCCGCGGGCGAATGGATCGATGAGCTGGCGCGGCGGGCGGCCGCCTTGAAGGTCAACGTGGGCACGGATCGCCAGGCGGACCTGGGCCCGCTGGTATCGCCGCGTGCGCGCCAGCGCGTGGAGTCGCTCATCGAGGCGGGCGTGCAGGAGGGCGCCGCCCTGTTGCTGGACGGCCGGGGCGTGCAGGTGGCCGGCTACGAGAAAGGCAATTTCGTGGGGCCGACCATCTTCCGGGACGTGCAGCCGCAGATGCGCATCTATCAGGAAGAGATCTTCGGCCCGGTACTGTGCGTGGTGCGGGTGGACACGCTGGAAGAGGCGGTGCAGTTCATCAACCGCAACCCCAATGGCAACGGCGTGTCCATCTTCACGCAGGACGGCGGCCATGCCCGCTACTTCCAGAACATGATCGACGTGGGGCAGGTCGGCATCAATATTCCCATTCCCGTGCCGGTCGCCTGGTTCAGCTTCACAGGTTCGCGCGCCTCCAAGCTGGGCGACCTGGGGCCCAACGGCAAGCAGGCGGTGCACTTCTGGACGCAGACCAAGACAGTGACGGCGCGCTGGCAGGCGCATGCCAACACGGTCAATACCACGATAAGCATGAAGTAAATTGTGGGTGTAAGCTTATAACTTAATATAATAAGTAGGGCTTGTCTTATTACATATAATAGCCTCGTACATGGGGCTATTATATGAATCTACAGCAATTCCGATTTGTGCGTGAAACCATACGGCGCAACTTCAACCTGACTGAAGCGGCCCGTTCGCTCTATACGTCCCAGCCAGGCGTTTCCAAGGCCATCATCGAATTCGAAGACGAGCTGGGGATCAAGATCTTCGAGCGCCATGGCAAGCGCATCAAGGGCCTGACCCGTCCCGGCGAAGCCGTGGCCGAGGTCATCGACCGCATCATGCGCGAAGTGGACAATCTCAAGCGCGTCAGCGACGACTTCGCCCGTCGCGACGAAGGCGCGCTGGTCATCGCGTGCACCCACGCCCAGGCGCGCTATCTCCTGCCCAAGGTCATCCCCGAGTTCCGTCGGCGCTTTCCCAAGGTGCACATGTCCTTGGCCGAAGGCAATCCGCCCGCGCTGGCCCAGATGGTGCTGCACGAACAGGCGGATGTCGCCATCGCCACGGAAAGCCTGGCGCTGACGCCCGGACTGGTGGCCCTGCCCGTGTATTCCTGGGAGCACACCGTCGTGGTGCGTCCTGATCATCCTCTGGCCGACCTGCCGTCCAACAAGCAGCTGTCCATCGAGACCCTGTCGCAGTATCCCATCGTGACGTACGACCACGCCTTTTCGGGGCGGCGCTCCATCGACGAGGCTTTCGCGGCCGAAGGCATCACGCCGGACATCGTGCTGGAGGCCATCGATGCCGACGTGATCAAGACCTACGTGGACGTGGGCCTGGGCATAGGCATCATTGCCGGCGTGGCCTTCGACCCGCGCCGCGACAAAGGACTGGTGGGCCTGTCCGCCGGGCATTTGTTCGGCACTCACCATACCCGGGTGGCCGTCAAGGCGGGCTCCTTCCTGCGTGACTACATCTTCGTGCTGCTGGAGATGCTGGCGCCGGCCCTGACCCGCGATGTGGTTCAGAATGCGCTCGACGAAAGCCAGTCCCTGGCGCCCTGACCCTATCCTGATTTCCCGCCGGGAGGCCGTTCGCGCCTCCCGCGCCGCCTGCCTGCCGGGCGCCTTTTCTTCTTACTGTTTTCCCAACGTCCTCCCTCGATGTCGCCGCTCGTGAAGGCGGCCTGAGCAGTCTGCGTCCGAAATTGAAACAGACTATCAGTGCAATTGACTGTGATAATAAGAATTATTATCATTAACCAACTTTCACACCCCGATGGAGTTCCCATGTCGCAATTCGTCAGTGCAGTCGTGGTCGGCGCAGACCGCCTAGGCAATATCCCGGATCTGCTCAAGATCCATAACATCGCCATCAAGCACCATATCAGCGGGCGCGATCCCGCCCATCAGAAGAAGACCTTGCAGCTGCCCTCGGGCACCGAATTGCTGATCCTGCTGACGGATTTCCTGGGACACAATGTCATGAAGACATTTCGTTCCGCCGCTCAGAAGTCGGGCGTGCAGGTCGTCGCCTGCCGCCGTTCGGTCTGCAGCATGAAGCAGGCCCTGGCGCAGTGCGGTTACTGCGAATCCTGCCCGCTGAACAAATCCAAGACCCATTAGCCCTAAGCTGGCCGCACGCCTGGCGACGCGGCATGGCGGGCAGGGAATCTTCAGGCGCTGAAAAAGACAGGGCCGTTGCATGTCGTGCAACGGCCTTTTTCATGATGGCGACTCTGGCGTGGAAGGGCGGGCGGTAAAACAAGACAGCGCCCCGAAGGGCGCTGTTCGACAAGGCTGCAAGCCAGGACGGGTTATCGGGCGCTGCGCAGGCGCGTGCCGGTGTCGGGCTGCGCGGCCGCCAGGCGGCGGGCGCCGTTGTAGCGTTTTTTCCAGTAGGCGGTCTGCATGCTTTCCACGCGTACCACGGCGCCGGTGCGCGGAGCGTGAACGAATTTGTCTTCACCCAGATAGATGCCCACGTGGGAGAAGCGCGAGCCGCGGGTGTTGAAGAAGACCAGGTCGCCCTTGCGCAGTTCGTTGCGGTTGACCGATACGCCTTCCTTGGCGATATCCTTGGACTGGCGGGGCAGCTTCAGGCCCAGGGACTTTTCCGCGGCGTAGGAAACCAGGCCGCTGCAGTCGAAGCCCGTGCTGGGGGCGTCGCCGCCGAAGCTGTATTTGACGCCCAGGAAAGAGAGGGCGGTGGAGGCCATGCCGGGGGAGTGGGACTTGCCTGTGCGGCTGGAGTCGCGCGTCTCGCCGCGGTTCTGGCGTCGTTCGCTGCTGTAGGCGATATTGATGTCGTTGCGGGCGCGGTTGGCCAGGTAGGCGCCCAGGGGATCGGATTCGGTCTGGAGATCGTAGTTGGCGAAATAATCGTCGTCGAGCTGGGCGAACTGATCCTGCTTGCTGCTTTGCTGCGTGCCGGTGGTGGCGCAGCCGGTCAGGGTCAGCGCGGCTGCAATCAACAGGTATTTGACGCTACGATAACCGGATTGCAGAAGCGCAGGCGGAGTGAGGTAATGTGGCGGCATGACCGAGGCTTTTTTAGGGACTTGGTGGGTAGCAGCACAACCTTGATGCCTATTTTTGCTGAACTTGGCAGCAATTGATGGGTATCAGGGCTGTAAGTATGGCTAAAAGCGCATACCTTGCCGGACGTTGCTGTACTTCGAATAGTTTGGCAGTGTACCGGATGAAAATCACACCGTAAAGCTTTGCAAAGCCCAAATTCGCCATTGATTCATACTGTTTCACAGTATGCATATAGGCCGGATGGCGAGGGGAGGCGGGGCTGTCATGCTGTTGACATATAGTTTGCGAAAAATGCTCGGTTTTTAATGTTTTTTAACGAAATTTAGAGGTGGTTTGCATGGTGCGACGGCTTGGTGAACGCCTAGGGAAAGCCCTTAATGATGATGTCAGGCTGCGTGAGCTCTGGGCCTGGGCCATGTACGATTTTGCAAACTCCGGCTACACCACGGTCATATTGACCAGCGTGTACAGTGCATACTTCGTGGGCGTGGTGGCGGACGGACGCAGCTGGGCGACGCTGGCCTGGACGCTGGCGCTGTCGCTTTCCTACTTGAGCATCATGTTCACGATGCCGGCTCTGGGCGCGCGCGCGGATGCGCGCCGCGGCAAGCGCCGGCTGCTGTTCAGCAGCACCGTGGGCTGCGTGGCGTTCACCCTGCTGCTGTTCTGGGCCGGAAAGGGCGACATCCTCTGGGTATTGGTGTTCATTGCCTTGTCCAATTACTGCTATTGCATCGGCGAATCGGTGGTGGGCGCTTTCCTGCCCGAAATCGCCCGGCCGCAGGCGCTGGGGCGGGTGTCGGGCTGGGGCTGGGGATTTGGCTACTTCGGCGGCATGCTGGCCCTGGGGCTTTCCCTGGCTTTTCTGACCTGGGCGTCGGCACGGGGCTGGCCAGCCGAGCGCTACGTGCCGGGAATTGTGGTCATCACGGCGGTGCTTTTCGCGCTGTCGGCCTTGCCGTCCTTTCTGCTGTTGCGCGAGCGCAGTGCGCCGTCGGGCGTCGAAGAGCCAGGCATGCTGAGCCGCCTGGCCGTTTCCTGGCGGGACGTCAACCGCCACTTTCCGGACTTTCGCACCTTGCTGCTGTGCGGCGCCGCCTACCAGGCCGGCATCGCCGTCGTCATCACCCTTTCGTCGGTGTACGCCACCGAAGCCATGGGCTTCACCATGGCCCAGATCATGCAGCTGATCTTCACGGTGAACATCGCCGCCGCGGTCGGGGCGCTGGCCTTCGGGCACGTGCAGGACCGGATCGGCCATCGTCGCGCGCTGACGCTGACGCTGTGCGGCTGGCTGGTGATGGTGGGCATCGCCGTCAGCTCGCGTTCCCTGGCCAGCTTCTGGGCCGCCGCCGCCGTGGCCGGATTGTGCATAGGCAGCAGCCAGAGCGCGGGGCGGGCGATGGTGGGCCTGCTGGCGCCCAGGAGCCGCCTGGCCGAATTCTTCGCCTTGTGGACGTTTGCCGTCCAGCTGGCGGCGGTGTGCGGCCCCATCTCCTATGGCCTGGTGACCTGGCTGAGCGGAGGCAACCACAGGCTGGCGCTGGCCTGCACGGGGCTGTTCTTCCTGGCAGGTCTGCTGATATTGTCACGGATGAACTTCGAGCGCGGCGTGCAGGCGCGCGACGGGGCAGGGATGCCGCAGGCTGTCAGGCTTGAGTAAGTCTGGCGCGTTACGTTTACAAAAAATCAAGACGGCAGGCTTTGAAGCCGGTCGTCCAAAACACCAAATCTGGAAGAAAGGAGCCAAAAAATGAGCGGTTCTACCTCTATTGAATCCGTGCTGTCGGAAAGCCGTGTGTTCCCGGTCTTCCCGGACCTGGAGCGCCATGCGCGCATCGCCGGCATGCAAGCCTACCAGGACCTGTGCATGCAGGCCGAACAGGACTATCCGGGCTACTGGGCGGGCCTGGCCCGCGACCGGCTGGTCTGGACCAAGCCCTTCACGCAGGTGCTCGACGACAGCAAGCCGCCGTTCTACAAGTGGTTCCACGACGGCGAACTGAACGTGTCGGCCAACTGCCTGGACAAGCACCTGGGCACTCCCGTCGAGCACAAGACGGCCCTGATCTTCGAGGCCGACGACGGCGCGGTCACCAAAGTCACGTTCCGCGAACTGTACGAGCAGGTCTGCCAGTTCGCCAACGGCCTGAAGGCGCTGGGCTACAAGACCGGCGAGCGGGCCCTGATCTACATGCCCATGTCGGTCCAGGCCATCGTGGCCATGCAGGCCTGCGCGCGCCTGGGCATCACGCATTCCGTGGTGTTCGGCGGCTTTTCCGCCAAGAGCCTGCATGAGCGCGCCGTGGACGTGGGCGCCACGCTGGTCATCACGGCCGACGAGCAGCGCCGGGGCGGCCGCGCCATTCCCCTGAAGAACGCCGTGGACGAAGCCCTGGAGGGCGGCGGCTGCGAAGCCGTGCGACATGTCATCGTGTACAAGCGCACCGGCGGCACCGTGGTCTGGCACGAGGGCCGCGACCTGTGGTGGGACGACGTCGTCAAGGGGCAGGCCGCGGAATGCGCGCCCGCGCCCGTCAATGCCGAACATCCCCTGTTCGTCCTGTATACCTCCGGTTCCACCGGCAAGCCCAAGGGCGTGCAGCATTCCTCCGCCGGCTACCTGCTGGGCGCGCTGCTGAGCGTGCAGTGGACCTTCGACGCCCAGGACAGCGACGTGTTCTGGTGTACCGCGGACATAGGCTGGGTCACCGGCCACACCTTCATCACCTACGGCCCGCTGGCCGCCGGCCTGACGCAGGTCGTGTTCGAAGGCGTGCCCACGTATCCGGACGCCGGCCGCTTCTGGGACATGATCCAGCGCCATGGCGTCACCATTTTCTACACGGCGCCCACCGCCATCCGTTCCCTGACCAAGGCGGCGGAGGCCAACGAAGCCGTGCATCCCAGGCAATACAATCTGGACTCCCTGCGCATCATCGGCTCGGTGGGCGAACCCATCAACCCCGAAGCCTGGATGTGGTACTACAAGAACGTGGGTCGCGAGCGCTGCCCCATCGTGGACACCTGGTGGCAGACCGAGACCGGCGGCCATGTCATCACGCCGCTGCCGGGCGCCACGCTCCTGAAGCCGGGCTCCTGCGGCATGCCGTTCCCCGGCATGGACGTGGCCATCGTGGACGAGGTGGGCGAAGAGGCCGAGCGCGGCAACGGCGGCTTCCTGGTAATCCGCAAGCCTTGGCCCAACATGATCCGCACCATCTGGGGCGACCCCGACCGCTTCGTCAAAAGCTATTTCCCTCCCGAGCTCAAAGGCTATTACCTGGCCGGCGACGGGGCGCAGCGCGACGCCGACGGCTACTTCTGGGTCATGGGCCGCATCGACGACGTGCTGAACGTCTCGGGTCACCGCCTGGGCACCATGGAGGTGGAATCGGCCCTGGTGGCGCACGAGCTGGTGGCCGAGGCCGCCGTGGTCGGCAAGCCGGACTCGACCACGGGCGAGGCCATCGTGGCCTTCGTGGTGCTGAACGGCGACCTGCCCTCGGGCGAGCAGGCGGACAAGATCGCCGCCGAACTGCGCGCCTGGGTGGGCAAGGAGATCGGGCCTATCGCCAAGCCGCGTGAAATCCGCTTCGGCGAGAACCTGCCCAAGACCCGCTCGGGCAAGATCATGCGGCGCCTGCTGCGCTTCGTGGCCAACAACGAGCCCATCACGCAGGACGTGTCCACGCTGGAGAACCCCGCCATCCTGGATCAGCTCTCCGAAGCCCACTGAAAACGCCGCGTCTTCTTTTTTTGGTAGTTCCTGTTTGGCCCTGGTTCTTCATTCGAACCAGGGTTTTTTTATGGGGCGGCCATGGCGTCGGACAGGTCCGGCCAGCCGGGTGTTCCTTCAACCGCCGCCGTTTCCTTGCCTGTCCCTTTGGCGTAGCATAGGGCCTGTTTCAATGAAGCGTCTACGCTGTAAAAAAGGGGATGAGCTTGACCAAGGGGCAGACGCAGGACAAGGTGGCATTGGTCCTGATGGGCCTGGTGGTGCTGGCCTGGGGAATGAGCTGGGTGGTCATGAAGGCCATGACCACGTATATCGGGCCGGTGGATCTGATCGCGGTGCGCTATGCACTGGCTTTCGTATTCCTGCGGGGCTTCATGCGGCTGAAAGGGCTGCGCCTGCACGCCACGCCCTGGAAGCTGAGCCTGGGCGTGGCCGTGTTCCAGACGGTGGGCTTCCAGCTTCTCAGCCAGTTTTCGCTGCAGGCGGGCGGCGCCGGCAAGATGGTGGCCCTGGCCTACACCATGCCGTTCTGGATCGTGGTGTTTTCCTGGCCTTTGCTCAAGGAAAGACCTCAACGACGGCATATGCTGGGCATGGCCGCTGCGCTGAGCGGCCTGTTGTTGATCATAGCCCCGTGGCAAGGCATGGGGGGAGTGCTCGGTTCGCTGCTTGCCCTGCTCAGCGGCGTCAGCTGGGGCCTGGGCGCCGTATTTTCCAAGATGCTTTTCCAGCGCCATAGGGTGGAGCTGCTCAATGCCACGGTGTGGCAGTGCGTCCTGGGCATGCTGATCGTGGCGCCGCTGGCCTGGCTGGCGCCCCAGCGCGAGCCGTCCATGGAATGGCCCATGGTGGCGGGCGTGCTGTTCCTGGGCGTCATTGCCACCGGCGTGGGCTGGCTGCTGTGGATGGCGGTGATGAGCCGCGTGAGCGCGGCCGTGGCCGGCATGTCCAGCCTGGGCGTGCCGGCCCTGACCGTGCTGCTGGCCTGGCTGATGCTGGGCGAGCTGCCCACGCGCCTGGAACTGGCGGGCACGGCCTTGATCCTGCTGGGGCTGCTGATCGTGAACTGGCCGGCGCGCCGATCGGCGTGACGGACCGGCCGCCCGCGGGCCGGCAAGCTGCGCAGGCGGCCTGTTTCCTACATGCCGTTGTAGACGGGGCCTTCGCCGCCTTGAGGCGGCACCCAGACGATGTTCTGGGTGGGGTCCTTGATATCGCAGGTCTTGCAGTGCACGCAGTTCTGCGCGTTGATCTGCAGCCTGTCGTCGCCGGTTTCGGTCTTGACGAATTCATAGACCCCGGCAGGGCAGAAGCGCGCTTCCGGCCCGCCGTAGCGCGCCAGATTGATCGCCACCGGCACCTTGGGATCCTTCAGGGTCAGGTGGACGGGCTCGTCCTCCTCGTGGTTGGTGTTGGAGATGAACACCGAGCTGAGGCGGTCGAAGGTGATCTTGCCGTCCGGCTTGGGGTAATCGATGCGGGCGCATTCGGCGGCCGGCTGCAGACAGGCGTGATCGGGCTTGTGGTTGCGCAGCGTCCAGGGCATCTTGCCCTTGAGCAGGCCTTGTTCCACAAAGGTCATGACCGAGGCGATGGAACGGCCTTTCTTGAACCATTGCTTGAAATTGCGCGCCTTGTTCAGTTCTTCGTGCAGCCAGGATTGTTCGAAGCGCTGGGCGTACTGGGTCAGTTCGTCGTGCTGGCGGCCGGCCTGCAGGGCTTCGAACGCGGCCTCGGCGGCCAATGCGCCCGACTTGATGGCGGCATGGCTGCCCTTGATGCGCGAAGCATTCAGAAAGCCGGCTTCGCAGCCCACCAGGACGCCGCCCGGAAAGCTGAGCTTGGGCAGGGCCAGCAGGCCGCCGGCCGTAAGCGAGCGGGCGCCGTAGGCGATGCGCTTGCCGCCTTCGAAGGTGGGGCGGATGGCGGGGTGGGTCTTGTAGCGCTGGAATTCGTCGAAGGGCGACAGCCAGGGGTTGGCGTAGTCCAGACCGACCACCAGGCCGACCATGACCAGGTTGTTGTCCAGGTGGTAGAGGAAGGAGCCGCCGTAGGTGTCGGAGTCCAGGGGCCAGCCGGCAGTGTGCATCACCAGGCCGGGGCGGGCCTGGGAAGGGTCCACTTCCCACAGCTCCTTGATGCCGATGCCATAGCTTTGCGCATTGCGGCCTTCGTCCAGCTTGTAGCGCGCGATCAGCTCGCGGCCCAGGTGGCCGCGCGAGCCTTCCGCGAAAATGGTGTAGCGCGCCAGCAGTTCCATGCCGGGCTGGTAGTGGGACGTATGGGTGCCGTCGCGCGCCACCCCCATGTCGCCGGTGACCACGCCGCGCACGGCGCCCGAATCGTCGTAGAGCACGTGGGCGGCGGCAAAGCCGGGGAAGATCTCCACGCCCAGGGCTTCGGCCTGTTCGCCCAGCCACTGCACCACATTGCCCAGGCGCACGATGTAATTGCCGTGGTTCTTGAAGCAGTCGGGCAGCAGCCATTCCGGCGTGGAGCGGGCGCCTTTTTCGGTCAGGAACAGGAACTTGTCTTCGGTGACTGCCACGGAGATGGGTGCGCCCTTGGCTTTCCAGTCGGGGATCAGCTCGTCCAGGGCGCGCGTGTCCATGACGGCGCCGGACAGGATGTGGGCGCCCAGTTCGGCCCCTTTCTCGAGGACACAGACGCTCAGCTCCTGTTCAGTCTGCTGAGCCAGCTGCTTGAGGCGGATGGCCGTGGCCAGCCCTGCAGGCCCCGCTCCCACGATCACTACGTCGTATTCCATCGATTCGCGTTCTGACATTGCTGTCGATCTCCTGTAGGGGTAACCGTTCTGTTCTTGATTGTTCGGCGGTGAAATTCGTGCACAGTGCGTACGGTCGATTGTATTGCAGTCTGCCTGGCTTGTTTTAAGTTTAGACTCCTGCCGTGGGGGGGCCCCGGGGGGGCCCGCC
>JAFACG010000046.1 GCA_023425645.1 Pseudomonadota bacterium
CGGGTCGTGAACTCGGAGCGCGGTTCGTCCCCCGGACGAACCGCAAGCGCGCTCCTCTAACAGCACGCCCCTTGCCTCCCGCCCCGGCGTGCTGCCTGCGGCGAAGTCCCTGACTCGCCCGCCGGCCCGCCCCGGCCCCCCTCAAGAAAACAGCATCGCTTCACTTGGCCCAAACGGGGGGTGGATCGGCGTCGCTTTGTTATCGACCCGTTCCTGTCCGCAGTTTGATGAAAAAAATGTTCTCAACGTCGGAATGCGGGTGAGAGCCTGAACGTATGAATGTTCAGTGGAGTTCTTCCCCGATCAGGCCGCCTCCCCGTTGATGTTGGCGCGGATGCGATTCAGGAACTGCCGCAACTGCTTGAGCTCCTGGGCGGAGAAGCCCTGGATGGCCCGCAGGTGGATGTCCAGCGCCGCCGGCAGCACGTGCAGGAAGTGGCGCCGGCCCTGCTCCTGGATATGGATCAGCACCATGCGCTGGTCCTGCGGGCTGGGCTGGCGGGAGATGTAGCCGGCGTTCTCCATGACGACCAGGGCGCGGGACAAGGTGGTCTGGTCCACATCGGTGTACTGGGCCAGAGTGCTGACCCCCAGGCCGTCGGTCTCGTTCAGGAAGGCCAGCACGCGCCAGTGCAGCAGCGTCAGGTCATGGCTGCGCAGCAGGATCTGGAAGTCGGCGTTCAGGGCCGAGGTGGTGCGGTTCAGCAGATAGGGAATGAAGGTGTCGTGCCCGGTATAGGCGTCGGTGGCGGCGCCGGCCGGGGTAGGGGTCGTCATGATTGTTCTGGTTCCACGCAATCGTCAAAAAAAACAGGCCTGCTCCCTCGTGCCGGCGGAGCGGGCCCGCAAGGTCCCGGCCGCGCCTGTGGATGCGGCCGGGAGAGTGGCCGTGTCAGCCCGTATGATCCACCTTGCGCTGCAAGGCGGCAATCGCCAGGTTCAGGGCAAAGCCCAGCAGGCAGATCCACACCAGGGGCACGAACATGTCGGTGATGCGGTAGCTGCGCGCGGCGGTGGTCAGCATGTGGCCCAGGCCGTCGGTGGAGGCGATCATCTCGGCCAGGAACACGACCACGCAGGCGATCACCCCGGCCACGCGCACGCCGGCCAGCACGGTGGGGCAGATGGCCGGCAGCACGACTTTCCAGAGGCAGGCCGCCCGTGAGGCGCCGGCGGCGCGCGCCGACCAGATCAGCTTGCGGTCCACCGTCTGGGCGGCCACCCAGGTGGCCATGAGCACCGGGAAGATGGCGTCCGAGACCACCAAAGATATCTTGGAGGCGCTCTCGAAGCCCAGGATCAGGATCAGCGCGGGGTACAGGGCGATCTTGGGGATGGGCGCCAGCAGGCGGATCAGGGCGTCCAGCAGCAGGGCGCTCCAGCGCGAGAGCTGGGCTGCCAGCGCCAGCGCCACGCCCAGCGCCGAGGCGATCAGCAGGCCGCTGAGCAGACGATAGACCGTGATGCCCAGGTTGCGCCAGAAGTCGGCCTGTCCGGCCAGCTCCAGCACGCGCAGCGCGATGGCCGAGGGCGCGGGCAGCAGTTGCGGGCTGACCCAGCCCAGGTGGGTGGCCAGTTCCCAGACGATGAGCAGCAGCGCGGGACTGATGCACAGCGACAGGCCCGACAGGTTCCAGCGCCGCGCGGGCATGGAGGCCGCCGCGGGACGCGGTTCCAGGCGGGCGGAGGGCAAGGTTTTGCTTGTCATGGGTTCATCCCTTGTCGATCAAGGCCTGGGCCGAGTCGTACCAATGCGTGCAGCGCTTGCGCACCTGCTCGAACAAGGCGTCGCAGACGATGCCCAGCACGGCCAGCAGCACGATCACGGCGTAGACGGTGGGGTACTGGGCCATGTCCATGGAGGTGAAGAGCAGATTGCCTATGCCTTCCTGGCGCGCGATCATCTCCGAGGACACCATGACGATGAGCGCCATGACCACCCCGACCCGGCAGCCTATCATCACCTCGGGCAGGGCGGCGGGCAGCACCACCTTGCCCAGCCGCGCCAGCGGGCCCATGCCCATGGAGCGCGCCACCCAGACCAGCTTGGGCTCGATGCGGCAGGCGCCGTGGTAGCTGTGGTAGAGCAGCGGCAGGGACACGCCCATGGCGATGACCAGGATCTTGGAAAAGTCGCCCAGCCCGAACCACAGCATCAGGATGGGCATGAGCGCCGCCTTGGGCATGGGATAGGCCAGGGCGTAGCCGGCGAACATGCGCCCCACCGACTGCAGGATGGCGCTCCAGGCCGTGGGATCGGCAACCAGGGCGGGCAGCTCGCGCAGCGCCGCCTCGGGGCCGGGGAAGGAGTCCAGGCCGACCCAGCGGGCCAGGCCCGCCCAGGCCAGCAGCACCAGGGCGGCGGCCAGAACCAGCGTGGCCCAGCGGCGCTCGTACCAGTGCCGCGGGCTCATGGGTGGACCTCCGCCATCAGCGACTGTTCCAGCCGGATGATGGTGTCCTGGTAGACGGGGTTGCGCAGCAGCTCGGCGCGCACGCGCGGGCGCGGCAGGTCTATGTCCACGATTTCCTTGATCCGGCCCGGCGACCCCGTCATGACGACCACGGTGTCGGACAGGAACACGGCCTCGTCCACGCCGTGCGTCACGAAGACCACGGTGTTGCGCAACTGTTCCCACAATGTCAGCAGTTCGGTCTGCAGGTTGACGCGGGTATGGGCGTCCAGGGCCCCGAAGGGCTCGTCCATCAGCAGGATGCCGGGCTCGTAGGCCAGGGTGCGGGCGATGGCGGCGCGCTGGCGCATGCCGCCGGAGAGCTCGCGCGGATAGAAGGAGGCGTAGGGCCCCAGCTTGACCTTGTCCAGCCACTCGCGGGCGCGCTCTTCGGCCTGGCGGCGCGGCACGCCCTGTTCCTGCATGCCGTAGGCCACATTGCCCAGCACCGTCTTCCAGGGAAACAGGGCGTATTCCTGGAATACCGGCCCGCGGTCCGGGCCGGGGCCGGTGACCGGCTTGCCCTGGACCCGGATCTGGCCGCTGGAGCAGGACTCGAAGCCGCCTATCATGTAGAGCAACGTGCTCTTGCCGCAGCCGCTCGGTCCCAGGATGGAGACGAAGCGGCCGGCGGGAATGTCCAGGGCGATGTCGCGCAGGGCCGTGTGCGAACTGCCTCGGCGCGTGCTGAAGATCTTGCCCACACCGTCCAGTTCTATCATGGCTTGTCCTCCCGCAGGTCGGCGCGGTAGAAGTCCCGCACGTTCAGGGCCTGCTTCAGGAAGCCGGCCTCGTGGTAGCGGTCATAGGTCTTCTGGATGGAGTCCAGGTCCGGCTGCATGTCGGGCACGCGCGCGAAGTCCTTGTCGGTGAACAGGTACTTGGACAGCAGCTCCTTGGGCGCGCGCGTCACCTGCGAGGTGACCTCCACCGCCAGCGACGGATCCTTGTTCATCATGCTCATGGCGTGCTTCAGGTCCTGGACGTAGGCTCGCACCACGTCGGGGTGGGCGTCGCTGTATTCCTGGCTGCAGCCCTCGAAGATCTGCACGGAGGGGCTGGCCACTTCGGACAGGGAGAACAGCTTGCGCAGGCCGCCTTTTTCTTCATTGAGCAGGGCGAAGGGCTGGGCCATGGGGCCGGCGTCGATGCGGCCGCTGCGGATGGCGTCGGCGGCCGGCGGAAAGCCCGTTTCCACGATCTTGACGTCCTTGTCCGGATCGATGCCGTTCTGGCGCAGCCACAGCAGCATGTCGAAGTACACCCCCGCGCCGTAGGCGTTGGTGCCGATGACCTTGCCCTTCAGGTCGGCGGCCGTCTTGATGGGGCTGTCCTCTTTCACGGCCCAGTAGACGGAGAAGTGCCCCGCGTCCGAGTGCACGTGCTGGGCCACGATGTAGGCCTTCAGGCCGCTTTCGATGGCGCCGTTGGCCAGCGACATGGGCGCCATGGTGGCGCAGTCCAGCACCTTGGCGCGCATGGCCTGCACCATGGGCGAGGTGCCCTGGAACTGGGTCCACTGGATCTGGTAGGTCTTGCCCAGGTTGGGGAACAGCTCGGGGCGCTTGGCCATCAGGTACTTGGCTTCTTCACCCGGAATGGTCCAGCCCACGCGCAGGGTGGGAACGTCCTGGGCCTGCGCCAGGCCCTGGCAGGCGATAAGGGCGAACAGCAGTGCAGCGCGTTTTTTCATTCCTGTGTCTCCTTGGCGAGGTGATCGGCGCCGGCGGGGGCCAGGCCGACGTGGCGCAGCATGCCCAGGACGCGCGCCAGCACATCGCGGCGGTACGCCTGTTCCTGCTCGGCCGGGTAATCGTGAAAGCCTTGCCCGCTGCGCAGGCCGTTGCGCCCGCTTTCCATGTAGCGGGCGATGATGTCGGGCACGGCGTAGCGCTGGGGATCCAGGTTCTGCGCCAGGTAATTGCCCGCGTGATACAAGATGTCGTTGCCGCCGTAGTCGATGAACTCCAGCACGCCTATGCTGGCGAAGCGAAAGCCCAGGCCGTAGCGGGTGGCCTTGTCGATGTCGGCGGCGCTGGCCACGCCCTCGTCCACCATGCGGGCGGCCTCGTTCATGATCAGGGTCTGCAGGCGCGGCACGATGAAGCCGGGGTGGCTGCCGCAGACCACCGGCACCTTGCCGATGGACTCCAGATTGCCGCGCAGCCGCTCCAGCGCGTCCTGGCTGGTGCCGGGGTGCGCGCTGATTTCGACGAGCGGGATCAGGAAGGCGGGATTGAGCCAGTGGGCGTTCAGGAAGCGTTCCGGATGGCTGACCATGGGCGCCAGGTCCGAGGCCAGCATGGTGGAGGTCGTGGACGCGATCAGGGCGTCGGGCCGCGCATGCCGCGCGATGCGCCCCAGGGCGTCGCGCTTGGCCTCCAGGGTTTCGGGCACGCCTTCATAGACCAGGTCCGCGCCGGCCAGCACGCCGGCCGCCTCGTCCAGGCAGGCCAGTGCGATGCGGGCCAGGTGGCTGTCGGCCTGCTCGGCCGGAAACAGGCCCAGCTCGGCCAGCTGCTCCAGGGTGGCGCGCAGTTCCCGGCGTATGTCGGCTTCCAGGCGGGCGCTGTCCTGCGCGCCGCGGGGCTTGAAATCCAGCAGGGTCACGGCATGGCCGCGCAGCGCGTAGGCCAGGGCGATGCCCCGGCCCATGCGCCCCGCGCCCACCGCGACGATGGGGGCGGAGGCGTTCATCAGGCCCTCCCGTTGGCCAGCAGCTCCTGCATCTGGGCGCGGCTCAGCCCGTCCAGCCCCAGGGCGCCCAGCGTGCGTTCGCCCCGGCGCAGGTCCTGGCCGACGATGGCGCCGGCCACGGCCAGCAGGCCCCGGGTCACGGGCGCGTCGACCTGGGCCCAGTCGGCCACCGAGGCCAGGAAGGCCAGGCCCAGCATGGTGTCCTCGCGCATGTAGCGGTGCTCCTGCAGGTCGATCTTCTCGCGCCAGTCGCCGCTCTTGACCAGCTTGGCGTGCGAAGAGCGGTCGCCGTACATCCACTGGTCGTTCTCGTAGTGGTCGGACAGCGGGAAGTGCGGCGCGCCATAGCCCAGGGCTTCGCGCACGCGCATGCGCTCATTGTCCAGCTGCGTGGTCACGGCGCGCACCGAAGGCTGGGTGCCTTCGTTATGGATGTCCCAGGCGGGGAAGTGCTCCAGGGGGCCGGCGTTCATCAGGATGAGCGGCGGGTGGATGATGGGGCCGGCGTTCATCAGCGCGCCGGACAGGGCGTCTTCGCAGCGCTCCACGCTGGGGAAGACCTTGCTGATGACCTGCAGCGCGTGGTCGGTGTTGCGCGCCGGGTAGACGCCGGTGGGCAGGCGCGTGGCCCGGGTGGTGATGTTGATGACGGTGTCGCCGTGCTTGCGCGCCAGCCAGGGCAGGGTGCCGGTCTCGGCCCAGCTCACGTCGGCCGTATTGCCGTGTTCGCGCACGATCTCGCTCATCAGGAAGGAGCCGAAGGTGCCCGGCGGCAGGAACACGACCTGGCCGTCGCTCAGGTGCGGGGCCATGGCGCGGGCGATGTCCCGCTGGGCGATGGCCGGCGACGGGATCAGCACCAGGTCGGCGCCGGCGATGGCCTGGCCGATGTCGGCGCACACGCGGGCAATGGCGACCTCGCGCTCGCCGCGTTCGTCCTTCAGGGTGATGACGGGGCGATCCAGCAGGGGCTGGAGCTGGACCGTGTCGCGGCGCCACAGGCGCACCTCGTGGCCCTGTTCACTCAGGTCGGCTGCCGCCGCGTAACAACCGTGTCCGCCACCTAATACCGCTACCTTCATGTCTGTCTCCAGTCTTTGATTCGTTATTTCTATGCACTTGCATATAAATACAGACTAAAAGATGTTTAGGCTTAAAACAAGGGAGGGAAAGGGGGGGAATTACCCTAGGGGCGTTCAGGGCTGCGGCGCGACGGCGACCAGTTCCAGGGCGCGCACGGTGGCCTGGGCCAGCATCTGGCCGTGGCCCGCGTCGGGCAGCACGTGCAGTTGCGCGGCCAGGCCGCGGTTCTGCAGCAGGCTTTGCAGCTTTTGCATGGCGGGCAGGGTGGGCACGCCGTTGCGGCGCCCTTCGGGACCGGCCGCCTGGGCGCTGACCGGATACCAGGCTTCCGAGGCGCCGGCCAGGATATCGACGCAGGCCGGCGCGGCGGCGCCTTCCAGCAAGGTCCAGACGAGGGGATCGTGCCACCACAGCGAAGGGCTGGCGCACAGGTAGCGGTCCAGGGGCAGGGCGCCCCGGACCAGCGCGTAGAGCACGAACAGGCCGGCGTAGGAGTGGCCGTACAGGCTGGCGGGGGACGAGGCCAGGGCGGGCTCGGTCTGGCGGCACAGGGCCAGCGCCAGACGCAGTTGTTCGACCATGGCGGGGGCGCCGCCGGCCTGCCAGCGCGGCACGCGCGGATCCGTCCAAAGGGCGCCGTCGGGGGCGGGCGGGGTGTAGTCCAGGGCGCGGCAACGCTTGATGTGCTCCGGGTCGCCGGCATAGCCCAGCGCCAGGACGGCGCAGCGCTCCAGTGCCGGGTTGCCGCTTTGTTCCAGCAGCGGCAGGGTCCACTGGCCGTCCAGCAGGCACAGCAGGGGCAGGGCGCGGGCGGGGGATCGCTGCGGCAGGCGCAGTTGCGCCTGGTGTTCATGCCCCCCGGCAGGGGGCAGGTCCAGCGGGATCAGGCGGGCCATGGATCAGCGGGCGGCTGCGCTCTGAGCCGGCCCGTCCTTCAGGTCTATCATGTAGGTGCCTTCCATGGGCACGGTCAGGAAGCGTTCGTTGACCTCCTGCAGCGTCTGTGCGGCGGATACGTCCTGGAAGCGGTCTGGGTGGATCCAGCCGGCCAGGGCTTCGATGAAGATCATGTGCAGGGGAGAATCGTTGAAGGCGTGCCAGATGCCGTGGCTGTTGCCGCTGCGCACGGCCGGCAGGGCCTGCAGGCGGTTGCCGTCTATGATGGCCTGCAGGCTTGCGCGCGCCTGCTCGGGAGTCACGCCCGTGCCGATGCGCAGGCCCGAGCTGGTGCGTTTGCCCGAGCCGGTGCCGGTGGCCACGTAGACCAGGGGCGCACGCGAGTTGATGTACTCGAAGTTCAGCTTGCCGGTGGAGCTCTTGAGCACGTCGGCGCCGATGTTGTGGCCGCCGGCATAGGAAATCATGTCATTGAAGGTGCCGGCGCCCGGCGAATTGCAGCAGTCCGTGCTGCCGGCATGGGCGTGCACGAAGACCGGCGGGCGCTGCCCTTCGGGCAGATCGGCCAGGCGCTGGGCGATGCCCTTCATGTGCTGCTCGTAGAAGGCGATGAATTCGTCCGTGCGGGCCTGTTCGCCCACGGCGTAGCCCAGGGCGCGCAGGCTGGGAACGGTGTTCTCCAGCGGGTTGACGAAGAAGTCGATGACGATGACCGGCACGCGTGCGGCGGTCAGGCGCTGGATCAGGGGCGAGTCGCCGGCGTCCTGGCCGGGGGTCAGGCCCGCGAAGGCGGCGGTCAGCACCACCAGGTCGGGGCGCAGCGCCAGGGTCTGCTCCACGGAGAAGGTGTCGGCGGTGTGGCGGCCCACCACGGGCACCGAAGCCAGCTGGGGGAAGCGCTTGAGGTAGTTTTCGTATTCGTTGGCAAACGAGGTCTTGAATTCGTCCGACCAGCCCGCCACGATGCCGGCCGGGTCCGGATGCACCAGGGCCAGCACGGGGAAGTGGCGCGCCTGGGCCAGCACCACGCGCTTGGCCGGGCCGGGCAGCTCCACCTGGCGTCCCATGGCGTCGGTGACCAGGATGGCCTGGGCATGGGCGGCCAGCGGCAGCAGCAGGGACAGCGAGACGAGCAGGTGGCGCAGGATCTTCATGGGGTCTCCGGGGTCACAGCACGGGCTCTTGCAGCCCGTCGATGATGATTTGCGGCGTGCCGAGCGAGCAGCTCTCCACGCGGGCGCGCACGCCGTAGGCCTGCGCCAGGGAATCGGGGGTGATGACTGCGCGCGGCGCGCCCTGGCCCAGCAGGCCGCCGCCCTGGATCATCAGGGCGTAGTCGCTGTGGCGCAGGGCCACGTTCAGGTCGTGCAGCACGATCAGGGTGATGAGCTGGTTGTCGTGAGTCTCCTGGGCCAGCAGGTCCATGACGTGGAACTGGTAGTTCAGGTCCAGGGCGGACAGGGGCTCGTCCAGCAGCAGCAGCTTGGGCTTGCGGATCAGAGCCTGGGCCAGGCCCACCAATTGCTTCTGGCCGCCCGAGAGCTGGTCCAGGTAGTGCATGGACAGGTGCGCGATGCCCAGGCGCTGCAGGATGCGCAGGATGTGGTCGTGGTCCACGTCGCGGGCCTGGCCGCCGGGCGCCGAGGCGTTGGCGGCCACCAGCACGGATTCGAACACGCGCAGGTGCACCGAAGCCGGCAGGGACTGGGGCAGGTAGACGACTTTCCGGGCGCGCTGCTCGAAGCTGATGCCGTTCAGTTCCTGGCCGTCCAGCAGGATGTGGCCGGCCGTGGGCTTGAGCAGCCCGGCCAGAGACTTGAGCAGGGTGGACTTGCCGCTGCCGTTCGGGCCCAGCAGGGCCACCAGCTGGCCGGCTTGCAGGGGCTGCACGGTCAGGTTCGACAGGATCGGGCGTTTGCCGTAGGACAGGCTGAGATCGCGGACTTCAAGCATGGCTTACTTCATTTGGCGCCGCAGCACGACGCCCAGGAAAAAAGGCACCCCGACCAGGGACGTGACGATGCCCACCGGGATGATGATGCCCGGCACGATGTTCTTGGAGGCGATGGAGGCCAGCGACAGGATGACTCCGCCCACCAGCGCGCTGCCGGGCAGGTAGAAGCGGTGGTCCTCGCCGAACAGGCGGCGGGCGATGTGCGGGGCGATCAGGCCGACGAAGCCGATGGTGCCCACGAAGGACACGGCCATGGCCGCCAGCAGGCTGATGCGGATGAGGGAGGTCAGGCGCAGGCGCGAGACATTGATGCCGAAGCTTGCGGCGCGGTCTTCGCCCAGGCGCAGGGCGGTCAGCTTCCAGGTGTCGCGCAGCGACAGCGGCAGGATAAGGGCGAACACCGCCAGCATGATGCCCACCTTGGCCCAGGAAGAACGCGACAGGCTGCCCATGGTCCAGAACACGAGGCCCTGCAGGGCTTCGGCGCTGGCCACGAACTGCACCAGCGACACCAGGGCATTGAAGGAGAACACCAGGGCGATGCCGAACAGCACCAGGTTGGCGGTGCTCATGGCGCCCCAACGCGCGACCGCGTCCAGCAGCATGGCCGAGAGCAGCGCGAAGATGAAGGCGTTGGCGGCGATGGTCCAGGCCTGCGGCACGCCGGGCAGGGACAGGTCCAGCACGATGGCCAGCGAGGCGCCGAAGGCGGCCGCAGAAGAAATGCCCAGCGTGAAGGGGCTGGCCAGCGGGTTGTTCAGGATGGTCTGCATCTCCGCGCCGGACAGGCCCAGGGCCAGGCCGATGGCCATGGCCATGAGAGCGTAGGGCAGGCGGATCTCCCAGACGATGACGCGCGTGGTGGGATCGGATTGCTCCGGATTGAACAGGGCGTGGCTGAGCTCGGACAGGCTCAGGCCCGAGGGGCCGAGCATGAAATCGGCCACGATGGAGGCCATAATGATCAGGACCAGGGCGCCCACCAGCAGCCAGCGCCGCTTGAGGATGTGTCGATAATCGGCCAGCGCTGTGGCCGGAACAGCAGATGTGGACATTAAGTGTCTGAATGAGAACTGTTTACGCAGAAAGAAGTATAGTTCATCGGCTCCGCTTTGGCGCCATCACCGTGATTCTTTTATGCCGCTTGATTATCTGGACCATTTCTCGCCCCTGGGGCGACATTACCGCCTGACCCTGGCCACGCCCGACGGCCCGGCGCCGGCCGCCGGCTGGCCACTGGCCTGCGTGCTGGACGAGCCGCAGTTCCAGGCCGCGCTGGCGGCCCTGCAGGGATCGGGGGACTTGCCCGGCGCCCTGCTGGGCGTGGGCTATGCGCAGCAGAACTGGCGCGAGCAGGACTATACGCCGGGCGCGCCCGGCGAAGCGGGACGGGCGGATGATTTCATGGCCCTGCTGCGCGACGTCGCCCTGCCCTGGGCGCACGCGCGGGCGCCGCTGGATGCGCAGCGCCGGCTGCTGTGCGGCCATTCGCTGGGCGGACTGTTTGCCCTGCACCTGCTGTATCGCCTGCCCGGCTTGTTCCAGGCCATGGCGGTGTCCAGCCCCTCGGTATGGTGGGGCGAGGGCTGCCTGGCGCGCCTGCTGGCCCAGCCGCTGCCTCGCGAGGCGCTGGCCGTGCCGGTCGCCATCACGGTGGGGGAACATGAACAGGGTCTGGGGCCCGAGGAGCGGACCCTGCCGCCGGACGTCCAGGCGCAGCGCCTGGAGCGCCGCCGGGAGCGGCGCATGGTCGACGG
The DNA here is from genome assembly GCA_023425645.1 of Pseudomonadota bacterium. Lineage (GTDB taxonomy): Bacteria > Pseudomonadota > Gammaproteobacteria > Burkholderiales > Burkholderiaceae_B > Alcaligenes. Next base: position 10,842 of record JAFACG010000046.1, read on the forward strand.
TGCGCGCGAACTGGCGCAGGCTCTGGCCCGTCAGCAGGGCGCAGAGCCCCGGTTCCGCATCCTGCCGCATTGCACGCACGGCACGGCCGGCCCCACGGCCTTGCCGCAGGCCTGCCTGGACTGGCTGCGAGCGTGAACGGCTGGTCCGGCGCCGGCTTTGCCTTTGCTTGAACTGCGTCGCCCGGCGTAGGCGGGCGGCGACCTGATTCAGGCGTCCGTCGGGGGGGCGGGGCGGTACTCCAGCAGGTCCCCGGGCTGACAGTCCAGCGCCCGGCAAAGCTTCTCCAGCGTCTCGAAGCGTATGCCTTTGACCTTGCCGGACTTGAGCAGGGACAGGTTCTGTTCGGTGATGCCGATTTCCTGGGCCAGCTGGCGGGCCTTCATCTTGCGCAGGGCAAGCACGACGTCCAGGCGGATGATGATCATGGCGTTAGGGCCTGTTCAGGAGCTTAGACAAAGCTGTTGTTCTCTTCGACCACCCGGGCGGCCTCCACCATGGCCCAGGACAGCACCCACAGGAACACGCCCAGGCCCAGCAGCATCATGTCGCTCAGGTTCAGGATGAAGGAATAGATCTGGCGCTCGGGCGGATTGTTGATGGTCAGGGTGATGGCCGTCAGAGTCTTGGACAAGGGGAAGGCGATGCCGAACCCGGTGATCAGGGCGGCAATGCTGCGCAGCCGCATGGCGTTGAGCAAGGTCAGCACCTGGCCGCGGGTAAAGCTGTTGAGCATGTGCCGGGCATGGTTCATGCTGCGGATCAGCAGCAGGGCGGGCACCAGGGTGATGACGAAGCCCACCAGCCGGTGCAGCGGCGTGATGTGGAGCCAGTCGACCTGTTCGGGCGTGATCTCCAGGAATATGATCAGCGAGGGCATGAAATCCTCGTCCGGGATCCATAGTCCGACGGCCCCTAAGAACAGCAGGGTGCTGACGACCAGCAGGAACCAGCGCGCCCAGGACGCGATGCGGGTGATGGCCTGCAGGGATTTGCCGGTCAGCTGGGCGCCGGGCAGGAAGTCATCGGGGGGAAAGATGGCGGGCATGGAAACTCCGTGAGGACATCGTGAATGCCAACCGGCGTATTGTAGACAAAACTTATTGCTGGGCGACAAGTTTTTAATGAAAGAGCTGATCCGCCCGGCTGCGCGGCCTGAGTTCTTCACTGCGGTTGCGTGCCGGGGTTCCGTATAATGGGCGAGGCCGAAGGCCTGGCCGTTTCCAGGCCTTTTCTGTTTCCCGCACCGTGTTTTCAGGTCCTGCCCTATGGCCGCGCATCGCGCTTGTTCTCATTCCGACTCCCCAGCCGAGCAGACGGGTCTGCTGTTGCATGCGCAATGGCTGGATTATCCGCGCCTGGAAGGCGTCGCCCGCCAGGCGGCCAAGAAAGCCCGTTTCGAGGACCGCCAGGCGATCCGCCGCCTGTGGCTCAAGGCCTGGCGGCTGCCGCAGGACGCGGCGTTCTTCAATCAGATCATCGCTGCCGAGCTGGCCTTGTCGGATGCCGACGAGCGCCTGCGCGCCCAAGGCGTGCCCGAGGTGGTCGTGCAATGCCTGCGCCTGCTGTTCCAGATGAGCGAAGCCGACCTGGATCCGGCGTCCTTCGCCGCCTTGCGCGGGGCCTTGATCGAACGGCGCGCCGAACTGGCCGGCGCGATCGCCTCCCAGTCCCTGCCGCTGAGCGACGCCTGGCCCGAGGCCGAGCGGGGCGAGCGCCTGGAGGCCCTGGTGGGCGCCTGGCAGGCCCTGCCCCTGGCCCAGGCTTATCTATGGCGCCTGCAGGCCGAGCGCAGGGATGAGGACTTGCGCCGCCAGCGCTGGGAGCAGGCCAGGCAGGAACGCGAGCAGGCGCGCCGCCAGGAGCAGGAACAGAAACAGAGCAAGCTGGCCCAGGCCCGGGAGCGGCTGGAGGGCTGGCTGCGGGAGCAGGGAGCGGGGCCGAATTTCATTCCGGTGCAGGCCTTCGAAGGCCTGCAGTCCGGCGAGCCGGCGCACTGGTTCATGACCGTGCACGGCCGCAATGCCAGCGCCGGCGTGCTGGCCCAGGTGTTCGACCTGCCCCAGGACCAGAAGGACATCCTGCTGCAGGCGCAGGCCCAGCGCGAAGAGCGCCTGCGCGAACAGCGCCAGCAGCGCTGGGCCTGGGAACAGGAATGCGTGGGCCCCGAGGAGGTCATGGCCATGCTGGGCATCACGCGCCAGGAGTATGAGCATTGGCTGGCCGACCGGCGCCTGCCCAGCGTCAAGCTGGAGCTGCGCGGAGCGGCCAAGGGCGGACGCGCCCGCGTGGCGCATCATCCCGACCTGCTGGCCGCCATCGACCAGGCGCAGATCGAGCAATGGCGCCGGGAGGCGCTGGCGCGCATGAACGCGCGCGACCGCGCCCAGTACGAGCGCGCGGCCGACCGGGCGCGCACGCAATGGCGGCAGCAGCAGGTGCTGGCCCAGATCGATGCCCAGGAACAATGTCATCACGAAGCGGATCCCGAGGACCCGCAGCGCCTGTGGTGGCGCAAGGACCTGTGGCTGCCGGTCGCGGTGCCGGTGGCGGGCGAACTGCAGCATTGGCGGGCCAATGTGCGCATGCAGACGGCTCTGCCCCTGCCGCGCACGGGCGCCGAGCTGGACCGCCTGCCCGCGCGCGTCGCGGTGTTGTTCACCCAGGCCGCGCAGAACCGGCTGGCGCAGCGCCTGGCCGACGCCCTGGACGCGTTTCTGCAGGCCCAGCGCCCCCTGATCGACGGCCAGTCCTTCCTGGAACTGGCGCGGGCCCTGCGCCAGGCCCTGGAGGAAGGGATCGAACAGCAGGACATCGAGGCCGGGGATTTCGAAAAACGCCTGGTGGGCGGACCGGTGCGGCGCATCCTGGAGACCGTGGAGCGCCAGCGCGCCCAGGACCTGCTGCGCCTGGGCGACTTCCCGCAGATGTTCAGCCTGGCGCGCGGCATACGGCGGCACCTGGTCTTCCGCCTGGGGCCTACCAATTCGGGCAAGACCCACGAGGCGCTGGAGGCCTTGATGGAAGCCCGCTCGGGCGTGTACCTGGCGCCATTGCGGCTGCTGGCCATGGAGGTGCGGGACCGGCTGATGAATGCAGGCATTCCCTGCAACCTGGTGACGGGCGAAGAGCGCGTGATGGTGCCCGGAGCCCGGCACACGGCCTGCACCGTGGAAATGATGGACCCGACCATGGAAGTGCGCGTCGCCGTCCTGGACGAGATCCAGATGCTGCAGGACGAGCAGCGCGGCTGGGCCTGGACGGCGGCGCTGGTGGGCATGCCGGCGCGCACCCTGTTCGTCTGCGGCGACCCGTCCGTGCTGCGGCCGTGCGAGCGCCTGGTGCGCGCCATGGAGGAAAGCATGGAGCTGGCCTTCACCGAACGCAAGACGCCGCTGGAAGTCATGGCGCATCCCGTGGAGCCGCCGCGCGCCACACGCGGCGGCGAGCGCGGCCGCCAATCGCCGCCCTGGCGCGGCCGCAAGGACCGCCAGCGCGACGCCCAGGGCGTGGCCAAGGGAGACGCCGTCGTCGCCTTCACGCGCAAGGATGTGCTGACGCTCAGCGCCCGCTATCGCGCCCAGGGCCTGAAGGTGGCCACCATCTACGGCGCCCTGGCGCCGGAGGTGCGGCGCACCGAATCGGAACGCTTCTCGCAGGGGCATGCCGACGTGCTGGTGGCGACCGACGCCATCGGCATGGGCCTGAACCTGCCCATACGCCGCGTGTTGTTCTCCACCGTGCACAAGTTCGACGGCCGCTCCATGCGCGCGCTCAACGCCACCGAAGTGCGCCAGATCGCCGGCCGGGCCGGCCGCTACGGGCTCTATCCCAAGGGCTACGCAGGCGCCATGGACGCGCATGACCTGCAGCACGTGCGCGCGCAGCTGCAGGCCGACGTCCCGCCCGTGGACCTGCGCCTGCCCATCGCGCCCGGCCCGGACCATGTGCAGGCGCTGGCCGAGCTGCTGGACAACCAGAACATCGGCGCGGTGCTGCAGTATTTCGCCCAGAAAGTGGCCTCGGACAGTCCCCTGTTCCAGACGGCGGGCTTGAAGGACGCCATCGAGCTGGGCTTTTGCGTGGACCGCCTGGCGCCTCGGCTGGACCTGCGCGAGAAGTTCACCTTTGCCTGCGCGCCCGTGTCGGTGGACAAGGACGCGGAGCTGGACTACTTCAAGCGCTGCCTGGCCGCCTATGTCGCGCAACGGCCCCTGGCCCTGCCGCCGGCGCCGTCCTGGCTGAAATCGGCCAGCCCGTCGCGCCTGGAAGACGCCGAACTGCTCAGCAAGCAGATCAGCCTGTACGCCTGGTTCAGCATGAAGTTCCCGCAGGTGTTCGACCAAGGGGCCTGGCTGCCGGAGCTGCGCGCCGAAGTCAGCCGCTTCATCGAGCGCAGCCTGCTGCACCAGAGCGGCTTCGGCCAGACCAGCCGTGAAGCCTTCGGCACGCCGGCAGTGCAGCGGCGATCCTGATTCGGCCTACAGCGGGGCCCTCCAGGCAGGAATGAACACCGCAGAGTTACTGTGAGCCGTTCAAGAAGCCTGAGGGACAGCCGGCAGTAAATCCCCTGCGATGCGACATATCCGAGTACGATGCCGTATTCCATTCGTCTACATATATTCGCGTATGAATTACCGCAACCTGACGCTGGTGCTGGCGGCGCTGGCCATGCTGGGACCGTTCGCCACGGACGCCTACCTGCCCGCTTTCCATCGCATCGGCGCCGAGTTCGAGGTAGACCCGTCCCTGGTGCAGCAGACCTTGAGCGTCTACCTCTTCGGCTTTGCCTTCATGAGCCTGTTCTGGGGCACCTTGTCCGACAGCTTCGGGCGGCGACCCGTCATCCTGGCCTCGCTGATCCTGTTCGGCATCGGCTCCATCGGGTCGGCGCTGGCGCCGTCCTTCGGCTGGCTGCTGTTCTTTCGCATGCTGCAGGGCTGCTCGGCCGGCGCGGGCCGGGTGGTCGGCCAGGCCCTGGCGCGCGACTGCGTGCAGGGCGCCGCCGCCCAGCGCCTGTTCGCCCACATCACCATGGTGTTCAGCCTGGCGCCGGCCATCGCGCCGGTGGTGGGCGGCTACCTGAGCAGCCATACCGGCTGGCGGGCCATCTTCTGGATGCTGACGCTGGTGACCGTCGGCTTGATCGCGCTGTGCCTGCGCCAGCTGCCCGAAACCCTGCCGCCGGCATCGCGCCAGCCCATGAAGCTGCTGCCGGTCCTGGGCAATTATTACCGGGCCGTGCGCAACGGGCGCTTCCTGCTGGCCATCCTGGCCGTGGCCTTCGCCTTCGGCGGCTTCGCGCTGTATATCGCCTCGGCCGCCGGCTTCGTGATCGGCATTCTCGGCCTGCCCGAAACCGCCTTTGCCTGGCTGTTCCTGCCATTCATCGGCGGCATGCTGGGCGGCTCCATGATCAATGCGCGCTTTGCCGAACGCATTGCTCCGGCGCGCATGATACGCCTGGGCCTGAGCATCCTGTTCCTGGGCGCGGGGCTGAACACGGTGTACAACCTGTTCTTCCAGGCCGCCGTGCCCTGGGCGGTGCTGCCCATCTTCATCTACGCCTTCGGCATGTCCATGGCCCTGCCCGGCATGACGGTGGTGACCCTGGGCACCTTTCCCACCATGCGCGGGCTGGCCTCGTCGCTGCAGAGCGCGGTGCAGATGCTGATCTTCGCGACGGTATCGGGCGTGATCGCGCCCCTGCTGTTCGACAGCGCGCTGCTGCTGGCCCTGGGCATGCTGGCCAGCGCGACGCTGTCGGCCTCGCTGTGGTGGTGCAGCCAGCGCGGCGCGGCGGCGCAGAGCGCCTGAGGCCTGGAGCAGGTCCTAAGACGCGGAGGAATCGGCGCTGGACGCCTGGGCCGGCGTGGACGGAGTGAACCACTGCACCAGTCCCATGCCGGCCAGGATCAGGAGTACGCCCAGGATGCGTCCCGCATGCACGGGACGGGGCGTCAGCCCCATCAGGCCGTAATGGTCGATCAGCATGGAGCTGAGCATCTGGCCGGCCACCACGCAGACGATGAAGCTGGCTGCGCCCATGCGCGGCGTCAGGATCAGGGCGGCGCTGATGTAGATCACCCCGCCCACCCCGCCCGTCCACACCCACCAGGGGGCATGGGCCAATTGGGCGGTCAGCGGCGCGGGCGCGCGCATCAGCCACAGGGTGGGCACGACCAGGGCGGCGCTGACGGCCAGCGACACCAGGGTGGCCCAGAGCGGATGCCCCAGTATCTTGCCCAGGACCGCATTGCTGGCGGCCTGGAAGGGAACGGCCGAGCCGGCCAGCAGGGCGATGAGCATGCTGAACAGGGATGAGCCGGGCATGAAGCAATCTCCAGAGTTGAAACAGGCCATATCTTGCCGTATTCGTGTGCCGGATTGGGGCCACCGCGCCTGATGGGCATTATTTGCCCGCGTTTTCCCGCTCCAGCTTGTCGAAAAGCGCGTACGGCTTGACGATACCGGGTCGCGTTCCGGACAATTTAGCTCAGCCCGTCACCTTGGCGCTGGCGCCGCGTCCCGGTGCCGGCTCGGATTGCCGTCAGGTCGGCGCTCCCATGCCCTGAGCCGTCTTTGTTTCACCCCTGTCTGATTGATTTTTCGATGAACCCAGCCACCCCACCCGCCCCGAATCTGGACGACGACGCCCTGCAGCTGGAGGCGCAGGCCTGGGTGATCCGTTTGAAGACCTCTTCCCTGACCGAGCGGCAGGCGCGCGAGTTCCGCCGCTGGTGCGGCCGCAGCCAGGCGCACGCCACGGCCTTCGCGCAGGCGCGCGAAGTCTGGGAGGCCCTGCCGCAGACCCGTGAGCAATGGACGCAGGACTTCCAGATGCGCCAGGGGCGCCGCCACAGCCCGGCGCGGCGCGCCTTCCTGGGCGGCGTCGCGGCCTGCGGCGCGCTGTACCTGGTCGCCCGTCCGCCCATGCAGTTGTGGCCCAGCCTGGCCGACCTGCGCGCCGACTACCGCACCGGCGCGGGCGAGCAGCGCCGCGTGGAAGTGGCCGAGCACGTCTGGCTGGACATGAACACTCGCACCCGCCTGAACCTGCGCGACGATCCGCACCTGGGCCGTGCCGTGGAACTGCTGGACGGGGAGATCGAGGTGCGTCAGGCCGGGATGTCGGCGGCGGCCTTCACCGTGTTCGCGGGGGCGGGCGCCATCCAGGCCTTCAACGGCCGCACCAATATCCGCTACCTGGACAGCGAGGTCTGCGTGACCTGCCTGTCGGGCGGCGCCCTGGTGGATTATTCCGGCCAGCGCCAGACGCTGGAGGCCGGGCAGCAGGTGGTGTACGGCCGTCGGCCGCTGAGCCAGCCGCAGGCCGTGCCGCAGCAGCAGGCGCCGTCCTGGCGCCAGGGCCGCCTGGTGTTCGACAATGTGCCGCTGTCGGACGTGGTGCGCGAGCTGAACCGCTACTGGGCGGGCCGCCTGATCCTGACCGATGAATCGCTGGGCGGCAGCCGCGTCACCGCGCAGTTCACGCTGGACCGCCTGGACGAGGCGCCCGAGCTGATACGTAACGCCTACGGGGTGGAACTGACGCGCCTGCCGGGCGGCATCGTCCTGTTGGGGCGCGCTTCGGCTTGAGGCGGATTGCCTCTTGCCTTTGAGCTGACCGAAAAGCAATTTTGCGAGGCTAGTAGGCAAATGTCTGCTGGCCTGACCTAGACGAAGCAGGGAAAAGCCCTGGTTTTCTTGAGCGGCATCCGCGCCGGCTGGCTTGGCTGGGTCCCTTGCCCGCGCTGCGCGCGGGTTCCCTTGTCAGTGCTTGTGGCGGGCGGCACGTGAACTCGCACGATGATTCGTCCCCCGGACGAGCCATAAGCGTCGCGCTCGAACAGCAGAATGCTTGCCTCCCGGATCGCTCCTTCGCCTGCGGCAAGCCGTCTGACCCGCCCCACGGGCCTGCCCATTGCTTGAACGGCTCACAATGGCCACCTTATCGACCAGCCGATGGCGGTATTTGCCGATAAAGAACGTCGTGACGCATCGTGGCCTTGGGGTACTGCGCGAGGAGCCATATAAAAAAGCCACCCCCGCAGGAGTGGCTTTTGTCGTTGAGCCGGACCGGCCTTCTTATTCGGCCGGAGCTTCGGCATCCTGCAGGCGGCTGACGCGCACGGTGGCGATGCGGCGCTGGCTGACTTCGGTAATCTCGAAGCGCAGGCCGTCGGCTTCCACCACGGCGCCCACCTCGGGCAGGGAGTCCAGGCGCTCCAGCAGGAAGCCGGCCACGGAGCTGAAGCTGCTGTCCTTCAGGAACAGCTCCTCGGCGTCCACGGCCTGGGCCAGCAGCAGCAAGTCCGTGCCGCCGTCCACCTGCCACAGATTGGGGCCGATCTGCTGGATGGCGGGCTGCTCGTCCTCGTCCGGGAACTCGCCGGCGATGGCCTCCAGGATGTCGATGGGCGTGAGCAGCCCCTCGATGGCGCCGTACTCGTCCGTGACCAGCACGAACTGGCCATTGGACTGCTTCAGGATGGCAATGGCGCTGAGCACATCGGTGTGCTCATGCACGATGATGGGCTCGCGCAAGTCCGGCCATTGGCTGATCTGCGGGTAATCATCCAGGTCGGCCAGCAGATCCTTGGCGCGCGCCACGCCCACCACCTGGTCCAGCTGGCCCTGGCACACGGGCAGGAAGCTGTGCGGCGTGGAGCGCAACAGCTGGCGCAGGGTGTCGAGGTCGTCCTCGGTGTCCAGCCAGGTGATCTCCTGGCGCGGCGTCATCAGCGAACGGATGGGGCGCTCGGCCAGGCTCAGCACGCCGCTGACCATGTTGCGCTCCTCGGTGCGGAAAGCCTGTTCCTCCTGTTCGGCGGCATGCTCGTCCTGGCCCTCGTCCTTGCCGGCCTCGCTCTTGCGGTTGCTGAGCATGCGCAGCACGGCCTCGGCGGTGCGGTCGCGCAAGGGGCGGCGCGATTGCGATCGCAGGGCGCTGCGGCGCGCGATCTGGTTGAAGAACTCGATCAGGATGGAGAAGCCGATGGCGGCGTACAGATAGCCCTTGGGTATCTTGAAGCCCAGGCCCTCGGCCGTCAGGGTCAGGCCTATCATGAGCAGGAAGCTCAGGCACAGCACCACCACGGTGGGGTGATTGTTCACGAAACTGGTGAGCGGCTTGGACGCCCAGATCATCAGGGCGATGGAGATGATGACGGCCGCCATCATGACGGGCAGCTGGTCCACCATGCCCACGGCGGTGATGACCGCGTCCAGCGAGAACACGGCGTCCAGCACCACGATCTGCGCGACCACCACGCCGAAGCTGGCGTAGGCCTTGTTGGCGCTGGCGTGGTGGCTGCCGCCTTCCAGGCGTTCGTGCAGTTCGCTGGTGGCCTTGAAGAGCAGGAACAGGCCGCCCAGCAGCAGGATCAGGTCGCGGCCCGAAAAGCTCAGCGGTCCGATCGAAAACAGCGGGGTGGTCAGGGTGACCAGCCAGGAGACGACGGTGAGCAGGCCCAGGCGCATGATGAGCGCCAGAGACAGGCCGATCAGGCGGGCGCGATCGCGCTGCTCGGGCGGCAGCTTGTCGGCCAGGATGGCGATGAAGATGAGGTTGTCGATGCCGAGAACGATCTCAAGCACCACGAGGGTCAATAAACCGACCCAGATGCTGGGGTCGAGTAGCCATTCCATAAGGGTGTCCTGTTAGACAGAAAAAGAAGACTGCGGAGATTTCGTGCAAGGCGCGCGGGCGCGCGCAAGGGTCAGGCGCGCGGCGGCCGGCGCTCGGGGGCGAACTCGCAGGAAATGGCAGGCAGGAAAAGGCGGGTGAATTCGGGCGGCCACAGCAGCAGCCAGGAGGGCTGCGCAAGGCTGGGCAGCGGGGTGTCGGCATGGTCCACATAGTCCTGCATGGTGGTCTCGGCCATGAGGGCGGAGAGATTCTGCAGGGACGTCACCCAGCGGGCGCCCAGGCGATCGGCGGGCGAGGCCTGGCTGACTTCATGGCGGGCCATGGCGGACAGGCCGTCCTGGACGGTGGCCTGGTAGTGGGCGCTGTAGGCCTGGAAGGGGAGAATGAGCAGTAAGACGACGACGAACCAGCGTCTCATATTGTCGGGAGCAAGTCAGGGGAGCCCCAGTATATCGTATGCCCGCCCCGCGCATGCAAGCGGGCGCGTGGCAAAGAGAAGGCGCGGCCCCGAAGGGCCGCTCGCCTTACTGCATCTGGCCGAAGCGGCCGGCGTTGAAGTCATTGATGGCTTCGACGATCTCCTGCTGGCTGTTCATGACGAAGGGACCGTAGCCCACCACGGGCTCGTCGATCGGCTCGCCGCTGAGCAGCAGCAATTGCGCATCGCCGTTGGCCTCCAGGCGCACTTCCGTACCCTTCTGATCCAGCAATACCATTTGGGCTTCGCGTGCGATGGTCTGCTCGTTGACCTGCACCGTGCCGCCCAGCACCACCACGCCCGTGTTCCAGCCTTCGGGCAGGGTGAAGCGGGCCTGGCAGCCGGCCTTCAGCCGCACGTCCCACACGTGCATGGGCGTGTGCGTGTCGGCCGGACCCTTGCGGCCCTGGTAGTCGCCGGCGATCACGCGCACCTGGCCGGCATCGCCTTCCAGGGGCACGGCGGGGATGTCGGCGTCCAGGATGGCCTGGTAGCGGGGCGGCGTCATCTTGGCGCTGGCGGGCAGGTTCACCCACAGCTGCACCATGTGCAGGGTGCCGCCGTCGCGCGCGAAGGCATCGGAGTGGTACTCCTCGTGCAGGATGCCGGCGCCGGCCGTCATCCATTGCACGTCGCCCTTGCCGATGGTGCCGCCCTGGCCGGTCGAATCGCGGTGCGAGACCTCGCCGTCGTAGACGATGGTCACGGTCTCGAAGCCGCGATGCGGGTGCTGGCCCACGCCACGCCGGTGCGAGCCGGCGGGAAACTGCGCGGGACCGGCGTAGTCCAGCAGCAGGAAGGGGCTGTGCTGCGCGGCATCGTCGTGATAGCTGAACAGGGAGCGGACGGGAAAGCCGTCTCCGACCCAGTGGGGGCGGGGTGCGTTGAGGACGCTCATTACGTTTTTCATTGTTGTGTTCCTGTCGAAAAAAAGTTTATATATCAAAGGGTAGTCCTGATTCCCGCGCTTGATTAGCCCCCGCTGGCGCAAAACTGTATTGCTCTTTTGCGCTTTGCCGCATACAGCAATTTGTAACCAATATTGCAGGCGATTTACCCGCGCTCAGGCTACGATGAGCGCAATTTGATACACAGAGAATGGAATGGGGCAGGCTTTTCAGGCCTTGAACGTCTGGCAGGTGATGGGCGTGGGGCTGTTGTTCTTCGGCGGGATCTACCTGCTGTTCGCGCTGGGCACCCTGGCCCTGACGCGCTGGCTGCTGCCGGCCCTGGGCTGGGGGCGTCCGCTGGACACGCGCCCCTTGCGCCCCGGCCAGCTGCGCCGGGAACTGAAGCAGTCCGGCACCGCCATCCTGATCTTCGGCACCGGCATGGTCTTTCCCTGGGGGCTTTTGCAGCTGGGCTGGGCGCATCTGACGCCCGACGCCGGCGCGGGCCGCATCGCCCTGGAGATCCTGGCGCTGGTGATCTGGAACGAGGTGCATTTCTGGATCAATCACCGCCTGCTGCACACGGCCTGGCTGCGGCGCTTCCACGGTCCGCATCATTCCTCGGTGGTGGTGACGCCGTTCTCCACCTACAGCTTCCATCCCATCGAATCGCTGATGCTGGGCAACGTGATCCTGCTGCCCATGGTGGTGCACGACTTCAGCTTCTGGTCCTTGCTGTCGGTGCCGCTGTTCAGCCTGTTTTTCAACAGCATCGGCCATTCCAACTACGACTTCTTCCCGTGCGTCTCGGGCGGCCATTGGCTGGCGGCCAGCCGCCGGCACCAGGCGCACCATGCCCGCTACAGCGGCAACTACGGTTTCCAGTTCACCTTCATGGACCGCCTGTTCGGCACGCGCCTGACGGAGCGTCCCGCGCCGGCGGAGGCGCCGCGGGCATGACGGCCGGCTGGCGGCTGCGCAACGGCCGCGACTGGCAGAGCGTGGCCTATCTGCTGGCCTATCCGGCGCTGGTTGCCGCTTTGTGGCGGGGCGGGTTCTCGTGGGTGCTGTACGGCCTGCTGCTGTTCCTGACGCTGGGCGTGGGCGTCATCAATCACAACCACCATCACCTGCGCATGTGGCATGGCCGCCTGCCCAACCGGCTGACGGACTTCTGGCTGACCCTGCTGCAGGGCCATCCCGCCTGCGTGTTCTGGCCGGCGCATGGCCGCAACCACCATCGCTACAAGCATGGCGAGCGCGACGTGGCCCGCACCTACCGTTTCCGGCGCGGCGACACCAACGATACCCTGGGCTGGCTCATCCATCCTTTCGAGGCGGTACCGGCGCTGTACCCCTTGATCTTTGGCTGGCTGGGCGGCCTGCGCCGCCGCCGGCCGGGCGTGTGGCGCTATTGCATGGCGCAGTACGGCCTGTGGCTGGGCAGCTGGGGCCTGGCCCTGGCGCTGGATCCGGTCAAGGGGTTCCTGTACGTGATCCTGCCGCAGTTGCATGGCCTGCACTGGCTGCTGACCACCAATTACCTGCAGCACGCCCATGCGGACGGCCGGCCGCAGGGGCGCCGCGGCCCGCAATTGGCCTATGCCCGCAATTTCGAAGGCATGGTCAACCCTTTGCTGTTCAATATCGGCCTGCACGTGGCGCATCACGAGCATTCGCGCGCCCATTGGTCGGAGCTGACGCGCCTGCACGAGACCGAGTACCGCGACCGCACGTCCGCCGCCTTGAACGAGGGCGGCCTGCTGCCCTACATGCTGCGGGTCTTCGTGCTGGGGCTGTTCGTGCCGGCCTGCCGCAGTCAACCTTTCATGCCCGCCGGCGAGCCAGAGCGCCGGCGCGATCCCGTCTAGTCAGGAGTATTCCCATGCCCGTGGCCTTCGAGCAGGTCGTCATCCATCAGGCGCAGTTCTTCATGCCGGGCGAACCCGTGGACAATGAGTCCATGGATCGCTTCATCGCGCCCTTGAACCGCCTGTCCGGGCGCATCAAGCAGCGCATCCTGGCGGAGAACGGGATACGCCAGCGTTACTACGCCATCGGCGAGGACGGCGCCACCCGCTGGAGCAATACCGTCATGGCCGCCAATGCGGTGCGCGCCTGCCTGCAGGAGGCGGGGCTGGCGCTGGGCGAAGTCGGCCTGCTGGCCAGCGGCTCCTCCGGCGGCGACCTGCTGATGCCCGGACTGGCCAATGCCGTGCAGGGCGAGCTGGGCGCGCCGCCCCTGGAAGTGCATTCGGTGCACGGCATCTGCGCGGCCGGCGTGACGGCGCTGCAGGCCGCGGCCCAGGGCATCGAACTGGGCGCGCACCGGCACGGCGTGGCGGTGGCCAGCGAGATGCCTTCGCGCCTGTTCCGCCGCTCGCGTTTTGCGTCGCAGGACTACCAGGCGGACTTCGATTCCCATTTCCTGCGCTGGATGCTATCCGATGGCGCCGGCGCCGCCCTGCTGAGCCATCAGGACGAAGTCCTGCCCACGGCGCAGCCGGGCCTGCGCCTGCGGCTGCGCTGGATACACCAGAAGTCCTTCTCGGGCGACTATCCCGTCTGCATGCAGCTGGGAGCAGGGCGCGAATCCTCCCGCAGCCACCTGGACTACGACTCCTGGGCACAGGCAGAGCAGGCCGGCGCCCTGGCGCTGCGCCAGGACATACGTCTGCTGCCGCACTTGTTCGACATCGGCATCCACGAATACGTGAAGCTGGTGCGCGACGGCTGGGTGGACCCGGCCCGCATCAGCCATTTCCTGTGCCATTACTCCTCCGAAAAATTCATGCCCGTGGTCGCCGATCTGCTGGAGCAGGCCGGCCTGGCCATCCCGGCCGAGCGCTGGTACAGCAATCTGCGCTGGCGCGGCAACACGGGCGCCGCCTCCATCCTGATCATGCTCGCCGAGTTCCTGCGCGACCGGATCCTGAAGCCCGGCGAGCAGATTCTGTGCTACATCCCCGAATCGGGCCGCTTCATGACGGCCTACATGCTGCTGGAAGCGGAGGCCTGCGACGCGCCGGCCCCGGCCTTGTCCCGTCCCGCGGTCCAGGCGCGGGCGGCGACGCCCGAGGCCCAGGTGGACATCGCTCCGCCGCATGATCCGGACGATGCGCCGGAGGGACTGCGCGAGCTGCTGACGCGCCTGGCGCCCATCTGGCACGACTACCGCTCGCGCGTCTGGCGCACGCCTTTGCTGCGCAGCCTGCATGACGGCACCATCGGCATGGAGGATTACCGCAAGTGGATGGCCGACTGGATTCCCCAGGTGCGCGAGGGCGCCAAGTGGATGCGCGCGGCCTGCGATTCCCTGTCTCCCGCCTATGCGCCCCTGGCCGAGCTGATCCGCCTGCATGCAGGCGAAGAGCAGGACGACTTCCGGATCCTGTTCGAGGACTACCGCCAGGCCGGCGGCGACAGGACGGACATCGCGCAACTGGCGCGCAACCCCGGCGGCGAGGCCCTGAACGCCTATCTGCACGCCCTGGCCGCCAGCCGCGACCCGATCGGCCTGCTGGGCGCCATCTACATCATCGAAGGCACGGGCCAGCGCATCGTGCCGGCCCTGCTGCCGCTGCTCAAGTCCTCGCTGGACCTGGAGCCGTCCATGTACCGCTTCCTGCACTATCACGGCCAGAACGACGAGCATCACCTGGCGCGCTGGCTGATGGCCGTGGAGCTGGCCCTGGATTGCGACGATACCGGCCGCGCCGAGCAGGTCATCGTCGAGACGGCGCGCCGCACGGCCGCCCTGTACCTGATGCAGTTCCAATACGTGAAAGAGTCGTGAGCCATGGACCGACGCCCTGAATTCCTGAGCAAGCCCCACGATCCCCAGGACCCCAGCCCCTGGCTGGCCCTGTACCTGGACCGCAGCACGCCGCTGCCCGACGATGTGAAGCAGGCCTGGCTGGCCGATTCCAGCTCGTCCTCGCGCCAGTACCTGCTGCCCTTTCTGCGGCCGCTGGCGCGGCTGATGATCATCTTGATCCAGGTGGTCAAGACCTTCCTGCCGCGCAACTGGTCGCATTCGGGCTTTCTGCACCGCATCCTGGTGTGGGGCCTGAAACGTTTCGTCTCGCCCGAGGCGAACTGGCTGATCCTGCGGCATTTCCACCTGGGCTCCCAGGTGCTGGCCTTCATCGCGGCCAATTCGCCCGCGCCGGTCTCGACCTCGCCGCTGACGCCCATGAACCTGGACGAGCTGCGCGACCATGCCTTCGTCAAGCATGACCTGAACCTGTTCAATTTCGTGATCCGCCTGAATGAGACCTTGCGGGCGCAGGGCAAGGAGATAGGGCCGCCCGCCAGGGTGGACTTCTCCATGATCCGGCCCGTGCCGCTGGCGCTGGCCGACATGCCGCAGGGTCGGCTGAACAAGATGGATCTGCAAAGCGCCATCGAGCTGTTCACGCCGCTGTACCAGCTGCTGCTGACCGACAACGACTTCTGGCGCGCCGCCAATTCCTTGCAACTGGACGAGACCATAGGCATCTACGCCGCCCGCATCCTGCAGGCGCCCGAGCACCTGATCCTGGTGAACAACGGCCACCCCCTGGTGCCCATGTCCACGCTGCGGGCCGGCTACCGCCTGGTGCTGCACGGCCTGTCCACGGAAATGCTGCACAGCCTGCTGAGCCGCATGAAGCAGGAACAGGAGCGCGCGGAACAAGGTGGGTGCGCGGCTGTGCAGGAGGCCGGTTCTTCGCCGCAGCCCCAGGCCTGAATCCGCCTGCGCGGGGCCTGGAATGGCCCCGCAACTTGTTTTTGACTTGTCTGACATGTGGCGTGGTACAGTCGTTTTCTATCTTGTTTTCGTTTAGTTTTACAAGCCGATGACGACAATTACCGGTTCCACCCGCCTTTTCGGCATCATTGCCGATCCCGTCTCCCAGGTCCGCACGCCCGAAGTCCTGAACGCCTATTTCGCCGAACACGGCATCGACGCCGTCATGGTGCCCATGCACGTGGGATCCGAGGGGCTGCCCGCCGTCATGCAGGCTTTTCGCCAGATGAAGAACCTGGGCGGCATTATCGTCACGGTGCCGCACAAGACCGACGTGGCCGCGCTGTGCGACAAGCTGGGGCCGGCCGGCGAGGCGATTGGCTCCATCAACACCATACGCCGCCTGCCCGACGGCACGCTGGAAGGGGATATGTTCGATGGAGCGGGCTTTGTCAGCGGCTTGATCGCGCAGGGCAACGATCCGCGCGGACGCCGCGTCCTGCTGCTGGGTGCGGGCGGCGCGGCCGGCGCCATCGCCTTTGCCCTGGCGCAGGCCGGCGCGGCCCATCTGGCCGTGGCCAACCGCACGGCCTCCAAGGCCCAGGACGTGCTGGACCGCGTGCGTCCTTGCTTCCCGGACGTGGACTTTGCCCTGGGAACGGCCGACGCCGCCGGCTACGACATCATCGTCAACGCGACTTCCCTGGGCATGAAAGAGAGCGACGCCCTGCCGCTGGAGGCCGCCACCCTGCAGCCGGGGCAACTGGTGGCCGAGATCATCATGAAGCCCGAGATGACGGCCCTGCTGCACGCCGCCCACGCCGCCGGCTGCCGCATCCACCTTGGCAAGCACATGCTCGATGAGCAAGTGCGGCATATGGTGGCGTATTTCGGGTATTGAGCGTCCGGGGCCTGCCCGACTGGGCGGGCAGCCGTGTCAGGGCGTGCGCCGGGCCCGCTTCACGGATGTCTTGCGCCCGGCTGCAGGCTTTTGCTCGAGCCTGGCGTTCCCTACTTTTTCGCGCAGCACGTCCAGAAACAGCCGCAGCGCGGCGGAATCATCCTTGTCGCGATAAATGGCATAGAGCGGCACCTTGGGTATGGCCGGCTGGATCGGCTTGAAGACGACGCTGGGAGGCGCGATCTGCTGCATGCTGGCCGGCAGCAGCGCGACCCCCAGGTTGGCTCCCACCAGGCTAAGCTGGGTCTGCACCTCGACCACCTGCTGGTGGATGATAGGCGTGAAGCCGGCCTGGACGCAGCACTGGTACAGAAAATTGGCAAAGCGGGATTGCCCCAGCCCGAAGATGACGAAGGGCTCGTCGCGCAGGTCCTGCAGGCTCACGGACTCGTGCTGCGCCAGACGATGTCCCTGGGGCAGGGCGGCGTACAAGGCCTCATACATGATCAGCTCATTGTGCAGCCCTTCCTGTACCGGAGGCATGCGAAACAGGCAGACATCGATGCGGCGCTCCAGCAGCCCCTCGATCTGCCGATTGGGCGTCAATTCGTGCAGTTGCCAGTGCACTTGCGGGTAGCGTTCACGGAAAACCCGCAAGGTCTCGGGTACCACGCCAACCATGGACGAACTGATGACGCCGATTTCCAGAAAGCCCATGTGGCCGCGGGCGGTCTGACGCGTCATTTCAATGGCTTTCTCGAGCTGCAGAAACACCAGCGCCGCCTGGTCTTTCAGCGTCGCCCCCGCCGCGGTGAGCTCGACCTTGTGGTGCGTGCGACGAAACAGGGCCGTGCCAAGCCGCTCTTCCAGCAGGCGTATCTGCAGGCTTAAAGGGGGCTGCGAGATATTGAGCCTGGCGGCGGCGCGACCGAAGTGCAGTTCTTCGGCCAGGACCGAAAAATAACGCAGCGCGCGGACGTCGATCTGCCTCAGTGCGTCTTTGGTCATATAAAAAAAGTATCAAAGTGAAGAATAAATAATATTTTACGTACCGTTGACCGAGTGGGATAGTGGCTTCAGCTCAAAACAACGGTAGGTGGCTGCAGGATACTCCCAGGCATTTCATCAATTTGGCCGGGAGAAGACAGGGCGCCCCGTTGCCGGCGGTTTGGAAGCTGGCGCAGCGTTGCTTCAGCGCTGTGAACGAATCCGTGCAACAGGAGACCACGCACATGATTATCGACACCAGTTGCTATCCGACCAATCTGGTCGACTTGGCCTGGCAGCACGACGGCGAGCCTTTCACGGGCGAGCGCATGCTGCAGATGATGGACGGCCCCTACATGATCAACGGCAAGCCGCGCCGCATCGACAAGGCGTTCATCCAGCCGCCTCAGGGCAATACCATCTATACCTGGACCGATGGCGAACTCGATGGCCGCGAATCCATCGATCACTACATGGCCTACACCCTGGAGATGGTGCGGAAATATCCCGACCGTTTCCTGGGCTGCTTCGTCTACAACCCGCGCTGCGGCGTGGAGAACGGCGTGCAGGCCATAGAGCGCTATGTGAAGGAACATGGCTTCAAGATGGTCCAGTTCCAGGCCAACATGCACGCCTATCGTCCCGACCGCGCCAAAGACTGGATACGGCCCGCCCTGAAAAAGTGCGAGGAGCTGGGCGTGCTGGTCAAGCTGCACACGGGCGACGGCCCGTACTCCATCCCGACCGAATGGGTGCCCATGATCAAGGAGTTCCCCAAGATCAACTTCATCATGGCGCACTTCGGCGTGCAGACCGGCGGCGTCTATTGTTTCGAGCCGTTCCAGTGGGCCATGGAGTATCCCAACGTTTTCTGCGAGAGCAGTTGGTGTCTGCAGTCGCGCATCGTGGAGTTCTCCAAGGAGCTGCCCACGCACAAGATCCTGTATGGCTCGGATTCGCCGCCCAATGAACCGGGCATGTGGCTGCGCTTGCTGGAGGTGCTGTGCCACGAGCCGCCTCAGGGCTTGAACCTGGATGAAGACACGCTGGAGGATTACCTGGGCAACAACCTGGCCCGCATGATCGGCATCGAGCCGACCCCCGCCCCGCGCACGGTCGAAGAGGCCGAGGCGGCCCTGGCCGGATACGGCATCAAGAACAAACACTACCTGGCCACCCCCATCGCCTGAAGGAGCGAGACAGATGATTATCGACACCCACCTGCATCCCACGAACCTGGTCGACGAGGCCTGGCGCCATACGGGTGAGCCCTTCACCGGCGAGCGCATGCTCAAGCTGATGGACGGACCCTACATGATCAACGGCAAGCCGCGCCGCATCGACATGGGCTTCATCCAGCCTCCGCCCGGCAATACCGGCTATCGCGACGGCAACCGCCGCGGCCGCGAAGGCATACGCGACTACATGAAATACGTGGCTGAACTGACCCAGAAGTATCCGGACCGCTTCATCGGCAACTTCACCTTCAATCCACGCTGGGGTCCCGAGAACGGCGCCGCCGAGCTTGAGTTCCACGTGAAGGAATACGGCTTCAAGATGATGAAGCTGCACACCAACATGCACGGCTACCGGCCCGACCGCGCCTTGGAATGGCTGCGTCCGGCCCTGAAGAAATGCGCGGAGCTGGGCGTGGTGGTGCTGATCCACACCGGCGATGGTCCCTATTCCATTCCGACGCAGTTTTATCCCATCATCCGCGAATTCCCCATGGTGAACTTCATCATCGGGCACTTCGGCATCCAGACGGGGGGCAATTACTCGTTCGAGGCATTCTGGATGGCCATGGACACGCCCAATGTGTATTGCGAATCGGGCTGGTGCTTCCAGTCGCGCATCGTGGAGTTCGCCAAGCAGTTGCCCAGGAACAAGATCGTCTTCGGCACGGACTCGCCGCCCAATGAGCCGGGGATGTGGCTGCGGGAGTTGGAAGTGCTGTGCACCCCCGAGCCCCAGGGCATGAACCTGAGCGAAGACGGGCTGGAAGACTACCTGGGCAACAATATCGCCCGCCTGATCGGCCTGGAGCCCACCAAGCCGCCAAAAGATCTGGCCGAGGCCGAGAAGCGCCTGAAGGCCACCTACGTCTGATGACGGACGGCTTGCGGCGCGCGAGCGCCGCCGCTCCTGAACCGCAAGCCGCTTTCCCGGGAGATGTCCATGTCTTATTCCCCGTTTTCCGAAAGTCAGGACTTCCATGTCTTTGCGCAGCAGTACCAGAGCGCCTACCCCGACGACGTCCTGCGGGTGAGCCAGGCGCTTGACGATGGGCAGGATGTGACGGCCCTGGTTCAGGAGCTGGAGGCGCGCGGGCGCCGGCCCATGCTGTGGTGCGATGCCGTCGCGGGCAGCCGCGCGCCCCTGGTGACCAATGTCTTTGCGTGCCGGGAGCGGATCGCACGCTTGTTCGGCACGGACGTCGGCTCGCTGCACGAGCACTACCAGAGGCGCGCCAATGCGCCCGTTGCTCCCCAGATGCTAAGCCAGGGGCCGGTCACCGAGCATGTGCTCGAGGACATGGACGTGGACCTGGAGCGCATGCCGATGATCCGCCACTTCGACAGCGATCGCGGTCCCTACATCACGAACGCCATCATTGTCGCCACGGATCCCGTGACGGGCGTCAGCAATATGAGTTACCACCGTTCGATGCGGCATGCGCGGGCCGCGCTGGCGACCAGTCTGCATTCCAGGGGGCATCTCTGGCGCATGTACCAGCAGTGCCGCGAAGCAGGGCGGCCGCTGCCCGTCGCCATGGTGGTGGGCGCGCACCCCTTGTTCATGCTGGCCGCCTCGGCCAGGCTGCCTTTCGGCGTGGACGAGCGGGCGGTGGCGGGAGGCCTGTTCGGGGCGCCCTTGCAGTTGATCCAGACCCCCCGCTACGGGATCGGCGTTCCCGCAGCAGCCGAATTCGTGCTGGAGGGGCGCCTGGACCCCGAAGCCCATGCCCAGGAAGGGCCGTTCGGGGAGTTTTCCGGCTATTCGTCCGACCGTTCGACCAACACGGTGTTTCACGTCGACAGCATGTTGTCGCGCACGGATCCGTGGCTGGTGGACGTGGTGGGCGGGGCGACCGCCGAACACCTGAATCTGGCCCGCCTGCCGCGCGAGGCCGAGATGTTCGAAAAGCTGAAGGCGCGTTTTCCCAGCGTGACGCGCCTGCACTACCCGACTTCGGGCACGCATTTCCACTGCTATGTGTCCCTCAGGGCGAGCAGGCCCGGAGAGGCCCGCCAGGTGCTGCTGGGCTTGATGGGCTGGGATCCCTACCTGAAGACGGTGATCGCGGTGGACGACGATGTGGACGTGACGCGCGATTCAGACGTGCTGTGGGCGCTGGCCACCCATTTCCAGCCCCATCGCGACCTGTTCATGGTGGACGGCCTGCCGGGGAGTCCCCTGGATCCGTCCTCGACGGCGGACGGCACGACCTCCAGATTGGCCTTGGATGCGACGCGCGGAGAGCATTTCCACGGCGTGCGCGCCCGCGTCGCTGCGGCCAGCGTCGCAAGGGCGGCCGCCTTGCTCGATGGAATCTGAGGGCGCCGCCATGAATGCATTGTTCCGAAACACACTCGAGCCGCGGCGGATCGTCGTGGGCATCACCGGGGCGTCGGGCTTCGTGTACGGCATCCGCCTGCTGGAGCTGCTGCGGGAACTGGGCGTGGAAACCCACGTGATCGCCAGCCGGTCTGCTTTGCTGACCATGGCCTACGAGACCGACTTCAAGCTGGCCGACCTGGAAAGCCGGGCGGACTTTCTCTACAAGCCCGATGATGTGGCGGCCAGCATCTCCAGCGGCTCGTTCCGCACCTTGGGCATGATCGTCGCGCCATGCTCCATGAAGACCCTGGGGGAAATCGCGGGCGGCGTGTCCAGCGGCCTGGTGGGCCGGGCCGCCGACGTGGTGCTCAAGGAGCGCCGCAGGCTGGTCCTTCTGGCGCGCGAAACCCCACTGAATCAGGTGCATCTGCACAACATGCTGACGGTCACGCAGATGGGGGCGGTCATCGCTCCGCCCGTGCCGGCTTTCTATGCGCGCCCCGACAGCCTGGCCAGCATGGTGGATCACACGCTTGGCCGCGTGCTTGATTTGTTCGATCTGGAGTCGGCGACCGTCAAGCGCTGGCTCAAGACCCCCTGATACGCCCTGTATCCGCTTTTACGTCAAAAAAGCAAGGAGACACATCATGTTCGACGCTCGGCAAGCGCACCGCATTCCGGTCACGGTCCTGACCGGTTTCCTGGGATCGGGAAAGACGACCCTGCTCAATTACATCCTCAAGGAGAATCATGGCCTGAAGATCGCCGTCATCGAGAATGAATTCGGTGAGATCGGCATAGACGGAGACCTGGTCATCGGCAGTACGGAGGAGATCTTCGAGATGACCAACGGCTGCGTGTGCTGCGTGGCCGAGGCGCGCGACGATCTGCTGCGTGTCGTGCGCCAATTGCTGGAGCGCCCCCAGCGCCTGGACATGATCATCATCGAGACCAGCGGCCTGGCCGATCCCTATCCCGTGGCCCAGACTTTTTTCTTGGACGATCCCATTCGCGCGCAGACGTATCTGGACGGAGTGGTCACCTTGGTGGACGCCAAGCATATCGGCCTGCACCTGGATGAGGTCAAGGACGACGGCATCGACAATCAGGCCGTGGACCAGATAGTGTGCGCGGATCGGGTCGTGCTCAACAAGGCCGATCTCGTGGATGAAGCCGAACTGGCGCAGGTGCGCGAGCGGATCCGCAAGCTGAATGAAACGGCCGATGTGGTGACGTCCCATTATGCGCGTGTTGATCTGAAGAAGATTCTTGGCCTGGGCGCATTCGACCGCAATCGCCAATACGTGCTGGAGGGCGCGCTGCATGATTCCTCCCATGATCATGGCGAGCATCACGACCATGGCCATGACTGGAGCGAGCCGCATGAGCACCGTCATGATCCGGGCGTGAGCTCGGTCGGCATCGAGATGGACGGACACATTGATCCGGTCGCCATGCGCCGCTGGATCGCGGAGATGCAGCAATCGGAAGGCGAGGACCTGTTCCGCATGAAAGGCATTTTCTCCATCAAGGACGACGATTTCTGCTATGTGCTGCACGGTGTGCACAAAGAGATCGAGTTCCGCCCCAATCACCCCTGGAATGACGGTGATCAACGCCGCAACAAAATCGTGTTCATCGGCCGGAATCTGGATCGCGCCGCACTGAATGACCGGCTGGCCCAGTGCCTGGTCGGGCACTGAATCCGCGCGGCTCCGGCCGCGTCCCGATCCTTATCTGCTAGTTGGTAACACCGCTTTGTTGTACGCATCGAAAAAACGAAATAACGGAGACAACGATGACGAACGAAGTACATCCGGTGGATCAAGTATTACCACTGAAGCAAATGTTCACTCTTGGACTGCAGCACATGGCTGTGTCCTATGTCGGGTCCGTCGCGGTACCCCTGATCATCGCGGGGGCCCTGGGCCTGTCGACCGAGGAAACCATCATTCTCATCAGCACCACCTTGTTCTGTTCGGGAGTGGCGACGCTCCTGCAGACCGTCGGCTTCTGGAAGTTCGGCGTGCGCCTGCCCATCCTGAACGGAGTGACCTTCAGCAGCGTGACGCCCATCATCGTCATCGGTTCGATGCCGGGCGTAGGCATCCCCGGCATTTCCGGCGCCGTCATGGCCGGGGGCGTATTCATCATGCTGATGGCTCCTTTCCTGGGACGCCTGCGCCGGCTGTTCCCGCCCGTGGTCACCGGCTGCATCGTGACGGTGATCGGCGTGCAACTGCTGCCCGTCGCCTACCAGTGGGTGGGCGGGGGGCGCGGCCATCCGGAGTACGGCTCGCCGCTGTTCCTGCTGATCGCGGTGTCCGTCATCGGCATCATCCTGGTGCTGAATCGCTATGGATCCCCCTTGCTGCGCAACCTGGCCGTGCTGATCGGCATGGCTTTGGGCGCCATCGTGGCCTTCATGCTGGGCGCCGGCGATTTTCACGGCGTGGACGAGGCGCCCTGGCTTACCGTGCCCCTGCCCATGCATTTCGGCGTGCCGACTTTCGCCTTGATCCCCTTTCTCACCATCGCCATCGTCATGATCGTCCAGATGGTCGAGTCCATGGGCCTGTTCCTGGCCATCGGCGATCTGGTCGGTAAGAAGGTGTCGCGCGAGGACGTGACCAATGGCTTGCGGGCCAATGGGCTGGCCAGCTCCATTGCCGGCATGTTCGCCGCCTTTCCTTTCATCGCCCATATGGAGAATGTGGGCCTGGTGATCCTGAGCGGCGTGCGCAGCCGCTGGGTCGTGGCCATGAGCGGCGTGCTCATGTGCGCCGTGGCCCTGATTCCCAAGGCCGGCGCCGTGCTGGCCGCCACGCCCGCGCCTGCCTTGGGGGGCGCGGCCATCGCCATGTTCGGCGTGGTCACGGCGGCGGGCATCCAGTCCCTGGCCAAAGTGGACTACACCCATAACCGCTACAACATTCTCATCGTGGCCTTCACCCTGGCCATCTCGCTGGTGCCGGTCCTGGCTCCTGCGCTGTTCAAGCAACTGCCCGAGTGGTCCCAGCCCTTCCTGCACAGCAGCGTGGTGGTTGCCTGCATCGCCTCGGTCCTGCTGAATCTGCTCCTGAACGGCTGCGGCAAGCAGGAGGAACACGAGGCCCAGGGGCACTTCGAGGCGCCTTCAGAACTATCGTCCCGGTCCAGCCTGACCTGACCGGCGGCAAGAAACCGACTATGACAAGGAATGATATGCAGACGCATACTGACAATCAGGCGCTACTCATCCAGCACGCCGAGGCGGTCATGACCGGCCTGGCCGGTTCAGCCGCCCGCGCCGGCAAGGTGGACATCCGGATCCGCGACGGCCGCATCGCGGAGATGGCGGCCGGTCTGCAGCCCCGGGCGGGAGAGCGGGTGCTCGACGCCTCCGGCGCCGTGGTCTATCCCGGCTGGGTGAACACGCACCATCATCTGTTCCAGAACCTGCTCAAGGCGGTGCCCGAAGGCATCAATGCCGACCTGCAGGAATGGTTGGCGGCCGTGCCTTATCCCCGCCTGGGGCGCTTTACCCCCGAATTGCTGCGCACGGCGGCGCGGCTGGGCATGGCGGAGCTGCTGTTGTCGGGTGTGACCACCTGCGCCGATCATCATTTTCTCTATTACGCCGGCACAGGCCGGGAAACCGGGGATGTGCTGTTCGAGGTCGCCGCAGAGTTCGGCATGCGGTTCGTGCTGTGCCGCGGCGGCGCCATACAGTCCGCCTCGGCGCACCCGGGTTTTGCCAAGACAGGGCTGGAGCCTGAGGCCCTGGACGAGATGCAGAGCGATATTGTTCGCCTGAAGTCGACCTATCACGATCAGGCCGGCGATGCGATGCGCCGCGTGGTGGTGGCCCCCACCACGCCGACCTTCTCCATGCCGCCGGATATCCTGAGAGAGGTTGCGCGCTTTGCGCGCAGCGAAGGGCTGCGCCTGCACTCGCATCTGTCCGAAACGGATAACTACGTGCGTTTTTGTCGGGAGAAGTACGGCCAGCTGCCTGTGGAGTTCGTCGAGGAGCACGAATGGCTGGGGCCTGATGTCTGGTTCGCCCACATGGTTCATGCGCGCGCCAGTGAAATAGAAACCCTGGCCCGTACGGGTACCGGGATTTCGCATTGCCCGGTCAGCAATGCCCGATTGGGCAGCGGTATTGCACCCGTGGTCCAGATGGCCCAGGCGGGAGTGCCTATTTCCGTCGGTGTGGACGGCGTCGCATCCAATGAGTCCGGCAGCATGCTCGGAGAACTCAATACTGCCTGGCTGATCCATCGTGCCAATCAAGGGGCGGCCGCCACCCGTATCGAGGACGTCATCTCCTGGGGAAGCCGGGGTGGCAGCCAGGTATTGGGCCTTGGCCAAGTAGGAACGCTGGAAGTGGGCCAAGCCGCCGACCTGGTTGTTTACGATCTGGACCATCCTCGTTTCTACGGCTTCCATGACCTTGCCGTGGCGCCTGTGGCTGCCGGGGAGCCCGCGCGTGTTCGTTACAGCCTGATCCAAGGAAGCGTCGTGGTCGATCAGGGAGCGATTCCGGGACTGGATGTTCAACAATTGAGGGCGCAGGCCAGAGAGGCGGTGGCGCGATTGCTGGAAGCAAGCCTGGCCGTGCCGGCGTGACGGCAGGTCTGAATGATTCTTGAAGAGAGGAGATTGATTCATGAACCTCATGATCAACAATAAACACTACAGCATAGAGGTGGAGCAGAACGTCCCCCTGTTGTGGGTGTTGCGTGATCTGCTTGGCCTGACCGGCACTAAGTTCAGTTGCGGGCGAGGCTTGTGTGGCGCTTGCACGGTGCATGTCGATGGCCAGCCTGTACGTTCCTGTGTGGTTCCGATAGGGGCCGTGCGGCATGCCAGGGTGACAACGATCGAGGGCCTGTCCAAGAATAACGATCACCCCGTTCAGCTTGCCTGGATCAGGGAGCAAGTGCCGCAGTGCGGGTACTGTCAGCCTGGGATGATTATGGCTGCGGCGGGTCTGATGAATCAGGGCAAAGGCGCCAGCTATGATGAGATGAAGGCAGGGATGACCAATTTGTGTCGTTGTGGCACGTATCCACACATTGATAAGGCCTTGCGGCGCCTCTGCGCAGATAGTCAGAGGAGGCCGGCATGACGCTTAATATCTCTCGCCGACGCCTGCTCCAGGCGGGCGCCTTGACGGGAGCCGCCCTGGCATTGGGGTTCCGCCTGCCTGTTGCGTCGGCGCGCTCGGTTAATTTTCAGGATGAAGATGATGTAAATGCCTGGCTGGTGATTGCGCCCGATGGCCTGGTCACCATCATGGTGCCGACCGCCGAATTGGGGCAGGGTGTGTACACGACTGCTCCCATGCTGGTCGCCGAAGAACTGGAGTGCGACTGGCGCCAGGTGCGGGCGCAGATCGCACTCACGAATCCTGTCTACAACAATCGCATGTTCAAGGTGCAAGCGGTCGCGAGCAGCACGTCAGCGCGGTGGTCGTTCGAGCCGCTGCGCCGGATTGGCGCGTATGCCAGGGAAATGCTGAAGCTGGCGGCCGCACAGCGATGGGAGGTCGAACTGGCAGAGGTGAGCGTATTTCAGGGACAGGTGAGACACGAGCCCAGCGGTCGTCATCTTGCTTATGGGGAGCTGGCCGCTCAAGCCTTTGTGTTGCCGCGCCCCGAACAGGTTCAATTAAAACCCGCATCGCAATGGCGCCTTCTGGGCAAGTCGGTACAGCGCTTGGATATCCCTCTGAAAACCAGCGGTTTGGCCCAGTTTGGAATGGACGTGCAGGTGCCGGACATGCTGGTTGGCGCGATTGCGGCCTGCCCTTATCGAGGGGGGCGTTTGGTGAGCGTGGAGGATGGGCCGGCGCTGGCCAGAAAAGGCGTGCGGCAGGTGGTCAAGCTGGATCAGGCGGTGATCGTGCTGGCTGATCACTATTGGGCGGCCAGTATGGGCTTGTTCAGCTTGAAGCCTCAGTGGGCTGCGCCGCAAGGCGCTTTGCTGCAGAGTGATGCCTTGATGGAACAATTGCGTGATGCGGCTGCCAGTGATGGAGTGGTGGCCTTGCAGCGGGGAGACTCCGCGGCGATGGTCGCGCAGCAGGAGCAATGGATCGAGGTGGAGTACGAAGTGCCTTATCTGGCCCACGCCACCATGGAGCCCATGAATGCGACCGTTCATGTTCAGGCCGACAGCGTTCAGGTCTGGGGGTCGACTCAGGTTGCCGGCGAACTGGCTGGGCAGCTCGCGCCCGTGCTGGGCATGAAGGAAGAGCAGGTTACAGTGCACAGCACGTTCGTGGGCGGTGGTTTTGGGCGAAGGGAGGAGTTCGATGTCTTCATTCAGGCTGCCTTGGCGTCTAAGGCTTCAGGCCGGCCTGTCAAGCTGGTATGGTCCCGCGAGGAAGACATACAGCAAGACTTCTATCGGCCAGCCGCCACTGCCTTGTTTCGAGCTGTGCTGGACAAGAAGGGGATGCCCTGGGCGATGGAGGTCAAATTGGCATGTTCGTCGATCTACATCCGAAATTTCCCAGATCGCGTCAAGGCAGGCGTGGATCCCAAGTCGGTCGAAGGGGTGGTTGACCATCTCTACAGCCTACCCAATATGACGGTGCGTTACGCCATGGTCAATACGGTAGTGCCGGCAGGGTTCTGGCGAGGGGTGGGTTATACGCAAAACTGCTTTTTTTTGGAAAGCTTTGTGGATGATCTGGCTCGGGCCGCTGGCAAGGACCCATTGGGCTATCGATTGGCCTTGCTGGAGGGGCAAGACAGGGCGCAGACTTTGTTGCGTCGCTTGAGTGATGAGCTGCGATGGGGGCACGCGGCCGAAGGATGTTTTCACGGCATTGCTTTCAGCAGCGCTTGGGGATCGTTATGCGGGGTCGGCGTGGAGTTATCCCTGGAAGGCAAAGATGTGGTGATCCACCGGGTTGTTTGCGCCATTGATTGCGGTCCCGTACTGAATCCTGCAACCGTTCGGCGCCAGTTGGAGGGAGGCATTGTCTGGGCTTTGGCCAGCGTGTTTGATGGCGAGATCACGGTCAAGGATGGACAGGTGCAACAGTCCAATTTCCATAACTACCATTTGCCGGGTCTGAAGCATATGTTTCCCATTGAGTGCCTGTTGCTGACGAGCGACGGGCCTATCGGCGGCGTGGGAGAATCTGCGGTTCCGCCTTTTGCTCCTGCTTTGTGTAATGCCTTGCTGGCGGCAACTGGAGAGCGGGCGCATAGTCTGCCGCTGCGTCGCCATGGTTATCGCCAGGCCGTTTGATGATGGTGATGTAGCATGCTTGAGCGTCCCGGAAAGCGTATTCGTTTCCCGGGAGCCGACTCAGTTCTTGATGTAGGTGTTCAGGCGCTTGGCCGCATTGCGCAGATGGCGCTCGGCGGCGTCGGCGGCGGCCGCCGGGTCGCGGCTTTCGATGGCCTGCACGATGGCCTGGTGTTCGGCCTGCACGTCCTTGATCAGGTTGTGGTGATATTGGGCCGTGTTGCTGCGCGCCTGGCGGATCAGGCGGCGCACGTGCTGCTCCAGGTATTCGTTCAGGGTCACGAAGTGCGGATTGTGGGTGGCGTCCACGATGGCCTGGTGAAAGGCGAAGTCCTCCTCGTCGCCCAACTGGTCGCAGGCGATGGCGTACTCCATGCCGATCAGGGCCTGGCGGATCTTCTTCAGGTCCTCGGGCGTGTGCCGTTCGGCGGCGTGCCGGGCGGCGGCCGCCTCGATGGCCACCAGCAGTTCGATGACGTGGCCCAGGTTCTTGGTGTCGCTCAGCGCGGAAGGGTCCAGGCTGAAGGTGCGGCGGGTGCCGCGCGCATTGACGAAGACCCCGCGTCCCTGGTGCGAGCGCACCAGGCCTTCGGACTTCAGTTGCGACAAGGCTTCCCGCACGACCGAGCGGCTGACCGCGAAGCGCTCGCAGAGCTGGGCTTCGCTGGGCAGCTTGTCGTCGGCCTGCAGACGGCCCGCGTCGATCTCGGCCTTGAGCCAGTCGACGATGGGGGTGGACAAGGCGGCGTTCAGTTTGCGTCCTGCCATAAGTGGTGTTGTCTTCCTACAGAGTTATTGTCGTGAACATGCCGCCCCGCGGGGCGGCATGCGCGCAGCGTATCTTAAACAATATACAGGCCGCCGTTGACGTGGATCGTCTCGGCGTTGACGAAGGAGGCCAGGTCCGAACACAGGAACACGATGGCGCCGGCCACCTCCTCGGCGCTGCCGAAACGGCGCAGGGGCGTGGCATCGAGCAGGGCCTGGCCCTTGGCGCGCAGCAGGTCGGCCGTCATGGGCGTTTCGATGATGCCGGGCGCCACGATGTTGACGCGCGTGCGCGGCGCCAGTTCCAGGGCCAGGCTCTTG
Source organism: Pseudomonadota bacterium (assembly GCA_023425645.1). Taxonomy (GTDB): domain Bacteria; phylum Pseudomonadota; class Gammaproteobacteria; order Burkholderiales; family Burkholderiaceae_B; genus Alcaligenes. Next base: position 40,381 of record JAFACG010000046.1, read on the forward strand.
CTGAAGCTGGAGACCGCGCCCTTGGATGCGGAATAGTGGGCGTGCGAATGGCTGCCCTTGTGACCGGCCACCGAAGCCAGGTTGACGATGGAGCTGCGCTCGCGCAAGTAAGGGATCACGGCCTGGCAGATGAAGAACGTGCCGTCCAGGTTGATCTGCATGAGGCGGCGCCACTGCTCGGCGCTCATGTCCTTGACCAGCACTTCGGGATAGATGCCGGCCGAGTGCACCAGATGGTCTATGCCGCCGTGCTGCTGCGCCGCTTCCTGAGCGGTGCGCAGGCAGTCTTCCTGACGGCTGACGTCGGTGACGTGCACGCTGGCCGTCGCGCCCAGGGCGCGGATTTCGGCGGCCAGGGCGTCCAACGCCTCGCGGTTGATGTCGCTGAGCGCGATCGCCGCGCCCGCCCCCGCCATCTGCAGGGCCACGGCCCGGCCTATGCCGCCGGCCGCGCCGGTAATCAATACAGTCTGTCCCTTGAAACTGATCATCTCTACTCCGTATTAGGGTTTCTACTTATATAGACAAGCTATTGATTTTCCACGGGATTCAATGCCCGAAGCGGTGTTTGCCGGATTTCGCCGGGCGCTTCGTTGACACTGATTTTTTGCGTAGTGTAGAATTTTTCACTTGTCAGATAAGTTGGCAAATCTTATCAGACAAGTTATCTATAAAAAAGAGTTTACCTACGCAGAATCTGGCTTTCATGTCCTATACAACAGACCTTGTGCCAGGCCGGTTCCCGGTGCGGAACGACCGTCGGTGAACCTGCTTCCCGGTAAATTCCTTACCCCTTTTGGAGATGAGAGCGTGAAATTGACAAAATTGGCGCTGGCCATGACGGTGACCGGCCTGATGGCTTTCGGCACGGCAAGCGCCGAACCCCTGAAAGTGGCTCTGGTGGAAACCCTGTCGGGTCCCCAGGCTTCCACAGGCCTGCTGTACCGCACGGCGGTGAAGTACCAGCTCGACTACATCAACCAGGCCGGCGGCTGGAACGGCGAAGCCATCCAGGTCATGGAGTACGACAACCAGGGCGGCCCCGCGGGCGCTTCCGACAAGGTCAAGGCGGCGATCGCCGACGGCGCGCGCATCATCATCCAGGGCTCGTCCTCGGCCGTGTCCGGACAGATCACCGAAGACGTGCGCAAATACAATCTGCGCAATCCCGGCAAGGAAGTGCTGTACCTGAACATGGGCGGCGAAGCGCTGGAACTGACGGCCGAGAAGTGCCACTTCTACCATTTCCGCTTCACCACCAACGCCCCGATCCGCGTCAAGGCGCTGGTCGCGGCCATGAAAGAAGTGAACGAGCTGGGCACCAAGGTCTATTCCATGAACCAGAACTATTCCTGGGGCGCGGACATGCAGAAGGCCATCGAGCAGAACGCGGCCGCCGGCGGCTACACCGTGGTCGAAAAGTCCCTGCACGACGTGAACCGCATCCAGGACTTCTCGCCCTACGCCAGCCGCATCAAGGCCAGCGGCGCCGAGACCGTCATCACCGGCAACTGGTCCAACGACTTGCTGCTGCTGATGAAGGCCACCCGCGATGCGGGCTTGAAGCTGCGTTTCGGCACGGTGTTCCTGGACCAGCCCGGCAACATCGCCAATGCCGGCGACCTGGCTCTGGGCCACTACATCGCCCACGCCTACAACATCGACACTAACGACAAGACCCTGGCCTTTGCCGAGGACTACAAGGCCAAGACCGGCCACTATCCGACCTATGTGGAACCCCAGACGGTGTTCGGCATGCAGATGGTGGGCGAGGCCCTGAAGAACACGCCCGCCAAGGACGGCAAGCTGAACGTGACCGATCTGGCCCTGAACCTGGAGAAAGTCACCATCGATTCGCCCATGGGCCCGACCTCGATCCGCGCCGAAGACCACCAGGTCATGCTGCCCATCGTGGTCTCCAAGGTCTCGCGCGAAGCCAAGCATGCCGTGGACGGCACCGACATGGGCTTTGAAGTCGTGAAGTTCCTGAGCGGTCCCGACGCCGTCAATCCGGTGGAAACCACCTGCAAGATGAAGCGCCCGGCCTGACCGGCGCCCGGGCCGGCCCGCCCAGGGCCGGCCTTGTTCTCCCCTTAAGCCTTAGACGCCCCGCCCGCGCGCCTTGCGCCACGCCGGCAAGGGCGGTGCATGCCAGCGTTCTGGCCACAGAAAGGTATTCGTATGGAATTTTTTATCGTGTCGCTTTTGAACGGCAGCATCTACGGTTTGCTGCTGTTCATGGTTTCGGCGGGACTGACCCTGATTTTCGGCATGATGGGCGTGCTCAACTTCGCCCACACGTCCTTCTACATGATAGGCGCCTACCTGGCCTACACGCTGCAGAAAAGCGTGGGCTTCTGGCCCGCCATCATCATCTCCCCCATCCTGGTCGGGCTGATCGGCGCGTTCGTGGAGCGCTACATGCTGCGCCGCGTGCACCGCTACGGCCATGGCCACCAGCTGCTGCTGACCTTCGGCATCTCCTTCATCGCCACGGAAGCCATCAAGCTGTTCTACGGCAACTATCCCGTGGACTACCGCGTGCCCGCAGAGCTGAACTTCTCGGCTTTTTCCATCTTCGGCACAGACTATCCCTTCTACCGTCTGCTGATCGGCGGCGTCTCGCTGCTGATGTTCGGCCTGGTCTACCTGCTGCTGACCAAGACGCGCGTGGGCATCGTGGTGCGCTCGGCCATCTACAAGCCGCGCATGGTCGAGGCCCTGGGCCATAACGTGCCCATGGTGTTCATGGGCGTGTTCGGCGTGGGCGCGGGCCTGGCCGGCCTGGCCGGCGCCGTGGCCGGCGCCTTCTACACCACCAATCCCAACATGGCCCTGGAGCTGGGCGTGCTGGTGTTCGTGGTCGTGGTGGTGGGCGGCCTGGGCTCGCTGGGCGGCGCCATGCTGTCTTCGTTGATCATCGGCCTGGTCTCGTCCTTCTCGGTGGGCATCGACTGGAGCCTGGCGGACCTGCTGGGCCTGGTCGGCGCCGGCGACTGGGCCCGGGAAGCGGGCGGGCTGCTGACGCTGAAGGTCTCGTCCCTGTCCGCGACCATTCCGTTCCTGCTGATGTTGCTGGTCTTGTTAGTGCGTCCATCGGGCCTGATGGGCAACCGGGAGTAGTGCCTTGAAACGTTCTCTGCTTATCCTGCTCGTTCTGGCGCTCGCCCTGTTCGCCGCGCCGTATTACCTGAGCGCCTCGCTGCTGAATGCGGCCATCCAGATGCTGATCGCCGTGCTGTTCGCCACGGCTTTCAATGTGCTGGCCGGCCAGGGCGGCATGCTGTCCTTCGGCCATTCCGCCTACTTCGCCATCGGCACCTTCGCCACCATCCACGCCATGAATGCGGTGGAGGGCATGGGCCTGCTGCCCACGCCCCTGCTGCCGCTGATCGGCGCCCTGGGCGGCTGCCTGCTGGGCCTGGTGGCCGGCTGGTTCTCCACCCAGCGCAGCGGCGTGTATTTTTCCATGATCACCCTGGCCCTGGCCGAGCTGCTGCATGCCCTGGCCCCGCACCTGAAAGACGTGTTCGGCGGGGAAGGCGGCGTATCCGCCATGCGCATGCCGGCCTGGGGCTTTGATTTCGGCGATTCCATCCAGGTGTACTACATGACCCTGGCGTGGGTGCTGCTGGCCGTGGCCCTGCTGTTCTACTTCACCCGCACGCCGCTGGGCCGCCTGTGCAACGGCCTGCGCGAGAACACCAACCGCCTGCGCTTCCTGGGCTACAACGTGCACACGCTGCGCGTGCTGGTGTTCACCGTATCCGCGACCTTCACCGGCCTGGCCGGGGGCCTGCAGGCGCTGAACAACGAAGCGGCCAACTACGTGCTGTTCGACATGACACTGTCCACCCAGGCGGTGCTCAATTCCTACATCGGCGGCATAGGCAGCTTCTTCGGCCCCGCCATGGGCGCGGCCGTGATGAGCTTCTTCGGCTACGCCGTGTCCGACATGACCCGCTCCTGGCTGCTGTACCAGGGGATCATCTTCGTGCTGGTCATGATGTTCCTGCCGGCCGGCCTGTTCAGCATCGTTCAGTGGTGGCACCGCGGCCGCGAGCGCCATTCCATGGCCACGCGCTTCGCTTTCCTGCTGGGCTGGCTGGCGGGCATCCTGGTTGCGGGCGCCGGCGTGGTGTTCGGCGTGGAGCTGCTGGAGCGCATCCTGGGCCAGGACTACCAGGCGCGCCTGGGCGCCGGCGGCGACTGGCCCGCCGTGGCCGTGTTCGGCCAGGACTGGCTGCCCGGCGCCGCCACGACCTGGCTGCTGCCCGTGGCGCTGATCCTGATCGGCACTGCCATCACGGTCGGCCTGACCCGCAAATGGCACGCCATCAACGAGGAGTGATCGCCATGACCCAATCCGCACAACGCATCGCGCTGACCCTGACCGATGTCAACAAGCACTTCGGCGAGGCGCACATCATCCGCGGCGTCAACCTGCAGCTCATCGAGGGCGAACGCCACGCCATCATCGGGCCCAACGGCGCGGGCAAGTCCACGCTGTTCCACCTGATCTCGGGCTATTTCCATCCCACCTCGGGCCGGATCCTGCTGGGCGACAAGCCCATCCACGACATGGAGCCGCGCCTGATCAACCGCCAGGGCCTGGCGCGTTCCTTCCAGATCACCAATGTGTTTCCCGGACTGAGCGTGTTCGAGAACCTGCGCCTGGGCGTGATGCGCCGCCACGGCCTGGACTACAACTTCTGGCGCCGCGTCTCCAGGATGCGCGCGGTCAATCAGGAAGCCGAGCAGCTGCTCGAGCGCGTGCGCCTGACGGCGCACCGCGACACCCTGTCGGGCGAACTGAGCTATTCCGAACAGCGTTCGCTGGAGATCGGCATCGCCCTGGCCTCCGAGCCCAAGGTGCTGCTGCTGGACGAACCCATGGCCGGCATGTCGCGCGAAGAGACCGACTACACCACGCAACTGATCAAGGAGCTGAGCCAGGGGCGTTCGCTGATGATCGTGGAGCACGACATGGACGTGGTCTTCTCCCTGAGCGACCGCATCAGCGTGCTGGTCTACGGCCAGATCATCGCCACGGGCACGCCCGAGGAAATCCGCAACAACAAGCTGGTCCAGGAAGCCTACCTGGGCACGGAGGTACAGGCATGACATCGACGCCTTCCCAACCTTTGCTGTCGGTCCGGGGCCTGCACGCCCACTATGGCAAGAGCCACATCCTGCACGGCGTGAGCTTCGATGTGGGCGAGCGCGAAGTGGTCAGCCTGCTGGGCCGCAACGGCACGGGCCGCTCGACCACCCTCAAAGCCATCATGGGCATGCTCAAGCCCAGCGCGGGCAGCGTCACGCTGGCCGGCAAGGAGCTGGCCGGCAAGTCCGCCTACCAGATCGCGCGCGCCGGCGTGGCCTTCGTGCCCGAGGAGCGCGATGTCTTCGGCAACCTGAGCGTGGAAGAGAACCTGGTCATGGGCATGCAGCCGCCGCGCAGCGACGCGCCCAGCTGGACCATGGAGCAGATGTTCGACTTCTTCCCGCGCCTGAAGGAGCGCCGCAACACCCAGGCCGGCAATCTGTCCGGCGGCGAGCAGCAGATGCTGACCATGTGCCGCTCCCTGCTGGGCAATCCCCGCCTGATCCTGATCGACGAGCCTACCGAAGGGCTGGCGCCCAAGATCGTGACCGTCGTGGGCGAAGCCATCGAAGAGATCCACCGGCGCGGGGTGTCGGTGATCCTGGTCGAGCAGAAGCTGACCATCGCCATGAAGATTTCGACCGGCGTGTGCGTGCTGGGCCACGGCAACGTGGTGTTCCAGGGCACGCCGGACGCCTTGCTGGACAACCCCCAACTACTGAAAGACTGGTTAGCTGTATGAGCACGAGCATGTCGTTGGACACCCTGGCGCGCCTGGCGCAGGGCAAAACATTCCTGGACCTGAAGGACAAGGTCGTCCTGATCACGGGCGCGGGCAGCGGGATAGGCCTGGCCACCGCGCTGGCCTTCGCGGCCAACGGCGCGCAGGTGGCGCTGCTGGACATCAACGCCGCCAACCTGGAGGCCGCGCGCGGCCAGATCCTGGAGGTCGCGCCGCAAGCCGTGGCCAGCACCTGGCTGGCCGGGGTCAACGACGAAGCCGCCGTCCAGGCGGTCATCGACGGCATCGTGGGCCGGCACGGCCGGCTGGACGTGCTGATCAACAATGCCGGCATATCCATGAACATGCCCACGCTGGAGCTGTCCGGCGAGAACTGGCGCAAGGCCATGGATATCAACGTCAACGGCGTCTTCTACTGCGCGCAGGCCGCCGGCCGCCGCATGCTGGAGCAGGGCTCGGGCACGATCCTGAACCTGTCGTCCATGTACGGCGTGGTGGCTGCGCCCAATCGCGCCGCCTACTGCACCAGCAAGGCCGCCGTGGCCATGCTGACCAAGGTGCTGGCCATCGAATGGGCCGCCTCGGGCCTGCGCGTCAACGCCATCGCCCCGGGCTACATCAAGACCGCGCTGGTGGAGGAACTGTGCAAGGCGGGCCGCATGGACCTGGAGGCGCTCAGCAAGCGCACGCCCATGGGCCGCATCGGCGAGCCGCACGAGATCGCCGCCCTGGCGCTCTTCCTGGCCTCCGACCAGTCCTCCTTCATCAATGGCCAGGTCATCGTGGCCGACGGAGGCTGGTCCTCCTACAGCTACATCTGAGCCGCACGAACACCCTACCCAAGAGAATACTCATGCCAGAAATTACTTCTTTGCAATCCGGCGCGCAGTGGGTCGAATTCCGCGTGACCGACGAGGACTGGAAAAAAGCCGATCCGGCCCTGTTGGGCACGCTGCTGACGCACGTGCACATGATCCGCGCCTTCGAGGAGACCGTGGTGGAACTGGCCATGGAAGGCCTGGTGCATGGTCCCGCGCACTCCAGCATCGGCCAGGAAGGCGGCGCGGCCGGCTCGCTGGTGCAACTGAAGACCGCCGACCAGATCAACGGCTCGCACCGCGGCCACCATCAGTTCCTGAGCAAGGCGCTGGCCCATCTGCAGCCCGCCGGCTTTGATCCCAAGGCCGAGCTGAGCCCCGCCGTGGACGCGCTGCTGCAGCGCACGCTGGCCGAGATCCTGGGCCTGGCCCAGGGCTTTTGCAAGGGCCGCGGCGGCTCCATGCACCTGCGCTGGGACGAGGCGGGCGTGCTGGGCACCAACGCCATCGTGGGCGGCGGCATTCCGCTGGCCGCCGGCGCCGCCTGGGCGCACAAGCATGCCGGCACCGATGCCGTGGCCGTGACCTACTTCGGCGACGGCGCCGTGAACATCGGCTCCGCGCTGGAGACCATGAACCTGGCGGCCGCCTGGAAGCTGCCGCTGTGCTTCTTCATCGAGAACAATCGCTACGCCGTGTCCACCAATGTGGAAGAGTCCACCGCCGAGCCGCGCCTGTCGGCCCGCGGCCAGGCCTTCAACATCCCCAGCTGGAAAGTGGACGGCATGAATCCGCTGGCCGTGCACCTGGCCATGGAGCAGGCGGTCGAGCACATGCGCGCCGGCAAGGGCCCCACCATCGTGGAAGCGGACCTGTACCGCTTCTACCATCAGAACGGCGGCTTCCCCGGCAGCGCCTTCGGCTACCGCAGCAAGGAAGAAGAGCAGCAGTGGCGCGAGCGCGACCCGCTGGACCTGATGGGCCGCAAGATGCAGGAACTGGGCCTGATCAGCGCCGACGAGGTTGCGCAACTGCGCGCCCGCATCCAGGCGTCCATGAAGCAAGCCGTGGCCGCCCTGGTCGAGGCCGATCCGGCCGGCAAGAAGAACAAGCGCCGCATCCGCCCCGAACTGTGGCCCGAGCCCGGTTTCCGCGACGTGGGCCTGCGCGGCGACCTGAGCGAACTGGACGGCGTGCGCACCGAAGAACAGGCCACCTTTTCCGGCCAGCTGCAGGAGCGCAAATTCATCGATGTCGTGGCCGACGTCATGGGCCGCCGCATGGAGACCGACCCCGGCGTGGTCGTGATGGGCGAGGACGTGCACCGGCTGAAAGGTGGCACCAACGGCGCCACGCGCGGCCTGGCCGAGCGTTTCCCGGACCGCATCCTGGGCACGCCCATCAGCGAGAATGCCTTCGCCGGCCTGGGCGGCGGCCTGGCCATGGATGGCCGCTACCGTCCCGTGGTCGAGTTCATGTACCCCGACTTCATGTGGGTGGCGGCCGACCAGGTGTTCAACCAGATCGGCAAGGCTCGCCACATGTTCGGCGGCGACATGGCCGTGCCCCTGGTGCTGCGCAGCAAGGTGGCCATGGGCAGCGGCTACGGTTCGCAGCACTCCATGGACCCGGCCGGCATCTACGCCACCAGCCCCGGCTGGCGCATCGTGGCCCCGTCCACGCCTTTCGACTACGTGGGCCTGATGAACGCTGCCCTGAAGCTGAACGACCCCGTGCTGGTCATCGAACACGTGGACCTGTACGCCTCCTCGGGCCTGGCTCCCGTGGACGACCTGGACTACTGCCTGCCCTTCGGCAAGGCGGCCGTGCGCCGCGAAGGCCAGGCCGTGACGGTGCTGACCTACCTGTCCATGGTCCAGCACACGCTGGAGGCCGTGGAGCAGACCGGTGTGGACGCCGAAGTCATCGACCTGCGCTGGCTGGACCGCGCCAGCCTGGACTGGGACACCATCGGCCAGAGCATCCGCAAGACCAACAATGTGCTGATCGTCGAGCAGGGTTCGGTGGGCACGTCCTACGGCGGCTGGCTGGCCGACGAGATCCAGCGCCGCTTCTTCGACTGGCTGGACCAGCCCATCCAGCGCGTGACCGGCGGCGAAGCCTCCCCCAGCATCTCCAAGGTGCTCGAGCGCGCCGCCTGCGCCCGCACGGAAGAAGTCGTGGAAGGCCTGGAGCGCGTGATGCGCGAACAAGGACTGTGATCATGAACATGAAGATGGTTTCCCCCCTGGAAGTGGGCATCAGCTGCCGCGACCTGCCGGCCCTGCGCCGCTTCTACGAAGACGTGCTGGACTTCCAGTTCGTCAGCGAATTCGTGGTGCCGGCCGACAAGGCCCGCGCCGCCGCCATGTCGGCCGCCGGCTACACCGTGGTCCGCCTGCAGACGTCCTACGGCGAGCGCATCAAGCTGATCCAGGCCGTGGAGGCGGGCGAGCTGCCCGCGCCCACCGAATGGATCCTGGATCGGCCCACCTCGTCCTACCTGACCTTCATCGTCGCGGACATCGACGCCGCCATCGCCCGCCTGCAGGCGGCCGGCGCCTCGTTCATGACGGGGCCCGGACGCATCGAGGTGCGACCCGGCGTGTACCTGGCCTTCTGCCGCGACCCCGAAGGCAATGTGCTGGAGCTGGTGGAATACGCCGACATCCGCGAATACCGAAACGACCTGGACAAGAGGAACTGAAGTCATGGCCACTGTATTGACAATGCCCGGCGTGGCGACGGGCGACGACGGCGCCCTCATCGTGGCCTGGAGCAAGCAGGAAGGCGAGGCCGTCGCCGTGGGCGACGTGCTGCTGGAGATCGAGACCGAGAAGGCCATCGTCGAAATGAATGCGGAAAGCGCCGGCGTGCTGGCCCGCATCCTGGTGCCCGCCGGCCGGACGGCCGAGGTGGGCGCGCCCATCGGCGTGCTGCTGGCCCAGGGCGAAGGCGATGCCCAATTGCAGGCCGCCCTGGCCGGCGTGGATGCGGAAGCGGCCGCGGGCGAGGCCGCTCCTGCCGCGGCGCCTGCCGCTGAAGCGGCTCCCGCGGCGGCGTCCGCTCCCGTTGCGGCGGTTCAGGCC
>JAFACG010000004.1 GCA_023425645.1 Pseudomonadota bacterium
GCCAAGCTGACCCATCCCATCGAACACGCTCGGCTGCGCCGACTGCTGAGCAGCTGGGTCCAGCATGTGGTGCTGCCTTTGCACCTGCCCCATCTGGACACCCCCCTGATCCATACTTTCGAGGAGATCGACGCCATGATCAATTACGAGGAACGCAACTGGGAACTGCGCTGGATGAAGCAAGGACATACGCAAGGAGAGCGTGCAGGCGAACAGCGCATTCTGCATCAGCTGCTGCAACGCCGCTTCGGCCCAATCAATAGCAATATTGAACAGCGCCTTCAACAAGCGGACAGCAAACAACTGCTGGACTGGAGCCTGAACCTGCTTGAAGCGGAAACGCTGGAACAAATATTCCGGCCCTGACGCGGCCGCAAACAAAACGCCCCGGCTTTGCCGGGGCGTTGACAAGGCGAGGCGCCGCGCTTACAGGAACAGCTTGTAGGCCGGATTGTCCGTCTCGTTCCAATAAGGATAGCCCAGGGCGTCCAGGAAAGCCTTGAACTCTTTCTTGTCCGCCGGCGGGACCTGGATGCCGATCAGGATGCGGCCGTAGTCGTCACCCTGGTTACGATAATGGAACAGGCTGATGTTCCAGTCCTGGTTCATGCTGCTCAGGAATTTGCGCAGCGCGCCGGGGCGTTCGGGAAACTCGAAACGCAGCAGGACTTCGTTGGTGGCCTCGCTGGAGGTGCCGCCCACCATGTAGCGCAGGTGCGTCTTGGCCAGTTCGTTGCCGGTCAGATTCTGGGTGCCGAAGCCTTTCTTCAGGAAACGCTCTTCGAGCTTGGCGATCTCGGCTTCAGAGGAGATCGACATGCCCACGAACACGTGTGCCTGCTCGGGGTTGGACATGCGGTAGTTGAACTCCGTGACCGAGCGGGTGCCCAGAGCGTCGCACAGGCGGAGGAAGCTGCCCTTGCGCTCCGGAATGGTCAACGCGAACAGGGCCTCGCGCGCTTCGCCCACGTCGGCGCGTTCGGCCACCATGCGCATGCGGTCGAAGTTCATGTTGGCGCCCGAGGTGACCGCGATCAGGGTCTTGTTCTTGAGCTTGTGCTGGACGGCGTAGCGCTTGGCGCCGGCCAGGGCCAGGGCGCCGGCCGGCTCCAGGACGCTGCGCGAGGCCTGGAAAACATCCTTGATGGCGGCGCAGACCGCATCGGTGTCCACCACCACGAAATCATCCACGTACTGGCGCACCAGGCGGAAGGTCTCGGCGCCCACCTGCTTGACGGCCGTGCCGTCCGAAAACAGGCCCACGTCCGCCAGATTCACCCGCCGGCCGGCCTTGACGCTGCGCACCATGGCGCAGGAATCCTCGGTCTGCACGCCGATGACCTTGATTTCAGGACGCAGGGCCTTGATGTAGGCAGCCACGCCGGCCGCCAGGCCGCCCCCGCCTATGGCCACGAAGACCGCTTCGATGGGACCGGGGTGCTGGCGCAGGATTTCCATGGCCACCGTGCCCTGGCCGGCGATCACGTCCGGATCATCGAAGGGGTGCACGAAGGTCAGGCCTTCGTTCTTTTCCAGTTCCAGAGCATGCTGGTAGGCATCGGAATAGCTGTCGCCAGCCAATACGACTTCGCCGCCCAGATTGCGCACGCCGTCGATCTTGACCTGCGGCGTGGTGGTGGGCATGACGATGACGGCCCGGCAGCCCAGCTTGCGCGCCGACATGGCCACGCCCTGGGCATGGTTGCCCGCCGAGGCGGCCAGCACGCCGCGCTTGAGCTCGGCGGGCGACAGATTGGCCATCTTGTTGTAGGCGCCGCGCAGCTTGAAGCTGAAGACCGGTTGATAGTCCTCGCGCTTGAGCAACACCGTGTTGCTAATTCGAGCCGATACCTGGGGAGCGGGTTCAAGAGGTGTTTCGACGGCAATGTCGTACACTTTCGAGGTGAGTATTCGCTTTAGGTAATCGTTCGACATGATTCAGGTTTAAATTAACGACCGGTTTGCCACCCTGGCGGTCCTATGGCGCACGCCACGGGCCCCATCACCGGAAAAGAAAAACAGGATACCATAGGCAGGCGCCCCCGCTGGCGTCCACTTTCACTCTACGCACCCGACCCCTTTTTCTCCATGCAAGCCTGGTTGCACGAATCCATCAATTGGCTCCTGGCCGCCCTGTCATTGCCCGAAGTCGGCCTGAGCGCCATCTTCACCGTCAGCCTCGTATCGGCCACGCTGCTGCCGCTGGGCTCCGAGCCCGCCGTCTTCGCCTACGTGAAACTCGCGCCCCACATGTTCTGGCCCGCCGTGCTGGTGGCCACGGTGGGCAACACCCTGGGCGGGATGATCAGCTACGCCATGGGCGCGGGCGCGGAGAAAGCTTACGAAGCCTGGCGCCTCAAGCACCCGCATTCCGAAGATCCGGGCCAGGGCCAGGCCCTCAAGAGCAAGACGGCGGGCCGCTGGCATGACTTCAGTTCGCGCTGGCTGACACGCCTGGGTCCGGCCGCCCTGCTGTTTTCCTGGCTGCCCGTGGTGGGCGATCCCTTGTGCGCGGTCGCCGGCTGGCTGCGCCTGCCCCTGTGGCCCTGCACGATCTACATGGCCATCGGCAAGCTGGCCCGCTATATAAGCATGACCGCAGGACTGCTGTGGATCTTCCCCCGCCTGGGCTGGTAAAAAGGAACCCCCGCCTCGAATGGCATCTTCACAAAGACTTCCCCTGCCATCAAACAACAAATTCATTCCATACAGGCCGGCGCTTCCTGCTTAATCATTACGCGGCTCTCTGGTATGAGGGCAGCCGGGCTGGGATTCGTATACACTTGTCTTTTGCATATCCGCTCGAGCCCGAGCGCCCTTGACGGGCATTGCCAACTATCGCCATGAACGCCCCCATCGCAAGTCAGTACCTGGCCTCCCAGGCAAGCAACACCGACACGCCGCGCCTGCGTGAAATCCCGTACAACTACACGTCTTACTCGGACCGCGAGATCGTCCTGCGGCTGCTGGGCGAGGAAGCGTGGGAAAAGCTGTCCGAACTGCGCTCCGAGCGCCGCACCGGCCGCTCGGCGCGCATGCTGTTCGAGGTGCTGGGCGATATCTGGGTCGTCAAGCGCAATCCCTACCTGCAGGACGACCTGCTGGACAATCCCAAGCGCCAGCACCAGCTGATCGAGGCGCTCAATCATCGCCTGAACGAAATCGACCATCGCCGCGACAGCTCCGCGCCCGAGCGCGACGCCAAGGTCATGCGCCTGCTGCGCGCCGCCCGCGACGCCGTGGCCGCCTTCGAGCAGGAATTTAACGACACCCGCGACCTGCGCCAGCAGGTGGTGCGCAGCCTCTCGCGCCTGACCGCCAAGGACAACATCAAGTTCGACGGCCTGTCGCGCGTCTCGCACGTCACCGATGCCACCGACTGGCGCGTGGAGTACCCCTTCGTGGTGCTCACGCCCGATCACGAAAACGAAATGGCCGCCCTCGTGAAGGCCTGCATCGACCTCAAGCTGACCATCATCCCGCGCGGCGGCGGCACCGGCTACACCGGCGGCGCCATCCCGCTGACCTGGCGTTCGGTGGTCATCAACACGGAAAAACTGGACGCCATCGGCAAGCCCGAGCAAAGCTCGCTGCCCGGCGTCGATCACCCCGTCACCACCATCCTGACCGGCGCGGGCGTGGTCACGCGCCGCGTGGCCGAGGCCGCCGAAGCGGCCGGCGCCGTCTTCGCGGTGGATCCCACCTCGGCCGACGCTTCCTGTGTGGGCGGCAACATCGCCATGAACGCCGGCGGCAAGAAGGCCGTGCTGTGGGGCACGGCCCTGGACAACCTGGCCTGGTGGCGCATGGTGGACCCCAAGGGCGACTGGCTGGAGGTCACTCGCCTGGACCACAACATGGGCAAGATCCACGACGTGGACGTGGCCCGCTTCGAGCTCAAATGGTTCGACGGCAGCCAGGCCCCAGGCGCGCGCCTGCTGCGCACCGAGGTGCTGGCCATCGAAGGCCGGCGCTTTCGCAAGGAAGGCCTGGGCAAGGACGTCACCGACAAGTTCCTGGCCGGCCTGCCCGGCATCCAGAAGGAAGGCTGCGACGGCCTGATCACGCAGGCCCGCTGGGTGCTGCACCGCATGCCGGCGCACACCCGCACCGTCTGCATGGAGTTCTTCGGCCAGGCCAAGGAGGCCGTGCCGTCCATCGTGGAAGTCATCGACTACCTGAACGGCGAAGGCAAGCGCATCGGCGCCATCCTGGCCGGCCTGGAGCACCTGGACGAACGCTATCTGCGCGCCGTGGGCTATGCCACCAAAAGCAAGCGCAGCGGCCTGCCCAAGATGGTCCTGATCGGCGACATCGTCGGCGACGACCCGGATGCCGTGGCCAAGGCCGCCTCTGAAGTCGTGCGCCTGGCCAACGGCCGCTCGGGCGAAGGCTTCGTGGCCGTCAGCGCCGAGGCCCGCAAGAAATTCTGGGCGGACCGCGCCCGCACCGCCGCCATCGCGCGCCACACCAACGCCTTCAAGATCAACGAAGACGTGGTCATCCCGCTGCGCCGCATGGGCGAATACACCGAAGAGATCGAGCGCATCAACATCGAGCTCTCCACCGACAACAAGCTGCGCCTGACGCGCGAGCTGGAAGACTTTCTCAAGGGCGACCTGCCCGTGGGCAAGATCGAGGATCCGGACGACGCCGAGCACACCCGCGAGGAAATCCTGGAGGCCCGCCGTCACGACGCCCTGCAGGTGGTGCAGGACGTGCGCCGCCGCTGGCAATGGCTGCTGGACAACCTGGACACGCCGCTGGCCGGCAGCCAGGACGCGCTGGCCGAGCTGGGCGTGCCGCTGGAGTCCGCCGCCATCGCCGAACGCCTGCTGGCCCAGCCCGAAGCCACCCTCTTCCAGCTTCTGCAGGACCACACCATCCGCACCTCGTGGAAGACGGAGATCCGCGAACGGCTGGAGCACATCTTCCCCGGCGCGGACTGCGCCGCCGTCCTGGCCGAACTGCAGGCCATCCACGACCGCGTGCTCAAGAGCCGCGTCTTCGTGGCCCTGCACATGCACGCGGGCGACGGCAACGTGCACACCAACATCCCGGTCAACTCCGACGACTACGGCATGCTGCAGCAGGCCAACGTCACCGTGGCGCGCATCATGCAGATCGCGCGCAACCTGGACGGCGTCATTTCCGGCGAGCACGGCATCGGCCTGACCAAGTACGAATTCCTGACCCAGGAAGAGCTGGAACCCTTTCAGAACTACAAGCGCGAAGTGGACCCCGGCAACCACTTCAACGCCGGCAAGCTCATGCCCGGCGCCGACCTCAGCCGCGCCTGGACGCCCAGCTTCAACCTGCTGGGCCACGAATCCCTGATCATGCAGCGCAGCGAGATCGGCTCGATCTCGCACGCCATCAAGGATTGCCTGCGCTGCGGCAAGTGCAAGCCCGTGTGCGCCACCCACGTGCCGCGCGCCAACCTGCTGTACTCGCCGCGCAACAAGATCCTGGCCACCTCCCTGCTGATCGAAGCCTTCCTGTACGAAGAACAGACCCGGCGCGGCATCAGCCTCAAGCACTGGGAAGAATTCGAGGATGTGGGCGATCACTGCACGCTGTGCCACAAGTGCTACAACCCCTGTCCGGTGGACATCGACTTCGGCGACGTCTCCATGGAGATGCGTTCGCTGCTGCGGCGCATGGGCAAGAAATCCTTCAACCCCGGCACCGCAGCCGCCATGTTCTTCCTGAACGCCAAGGATCCGCGCGTTATCAAGGCCACCCGCACGGCCATGATAGACGTGGGCTACAAGGCCCAGCGCCTGGCCCACGACGTGCTGGCCGCGCCGGCCCGCAAGCAGGTCGCGGCCCCGCCCGCCACCACCGGCAAGGCGCCCATCCGCGAGCAGGTCGTCCACTTCATCAACCGCAAGATGCCCGGCGGCCTGCCCAAGCAGACCGCCCGCAAGCTGCTGGACATCGAAGACCCGAACTACGTGCCCATCATCCGCAATCCGAACACGACCTCCGTGGATTCGGAGGCGGTGTTCTACTTCCCCGGCTGCGGTTCCGAACGCCTGTTCTCGCAGGTCGGCCTGGCCACGCAGGCCATGCTCTGGCACGTGGACGTGCAGACGGTGCTGCCTCCCGGCTACCTGTGCTGCGGCTACCCGCAGCGTGGCAACGGCATGAGCGACAAGGCCGAGAAGATCATCACGGACAACCGCGTGCTGTTCCACCGCATGGCCACCACGCTGAACTACCTGGACATCAAGACCGTGGTGGTCAGTTGCGGCACCTGTTACGATCAGCTGGCCGGCTACGAATTCGACAAGATCTTCCCCGGCTGCCGCCTGATCGACATCCACGAATTCCTTCTGGAGAAAGGCCTGAAGCTGGAGGGCGTGCAAGGCGTGCGCTACATGTACCACGACCCCTGCCATACTCCCATGAAGCTGCAGGACCCCATGAAGACGGTCAAGTCCCTGGTGGGCGAATCCACCATCAAGGCCGACCGCTGCTGCGGAGAATCGGGCACGCTGGCCGTATCGCGTCCGGACATTTCCACCCAGATTCGCTTTCGCAAGCACGAGGAACTGCTCAAGAACAAGCAGGCCGTGAGCAGCGACGGCTTCCAGGGCGAAGTCAAGGTCCTGACCTCCTGTCCCTCCTGTCTGCAGGGCCTGGCGCGCTACCAGGACGAAACCAAGATGGATGCCGACTACATCGTCGTCGAAATGGCCAAGCACATGCTGGGCGAGAACTGGATGCCCGAGTACGTGCGCCGCGCCAATGAAGGCGGCATCGAGCGCGTGCTGGTCTGATCGTTCCGCTTCGCCAGGAAACGGGCCGGCTCGATGCCGGCCCGTTTTCGTTTGCACTTTCCTGAACATCCGCCCGGAGGTCCTCCATGTCCGACGACGCCTTGCTGCTCACCGGCCTGCAACAGCTGCTCAAGATCCAGCGCACGGCCGCGCTGGGCACGCTGACAAACCGGGGCTTGCCTTTCGTCTCCATGGTGCCCTTCGCCGTCTGCCCGGAACAGCAAGGCATCGTCATCCACATCAGCGAGCTGGCGGCCCACACCCGCTACCTGATGCAGCGGCCCGACGCCAGCCTGCTGGTCTGCCGCAGCGAGCAGGACGGCGCCTGCGTCCATGACCTGCCGCGCGCCACCTTCCAGACGCGGGCCGTCCAACTGAAGCGCGGCGACCGGGGCTGGGAACAGGCTCGCCAGGCTTATCTGACGCGCTTCCCGGACAGCGAGTTCATGACCTCGTTCCAGGATTTCCACTTCTTTTCTCTGGCAATCGTACGCGTGCGCCACGTCGCCGGCTTTGGCACCGCCCGCAGCCTGGACCCGGAGAAAGTCCGCCATCTGCTGGCGGCGGGCATCTGAGGCGGCTGAGCCCGTATCTGCTGAGCCCCCACGGCCGCGCAACAAAACTGAACATGCAGCGGCCCTGCAAGTCCTGACTGTTCCGCACATTAAACGGCTACTTCACCAGGGCGTTTCCAGCCTGAGTCAGATAACGGCTTTTATGCATGCGTCACTAATGCCACGTTTCAAACGCCTGGCACGCAGAACCGAGGGCCAGCCAGGCTATAAGATGCAGGCTCCCTGCCGTCAACTACAAAGGCCGCGGCAACCGCCCCCGCCAGGGATGCAGCACCGCAACGAGCATGAACGAATCACAGAAAGCAAGAATGTCGCATAAGAGAACCAAAGCCGGGCTGCTGCTTCAGGCCGGCCTTCTGGGCCTGGCCGCCCTGCCCGCCGCTCAGGCCGCTTAGGTCCAGGACTGGAAGACCAAGGAATACAAGCGCCAGGCCGGCCTGGAAATGATACGGGCCGCCGAAGCCTATGCCCTGGGCTACACCGGCAAGGGCGTCACGGTCGGCTACCTGGATTCAGGCATCGCCGCCAGCCATCCCGAACTGCCCAGCGCCATCGTGGGCGGCTTCGATTTCAATGCAGGCACACCCTATGCAGCCGGCTCAGGTATCGACCAGGACCCCGATGCCGCGAAGGAGGGCGGTCACGGCAGCCATGTGGCCGGCATCATGGCAGCCCACCGGGACGGCGTGGGCGTGAATGGCTGCAACAAAGCATCGGTCCCGCCGCCTTGCAATGTTGTCGACTACGGTTCGGCGCAGGCGGCGCAGGAAACCCATCCCCTGACCACCGACGCATTTCGAAACAGCGCAGCAGCCGGCTCGCTGATGGTCGTTTCCACCGGCAATGAAAGTCAGCCCCACCCCGACCTATTGGCCGGCGCCCCCTATTGGTTCCCAGAGCTCAGAGATAATTGGTTGGCGGTCACGGCCCTGGACGAAGATGGAGACCTGGCGCCGTATGCAAACCGTTGCGGCGTGGCCGCCGGATGGTGTCTGGCCGCGCCCGGAGGGGGCCACGAACCAGGCATCTATTCCGTCAACTCCAAGGGAGGCTACACCTACATGAGCGGCACCTCCATGGCCGCCCCGCATGGCGCCGGCGCCGCCGCCCTGGTCAAGGAGGCCTTCCCCTTCTTCACGGCCTATCACCTGCAGCAGACCCTGCTGACCACCGCCACCGACATGGGCCATCCGGAGATCTACGGCTGGGGCCTGATGAACATGGACAAGGCCGTGCGCGGCCCCGCCCAGTTCACCCGCCTGTTCGACGTGGACACCCTGGGCTTTGACTCCACCTTCTCCAACGACATCAGCGGCAGCGGCGGGCTGAGCAAGCGCGGCGCAGGCTCGCTG
>JAFACG010000033.1 GCA_023425645.1 Pseudomonadota bacterium
TCGGCGACGCGGAGCGAGGACAAAAGAAGGTCGGCAGTACGGGGCAGCGCCGGGCAGCTGCTGAAGTGGAAATGGACACAGCTTAAACTAACCGGCTGAGTGTCTTGACTAATGGGTCCACTTTACCTGTTCAGTTCTATTTTGGCATTCGGACCGGCTTTAGGTGCCGAGTGCAGCATGAATGAACGCGCAATTACAAGCTGGAGATCCGATGCAATGTGCGGTGCTGGTTTCATGGCGGGCAGTGACAATGCCCGCAGCCACGCCTGCGGCTGGTATGTTTTTGTATGTTGCTGCCCTTGTTTTACGCATCTTAGTGCGCGTAAAACAAGAGTGGAACTTTGTTGACCTGAGTGCTGGTAGAAAGCGGCTGTGTCACGCGGTAGCGCCTCTTTCCCGTGCGGTGAAGCTATCTAATCCATTTTGCGCCGATTCGCAATGTTGCCCAGCCCGCTTGAGTTCTTCATGTTCCTACGACGATGGCGTTAGCCACAGGGATTTTCTGCGCGACAGCAGCATAAAGATCAATGTCTGTTTGCTGCGTCTGGATTGACACTACTAGGCTATATCGCGCTGGCAAATCATAGCGCTCCAATGCCGGCCGCGTTCGCCACCACCCAGCAGAAGGATAGACGGCGACGAATCCGCGGCTGGCCAATTCGGCAGCAGTGCCTTTCCAGACATCTTGGTGTAGTGAGCCACGATGCCGTTGCCGCTCACCCAGTAGCCATTTGGGATCGGACGGATTGACCGGATCGCCGTCATCCTCACGTTGCGCGGCGGCATTTACCCGGGCAACAAAATCTTCGGTGGATGCGTCCAGCGGACGCTGCACGTCAAAGCGCAAACGATGTGAGGGATAGTGGTATTTCGACGCAACACCCCGTGCCGATGGATTGGGTTCGATGAAATACGATAGAGTGACACGCATTTCAACAGGTGCTTCCTGCAATGCTTCCAACTCATCTTTCGGCCACGGTAAGGAATGCAAATTCATATCGCGAGTTACAACCTTGCCCGGAACTTTCTTATAAGGATGCACCTGGTCTTCGACCAACAAGGTCAACGAATCGCTGGCACTCCACAGTGCGCGATTCAAGTCAGGGGTTCCCCATCCGCAGTGGCGGATCAAATGAACATAGTCATCCTTGTTCGGTACTGCAGGCAGGAACATCCCGCGCATGGTCTCAGTCCATTGCGCCGAATGTACCAGCAGTGCGCGCACGCTTTCCGGCCGGAGATGCGGGTAGACTGCCATGATCTGCGCCGCCATTCTCGCACACAATGCCGATGCCGCGCTGGTGGCGTTGCTGGTCGCGAATAGGCGATCCAGTGGCTGATTGTGGGTCGTCAGCAAGTTCAAACTGCTCATGCCCACCGCACCAAATTCATCCTTGGCCGCGTTACCTCCTTCCAGCACCACTTCTGGTTTCAGTGGCCAAGCTCGATCCCACGTCTGGGTTGTCGTGGTGAAGGGGCTGAGGCCGCCAGCCTCAGCAACGGGATTCAAGGAAGGGTGTCCCTCCGTGTCGATCTTGTCGGTGCAGGCCCCGACGGTGATGGCATTCCATGCCTGACCAGGGTCATGCACGAGATTGGTGGCAAGACTACTGGCATACTCAGCCCAGGCATTGGGGTCACGCGTGTTGCCAGCGGACAGTACGAACAGGCGCGGAGTCTCGCCAGCTCCATCCGTGTCAGCCGCGAGACCATCAACGGCAGCAGACCATGAAGAAGGACGGCCTCGATCCCGATAGTCCGAAGCCGTCACGGCCGATGTAAACACGCGCGTCCGATGCGGGGCAGCGATTTCAGGACGCGCGACACCTTCGGTAAAAAGGTAGGCATGGTGGCGTGCATCGCCCTCATTGGCACCTTCCGCAGATACCAACTTGACCGACTCCAACCGATGCGGAACGCTGATCGAGTCAACAGACGACAAGGCGTCAGTGAGGTCGCCATATGCAGCCAAGCCAGCCAAGCCCGTGCCATGATTCGCCTCGTCATCAACGCCCCATGCAGGTTCCACCGTATGCAGGTCTTCCGAATCCACCAAGGGCGCCAGCAGCGGATGTGCGCGCGTCACGCCGGAATCCAGTAGGCAGACACGGGGTGCATTGTCCGATGGCTGGAACTGCGCGCGTTGCAGCAAATCGTCCGCCCATTGCCGTTGTTCAACCACGTCCATGCCATCGAAAAGTTCGGCCGTCTCCTTGGCATAGCGAAGCTCGGCAACACAATTCAGCTTCATCACCGATCGTGAAAGCTGTTGCTGCGAACCGTACATAAGCAGCACCGTGCGCTCGGGGAAACTGACTTGTTTGTCGCTGACGATACATTCAGCCATGCGGGCGAGCTTCTTGAAGTCCTCGACAACGGCTTGCCGCTGCCCCGCACCGCGAACTGGAAGCCACACTTCCCACCAGAAGGGGGTGGCGAGATCGACAGGTAGCAGTTCGGGGTCGTCAGTCCACAAGGCACGGATTTCTGCCGTCCGAATGGACTCGATGGCATCTAGCAGTTTCCGATGGTCTCGCGCTTGGCCGCGGATGTTCTTCTTTTCTGCTAGATAGTTCGCAATATATCTCTCAAAGTGTACCAATCCCCCATCAGGGACGAAGACATTGGCGAATGTCCGGTTGCCTTCATGGCGGACGCTGAGAAGTTCAATCTTCTTGGTCTCGTTCGCAAGGCTCTCGAACGCCAGCACAACGTCCGGTTGACTGGTGAACTGAATCTGCAGGCCCAGGCCGCTTTCCAGTTGCAGTTCCTGCTGGACGCGCACGGCTTCTGCCGCAGCAGGTTTTAAACCCGCAATTTGCTTTTGAAGAGAAGTACCGTGCTGCTGTCGGGGTAACACTGGTACGTCGCGCTTCGAGCGACCTCCAGCGGAATGGGCTTTGAATTCGACGGCCTGAGATGTATCACGAAGGATGAAATGTGGGCGTTTAGCTTTGGGTTGATCCGGCATGGTTCGGCACGACCTTCTTGTTGCTCATTCTGAGGCTGAATTTGCGGCGTTCGTCGAAGGCACGCGTCAACACATCTGACTTCACGCGATCTTCGTCGTGTATCACCGCATCCTTGATGGCATCGTCCACAGCACGCTTGATCTCTGCGTAACTCAATCCTTCCGCCTTCGCTGTGAGGGCCTTGAGCGGGAAGGGCTTGGGCGCAAATTTTCCAAGCCGGGACTGGAGCAACTTCGTGGTCTGTGATGCAGTTGGCAACCGGTACTCGATCACATCGTCGAATCGACGGAAAAGCGCGTAATCGAGAATTTCCACATGGTTGGTTGCCGCGAGGATCAGGCTATGGGACTGGTCACTCTCGATCATCTGAAGGAAGCTATTCAGTACTCGCCGAATTTCGCCCACATCGTTGGCTAGCCCTCGCTGCGAACCAATGGCATCGAATTCGTCAAAGAAGTAAACGCCGCGCACGTCGTTGATGGCATCGAATATTTGGCGCAGCTTGGCGGCAGTTTCCCCCATGAACTTGGTAATCAGCGCGTCCAGCCGAACAGTAAACAATGGGATGCTAAGTTCACCAGCCAGCACGGAAGCAGTCATTGTCTTGCCGGTGCCTGGCGGGCCAACCAGTAGCAGCTTCCGTCTTGGCGATAGGCCATGCTCGCGGATACGCGAATGGTGTTTCTGCTCTTTCATGATGCGGCCAAGCTGTTCAGCCACTTCCGCATCGAGCACCATGTCCACAAATCGGTTCTTCGGATAGGACACCGTCAGCAGATTTGCCAGCTCGCCGCGCGGGCGGGCCAACGGAACCAGCTTACCTGCTGCTGCATCATTCGGCGAGACACGAGCTTTCGCTGCGTCGATCATGTCGCGCAGTTCCTCAGCGAGCTTGCCGTGGCCCACTTTTGCTTCGCGGGCGGCAACCTGCATTGCTACAGAATAAAAGTGCCGGTCGTCCCGCTCGATATGGGACTTTACCAACGCTTTAAGTTGTTCGGCATTAGCCATAGTGACCGCCCATCTGCGTTGTCATGTTGGTCGATAACCCCAGTGACGCCAGTGCAGATTGCATCAATTTATCGGCGATGTGCTTATCGATAGCTCCCAGTTCATTCTGGTCGGCGGCCAGAACGAACAGCAAGCCGACAGGCATATGTAATGCCTCTGCAATCTTGGTGACAGTTGAAAGTGTCGGATCGCGCTTGTTGTTCTCCAGCATCGACAGATACGACACAGAGCAATTGGCCCGATCCGCAATGGCACTTTGTGACACGCCTCGTTGCGTCCGGCACAGTCGAATGGCTTGGCCTACATTCATGGCGCTTACTTTCTCAAGGGTTGCGATGAGCATAAATCTTGGCAAATTTTACCATCAGTGAACACCGAAGCCCAGCTTGTGCGAGTAGAGGTCGATGACGCCGCTGATTCCGGTTTGGCCATCGAGGCTCGAGGAGAGCGAGTCTCGGATTCAAACTGACTTCAATTCCGGCATGCGCCGTCTCAACCACTCCTGCGCCAGCGAGCGGGCCTGTTCGACGGTCAATTCCTCATACTGACCCAAGGCAGACTTGCAGCGCTCACCCGGGTTCGTGCTGTATTGGAGCATGAACACCTTGCGGCCCGATTCTCGGAAGTTTCGTAGGAGCCTTCGGCGGGGAAGTCGGGTCAGGTTTCGGAAAGCACCGGCATATGGTGAATGCGCCTAAGCTATTGATAAAAATGATGTGTTGAGCTTCGATATAGTTCAGCGAAATGCGATGTTGGAGTCATCGTGAAATGAAAAAACGGGAGCCTGGGCTCCCGTTTTTTGCGGCCCGCAGGCGGGCTTATTTCGCGTCGGCGCGCAGGCGTCCGCCATTGGGCGTGGATCCGGCCCCCAGCACCTTGCCATTGACGGTCTGTCCGTACAGGTCCGTCTTGGCGTCGTGGTACTTCTTCTGGGTTTCTTCCACGGAGCCTTTGAAGCGCGGATCCTGGGGCCGTTCATGGGCGTTCATGAAATAGGCCACGTCCCAGGCTTCCTGGTCGGTCAGGCTGTCGCCCTTGCCCAGCGGCATATTGGCCTTGATGAAGGCGGCCGCCGTCGGGATGCTGTGCATGCCGGCGCCCCAGTTGTAGGAGCCGTCGCCCCACAGCGCCGGGAACACCATGTGCCCATTCACTTCCTGGCCCGCGCCATCGGCGCCGTGGCACAGGGCGCAGTTCTGCGCGAAGACTTTTTCGCCGCGCACGTAATCGGGCTTCTGCGCCGGCTGGGGCAGGCGCTTGAATCCCTGGCCTTTGAGCGTGACGCCGGTGGGCGCGCCCTGGGCCAGCCAGTACATATAGCTTTCCAGGGCCACGATGGTCTCGTCGTCGGCGGGCGGCATCTGGCCGTTCATGCTGTAACGGAAGCAGCCCTGAAGGCGTTCGGCCAAGGTGTTGACGTGGCCGTTCTTGGCGCGGTAGGCGGGATACAGGACATAAGCCGCCCACATGGGGGAGGCGTTCTCGCGCCGTCCGGCGTCCATGTGGCAACTGACGCAGTTCAGGTTGTTGCCCACGAACTTGGCGGCATTCTGGGGCGTCTTCAAGAAGATTTCCTGGCCTTTGAGCACGGCCTTGCCGAAGTCGTTGTCGGGAATGCTGTGGGCGTCGGGCGGCGTGAAGGCGGGCGCGGCATCGCCCAGGTTCACGGCGTGGGCGACGCCCGGGCCGGCCATGCCCAGGCTGCAGGCCAGGGCGAGAGTGCGCAGTCGGAGGGTGAGAGTGCGGGTCATTACTTGGCTCCCTCTGTGACGGTTTGATTCTTCAGGTTGGCGGGCAGCTTGGCGAAGTAGTCGGAGGTCGCGCTGATCTGCTCGTCATTCATGCGTTTGGCGATCTCGCCCATCAGAGCCAGCGGACCGGGGTCGCGCTTGCCGTCGCGCCAGGCCTTGAGCTGCTCGGTGATGTAGGCGGCGGGCAGGCCGGCCAGGGCCGGGAAGGCGTCGCCCACGCCCACGCCGCCTGGACCATGGCATTGGATGCAGGCGGGAATGTTGTTGTTCCAGTCGCCGCGGTTGGCGATCCAGGCGCCAAGCTGCTCCTGCGCCGGGTACAGGTCCAGGTGGGCACTGAGCATGTTCTTGTCCAGCGGCGCGGGCAATTGCGTGAAATAAGCCGATACGGCCTTGATCTGTTCGGGCGTCATCGCCTTGGCAATGGGCTGCATGATGGGGTTGCTGCGCTTGCCCGAGGCAAAGTGCTCCAGCTGCTCGGCCAGGTAATTGGCGCCCTGGCCGGCCAGAAAGGGGAAGCCCCCGGCGGCGTTGCCTTCACCCTGGGCTCCGTGACAGGTTGCGCAGGCCAGGACGCTGCCGCTGCCGGACGTCGCCAATGCCTTGCCCTGTTCGACCAATTCGTCCGCCATGGCGGACGCGCTGCTTGCAAGGGACAAGGCGAGCACGAGGCCCCGGCTTGCCGGGACCAGTTTTTGCCATGTTTTTTGCATGATGTTGTTCTCTCCCAATCAGTTATCACCCTCATTTTAAGCTCCAAATTTATGTAAGTCATATACAAATTTCCAATTCTTATATAAGACAGTTGATTCGGAGCCTAAGCGCTAAGCGCTTGACAAATAAGGAATGATTCGGAAAACAGCCTGGGTGGAACGGCGTGCGCTTTGCGCCATCCGGCGGTCAAAATGTACGGTTGTGTATGGTCATGCGGCTGAACGCGCCTGACGGAAATTTGCAAATAGCCAGGCTTTTCTTATGGTTAAGCCCGGGGTCCGCATAAGGTCAGCACGGATCGATCGTTTGCTTGGCGGCCGGGCCTCTCTAGCATGTTTTTCCCGGGAGTTGCAGCGGACAATCCGCCAGAAAACGCCATCCCCGCAATGCTGCTACACGGAGAACATGCATGCGAAGAATCAATCAGGGGCGCCGTCGTTTCGCGGGCCTGGCGGCCGGCCTGTTGCTCGGCGGGCTGACGCGGCCCGCATTGGCGCAATCCGCCTGGCCTGCCCAAGCGATACGGCTGGTCGTCGCCTTCCCGCCGGGCGGGGCCAGCGATCTGGTGGCCCGCCTGCTGCAGGCCGATCTGTCCAGGGAACTGGGCGTGCCCATCGTCGTCGAAAACAAGCCGGGGGCGGGCTCCACGCTGGGCACCGCGCAGGTGGCCCTGTCTGCGCCGGACGGCTACACCTTCCTGATGTCCAATTCCGCGCCTTTGTCCATCGCCCCGGCCTTGCTGGACCACATACGCTACGATGCGCGGTCCAGCTTCAGTCACATCAGTTATATCGGCGCGGTGCCGACCGTGGTGCTGGTGCATCCGTCCCTTCCCGTGCATACGCTGGCGGAGCTGACGGACTGGCTGCGCGCCCAGAAGGAGCCTGTCCACTATGGCAGCGGCGGATTGGGCTCGGTGGCGCACGTCGTGGGCGAGTTGTATGCCCGCCAGGCCGGCGTGCGGCTGGAGCATGTGGCGTACAAGGGGGCCGGCCAGATGCGCACCGATTTGCTGGGCGGACAGATCCGGGTGGCGGTGGACGCCTTGCCCGCCAATCTGCCTTTCCTGAAAAGCGGCCAGCTGCGTCTGCTGGCCGTGACGGCGCCGACACGCGTGGCCCAGGCGCCGGATGTGCCGGCAGTGACGGAGCTGGGTTATGAATCCCTGGTGGCGGAGAACTTAGTGGGCGTCTCGGCGCCCGCCGGCCTGGATCCGGCCATCGTGCAGCGTTTCCACCAGGCGGTGGAACGGGTGCTGGCCAAGGCGGACATCCGGGCTCAGCTGGAGCAGCAAGGCTTTGTACTGGCGTCCAAGACCCCGGACGAGTTCCAGTCCTACGTGGCCCGGCAAGCCGAGCAGTGGCGCCCGGTGGTCAGCCAGTTGAAGAGCAAGGAGGCGCAGGCATGAGCACGATCGTCATCGTGGCCTTCGGCCAGCCGGGGCGGGGCAGTTTCAATGAGGCGGCCGAACGCGCGCAGGCCAGGCTGCACGACAAGGGCGTGCCCGTCGTCCTGACGTGGGTGGCCGAGCGCGATCCCGGGCGGCGCGCGGAGCGTTTGCGAGAGATCGCCAGCGAGCGGCCGGGCCTGGCGGGCCGGGCCGCGTTCGCCCAGGGGGTGCGTCTGCAGTCCGGGCAGCCTTTGCGGCACACGGGCTTCAATGGCAACCAGCATGATGTCGAGCTGGCTGTGCGCAACACCCGCTACTTCGCGGACCGCGGCGTGCAGGTGTTGTTCACCATGATGGATGGCGGCCGTGAAGGCGTGGATGCGGTGTGCCGGGAGAGGGGCTTGCGCCAGATCGCCAATGTGCGCAACTGGGTCGAAACCGATCCCCAGCTGTACTGGGCGTCCGCCGTGGCGGACTCGGCCTGGGCCATCGAGCAGGCCGTGCTGGATTTCGTCCAGGGCAGGCTGGCGTTGGGGCAGCGCATTCAGACCGGGCTGGAAAACCCGGACGTGGTCCGGCTGGCCACCGGTCCGGACCTGAACGCGGCCGAGCGCGCCGTGCTCGATGATTGGTCCCAGCGGCTCCTGGCCGGCGAACTCGTGCTGGAAACCCGGTTCGAGGGCGAGGAAAGTCCTTTTTCCGTCGTGTCTCAGGCTTGAGCCAAGGATACGGCCGGCACGGGTGCGCCGGCCGCATCGCCGATCTCCAGTTCCGGCAAGGACTGGACCAGGGCGGAGGGCAGGCCGGCCAGCGCGGCGATGACGCGCTGTGCCTGATCCAGGGGCGCGCTGCTGATGAAGTCGCTGCGGCCGCCATGGTCCCGGGCGCTCAGGCAGCCGGCTTCGTGCAGGCGCCGGCGAACCTGCGCGGCCACGGCGAAGGAGGGTTCGATGATCTGGAAACGGCCCCCGCTGAGGCGTTCAATGGCGGGACGCAAGAAGGGGTAGTGCGTGCAGCCCAGCACCAGCGTGTCGGCGCGGCTCTGCAGCGCGGGCTCCAGCCGCATGCGCAGTTCCTGCTCCAGTTCGGGGCCGTCCAGTTGCAGCGCTTCCACCCGGTCCGCCAGACCGGGACAAGGAATGCGGATCACGTCCACGCCGGCTGCGTGGTGGCGTACGAGCTGCTGCAGACCCGGACTGTCCATGGTGCGGCTGGTCGCCATCAGGGCGATGCAGCGGCTGCGGCTCAGGGCGGCGGCCGGCTTGACGGCCGGCTCGATGGCGATGATGGGGACGGCAAAGCGCGCCCGCAGCAAAGAAGCGGCGACCATGGTGGCCGTATTGCAGGCGATGACGATGGCCTTGCAGCCTTGATCCAGCAGGTACTGCGCAAGCAGGGCGGTGCGCGCCTGTATCCATCCGGCGGGCCGGTCGCCATAGGGCGCGCATCCCGAGTCCGCCAGGTACAGCAGATCTTCCCCTGGCAGGGCCTGGCGTATGGAGCGCCAGACGGACAGGCCGCCGACGCCGGAGTCGAATATGCCGATGGGCGCAGTTGCGCTGACACGGCCCGTGCAGGAAGTCATGGTGTGCAAGACAAGGAAGAACGCCGGAACGAAGCCCGTATTATTGCGTGTTTGCTAGCCGGGGGTAAGAGGATGCCCAAGGACAGCGAGGAGATTGTTTAAGCTTGAACTAGGGCAAGTCCTTATACCTTGCGGCTGCGCCGCATCGCATCATCGAAAAAAGAAAAATCGTCTCTGCGGCGCGGCGGCCGCGGACAGGCGCCTTGACGCAGCACGATGACCCGGACAGGAGGCGAGGAACGATGCAACAGGCAGGCATGGCGCGACGGCCGTTCTCGGCCAGATTGCGCGGTATCGACGAGGCAGTGGCGTGGATGCAGGCATTGAACGGTCCGCATGGCTTGCGGGTGGGCAAGCCTGATGGACTGGAGCTGCTGCATCAAGGCACGACGGTGGGGCGGATCACGACCGGATGGATCCGCTACACGGATGCGGTCACGGTGCAGATCGACCACCTTCCGCACAGTTATTGCATAGGCATCCCGCTGGAGGGCGAGCAGCTGATCGATGCGGGCGCGCGTCGCTTCGTCTCCGAGCCGGGGGTGGGCGTCATCATTTCTCCCTTTCAGCCAGTGCGCATGGCTCTGTCCGAACAATGCAGCAAGATCATGCTGCGCATAGAACGAGGGGCCCTGGAGGGACGCTTGCAGACGCTGCTGGGCCGCAGCCTGGGCGAGCCCCTGGTCTTCGACACCCGCATGGACCTGCGGGGCGGAGCCCGCGACTGGTTCGCCTTGCTGCAGCGCTTGCGCGACACCTTGGATGACGAGCAGGGCCTGTGCGACCTGCCCGATGTCTGGAACAGTTTCGAGACGGGATTGATCACGACCTTGCTGTACAGTCAGCCCCACAATTATTCGGCGGCGCTGTTCCGGACGCATGACTCCCGGCCCGCGTATCTGGCGGTCTTGCAGGAGCGCCTGCTGCAGGCCGGGCGCACCGAGACGGTGTCCTCGATCGCGATGGATTGCGGCTTCGCCCAGCTGGGGCGCTTCGCCAGCGAATACCGGCAGCGTTTCGGCGAGCTGCCTTCGCAGACCCTGGCGCATCGCGGCGCCCTGCCGGCGGGGCTGCCAGCAACTGCATGAACATCGCGGAAAAAGCGCATAGCGCGAGCGGCGGCTTGCCGCCAGCATGATGGGCAGGCGTCGCGCTTGAGACGACGCACCGAGCCAAGGAGACATCATGCAAGACATTGCCCGTGCGCCAGCCCATTCCCGTACCGATTCCGAGCCAGGCGTGACCTGGAACGTGCTGGGCCACGCCTACACGCCGCGCATCGACACGCAGGCCTGCTATGCCTGGCTGTCCGTCGATCCTCCCGGCACCTTCGTGCCGCCCCACAGCCACGGCAATCAGGACGAGCACGTCTACGTGCTGGAAGGGGAATATGAATTGTTCATGGACGGCCAGTGGTCCCGCGTCGGTCCCGGCGACAGCGTGTGCTGGCCCCAGGGGTCCGTGCACGGCTACCGGATCGCCGGCGACAAGCCTTGCCGGGCGCTGTTCTGGGTCAGCCCCGCAGGGGAGCTCTCGACCCTGTTCTCCGAACTGCATGAGCAGAAGGATCCGGCGCGAGTGGTGGAGCTGTCGCGCGTGCGCAGCATCTTCTTCGCCGAGCCGTCCCAGGTGCCGGATTTCCATGCGCGGATGCAGGCCTGAGGCCGTCGTCCGGTCAGCGTGCAGCCCCGCGAGGGGCTGTTTTTTTTTTGCGGAACCATGCCGAAAAAGCGCATAGCGTCCCACCCGATTGCGCATAGCGGGCCAGGGAGGGCGCCGGTAGATTGGACGACAGTTCCGTCCTGAACGGAACCGCGTACCAATAACGACATCGAGGGCGGCCGTACGCCGTCCACAGGAGACATCATGGCTGCACAAGAAAATCAGGGAATGCGCGTCTATACATTGGGCACGGGCGGCGGTCCCATCGTGTCCAGCACCCGGGCGGGAACCTGCACCGCGGTATGCGTGGACGGCGCGACCTACATCGTGGACTGCGGCATGGGCAGCATCCGCCATTACCGCAATCATCTGGGCTGGGAGAGCCTGCGGGGCATTTTCATAACGCATCATCATTCCGACCACATCTACGACCTGGGCTCCTACCTGCTGACCGGCTGGCAGGTGCCGGGCGAATCGTTCCAGAACGAGGTCCACATCTATGGCCCGGCCAAGCCGCCGCGCGCGCCTGCCTTGAACGAGGAGCATCTGCGGCATGTGAATTGCTGCACGGCCGGCCATGCCATGGCGGGCACCCGCCAGATGGTGCATGCCCTGATCGATTCCGTCTTTGCTTCGGACGTGGTGATCCGCATGGCCGACGAAGGCCGGGCCAGCCCTTACAACTGGATCAAGGCGCACGACATCCAGGTGCCCGGCCATGTGCCGGCGGACCCCGTGGACAATCGCCATCCCGAAATGGAACCCTTCCTCATCCATGAAGACGAGCACGTGAGCGTGTCCGCCATCCTGGTCGATCATCGCCTGTGCTATCCCGCTTTCGGCTATCGCTTCGATTCCCGATACGGTTCGGTGGTCGTGTCGGGCGACACGACGTTCTCGCGCAACTGCATACGACTGGCCAGCGGCGCGGACCTGCTGCTGCATGAAGTCATAGACCTGGACGCCATCCTGGCCACGTTCCCGCCAGGCCCGACCCGCGACGGCATTGCCGTGCACCTGGAGGAGTCGCACACTTCCTATGATGTCGTGGGCAAGGTCGCGGCCCAGGCCAAGGTGGGGCAGCTGGTGCTGCACCATATCGTGCCCAATGTGCCGGGCGCCGCCGACTTGAACAAGATGCTGCAGGCGGCGCGGCGCGATTTCGGCGGGCCGGTGTCCATCGCCGAGGACAATGACTGCTATCGGGTCGGCGTCCAGGTCGAGGAAGCCGAATCGGAACATCTGGCGAGGGCCCACGCATGACTGCCCTGACCCTGAATCCGGATACGCGCGCGGCGCCGGCCCATGCCGGCCTGGTGCGCAGGGCCTGGATCATCACCGGCATGCTGGTGCTGTTCCAGATGATCAATTTTGCCGACAAAGCCATTCTGGGATTGGTGGCCGAGCCCGTCATGCGGGACCTGGGGCTCAGCCCCGGCGAATTCGGCTTCATCGGCGGCGCTTTTTTCTTTCTGTTCGCCTTGTCGGCGGTGCTGGTGGGCTTTCTGGCGGGGTGGATACAGAGCCGCTGGATCATCTTGTCCATGGGACTGGCCTGGGCCGTGCTGCAGTTTCCCATGCTGCTGGGAGGCGGCGCGGCCTTGCTGCTGGGAACGCGCATTGTGCTCGGCGCGGCCGAAGGGCCTGCCACGCCGATCTCCCTGCAGCACGTCCAGGGGTGGTTTCCCGCCACGGACAGAGGCCTGCCCAGCAGCCTGGTGGCCATGGGCTCGACGCTCGGCCCTCTGGTGGCTGCGCCCTTGCTGGCCTGGATCATCGCCCATCCCGACTGGGGGTGGCGCTGGGCCTTCGGCTTCATGGGCGTGACGGGGCTGGGCTGGACGCTGGCGTGGGCCGTGCTCAGCCGCGAAGGGCCGTATGCCGCTTGCGGCCGGGCAGGCGAAGGCGCCAAGCCGCAGGCCGCCGTCAGCGCCCTGGATGACCAGGTGCCGCCGGCTTGCCTGCGCCGGGTCTTTCTATCGCCCATGTTCATCGTGGCCACGCTGGCCGGCGCCGGCTGTTTCTGGGCGCAGGGATTTCTGACGACCTGGTCGCCCCGCTATCTGACGTCCGTGGTGGCCCTATCGCCCGAGTGGATAGGGTTGGTGTCCACCCTGCCGTGGCTGATGGGAGCGGCTGCCCTGTTCGTGCTGGGCGTGCTGTCGCGGCGGGCCATGCGGCGCGGCGCGTCCGTGCGCTGGGCGCTGGGCGCCATGTTCGGCGCGACGCTGGCCGCTTCCGGCCTGGCCTTCCTGGCGCTGCCCTGGCTGGATGGCTATGTGGCGGTGGCCGTCCTGACGCTGGCAGCGGGCCTGGCCATGATCTTTCCCTTGGCGCCCGCGACGGTCGCCTACTGCGTGGCGGCCCGCCAGCGCGGCGCCGTCATGGCGGTCCTGACGGGCGTTGCCTCGCTGGGAGGGGTGGTGTCGCCCATGATGGTGGGATACCTGATGCAGAAGGCGGCTTATGTGCCGGGCATGGCGGGCGTCTCGATGGACAGCGGCATACACAGCGCATTCTGGTTCATCGGTTGCTACTTGCTGGTGACGGGACTGGGATGCGTGGCCGTTCTGAATCCGGATGCGCTGCTGCGCCGCTGGCATGCTTGCCAGGACGAGCGCCCTGGCCGTCCTTGAGTCCGGCGTGCTGATTGCCCGCCGACGGCGGGCGATCAGCCTAGGGAGTCTTGCTGGTCCAGCGCCTGTTTCAGGTGGTGCAGCAAACCGTGGTTGATGCGGAACTCCACGCTGTCGGACGCGCCGAAAGGATGGCTGGCCAGGCAGTGACGGGCCAGTTCCGCGGCGCGCAGGTCCTTGCTGATCAAGCGTATGTCGTGCTCGAACGCCAGGGTCTCGGGCAAGGGGTCCGACACCCATTCGTAATCGATGAACCAGCGAAACAGCAGGTTGTAGGTGATGTGCTGGATGATTCTGTCTTCGGATTCGAAGGAGTACAGAATGTGCAGGAACCAGCTCTTGAACAGCTGGCCGGGCGTCAGCGAGGACTTGCATTTGGCGGCCGCGTCCTGATGCAGCGGCCAATGCGTGTAGAGCGCGGCATCCACGGTTTCCTTCATTGCCTTGAGCGGGTGGCTGGCGGGCAGATAGCCATTGATCTGGTCCAGCGAATACCAGATGGGATGGCCGATGACCCAGACGTAGGGCATATTGTGCCGGTCCACGGCAAGCGGCACCCCTTGAGCCACTTCGCAGAATCTGGCCAGTCTGGCATCCAGTTCCGTCATGGTGGTGCGGGCGTAAGGCAAGATCCTGCGCGTCATGTGTTTCCCCTTGATGCAACAGCAAAGCACATGTTCCGGGTCCTGCCCCGGCAACGATAAACCATTGCTCCCTTGATGGGTTCTTCCCCAAACCCCCGGGAGTCCTGAAGAAAATATGCCGTTTGCACGTTGCGCCTTGTTGTGGCGGTTGTCGTTCACCTGCCTGTGATTAAAGCGGGCTTTGGGAATTCTAGTTTTTGTGAATGACAGAATTGTTAATGTCATTCTCTTTTAATCCCGATTTAATGTTTCTTTTTAATTTTTTTATTTTCATAAGTGAAAATAAATTATTCAAGGGCCGATTTTATCGAGCGATATTTTATTGGCTGCGCTCGATAAGACCCGCGTCCCCGGCGGGTCTCGAAGCCCGAAACGGCACGGAAACCCGCCGGCCTTGATACGTGAAAACCGCATGATCCTTTTCCACGGATTGAAGCGCCAGCCCGGGCGGCCGTTCCTGCCCGAGCTTGAAGCTTTGTGCTTGCTGGCCATTCAGCGACACCAGCACGACCCGTTGATTGTCGTTTTCTATCAAGCCCTTGAATTCCAGGTCCAGGCGTACCGGGCCTTTCCGGAACCATTGACCAACGGCGTCTCCCGCGGCGCTTGCCGCGGTGTCCGGTACGACGGAAACCGTTTCAGGGACGGCCCTATGCATCGGCCCGGGAGCCAGGGCCCAGTAAGCCAAACCTAGAGTCATGATGATTCCTGCCGCATGCATGGGGATGATATATCGGTCGTTTCTTTCTTCATTCATGTCTATGCCTTTGGTTTGCGTGATTTCCGTTTTTCATTCTCTTAGTAATATCTATAGCAGCGCATTGTGGACGTTTCATGTCAATGCCATATTTGGACTTTAATCTGGCGTC
Source organism: Pseudomonadota bacterium (assembly GCA_023425645.1). Classification (GTDB taxonomy): domain Bacteria; phylum Pseudomonadota; class Gammaproteobacteria; order Burkholderiales; family Burkholderiaceae_B; genus Alcaligenes. The sequence goes on from JAFACG010000033.1 coordinate 15,235, forward strand.
ATCAGGTTTTCATCGGGGGCCGCACATGGAGCTTATTTTCACGCCCAGCCGGGCCAGGGGCTTTTCCTTGGTGGAAGTGATGGTCGTGCTGGTCATCGTGGGCATTGCGACGGCGGCCGTCATGGTCAGCGCCGCCCCGGACCCCGGCCGCGAGCTGCGCCGCGACGCCCGTGAACTGATCCAGCGTTTCAGTGTCGCGCAAGCCGAGGCGCGCCGGGACGGGCGCATCATTTATTGGCAGCCGCAGGCCCGGACAGAAGGCTTTACACGCCGACGCTGGCGCGATCCGGACAGGAACGGCTGGCCCGTCCTGGAACCCGGAATCGCCCGCGAGCCATTTCCCGCCGACAGCCTGCTGGGCGAACGCTCCTGGCATAGCGGGCATCCGATCGTGCAGGGCGAGCTGCCGCTGCGCTTCACGGCCGAACCGCTGGGGCAGACGTGGGAGATCGAGCTCAGCAGCCAAGGAAGCCGCGTGGCGGTTCGCCGGGACGCCGACGGCCAGTTTCGGGTGGTGCCGTGAGCCTGTCTGCGGTTGGAGCCGGCCGGCCCGCCCTGGACAAAGGCTTTTCCCTGGTGGAGGTCCTGGTCGCATTGGTGATCGTCAGCGTGGCGCTGGCGGCATTCGCCAGAACAGGGCTGCATTCCACGGACAATGTCGAGCACCTGGAGCAGAAGAGCCTGGCCATGTTGTCGGCGCGGAATGCGCTGGCGCAGTGGCAGGCGGGCGTCCGGCCCTTGAAGCCGGGAGCGGACAGCCAGCCTTGTCCGCAGGCGGGCTGGCGGTTCGTATGCCACAGCCAGTTGAGGCCGGCAGCGCCTGGGCTGTTGTTCCTGACCATTCATGTCGATGCGCAGCAGCCCGAACGGCGCCGTCTGGTCACGCTTCAGATGCAGCTCGCCAGGGAGGCATCGCCATGAACCTTGCCGCAGGGCAGCGGGGCTTGACCCTGATCGAAGTGCTGGTGGCCCTGGTCGTCATGGCCGTTCTCAGCCTGATGACCTGGGGCTCGCTGGACAGCCTGCAGCGTACGCAGGGCGATCTGGAGGCGCGCAGCATGCGCATCCAGGCCGTGCTGGCCGTGCTGGAGCAGTTCGAGCGGGATGTGCAATGGCGGGCCGGAACCGAGTTTTCCGAACAGGGCTGGCTGTTTCCCCCGGTCGCCACCGAGGCCGGCGGAGCGGCGCAGACGCCAGCGCCCTTGTTCCTGCCTCCCAGCGTCCTCTTGCAGCGCAGAGGGGCGGACGGGTGGGTGCTGGAGATGGTGCGCGCAGTGGACGGCCGGCCAGGCTATTGGCAGCGCGTGCAGTGGTGGCAGGGCAGCGACGGCCTGTACCGGATCGCCGGCGCTGCCGGCAAACGCTATCCCTTGCCCGAGCCCAGGCTTCAGGACGCGGGGCGCGTGCTTGCGGACAGCCTGCGCTGGCGTCTGCGCGCCTGGGAGCCCGGCGCGGGCTGGCAGACGCTGCCGGTCAAGGGCGGGACCATGCAGCGTCAGCCGGCCGCCGCGCTGGAACTGGAAGTGGAGCTGAGCGCGCGCGGCCAGGAACGGCAGAAGGTAAGCAGCGTCGTCAGTTTGCGCTAGAGGCCGGGCTTGGACTTGTCAAGTCGCCTTATGCGGGGCAGGCGACGGTAGGAATACTTCGTCCACGGTAGGCGCGTCCAGCAATAGCAGACTCCAAGTGGTCAATTGGCGTGAAGTGGCTTTGGCGATCTGCTGCTTGTACCGGTTGGGCAGCCTGCCGAACTTGCGCCGTAGCTGGCGGATCAAGGTGCTTTGCTGGGTTTGCAGGCCGCGTTGCAGCCCTTGGGATAAGCCCTGGGCCAGGCCTTTTTGAATGCCTTGGGCTTCCCATTGGTGCAGCCAGGAGTCGGAGTTGTCTTCAAGCATGGCGCGTATGTCCTTCAAGTGCAGGTGTTGAGGAAGCTCCAGATTAGGCAGGCAGCGCGGCAGGATGGCCTGGTTGATCCAGGCGGCCAGGTCGCGCAGCAGGTTCGGGTCGGGGCAGGCGTCCAGGACAGTCTGCATCAGCTCGCTCAAGTGCGCTAGCCCTTGGTTGTGCTGAATCCGGCAGATCAGGCCGAATAGGCTGCTTGCTTGCAATGAATGGCTAAGAGATTGTTTTTTAAGGTCAATAAGCCAATAAGCTTGCTGAGGAATGTGGTCGATGGGCCACGGTGGCGCGAGCGCTGGGAAGAGGTCTTGGCTGCGGGTGGAGGCGGTCCAGGCCTGTTTGCCGCTGTATAGCACCAGCATGACGGGTATAGGCAGCGGTGTCCTGGGCCTATGCTGTTGGGCAAAAGACTCCAATTGCAGATGCTTGTAGGTGCCGACGCGTAATGCCATGAGGTAATCGGGTTGGGACTGGTGTTCGATGCCGATCAGCAAAATGGGATCATCGTTGTCACGGGGCGGGACGCTCCAGGCCAGATCCCCCTGGCGGACTTGCATGGCCGGGCCTACATAGGCCGGGGACAGAGGAAGCGCTCCGTCCAGGTCCAAGCGTTCACACACATCGGGCGAAAATACGGTACATAACAGATCCAGCAGTAGATTGCGGTGATTGAACAGTCGCCGATAGCTGGCATCGAGCAGAGTCATGGCGGTGAACGTGCAGATAGTGGATACCGCCTCAGCATGACGTATTGTTTCTGATCCGGCTTATGCCGGACAGGGTATTTGTCCATCGCAAAACTACGGATAGCCATGTATAAAAAAACCGCCAATTTGAACTGACCCTCAAAAGTTGGACGGTCAGAGCCTAAAGCCCGAAGGCCTGTGAACTGCTGTCAAAAATCGGAGTAGTTCAAATTGGCGGTTTTCCTGAGGCCCTTGAGGCTGAAGCGTGGCTCCGGCAGTAGAGTCAGACCTTCTTGACGAATTCGGTTTTCAGGCTCATGGCGCCGAAACCGTCGATCTTGCAATCGATGTCATGGTCGCTGTCGACCAGGCGGATGTTCTTCACCTTGGTGCCCATCTTGACCACGCCGCCCGAGCCTTTCAGTTTCAAGTCCTTGATGACCGTGACGGTGTCGCCATCCTGCAGCACATTGCCGGCCGCATCCCGATACACGCGGCCTTGGGGTTCGGACGCCTGCGACTCCTGTGCGGACCATTCATGCCCGCATTCCGGGCACACATACAGAATTCCGTCTTCGTAAGTGAAAGCGGATTGGCATTGCGGGCAGGCGGGTAAAGCAGTAGTCATGAGTTTTCGGCAAGAAGAGTAAAAAGGCCGGCCAGTATAGCCCTTATTGATAAAAGGGTTATTTGGATGAGGCTGGCCATCAGGCTCATTTCCTGTGACGCATGCCCCGAACGAATTCAATGCCGGGGGGCGCCCCTTCCTTTGGGCGAAGGCGATTGAAAGACCTCGTCCAGCGTAGCGGCATCCAGCAGCTTCAGGCTCCAAGCCGTCAATTGGCGAGTGTTGGCCTGGACGATCTGTTGCTTGCGCATGTTGGGCAGCCTGCCGAACTTGCGCCGTAGCTGGCGGATCAGGGTGTTTTGCTAGGCTTGCAGGCCGCGTTGCAGCCCTTGGGACAGCCCTTGGGATAGTCCTTGGGAAAGCCCTTGGGATAAGCCCTGGGCCAGGCCTTTTTGAATGCCTTGGGCTTCCCATTGGTGCAGCCAGGAGTCGGAGTTGTCTTCAAGCATGGCGCGTATGTCCTTCAAGTGCAGGTGGCGGGGAAAATCCAGATTGGGCAGGCAGCGCGGCAGGATGGCCTGGTTGATCCAGGCGGCCAGGTCGCGCAGCAGGTTCGGGTCGGGGCGGGCGTCCAGGACAGTCTGCATCAGCTCGCTCAAGTGCGCCAGCCCTTGGTTGTGCTGAATCCGGCAGATCAGGCCGAACAGGCTGTTTGCTTGCAAGGAATGGTTAAGGGATTGTTTTTTAAGGTCAATAAGCCAATAAGCTTGCTGCGGAATGTGGTCAATAGGCCACGGCGCAGCATAATTTGAAAACAGGTCGCGGCTTTGCAGAGGGGCGCTCCAGACTTGCTTGCCGCTGTACAGCACCAAGGTCAAGGGCAGGGGCAAGGGATCTGTAGCGCTGGCCCGCTATCCATGCAAAGCGCGCAGCGCAAGCTCCGGCGCATTTGCGACCACTTTAAGCAAAGCCGCCGCAGGGCCTGTGGGAGTGCGGCGCCGCTGTTCCCAATTTTGCAGCGTCCGAACGCTCACCTGAAGGGCTGCGGCAAATTCAGCCTGGGACAGATTTGTTTGTTCCCGTACGCGCTTCACATCCAAAGAGTCCAGGGCAAATACTCGAGCAGGGGCCTGTTCGCCTTTGCGAATGGCTTTCGCTTCTTTGAGGCTGGCTTTCAACTCGGCAAATAACTGATCATTCATTTCACAATTCCTTGATAAGCGCCCGCAGTTGAGTCAGTTGACCGGCGGTCAGATTTTCTTGTTCGTTCTTGGGATAGGCCAGCAGCATCAGAGTCTGATCATCGCTGCTCACCCAGTAATAGATCACTCGCAATCCTCCGCTTTTACCTGTGCCGGCCCGGGGGAATCGCACTTTCCGTATCCCTCCGCCACCAGGAATTACATCACCTTTAGCAGGATTTTCGAGCAAAGCGTGTTGAAGGCGCCGGTATTCATCATCAGACAGTAGAGCCGTGATCTGACGAATAAAGATTGAGGTTTCGAGAGAAACCATGTTTACCTTTATACGCCATTGGCGTATGAATTGCAATATGAAAGCCAGTACAGGCGGGCCTCCGGGAATAGACCACAACAGCATGACTTAGTGTGGGGCCTGGTTCCATGTTGCAGTCAGGGATTGATCCTGCGTAGAACTACCTGATAGCCATAAAAAAAACAGCCCGTCTGGCGGCGGGCTGTGGAGGGTCTGGGACACGGGTTCGGCGCCCGTGGAGTTGCTTGGGATTATGAGTCTCCGAAGCCCAGGATCTGCACCGTCACGATGGACGGCTGGTTCTGCTGGCGCGCGGCCTGGTTGCGCTGGACCACGTCCTGCGCGGCGGCCGTGGCGCTGGAGGCGGCGGCGCTGGCGCTGGTCAGGGCGCCGGTGTTCACCGCGGCCACCACGGGGATGCCCTTGGATTCGCCTTGCGTCTTGATGTTCTCCGAGTTGATGACCTGCAGCGCGGCCACGTTGACGTTGCCCGACACCCGGATGCCGGCTTCGCCCGCGTCGATCACGCCTTCGGGGGCGATCAGGTCCACGTCGCCGGCAGGAACTTCAGGGATGGGCGCCAGGGTGGCGATGCCGGCTCCGGTGCTGGGCACGTCCGGAGAAATCCGCACATTGCCCACGCTGTCGTAGACGCGCAGCGGCGGGGTGTAGACCACCGTGGTCTTGGAGCCGCGCCCAGCGTTGATGTCGCCGCGGTTGGCCCAGGCCAGGATGTCCCCGCCGAAGGAGGTCATGACCCGGCTCTGGCCCAGCAGGATGCTGTCACGCGAATAAAGCTGGATGTTGCCCCGGCCGCGGGTGATGATCCCGGCCGTGGACGGCGGCTGCGGGCCTTCCACGCCGAAGGTCAGCCCGCCGCCGGGCGCCAGCATCTGGATGTCGCCGCCCTGGTTGGTGTGCACGCCCGCGCCGCCGAACAGCAGCACGTCGCCGTCGTACACGATGGGCTGCTGGTTCATGTCCAGTTCGGGGAAAAGGGCCTGGATGACGCGCCGGCCGCGCAGGTAACTGCCTGAACGCGGACCGCCTTCGTCGTTGTACTCGCGCCCGCCCTCGCGCAGTTCCGCAAAGTAAATGTCGCGGGCGAAGATGCGCTGCTGGGCGGCGGGCAGGGTCTGGAAGTAGGCCAGGGCGGACGGCGCGGCATCGTCGCCGCTGAAAGTCACGCCGTAGCGTTCCCGCAGCCAATCCATCAGTTCCCCTTCATAGCTGTGCACCACGCGGCCGGGCTGGCCGGCCAGAGACTGGGACGCATCCGCGCGCAAGGCGGGGTTCAGGTACTGCTGCAGCAGGCCCGCATAGGTGCTGTTGTTCATGCCCGCCTGCAACACGATGCCGGCGCCCGGACGGGTATCGCCTGCCACCACCGGCCCCAGGCTGACGATGCCGGCCTTGTCTTCCTGGATGATGTTGCGCCCGGCGGTGATTTCCACCGTGCCCGGCCCGGCCACGCTCAGGTTCAGGTAGCGGATATCGCGCCCGGCGATAATGGTGGAGACGTCGTTGGGGTGGGTGTGCAGGATGAAGCTGCCGGTAGGTGAAGAGCCATATATGACAGGGAGCTCCCTGGATGCTTCGTCCTTTCTTTGTCCAGTCCAGATAATGTCCTGCCCTGCTCGGATTTGAGCGGCGCCGCTGCTCCAATACCAGGCTGCAGTGCCCATGTAGTCTCCGCCGGTGTGCTCGATTTGAGCGCCCAGCCAAAGACCGACAATGTCCCCATCGCGGCTATAGACCCGGGTAGAGGTCGAAGGATGGGGACGGTAATTGACCTCGTTCCGTATGGTGTTGAGTGACCACGCATGCAGCGCATCGCCGGTAAAGAAAGAGGTTTCCTCTGGCGTATTACGCCCAATGGGATTTCCAGCACCGTGGACACGATAGCTGGGGCGCAGGAAGGTCGAAACGCTGTGGCTGTCCGCGCCCGAGGAGGCGATGATCTGTCCGCCGCCGAAATAGGAGCCGCCGGCCAATATGGTCAATTGGCGTGGGCCTAAGGGAGCTAGCAGCAAGGGAGCCTCCAGAGGCGAGGCGGACCGGGTCATGGACGTGCCCTGGTAAATATTGCCTTCCGTCGCGATCAGAGAAACCGAGCCTGGCAAGGTAAAGGCGCCATCGCTTGGCCGATGGGGGTTCAGCGCATGGCTTTCGCCGGGGTTCAGTTCTTCTGAAATGCGCGTGTCGCCGGTCAAATGGGAACCGGCTGACCAGGCGCGCGCAGCGGTATGATCCGTCCACAAGCTGAACCAGGTCTGCCCCTGGCCGCGAGAGTCAGCCCTAGAGTAAGGCGTCGATGGCCTGGTAGCGTCCGCAACGGCGGACAAGACCAGATTGCGCTGGCTTTGAAGATCCGCCGTGGCGTCTCCCAAAGTCAGTACAAGACCGCCTACCGATTGGGTTTTGGAGGATTGATAGGGATTGTGAGGCCGGCTGTCCCGGCTATCTCTTTGGTTGCTTTCATAATATTGCTTCATCACTCCAATCTGCCCGGCGGAAAGTTGGATCTGGCCGCGTAAATTTACGATGCCGCCGAGCAAGGCATGGGCATTGAAGGGCAGCGAGGGTCGTTTCTGCAGGGCGTCGAGTTCGGGGTTCCATCCGCCGGACAGGCGCAAGCGCAAATCGCCTCCTCCTTGAATCAGGACGCGGCCATCTGGCAGGACGCGGCCATTGCTGGCGATGGCAATGGTCAAGCCCTCGCTGCGAGGCTCACTTTGCGCACGTATGCTTGTTATGCCCGTTCGGCCGCCGACCTGAACAAGCGCATTGCCTCCGCCCAGCGTGCCCAAGCCGCTGAACCCCACTTGGCGCGGCCATCGCTTGAGAGTTGCCGGCACATCGTGATTGACGACATAGTCGCCAAAATGAAGGGCCCATGCGGTCGGGATGCGGGAGGAATCGGCGCCGTCGTTGCCTTGCGTCCACAACCAATTATGGACATCCGTGCTATTGATGGACGTGCCCGAGGCAGGAGCAGTGGCCGCCCAGGCATCGCCGGCAAGATCGCCTTGGATTCGCAGCGATAGATTGCCGCCAAAGTCCGGGTACCAATTCTGACTGATCCTGTTGTTTCCGCTGACCAGATTTTCATAGTCGCCGGCTGTGTTGCCCAGCACCTTGCCGCCCTCGGTAATGGCGCGATCGGCGTCATAGTGCTTGTCCATTCCGTTTCCGAGCAGAACCGGCGTACCTGCCGTGTAGATGCCATAAGGGCTGCGCATGGAAAGGTCATGACGGACAGCCAGTTCCAGGTCTGCCGTACCGGTGCGCAATACGCTCAGGTTAGGCTGGCGAGCGTGGACGCCGGCCAATTCTTTTTTACCTGTATCAACGTATGTGCACAGAGTTGGGTCGATTTCGCAATATTCCAGGGATTCTTCGGGCACAGCTTCTCCGGCCGGTTCGCCCATCCAGTTGCCTTCCGCCCAGACGTACTGGGGCGGGGGGGCTTGAAGGACACACAGGCTTGGGTCGATTTCGCAATATTCCAGGGATTCTGCAGGCACAGCTTGTCCGGCCGGTTCGCCCATCCAGTTGTCGGGCGCCCATACCCAGACTCCAGCCGCCTTGTATTCCTTTTCCATGCCGTAGTGCGTGTCGCCCAATACCAGGCTGCCGTGCGCGGCGTCGCTGCGCAGGCTGCGCGGATCGGCGGCGGCGGTGTCTGCGCCCGCCACCAGCCGTATGTTCCAGGATTGCGAGCCGCTGGGCAGCATGGGCGCCAGCGCCCAGTTGTAGGCCTGGCGGTCGCCGTCCAGCGGGCGCAGAGGCACGCGGAACAGGCCGTCGGCCAACTTGATATCCGTGTCCGCCGGCAACAGGGCTCCGACCGGCAGGCTGATCTGGCCGGCCTGATTCATGGCCACGGGCAGGGTGACGCCCTTGGGCCAGGTGATGTTTTGTACCGTCAAATTGGCGGGCAGGTGCAGGCCGGCGCCCAGCTTGGCGCCTTGCTGCAAGGCCAGACCGCCTTCGGGCACGGGGGCGCCGGCGGGCAGCAGCAGGCTGCCGTCCGGCGCATGCACGTCGGCGCGGAATACGCTGCCGGCGGGCAGGGTGTAGGCCGCATCCAGGGTCACGTCGACGGGCAGGCGCGTGCCGGCGGGCAGCGTCACATTGCCGGCGGGCAGATCGAAGTTCAGCGCCCGTCCGGCCGGGTATTGCGTGCCGGCTTCCAGCTTGACGCCGGCAATGGGCACGATCACATCGCCGCCGAAGGGCTGCTTGCCGGGCACCAATACCCAGCCGTCGTCATCGGGCGTGGCGGGCGGCGGCGCAAAGCCGTCGTTGATGCTGCCGTAAATGGCCAGGTCGCCGCCGGCCCGGATGGCAAGGGCGCCCGCTTCGCCCGAGCCGTAGACGGCGGTCAGGGGGCTATTTGGGTTCAAGCTGTTGTAGCGGTACTTGGACAAGTCCAGGTCGCCTTGCACGACCAGGTCGCCATCGGGCGTCGCGCTCAGGATTTCCACCGCGGGACGCAGGTGAAAGGCGTCGCGGTAGGCGGTCAGGCCGGCCAACTGGTTCTGGATCAGGCCGGTATTGGCCAGGGCATTGTTGATGAAGCGCGTGCTTTCCGTGTGCCTGTCGTCCAGCCAGCCTTGGGTGATGACCTGGTACGGACGGCCGCTGGCGGCGGCGTCCGTGCCCGCCGGCGCATCGAAATACTGCTGCACCGCATGCAGCACGATCTGGCGCGCGCCGGCAATGTCCAGACCGGCATCGGCCTGCACGGCCATGCGGCCGGAGTCCGCCGCATCCAGGCGCGGCGCGTACAGCCACAGGCTGCCGCGGGCCTCGGGATCGCGTTCGGGGGTGTCCGTGCCGTGGCGCAGGTCGATGCGCGCGCCGCTGTTCAAGCTCAACCGGCCCTGTCCGCTGTTCAATTCCACCACGGCCCGGTTGGGGCTGTGGATGATCTGGCCGTAGCTGTCCACGCGCAGCAGGCGGCCATGGGCGTCCAGCACGGCGCGTCCGGTCAGCGTCAAGCCGTGCTTGGCGTTCAGGCGGATCTGGCCTACTTGCGCGCCGCTGGCGTCCAGCAGGCCGTCTACCGTCAGATGGCCCTGGTCCAGGGCGATGCCGATCTGGCCGGCGCGCACGGCGCCGCCTATGTGCAGATCGCCTTCGCCGAACTGGAACTGGCGCGCGCCCCAGACTTCGCCCTGGTCCAGGCGCTGGTTCAGCAGCGCGAATTGTTCGGACAGATCGCCCGTCAGGCCCAGATGCTTGGCCTGCAGTTCCAGCTGGGCATGGCGATAGGGCACCCAGGTGCCGCCGGCGTCATATTGGCCGGAGGCTCCGCCCAGCACTCGGCCTTCCAGCGCCGCGCGGCCTTCGGAAGCCTGTACCGTCAGGTAGCCGGCGTGGTTGTTGATGGCGGACACGTCGAGCAGGGACTGGGCATCCAGAATGACATTGCCGTGCTGGGAAGCCAGGATAATGTCGCCGCCCCAGCTGTACTGGGTGGCTTCGTCGTCGTCAAAGAAGGTCGTGGTCTTGCCCGCCAGGTTCAGGCTGGCTTGCGGCCCCAGGATCACATCCTGTTGCGCATGGGCCTGGAACTGGCCGCTGGGCAGCACGACCCGGGTGTCCACGTTGATTCGCTGGGCCGCCAGGCGGATTTCCGAACCCATGCCGGCCAGGGATGCATCGGCGGTGGCGCCGGGCAGGCCCTGCACGCGCAGGGCGCCCCCCGCCGTGATGTGCGAGGCCGAGCCGGAGCGGCCGGTCAGCAAGGGCGTCCGGATGAGCAGATGGCCGCCGTCGTAGAGCGAGCCGTTCTGGTCTTCCCCGGTCCAGCGCCGGTAGACCTTCAGGCTGCCTTCGTGGCTGGCGGTAAAGGCGCGGCGGGCGGTGACGTCCACCGTATCGAAGCCCAGCGTCAGGCGCTCGGGCCGGTCGGTATTGTTGGGCCGGCTGAACGGGTCATAGCCCAGGATGAATTGCTCGGCATCGATGCGCAATGTGCCCTGGCCGTGCCCGGCGCCGCCCAGCACGGGGGCGGGCGCCGCTTGCATCAGGCCGGTCCAGTACAGGTCGCCGGTGCGCAGATAGGCCTGTTCGCCCGCCTGGCCGGCGCCGTAGATGGCGGGCGTGCGCAGCACCAGGCGTTCCATGCGGCTGCGGCCCGTGGCCGGGTCCGTGGTGTCCAGGGCCACATTGCCCCAGAAGTTCAGGGACTGGCCGGCGGTCAGGCTCAGTTGTTCCAGCGCCGGCGCGCCCCAGGACGTGTCGCCTTGCAGCAGGCGGTCCAGAATGCCCTGGTTCAGCGTCAGGCCGGCGGGCAGCATGCCCTGGGCGCGGGCGGCGTCCAGAGCCTGTTCGCTGCCGACATTGATGCTGCTGGTGGCCAAAGTCAGGTGGCGGGCGCCGTAGCGGACTTGTTCACCCAGCTCCAGGGAGCCGTTGGTGCCGATGGTCAGACTGGCATCGGAATAAAGCCGGGCGGCGCCGTCGCAAGATGCCGTGGTGCAGATACCGATCTGGATAGAACCGACAGTGGACGTATTGACGTTTTGAGCCAAATGCTGATTATTGGACAGCAACACGAAGTTGTGTCCCTGGGTGTAATAGCCTTGCTCCAGTCCCAGCGGGGCGGAGCCTTGGCCCAGGGTGCTGAGCACCGCACCGGGTTCCAGCGTCATGGCCGTGGCGGCCAGCACGATTTCAGGGGCAGTCAGGTAAGTGCCCGAATGAATGGTCAAGCCTTCTGTAATACCGCCAGGCGTATAGAATATCAAACGGTTTTCCGAGATCCTGGATTCCTGGCCTAAGGCCAGGCGTCCGGCGTGCAGCCGGTTCAGGCTGGCGGCATCGACCCGGGCGGCATCCGCCGGCAGGCCTGGCTGGTCCAGGCTGGACACGACGTGCAGATGACCCGATGAACTTTTGATGGCGGCCGTGCCCGCGTATCCCTGGGGGGCGGCTTGAAATCTCGCTTCTCCCTTGAACGACAGAGAGCGAGCGGGGCTCGGGATGATAAGGTAACGACGCTCACCGCTCAGGTCCACAATCAACTGCTTGCCATCTTCCGGCGTCGGCAAGCGCGGGTTGCCGCTGCGCGCCGCGTGCTGCCGCGCGAAGTCGCTGAAGCTGGTCTCGTTGTACTGGCTGTAACGGCGCACCGTGTCGGCGCTGCTGATGATCATGGGCTGCATCAAGCCGGCCTGGGGCGCTGCCTGATGGCTGTGGACTGCGCCCTGCACGGCCCAGGAACCGTTGCGCAGCAGTCCCGGAGCGGTGTAGCCAAGCGCCTGGGCCTGGGTTCCGTTCAGTTCCACCCGGAACGCGCCGGGCAGCAGCGCATAGCTGGACGGCAACAGCGTATAGGTGCCGGCGGGCAGTCCGGGCAGCCCGTGCTCCAAGGTGATTCGCTGGCCCAGGCCGGGCGCGACCGCGCCCTCGCCTTTTCCGCCGGGTGCGTACGGCGCCTGATGGCCGGGCACGATGGCGTAGACGGGGTTGGATTTTAACGAGGGCAGGGTGAAGCCGCCGCCGCGCCGATCCACTTGCATCAGCGGATACAGGCGCGCATCCACGGAGCCGCCGCGTCCGGCCACAAAGCCCGCCCCCAGCAAGTCGCCGCCGCCGCTCAAATCCAGCACCGCGCCTTCCTGTACCTTGATGTCGTGCGCCGACAGGCGCATGGACTTGGACGGATCGAACAAGGAGGCAGCCAGTTCGCGAATCAAGGCGCCGTGATACAGATAATCCAGCCCATCCACGGTACCGCCGTAGGGCAGGCGCAAACCCGCCATGCTGATGGAGGTGATGCTGCCAGGGCCGAAGTCGATGGATGAATTGCTCGCTTCAAATTGCAGATCGTTTTCTTTATCGACGCGTTGCGCCCTGAAAGTGATCTGGCCGCCGGGCGCCAGCACGATGCCGTGCTGCTGAATGCGCGGCGCGGTGAAGATCAGCTCGCCCAGGGAATAGGGCGCATAGGGAGTGGAACCGGGCGTGCGCAGAATGGTCAGGGACTGATTGCTTTGCAGCCCGCCTTTGGCATCCACGTCCGGATAGAGTTGGCGCGCCTGCAGTGTCAGGTTTGTATCGCCGACGATCCGGCTGAGCGGTGTGCCGGTCGCGGTCTGTTTCAGGAAGCGGATGTCGCCGCTGGACATAATGTCTGTATGGGCGAATCCGTTGTAGCGCAGCTTGACATCGGGCCCTACGGTGGGGAAAGTGCCGATCGTGCCGCCCAGGTTGACGGTATTCTGTATGTCCAGATGCTCCACTGTCGCGGTCAGGCGTGTTGTGCCTGTCGGCGGCGTCATGGACACCCCGTTGAACGTAGGGCGTTTGTGGCTATCCTTCACGGTAAGATCACTCAGGCCGGCCAGCCTTAGATACTGGGCCGACAATTCGATGTGTGAATCTTGCGGCGCTTCGGCGCTCAGCCCCAGCATGCCCGATACCAGATGCAGTTGGCCGTTGACGGCCAAGCGGGTGCTGTCCGTAAAGCCCAGCAGCCCGCCGCTGTAGAGCAGCAAGTCATCGAAGCCGCCGGCGGCGATCTGATCCAGGCCCAGGCTGGCCCGGCCGTAGCGCAAGGTTGCATCGGGCGTATAGGCGGCTTGCTGATTCAGTACCAGCAGTTCCCTGGGCGCCAGCACGTCCTTGTGGATATTGGCCGCTTCGTAGTTGGGCGCGTCCAGCAATACGTTCAAGCGACCGCCCCGGGCGGCGGCATTGCCCGCCTTGGCCGTCATGGAACCGTGCAGGCTCAAGCCCGCGGACGAACCCAGCGTAATGGAGCCGCCATGACTGGCCAGGGCATAGGCGCCGCGCCCGTCGGGATCGATGTGGATTTCCGCGCCCGAGGCATCCAGGCGGCTGCCGGGCCGCAGCACGACAAAAGCGTCGGAGCCGGGGGCGCTGGTGGTGTCGTCCAGAAACTCCCCGCCTATGATGATGTCCCCGCCCCGGCTGACAACGCCCAGGGTGTGGCCCAGCTTGTTCTGCCCCGTCCAGGCAGCGGCGGAGGCATCCAGAACGGCGTGTTCGCCAATCAGAATTTGACGCTGGTGGGCCTGCTTGTCGGCTTTGTTGGAGTGGATGTCTCCCGTAACTGAGAGTTCGCGCGCGCCCATAAGGCGCAGGGTTCCGCCCGGCGCATGCAAAGCGCCCAGCGCCCACAAGTCGCCGGTGCTGTTCAGCCGGATGGCCTGGCCGGGATCGACCCGCAGGCTGGAGCCTTGCTCCAGGATCAGGCTGCGTGGCTCACCCGCCGCCCATTCGGACAGCGTGGAGCCGGAAGCCAGGCTCAGGCTGGCGCCGGCGCGTTGCTGTACTGTGCGCCCGTCGGCCGACACTTGAAACAGCGGGGGCAGTATCGTGCCGGCTTGAAGCTGGGATTGGCCGTTGGCGCCGGTAAAGTTCAGGTGCTGAATGGGCCGGTGAAGATCGATCTGGACGTTTCGGGGAATATAGACGCCGTTCTGTCCGCGTAGCTGGTACTGGGCGAAGCCGGTGTTGAAGGGGGCCAGGCTGATGTTGCTGGTCTTGGCTATTTGTGCGGGACGGGCGAGCAAGGTGCCGGTTGGCAGTCGTGTGCCTTTGGAGACGACGAAGTCTGCTGGCGCTGCGGTTCCTATGGGTAGAAAGTCTTTCTTTGGTGTGCGGAACTTTAGACCGTCAGGAAATATTCTTGGGTCAACCGTTAGATGATTTATATACTGAATCTTGACCGATGCTCCGGCGGGAATGAGCAAATTTCCACGGTGACTCTCATTTTGTCTAGGTATTTCGTAACCATCGCCATAAAAAAAGATGAGAACTCCGTCCACCTCGAATGAGGCCCAACCGTTTTCTGGGCCAATTATCCAGTCGGCTTGAGGAATTACAAGCTCGTTGGCAAAGGGATCATACTTACCAGAAGGGTTCGCGATGTACTCTCCTGGCAAGGTATGTGTGCGCTCAATGGCATAAGGTACAGGAAGGATTTCTCCCGCTTTAACCTCATAGTCATTCAGCAGAATCAGGTCGCCATTGGCGCGTTCTCCGGCCTGCAGCCAGCCGTTTTCCATCTGCAGATCGCCGCCTATGGACAGGGCCGCGCGCGAATCGATGTCCAGGGTGCCGGCGCCCGTGTAGCCATAGCCGCGGATATGGCCCAGCAGTTCCAAGTGTGCCGTAGAGTGTTCAGCGCTCAGGTGGCCGGCGGCGATGCGGACGGAGCCGCCCTTGCCGCCCTGCCACTTATCGATGTCGCGCACATAGGCGCCGGCGCTGACGTCCAGCAGGCTGTCCTGACCCAGGCGTATGGAATCCGGCGTTTCCAGCGTGATGCGGCCGCCGTCGATATAGGCTTGCTGGTCGGTCTGGTGGGAATTCCGGCGGGCGTCGGTCAGCAGGCCGGCGGCGCTGATGCTGACGCCATCCGCCACGCGCAGGCCGCGCTCGATGTCTGCGGGCAGGTCGTTGCCGGCGGGATTGTTGCCCAGAAAACCGGCGGAAATGGCGCCGGATGGGGCGCTGATGTCCGCATTGATGTCAATCGAAGGCGCGAACAGGGTCAGTTCCGCACCCGGAGCCAGTTCCAGCGCCTGGTCCAGGGTAATGGTCTGTTGCGCCCACAGTTCCAGCTCGCCCAGGCGGCTGCGGTTCAGCCAGTCGCCGGTCAAGGTCAGGACGGACTGGCGGTCTTCGCTGACTTGCTCGTCCAGGTCGGCCAGGATGCTTTGGTTTTTTTCTTGTACCCGGATTTGCTTGAATATAGGCAGTATGCCTCTGGACGGGAATCCGATAGCCAAACCCGCTCGCCGCGCGACAGCGGCCTGGGATTGCAGGTAGCCGTCCAGACCCGCTTGCGCGGCCTGGATCTGGCGCGGGCCTTGGTAGACTTCCCCAATCAAGTCGCCATCCAGCAGAGCATTTTGTGTCGCGACGATCAGTTTGCCCGCGTCCCGGCCTACGGTATAGCCCGCTTCGAAGCGGCTGCGCGGGCCGATCAAGGGGTTGTAGAAGCGGCGCGTGGCTTGCTCGCCCCAGCGCGGGTGCAGGGCTTCCCAGCCTTGGTACACGCCTTGGTACAGCAAGTCGCCGGGGGCGCGGCTGGCTTCGTACAGGCGGCCGTCTTCGCCGCGCAGCCAGGTCAGGTTTATTTTGCCGGACTGTACGTCCAGCGTGCCGCCGGACAGGTTCAGGCGCGATCCGGCTTCGGACACAAAGTCCTTGCCGGTGGCGGTAATGGTGCCGCCCTGGGCCAGCCATTCGCCTATGCTGTGCGGGGCGGTGTTCAGGTAACCGCTAACTTCCAACAGGCCGCCGGCCGTATACCAGCGGTCGGATTCGTAGCCCTGCGTGCCCTTGGGCACGAAGACCAGCAGGCGGCGGTCCACCCAGATGTCTTTGTTGTTCAGGTTCTTGCTGTCGCGGTTGATGGGCGCGTCGCGCTGTTCATTGCCCTGAGCGTTGATCAGCAACTGGTTGCTGTCCATGGCCACCCGCACGCCCACTTGCCCCGCCACGTCCAGCTCTGCGCCGCTGCGCAGCAGGGTTCGGTGTTCGGCGTGGGTGGTGATTTCGCCGCCCGTGGCCAGGGTCAGGGAGTTGCCCTGGAAGTCAACGGTCTTGCCGCTGACGATGTCGATGCGCGACAAGGCATTGGGGCTGGGTGTCTGGCCCAAGTTGTCGAAGATGGCAGTGCTGGCGCCAAAGCCCTTGCTGTTCATCAGGGCCTCGCGCTGGCCATCCAGCGCGGTGGGCGAATCGGCATCCACCAGAATGGCGCTCGTGCTGCCCGCTTCCAGCGTGACGCGACCGTCCGCATCGCTGCGGCGGGTGGACAAGTGGATGGCGCCGCGCTGGCTGGTGGACGTGGTGCTGACCAGCACGCCGGCCTGGCGCACGTCGTGCCCGGTCAGGGTGATGTCGCCGGTGGCCGCGCTGATCAGGCCGCTGTTGGCGACCAGGCCGGCCTGGCTGTCGGCCTTGCGGTGCGCAACGACTTCGTTGCCGCGCGTGGAGGATTGCGTATTCCCGTCTGTACCCTGGCCCTTGCGTATGTAAAAGGTGTCGCCGGCGGCAAGCGTTGTCTGCCCCTTGGGCGTGTGGATCTGGCCGGCGTTGTGGACTTCCTGCCCCATCAGCAGCACATAGCCGCCGCCGTCTGTGGAACGGCCCGGCGCATGGGTCTGGATCTGCGCGCCGGCCTGGACGTCCACCTTGCCCAGGGCATCGGTAAAGGTGGGCAGGGAGCCTTGCTCATTGACGTACAGGCCGCCTTTCAGGAATTGTTCGTTGCTGATGTTCGCGGCGGCCGCTACCAGATTGCGCACATTGACCTGGCTGCTGCCGGAAAACACCACGCCGTTCTGGTTCACCACCATGACGGTGCCATCGCCCTTGATGGCGCCCTGGATCTGGCTGGGGGCGGCCTGTGCGCCCACGACGCGGTTCAGCACGGCGTCGCTGGCCTTTTGCTGGAATTGCACCGTGGTATTGCGGCCCACGTCGAAGCGGTTCCAGTTCAGAATGGCTTTGGACTCGGTTTGGGCAATGGCCACGGTGTGGCGGCCATTGTCTTGCGTATGCACCGGCGCCTTGGCGCCTTGCCAGTGGGCCTGCTCGCCCGTGGCTACTTCCAGACCGCCCGCCGCCAGGCCTTCGGCCACGCCGCCGGTCTGCTGCTGGGCCGCCAGGCGGGCGGCGTTCTGTGCCGCTTGTTGAGCCGCGATGGCGTTGGCTACGCGGTTGACGTTGTCCAGCGAGTGCTGCAGCTTCTGGCGCGACTGCATTTGCTGGGCCGCGGTATCGGGGCCGGCCATGCCTTGCAGGGGCAGCGCCCGTTGGCGCACCTGTGCGGCGTCCTGGCCGCCGCTGGTGGCGAACCAGGCGCTTTTGACCTGGGCTTCAGCCATATTCGGTTGCAGGCTTACGCCCAGCAAGGCCAGGGCCAGGGCTTGCGACAGGCGGGTGGGGGACAGCAGGGAAGCGGCCAGGTTCTTGGTGCGAGCGGTGCGGGGCAAGGTCATGACAGTCAGCCAGGGCAGGAAAATGCAGGAATCGGGGAGGTGGAACGCGGGCCGCCGGGCAGGTTTGCGCCCGCCCGGCGGAGTTTTAGCGAACTAGCACAGCAAAACTAAATAAAAGGATTCAGGGGCGGCCGATGCCGTTGCAAACGCTGACATCGCCAATGGCCAGGCTGCCGGAGGCGGCCAGGAAGTTGGCTTTGATGGCGTTCTTCCACGATGTGGGCAACTCGACAAAGTTGTGCTCGGCAATCTTGGTAGCGATTGCGGCGCTATCGGTGCTGCCGTCACCGTAGAAACGCGATAGCAGATGACGTACGCCGTCTTTCTTGGCCGCCGTGGCGTAGCACTGGCCGACCAGGAAGTTGGTGGTGCCGAAGATGGGGTAACCGGTCATGGGCAGCGTGTAGGCGGGAACCCAGTTGCGGGGGTTGGATGCTGCACCTGCCGGAATGGTGATGCTATTTAAGGCTGCCTGGATTTCGGCGTTCACAGGCAAGAATGTGTTGATACGTGCGATCGCGCTGTTATGGAGAGGGACGTAGCTTGGATCGGGGCTCAGATAAGCCAGAACGTTGCTGTTAGCTGTTACAGCAGTTCTAACGCCGCTGCTGCCTCTGCTTGACACCCAGGTGCCTGCGGCCTTCAAGGCAGCAGCATCCACGCCAGCTGACGCAACCACTTTTTTGAAGTCGTTGGATACTGTGAAGTTGATGCTGTAAGGAGCGCAGCCTGCCCTTAGGTAGTTGGCCAGCAGTTCGGTAGTGCCACTGTTGTCTTCACGGTAGATGACTTTGATGGGATCAACACCATAAGCAGCGTTGATTTGATTCCACGTGGTGAGTTGACGCGAGTAGATCTGGCATATTTGTTGCGTCGTCAGATTCAGGTCGGCAACCGTGCCGTGCTTGTAGGGCAGTACGACCGAAGTGGCGACAGCGGGGATCTGGATGAAGGCGCCCCATTTGGCGGTGCCGCGGGTGGTTTCTGCGCTGTTGTAAGCCACTTGCTCCTCGACGCTGACGCGCGAATCGCTGCCGGCGAAATGGACCGAACCGATGCTGTCGAAGTAAGAGGCATTGTTTTCGAAGAATGCTTTCTTACCGTTGCCGCTGCCCACGCCGGTGTAACTATATATAATATATATGGGCCGTTGTGTCAGGGTTCAGGACGTGGATGAAAACGTCACCGTATAGTGGTACGGGGAGAGTAGAGCCCCCACCAACAATTATGTTGGCGTTCGCCGCAGCGGCTGGGACCAGAGCACTGGCCATGAAAATTTTCAGAGCAGCGGTCTTCAAGGATGTTTTCATTGCAAGCCTTATATAGAAAGGAATGGGTGAAAAACTGAACCAGGCACTGCCGGAGCATGGTGCGCCTAGCAGGCGCCTGGTTCATGAAAGACCTGCTGAAGAACTATGCAGAGTCTGAAAGTTAATTAGGCCAAATTAGGCCGGAAGTTTAAGGGCGGCCGATGCCGTTGCAAACGCTGGCGTCACCAATGGCCAGGCTGCCGGAGGCGGCCAGGAAGTTGGTTTTGATAGCGTCTTTCCACGACGTGGGCAGTTCGATGAAGTTGTGATCGACAATCTGGGTGGCGATCGTGGCGCTATCGGCGCTGCCATCACCGTAGAAGCGCGACAGCAGATGGCGTACGCCGTCTTTCTTGGCAGCCGTGGCATAACACTGGCCGACCAGGAAGTTGGTGGTACCGAAGATGGGGTAGCCGGTGGCAGGCAGCGTGTAGGCGGGAACCCAGTTGCGGGGGTTGGATGCGGCGCCAGCGGGGATGGCGATGCTGTTCAGCGCCGTCTGGATGTTGGCGTTCACAGGCAGGAATGTGTTGATACGGGCGACCTTGCCGTTATCGCTAGGGGTGAACTTAGGATCAGGGCTCAAGTAAGCCAGAACGTTGCTGTTAGCTGTTACAGCATCGCTAACGCCGCTGCTGCCCGTGCCCGACACCCAGGTACCTGCGGCCTTCAAGGCGGCTGCGTCCACGCCTGCCGAGGCAACCACCGCTTTGAAGTCGTTCGAAACGGTGAAGGTGATGCCGTGGGG
This sequence comes from Pseudomonadota bacterium, assembly GCA_023425645.1. Taxonomy (GTDB): domain Bacteria; phylum Pseudomonadota; class Gammaproteobacteria; order Burkholderiales; family Burkholderiaceae_B; genus Alcaligenes. Next base: position 34,935 of record JAFACG010000033.1, read on the forward strand.
AGCGCAGCCCGCCTTCAGGAAGTCGGCCAGCAGTTCGGTAGTGCCGCTATTGTCTTCGCGGTAGATGACCTTGATGGGGTCAGTACCGTAAGCCGTATTGACTTGATTCCACGTGGTGATTTGACGCGAGTAGATCTTGCAGATCTGTTCGGTCGTCAGGTTCAGGTCGGCGACCGTACCGTGCTTGTAGGGCAGCAGAACCGAGGTGGCGACGGCCGGAATCTGGATGAAAGCGCCCCATTTGGCGGTGCCGCGGGCGGTTTCGGCGTTGTTGTAAGCCACTTGCTCCGCGACGCTGACGCGCGAGTCGCTGCCGGCAAAATGGACGGGACCGGCGCCGCCCAAGAAGGAAGCGTCGTTGCCGAAGAAGGCTTTCTTGCCGTTGCCGCTGCCCACGCCGGTGTAGCCGTAGGTATTGACGGTTGCGTCAGGGTTCAGCACGGTCGAGAAAACGTCTTTGTACAGCAGTTCTGGCAGAGTAGCGCCGCCGCCGACGATGGCGTTGGCGTTGGCGTTGGCGGCACCGGCGGCAGCCAGAATGCTGGCGGCCAGAAGGCCCATGGATGTAGCTTTAGCGAACTTTTTCATGTCAAACCTCGATAAGAAGGAACTGATAGAAAAAAAGCAGAACCAGGCGCGGGAGGGACGTTGCGCGCCCGAGGGGCGCCTGGTTCATGAAGGACCTGCTAAAGAACAAGAACAGCGCAGTGCATGAAAACAGGTATCCGGGTGAAATCATCTTCTGGCTGTTATCGACGATGTGGAGTCGATGGCGTCATTGTGGGGCTTGAATATTAAATCTGTATGAACGGATTTTCCCGATTACGATTTTTGTAAATCCCGATTCGTCACTTTTTATTGATTAAAAAATGAATTAATTAATAGTTTAAAAAAATTAAATAAGTTATTGATTTTCAAAGTATTTTGTTGATATTTTATTTTTTGCTTAAAGCTTTTTCTGAGGGGCTTATGAAAGGGTTTTTTGAGAGTAAATGAGGTTTATTGAAATTAGCTTTATACAAAATCCCGATTTTAAGTAACCGTGAAATTTTTGATGCTGAAAACCGACATTTTTTGCCGAAGTCGGCGATATCGGCGGGCTGGCATGTTGGAAGGCGTGTTTGGGGGCAATGGATGTGTCGGCGGGGCATGCGGTCCGCGGCGACAGGTCCGTCAGGGGAAAGGCGTGCTCGGGCATGGGCATGCCCCGGATGCGGACGCAGGGTTCCCCTGACTGCATGCGCAGCGGGCAGGAGAAAAAATGCTGAACCAGGCGTTAGCGAACTGGCTCCCGGAGCCGCCTGGTTCAGCGAAAGAGGCCGTTAGGGCGTTTGCTTATTGTTGGACTGCCTGCATCCTTTTCTTGCCGGCCTGGAAGCAATCGTGCCGCCCATGCAGTATGCGGGCCGGGCATGACAGGCAGGCTACGGCAATATGAAGCTTTGAAGAAAAAAAATCAGGATAATCATACGCTTACGGATGATATGGGTTTTACGGTCATTGAGTTCAAACCCTTGATCCGACGTGGGATTTCCAGGAGCCGAAGCAGCGGCCCCATGAGCTCCTGTGGAGTCGTTACCGCTTTCCGCATGGCGAAATGAAAAAATCCCGAAATGCCTGTTTTTTCAGCTGTTTTTTTTGGGCTGGAATGTGACAGCTGTCATATTCGGGCTGAGCGGGACGGCGCATGTCAGCCTCTCCGGGCAGGCAGCAGGAGGAATAACTGCGTAATTTTGACGATGGACGAAAGCTCGCCCGCCCGTTCTGTTGCCGGAAGCAGTCGGGCATGCTGTCCGGATGTTCATCATGCCAGGTGCGCCGCCATGTCTCTGCTGGACGCCAGCTATCGTTTGTTGTTCAGTCATCGCATTCTGCTGCGCGATCTGTTGCTTGCCGTCGTGCCCGCGGATGTGCTGGGGCGTCTGGATGTCGGACGCGCCGAACTGGTGTCGCCGGTTTATGTCGGGCCCGCCTTGCAGCTCAGGCAGGCGGACCTGGTGTGGAACGTGCCGATTCAGGAGCCATTGCAAGGCCATGTGCTGATTGCCATCGAGCAGCAGTCCCGGCCTGATGCCTGCATGGCGTTGCGCACGTATACCTATGGCGGATTGCAGCTGCAGGCGGCCAGCCGGCGGCAGCGGGCCGCTCAAGGCCTGCCCATTCTGGTTTCTTTGGTGCTGTACAGCGGGGCGCGGCCCTGGCATGGCGTGCGCGCCGTGCAGCGTCTGTTCCAGGCGCCTTTTCACCCGTGGCTGAAGCGCCACATTCCGCGGCAAGCTTTCTTGCTTGTCGACTTTAAAAAACATGCTTTGAACGGATTCTTGCAGGAGCCGAAC